>NZ_JAASIO010000012.1:0-124046 GCF_019731765.1 Gordonibacter massiliensis (ex Traore et al. 2017) | reverse complement strand
GCAACAGTCCAGTGGACTGTTGCACTCCCGAGCACGCGGAGCGGGCGCAGGGAGGCGTCGCGAAGCGATGAGCGGCGCGGAACGTCGCGGTTTCCGGCGCGCGATACCGCGACGTCGCGGCCGATCAGGAGAACAGGTACGACGAGGCGGTGAGCACGACGCAGCCTACCAGCAAGGTGACGGGCAGGCGCACGAAGCCGTCGCCGAAGTACGGGCGCCCATGGGACCTGCCGTGGGCGAGCACGGCCCAGAGCACGAACGCGCACCAGGCTGCAAGCGCCACGAGGTTGAGCACGAAGGCGATCTGCGCAAGGGTCGCGTCGCCGCTCATCTCGGCCATGCCGAACGACACCTGCGTGGCCATCGCGGCGGCGAAGGCCACCATGGCCCAGGAAACGCGCTGCCCCGCCTTGCGGGTGCCTTCGGGGAAGAACACCCCCTTCTTCGTCTGCATCGGCCGGGCGATCAGGAACTGCCAGCGGCCGTTCCACAACTGCACGGCCACGACGGCGGATGCCGCCAAAAGCAGGGTTCCCAGTGCCAGACGGACGATCTCCATAGTTCTCTCCTTGCTGCTCGGGCCTCCCACCGCCGCCCAACCGACAAGCCGGCGCGACGGGAAGGGCGTACGGTGCTACACGGCCAGCGTCACGCCGCTCGCGAAGATCGCGGCGGCGTAGAACGCGCCGAGGGCGATGTTCACGCTGCATATCTGCGCCATGGCGCCCACGCGGGCGGGAGGGGCGAGCGGGTTCTTCAACAGCGCGTTCAGCAGCGGGTAGGCGGCCAACAGCATGAAGGGCATCACCACGAGCCCGTTCGTGAAGAACGCGGCCACCAGCGCCACGATGGCGACGACCCACGTGTACACCGCGCCGTGGTACAGCTTCCGTGCGCGCTCGCGGCCGAGCAGCACCGACAGCGTGCGGCGGCCGGCCTCGACGTCCTTCTCCACGTCGCAGGTGTTGTTCGTGAACATGATGAGCCCCACGCCCAAGACGGTGGGCACGGCCCACAAAAGCGCGCGAACGTCGAAGGCTCCCGTGAGCGCCTGATAGCTGGCGAGCGGGATGAGGCCGCCCATGACGAACCCGCTCACGATCTCGCCGATGGGCAGGTAGGAGATGGGCGTCTTGCCCGCCGAGTACAGCACCACGATGACCGCGCCCACCGCGCCGATGGCGAGCGGTATCCAGCCTGCCGCCAAAATGACGTAGACGCCGAGCGCGAACGCGGCGACCAGGAAGCCCACGGCCAGCGCGAGCGCCGAGCGGGGGTTCACGTTGTTGTACACCAGCACGGCGTCGGAGGCCTCCACGTTGTCGTCGGCGGAGTCCGCGCCCTTCACGAAGTCGTAGTAGTCGTTGAACGTGTTCACGGCGGACTGCATGAGCACGCAGATCACCAGCAGCGTGCACGCCATCGTCACCGATACGGTGCCGCTCGTGGCGGACGCGGCCGCGACGGCCACGAGCACGGGCAAGATGGCCGCCGGCCACGTGTGCGGCGCGGCCAGCTGCCACGCCATGCGCGCGGTGAGGCGACCGTACGACGCCTTCGACCCGGCGCTTCCGCAAACGCCGCCCGCTGCCGATACCTCGCTCATTGCTTTCGTCCTTTCCGGTCGTAGGCCTCGCGCCGGCGCGGCAGCCACGTGGGCGGCGCGGGCTTGAAGCGTTTGACGGTCTCGTCTTTCAGTATGCCGCCCAGGCTGCCGAGCGTCTGCCAGATGAAGCTTCGCGTCTCGGCGTCCAGCTTCGTGCCCGACCCCAGCATCCGCCGCGTGTTGGCGAACAGGTTCTCCTGGAACTCGGCCCACGTGCCGGCCTCCGTCGAGGCGAACAGCTCGTAGATGGTGTCGACGAAACGCTCGCGTTCCCGGGGCGTCTTGCCGCGCAGCCAGGTGTCGAGCGCCTCGTCGAAGAACACGGCGGAGGGGTTGAGCGCCTCCTGGTACACGAAGTCGCACCCCTCCACTTGCCAGGAGAACGGCTCGTGCTGGAACACCGACAGCGCCGAGGACCGCACGACGCGGTAGTCGGCGCGGCGCTCCAGTATCATGCCGAACGCGGAGGACTCGGGGACCGTCTTGTTCAGCAGCGCGGCGAACCGCGCGTCGCGCATGCGGGGCGAGGGGTCGTCGAGGAAGGACGGGCCGTCGTGGTTGTAGACGCCCGCGAGGCGCGCGAAGGCGCTATCATCGGCTGCGAGCGCCGCGAACTCGGCAAGGTTGCCGCCCTTCGAGTGGCCCGTGGTTGCGAGCGGGCCCTCCACGGCCGACGCGACGCCCGAAAGGTAGGCCGCCGCCGCGCGCTGGGAGGGGATGACGTCTTTGAAGCACAGGTTGAAGTCCTCCTTCCAGCCGGCGAAGCTGCCGTCGGTGCCGCGGAACGCCAGGCAGGCCAGCGGGCCGTCCGCGCCGGCGGCGCCCGGCACGAGGAACGTGGTGGCCGAGAACTGCTTCTCCACCGCGCTCGAGCGCTCGTTGGCGTAGAAGGCCAGCGCCACGTCGCGCAAACGCCGGCTCGCCATGACCGCGTGCAGGAAGGCGCGCGTGTCCTTGGCGTCCTCCAACCAGCTCGCGCACGTGAGCGCGCGCCAATCGGCCAGCGCCACCACGTCGTGCAGGAGCACGCGCTCGGGCGACGACGGATCCACGAGCCCGCTCGCTTCGTAGTTGAAATAGCAAAGCGTGGAGAACACGAGGCTGTCGACGGGATTGAACGGTGATTCCGCGAACGTTCGCTGATTTTCCTGGATATACGATACGATATTGCCCATAGGACCATGGTACCAAAAAGGAAAGGGGCGTGAGCGCGGCCATGCGGGTTTGCACGCCAATAACCATACGCTACGGCGAGACGGACATGATGGGCGTGGTCTACCATGCCAACTACCTGCTGTACTTCGAGGATGCGCGCACCGCGTTCCTCGAGGCCGTGGGATACCCTTACGAGCGCATCGAGCAGGCCGGCTTCATGTCGCCGGTCACCCATATGGAGTGCGACTACGGAGAGCCCCTGCGCTACGGCGATACGGCCGTCGTGCGCACGCGCGTCGTGTCGGCGCGCCCCACCAAGACCGTGTACGCCTACGAGGTGTTCCGCGAAGGGCAGGATCTCGACCACGACAAGCCGCTCGCCACGGGGCGCAGCACGCATTGCCTGGTGGACGCGGCCACGTTCAAGCCGGTGAGCATGAAGAAGACGGTACCCGAGCTGTACGAGCGCTACCAGGAGATCGTCGAGCCGGACGGGGAAGGGGACGTGCGATGAGCGACCCTGTGCGCATCCTGTTCGTGTGCCATGGCAACATATGCCGCTCGCCCATGGCCGAGTTCGTGATGAAGGATCTGGCCGAGCGCCGGGGCATGGCCGACCGGTTCCGCATCGCGTCGGCCGCCACGCACGACGACGTCATCGGCAGCCCCGTGCATCCGGGCACGCGCGAGGTGCTGGAATCCCGGGGTATAGCGTGCGACGGCAAGGTCGCGCGCCGGCTGCGCGACGAGGACGCCGAAGACTGGGATGTGGTCGTCGTCATGGACGAGGCCAACGTGCGCGACGCGAGGCGCCAGCTGGGCCGGGCGGGGAAGGGCAAAGTGCGCAAGCTGCTGGAATACGCCGGAGAGGACCGCGACGTGGCCGACCCTTGGTGGACGGGCGATTTCGCCACGACCTACGACGACGTGCTTGCCGGCTGCACGGGGCTCCTGTCCGCGCTCACGGGCAGCGCAGGGTCGCGCGGTGCGCACCGCGCGGTGCGCGACTAGGCGGCCTCGCATGGATTTCGCCATCCTCGACGCCATCCAAAGCTCGTGGCGCAACCCCTTCCTCGACGCGGTCATGCCCCTCGTCACGCACTTGGGCGATTTGGCCCTCGTCTGGCTGCTGGCCGCCGCCGTGCTCTTGGCGCAGCCGAAGCGGCGCACGTACGGCCTGGCCGTGCTCTTGGCCGTCGTGCTGGCCGCCGCCGTGGGCGCGCTCGTGCTCAAGCCCCTGTTCGGGCGCACGCGGCCGTTCGAGGCCGCGGGTTTCATGGGCCTGCTCATACCCGCGCCCACCGGCTCCTCGTTCCCTTCGAACCACTCGATGGTGTCGTTCGCGGCCGCGACGGCGCTCTGCTGTTTGCCCGAAAGAGGGCGCGCGGTCACTGCGGCGAAGGTGGCGGCCGTGATCGTGGCGTGCCTCATCGCGTTCTCGCGCATCTACCTGTACGTCCACTTCCCCAGCGACATCGCCGTGGGCGCCGTGCTGGGCATCGCCCTGGGCTTCGCCTCCGTGGCCTTGGCCAGGAAGCTGCGCCCCGACAAGGCCGTGCCGGGCGAATAGGCTCTGCCGCGTGCCCGATACGGGGCGGTTCGCCCGTTACGAGGCCGCTTTCTTGCGAGAAGGAGGGCGCTTCGCCGGGGGCTTGCGGCTTGCCGCCTTTTCCTTGGGTACGTCTTCGCCGGTGCGTTCCTTGAGGCTCGCGGCCAGGGCGTCCATGAGGTTGATGATGTTGGCGGGTTGCGCGGCGGGCTTCTCGGCTGCGATCTGCTTGCCGGCGACCTTGTCTTGGATGAGGCCCATGAGCTTTTCTTGGTACGTGTTTTTGAAGCGGGCGGGGTCGAACGGCGCGTCCATGCTTTCCACGAGGCGCTTCGCCATGTCGAGCTCGGCGTCCTCGATGTCGGGATGCTGCTGGGCCTTCGGGATGTCTTTTACCTCGCTTTGGTAGTGCAGCGTCATCATGACGAGGTCGTCCTCGTAGGGGATGAGCGCGATGGGCGTTTCGGAGTTGCCCAGCACCGTGGTGCCGATGGCGATCTTGCCCTCGTCGACCATGGCCAGGCGCAGAAGCTCGAGCGGCTTCTCGCCGCCGGGCTGGGCCACCACCTGGTAGGGCTTTTCGAAGTAGATGGGCGACACGTCGGAGAGATCGGTGAACTGCACGATCTTCATAGCGCGGTCGGCTTCCGTTTTGATGGCGTCGAGCTCCTCGTCGCTCACCACCACGTACTTCCCTTTTTCGTACTGGTACCCCTTCACGATGTCTTCCGGCCCCAGCTCGCGCTTGCAGTCGGGACATGTTTTCACGTAGCGCACGCGCTGCATGCTGTCCTTGGCCAATTGGTTGAACCGCACGGCGTCGTCTTGCGTGGCGGCGAACAGCTCCACCGGGATGTACACGAGGCCGAATGCGATGGCTCCTTTTCTGCCAGCCATGAATCCTCCTTCGATTGCGCGGAGATCGCATCGTAGCGCATGCGCGCGACGCGTTTCGCAAGGACGGACGGTGGGGGAAAGATTGCGGCCGAGACGGAGCCGGCCTGTTGACGGCCGCTTAAAGAAAAGGCCGATCCTTCGCGGACCGGCCTTTTTGCGCGCTGTACTTAGGCAAGGCGCCGTATGAGCGAAACGCAGAACGCGGCACCTACAAAGCACAGCAAAGAGATCGAGTATCCCATTGGCGTGCCTCCTTGTATCCAGAACCCTCCTTGTCAGGTTCTGCTTGGGTTCACTATAGCACCGGGCGGGGCCGCACGTAAGCCCTCAACGGTTCCTGTAATCGTATGGTTTTCTTGCCGCGCTCGCTACGTAAAAGCACGTTGCCGTCTTAAGAGACGAGTTCATGGCGTGTCAGGCCGAGGTATCAAAGGTCGAAGTAATACGAGTGTAGAAGGTACTTCTGGTCGTACCGCTCGGCCAGTGCCGCCAGCCGCCGCTTCACTGCCGCCAGATCGGCCTTCCCGTCCTCGTATCGTTCCATAAGCCGCTCAAACGAGGCGCGCTCGCGCGTGGTGGCGTGCCTCGACACGTAGCCCCACACGTGCTGGGCCGCGTTGCGCCCGCTGCCCGTCGTGGGCTGGCAGGCGAGGGCGCCGTCCACCAAGCGGTAGAATTCCCGCACCGGATAGGCGTCCTTGTCCTTCAGCAAGTTTCTCACCTGCTGATACGCCTTTTGGTCACGCTCGAGCACGCTGTACTTGTACGCCGCCCACGCATGTTCCAGCGCCGCCATCCTCCCAGCCGGGTCGAGCGCGTTCAAGCATTTCAGCGCCGAGACGTTCTTGTCCTTCACCTCCAGCATCACGTCGGGTGCGCGCTCTTCGAGCGAAGCGGCGAAGGCGAGGAAGGCGTCGAGATCGATGGTGTCGGTGTGGCTGCCGAGCCTTCTGCCCGGCGCCTGCTGCGCGTAATGCACCTTCTGCGGGCCGTCTTGCGTACTCCACGTGCGCGCCGCCGCGTCGATCAGCTCGAGCTCGCTCGGTCCGTCCGGGCTGCGGTTCAGGCGATGGTGGAGCACGTCGAACACCATCGGAATGCCGCAGGCCTCGCTCGCCGCCAGCGCGTCCTCGGCGGTGAACAGGCGGTCGTCATTCTCCACGACCAGGCGCCGGAGCACGTTCGCGTCGAGTTCTCCGCAGCGGGCGACGAAACGCGCCAGAGCGGCGCGCTTGTCGCCGTAGGCGCCGCCAACGTGCAAGACGACCTTCGCCTCGGGGCCCGTGCCCAGCGCGTCGAGGAAGGCCGCATGGTAGGCCAGATCGTCCACGGCGCGCCGCACGACGTCGTCGTCCGGCGAGTTCAGCACCGTGTACTGTCCCGGATGCATGCTGAGCCGCACCTTGTTTTCCACGGCCAGCGCTCCGATAGCGGCTAGCCGTTCGCCGAACATGCGCGCCCAGTCCAAGCGGTTCGCCGGGCTCGATCCGAAGGGGATGACATCAGAGCCGATGCGGAACAAGCGGATGCCGTTCGCGCCGCAGTAGGCGACGACGGCCTCCAACGCCGATAGGTTGCCGTGGATGAGCTCGGACAACCGCTCGTCGCTCGCGTTCCGCATGGCCAAAGAGCGCATGCGTCCCTCGGGGAACCCGAGCGTCTTCGACGCGTATCCGATGTTCATGGCACCGCCCGCCTTCCGCTTCGCCGTCTATGCGGCCAGCATAGACGCTTGCGGCGCGCGCCGCACGTTTCGTAGGGGAATCGGCACGCATCCGGCCGCCCTGACGTGACTTTGAGTTACTCTAAGTCACGGTGCGAACACGGACGCGGGCGAGCGCAACGATTCGTCGACGGTATGCGGCCGGCCATCGGCTTCGAGCGTTTGTCGTCGTTCGCGGCCCGGCGGCGCCGCCCTCAGTCCTCGATGCCCCAGATCTTCTTCAGTTCGCGGTTGATCTCGTTCGCGTTCGCGGGAATGCCGACGTCGCGGGGAAGGGGAGCGCCTTTGCGTTTCTTGGCCGCGCCGCTCGCCTGCGCGAACAGCCGCTCCGAGGGCAGCACGTCCACTCCGTGAAGGGCGACCGCGCGGCAGCGTTCGGCGAGCCCGCGGTCGGACGTCACCACGCCGACGCGCTCTTTCGCCCCGCGAACGCGCTCGACGATGGCGTCGTCGGCGGTCGGCTTGCGTGTGAAAGCGACATGGAGATCGGGCTCCCGAACGACGCCCTCGCCGCCCGCGCCGTCCCATACGATCGTATAGGAAGCCCTGCCCAGCGCACGTCCCGCATCGATGCGCAGACGGCGCTCGAGCGCATCGCGCTGCTCCTCGATCGAGAGGTTCCGCGTGGAGGGGTCTCGTTTCGTCACATTGTATCCGTCGATGTAATAGCGCATTGTCGCCGCCTCTTAGCGCGCCTCCGGTCATCTACCCGCTCAGTCTACCATACCGCGAACAGCCCCCTGCCTGAGCGCATCCCGGCTCGACGCGGTCGCGTACGAAGAAAGGCGCGGCGAACGGGGGGAGGAGCGAAGGATCGAACGAGGTTCCGCAACCGAGTCGCAAAGCGCCTTCGAATCGCAGGGGCCCTCAGGCCTTCGGGGCCTCGGGAGCTTTCGGGGCTGCGGGGGTGGCGGCCCTAGGGATGGGAGGGGCTGCGGGAATCGGCTTCTCGCCCTTCAAGTAGGGAACGAGGTCGCACTTGCAGTGCGGGCACTTCTTCAAGGCGATGCCGGTCAGCACCTGGATATCTTGGCCGCACTCGGGGCATTTGTTCGAGCCTGCATCGACTGATGCGTCGGCGGGTCTGAAGCACATGGCTATCACTCCTTTTCGTATCTGGCTCGAGCGCCGCGCCGTACGGGGAGTGGCGCTCGAGCCATGGCGAGAACTCGTCCGAGCTCCCTTTCCTATTTGAACTTGCACAAGGCGAGGGCGGCGGTGCCGGCGAAGCCGATCGCGCACATCACGATGCCGGTGAACATCCACGCGGACACGTCGGGGCCGAGCAGCAGGGGCACCAGCCACGTGCCCAAGAACTGGCCGAGGCTCTGGACCAGCATGAGCACGCCCATGCCGATGGACATGAGCTCGGGGCGGCCCAGGACGTTGATGTACGACGTCAGGCACATGACCGGGCCTCCCAAGCCGACGAGGCCCATGACGATGGCGCCGACCCACATCAAAGGACCGGTCTGGGTGAGCAGGAGCAGCGTGCAGGGGCCCATGACGAACATCGCGGCCAGGTACAGCGGCTTGCAGCGGCCCAGCTTGTCGGACAGGGCGCCGAACAGCGGAGACGAGATGACGGCGAGCAGCATGGGAAGCGTGCTCACGAAGCCGGACAGCGTCGGGTCGACGCCCTGCTGCTGCAGGAAGGTGGGACCGAAGCTCAACACGGCCATCAGCGTCATGTTGAAGACGAGGAAGGCTGCGAAGAACAGCAGGATGTTCGGCTTCACGAGCTCGCCGTAGCCGACCTTCCCTTCCGCAGGGGCGTCCGCGGCGCTTTCGAGCGCCTCGCCGGGATTCTTGACGATCACGGCAACCACGACGGCGAGCACCACGGCCGCGACGGCGTAGATCACCCACACGCCCACGAAACCGGTGGAAGCGTACAGCGTGGGGGTCAGCACGCCGCCGACAACCGAACCGAGGCAGACCCAGAGCGCCCAGATGCCCGTTGCGGAGCCGATCTTGTCGGGCGCGACGTACTTCTGCACGGCCAGAGGGCCGCAAATGGTCACGAAGATGAACGCCACTCCCTCGATGGCGCGGGAGACGATGAGAACCATGCCGTTGCCCGCGAAGGCGCCCAGCAACGAGCCAGCGGCGATGATCGCGGCAGCAGCGAGCAGCATGGTCTTCGGGCCGAACTTCTTCGCGAGCGCGCCCGTGGGAAGCGCCAGGATAATGCCCACGAACGTGAAGATGGACATGAGCCACGAAGCGGAGCTTGCATCCATATTCATGTTCGCCATGATGTCGCCCATGACGACGGGGACCTTGAACTGGATCGTCGCGATTGCCGTTCCGAACAGGAGCATGGCAATGGCGATCAGCGCCCAGTTCCGGTATTTCTTGCTGGTGCTCATAAGGCACCTCCTCCTTTATCGTCTGCAAAGCGGGTTCTTTGTCCGGAAAGGGCTGTATCAAAAGCCGTTAAACGCACGCCCTCCGAGGTCGCCCCGCAGGGCAAGGGCTCTGCCCTTGCCGTCGACCTGCGGAAACGTTGCTAGTTGAGCGGCAAGGGCAGAGCCCTTGCCCTACAAGACCAGTGAAGCGGCGATTTGATGCAGCCCCTTCGGCTTACAGCGCTTCGATGTTGTCCTGCACGGCTTCGAAGCGCTCCCCTCCGGGGCCGCGGAAGAACATGATCCTCAGCTGCGATCCCGCATCGCCGCAAACGGCGAACACGTCGGAGTCGCCGCCTGTCAAAGGGCGGTCGAACTCCAAGGGCGGATCGAACGGGCCCGCCTCGACGGCAACGCCCTTCTCGCCTAGATGCGCGACGAAGCCGTCCATGTCGTCCACGCGCAGCGCCACATGGTTGAGGCAGTTCGCGGCGGCCTCGCAGGTGGACTTGTCCTCGCATTCCAGCAGCTCGAAGACAAGGTTCCCTCTCCTGGCCCATGCCATCTTGAGCGGCTTGTCGCCCTCCAGGGCGTCCGACTTGAACAGCAGCCTGCATCCGAGCACGTCCTCGTAGAACGCGATGGACTCCTCGATATCGCGGCAGTAGATCCCAACATGGTGAAAGACCGATTCCATGGTTTCCCCCAATCGCATGTATTCGGCAAGAATCGGGATGCGCGTGCGAACTCGGTCGACGCGCATCCCAAAATGATGGTTTGCGGACGTTAGCCCTGGTCGCTCGACGTGGCGGCCATGACCTCGGCCACGGTGGCGTTTTTCATGCGCAGCTCGCGGATGCACGCGACGTCGGTGTCGAACTCCGTGACGCTGTTGCAGCCGCCGGCGTACACGTCGTCGGTTGCAGTGCGGCGCTTGGTGAGCCGGACGGCCTTGTCCGCGTCGTAGGGAATGAGCTGCTCCTTGGGCGGGTTCGCCTTGGCGACCCAGTTGGGCATGGTCGTCTCGGGATCGGGCATGGTCTCGATCTTGCGCACGTCGCCGTACTTCTCCACCAGCTCGTCGATGGGGCCGAAGTCCAACGCGCGCATGGGGCAGGAGGCCACGCACAGGGGCAGCTGGCCTTTCTCCAACCGGTCGATGCACATGGTGCATTTGCTCATCTTGGTGCCGGGCTCGTCGCTCGCGAACTTCGGGGCGCCGTAGGGGCATGCCTGGAAGCAGTTGCGATCGCCCTGGCACTTCTCCTGGTCAACCAGCACGGCGCCGTACTTCTCCTCTTTGAAGATCGCGCCATGCTCGCAGGCGGAAACGCACACGGGGTTGTCGCAATGGCCGCAGCTGAAGGCCAGGATGCCGATGGACGTGAGCGGGAACGCGTTTTTCTCCCACATGTAAACGCTCATCCACTTCTCGGGGCCGGGTGCGATGTCGTACCAGTCCTTGCAGGCCACCGAACAGGCTTTGCAGCCGTAGCAGCGTCCTTGGTCGAAGAAGAATCCGTACTGGGTCATGTTATTCTCCCACCTTCCTGATCTCCACAAGGCCGGCCGTCAGCAGCGCGCCCACCACATGCGGCAGATGCGTGTCGCCGATGAGGAGGTTGCAGTTGCCGGCTTCGTCGATGCCGTAGGGCATGAGCTTGGACTTTCTCACGTTGTCGAACTTCGACCATTCGCCATGCCCGATGGACACGGTGCCGGGCAATAGCTTCGACGAGACGTACGCGGTGATCTCGACCTCGCCGAACTGGTTGTACACCAGCACGCGGTCGCCCGTCTTGATGCCGCGGTCGGCGGCGTCGGCGGGGGACATGCGCACCATGTGCTCGTAGCAGTCGCCCTTGAGCCAGGGGTTCTGGTCGTTGGACGAGTGCTGGCGGTACGTGGACACCGGCGTGACCATGGACAGCGGGAAGTTCTTCGTCCACGGGTGGTAGTAGCTGTCGTTCGCGGGCAGGTCCTGGTAGGTGGGCTGCCAGCGCGGATAGGCGTCCATCTGCCCACCGTAGCGGGTCTTCGTCAGGTCGTTCTCCTTCACGAAGGAGCTCTCGAACTCGATCTTGCCGGACGGCGTCTTGAACGGCGAGCGCCCCCATTCGACCGTGTTCTTGAAGGGATAGAACCACTCGCCGGGCTCGCCGGGAACGCGGACGATGGGCAGCTTCTGGAACTCGTCCCACGAGGGCGGCTCGATCTCGTAGTAGCCCAGAAGACCGTTCTCGTCCTCGGCCCATTTCTCGTAAGCGGGCTTGTAGATGCGCTCGATGACCTGCTCGTCCCAGTCGCGCCAGTCGGTCACGTCGAGCATCTTCGGGCAGTACTTGTCGGCGAAGCCGAGGCGGCGGGCCAGCTCCATCCAGACCCAGTCCTTCGAGCGGACCTCGCCCGGAGGGTTCACGCCCTTGCCGGCGAACAGGAAGTAGTTCATCATGCCGGACGGCGAGTTCCAGAAGCGGTTGATGCCGAAGAAGTGCATGTCCGTGGACTCGAACTGGATGACGGGGGAGGGCAGCACGATGTCGAGGAACTCGATGGAAGGCTGGTCGTGGAAGTACTGCCAGCCCCAGGAGAACTCCATGTCCGCGAAGCCCTGCATGCGCTTCGACACGTGATGCTGGTTGTTGATGTAGTTGTTCGGGATGATGGCCATCTTCAGGTTCGGCAGCGGGCTGTCTGACGGGCAGCCGATGCGGCGGCGGAACTCATCCTCGGTGATCTCGCCGGCGGCGTAGAGTTTCTGGCAGTGCATGACCTCGGTCACCTTGTTGTTGTTATTGGTGATAGGGTTCACCACGTCGCCCTTGATCTGGCCGGTGTCGGGCACGGGGGCGAAGAGGCGGGGCTGGGTCACCAGGTTGGCGCCGCCGCCCTCGCAGCCGCCGGGAATGGACAGGTTGCCGGTCATAGCCTGCAGGAGCATGGCCACGGCAGCGGCGTAGTCGCCCAGGTTGCGCTTGGACACGCCGTACATCTGCTGCAGATGGACGGGCTTCATGGAGGCGTAGTAGCGCGCGAAGGCCTCGATGGTCTCGGCCGGGATGCCCGTGAGGGGCTCGGCCCATTCCGGGGTGTGGGCGACGCCGTCCACCTCGCCGACGATGTACCGGCGCCACTCCTCGAAGCCCTCGGGCTCCACCCACTGCGCCACGTACTCATGGTCGTAGAGGTCCTCGGTGTAGAGCACGTAGGCCACGGCCAGGCCGAACGCGGTGTCGGTGCCGGGGCGGATGGGGATCCACTGGGCGCCCAAGGCTTCGGCGCTCACGTTGTACACCGGGTCGATCAGGATGAACTTGCAGCCGCGCTCCTGGGCCAGCTTCATGTAGTAGGGCACATGGCCGAACCAGGACACCATGGGATCGAAGCCCCAGAGCACCACGAGCTTGGAGTTCAGCAGGTCGGGAGCCTCGAAGCCGGGAAACGCGTCGGACGTTCCCTTGATGAGGCAGTCGGTGAGGCGCACGCCTAGATGGAAGTCCTCGGCAGCGGCGCCGCCGGAGGTGGAATGGTCGCCCCAGCCGGTGATGGTGCCTGGCATGTAGGAGGCGAACGGGAAGTCGGAGCTTTCGAACGCTACGTAGTAGCAGTAGTACAGCCAGGGATTGTCGGGGTTCTCCTCGGCCATCTGCTTCATCTTGTCCGCGATGGTGTCGAGCGCCTCGTCCCAGGAGATACGCTCGAAATGGCCTTTGCCGGAGCCTTTCCCGCCCACACGCTTCATGGGATACAGCAGGCGGTTCTCCGAATAGAGTTCCTGGCGCCACGCATGACCCATGGGGCAGGCGCGGGCTTGGAGCATGCCGGTTTGGACGGCGTCCTCGTTGTCGTCCTCGCGGGCGACGCCCGGATTGACCGAGTCGTCGGGCTCGATGGCGACGATCTTCCCGTCCTTCACGCTGCACTTGATAAGGCAGGTGGCGTCCCAACAGCCGTTGTTATGGCAGGTGGTGTAGAAGAAGTCGACCCCCTCGTGACGCTCGCCTAGTTTCTCGACTACCGATTCTCTTGACATCGTGCCCCCTTTCGTATGAACTGCTCCCTCGAAAGAACGCGCTCGCGCCCATGGACGCAACCCGCTTGCCTGCAGGCTACTGAGCGCCGGAGGGGGTTCGCAAGGTATTTTCTGCTTTTCGGATATACGGGAATATCGCATGGTCCGAATTTTGCGGATTCCCCTCATTGCGAAGGATGAAGCGTCCCTGAAAGTCCAGATGCTAAAATGAACGGAGAAGTCTCGGAAAACGGCGCGCCGGCAGACGGGGTGGCGCGCCGTAAAGGTTGTTCGCGCATGCGGGGCAAAGGCGCCCGCATTGCCGGCCGGGAGTTTTCAGGGGAAGGACAGGGGGGCGATATGGGATACTCCGGATACCCTTATTCGGCCTTGACTCAGGCAGAGTTCTACAAAGCGGAGGCCGAGCTGATACGGTTCGGCGAACGGCTCGCGCACAGCCCCAGCGCGAAGTGCATGAAGGACACGCTTCTGGCCATCGACGCCATCTTCGCCATTCGCATGTCGCATGACGTGACGCTTCCGGCCGTCCCCTTGATCACCGCTTTCGACCTATCGAACTGGAAGTATCGTGGCGACGCCAACCAGGGCATACGCATGCAAAGGCCGGAGTTTCGGTTTCCCGACGGCTGCCTGAACGCCGCCCTGCAGGCGATCCATTACATGCAGGCCATCGAGTGGGCGACCGCGGTGAGCGGGCAGGATGCCGCCATCACCATGGAGACCGTCCTGCACCTTCACGAGATCCTCTTGAGCGGGAAGACGGGCGACAACCGCTACCACGGCTTCAGAAGCAACTTCCTGCCGCACAAGAAGGGGTCCGATCCCACCGCCATCCCTTTGGAGATCAGCGAACTCTGCGCTTTTGCGAGCAGCGAGGCGTACTCGCCGTTGGGGCAAGCGTCTATCATCCATTGGGCTTTCGAGAGAATCGTTCCGTTCGACACGATGATCGACCGGACGGGGCTGGTGCTTGCCTTCATGCCCATGTTCAGGCGCGGCCTTTTCTCGAACGGCTACATGGTGCCCGTATGCTGGGGCGCCTCCATCGGAAGGGAATACCGCCGGAAGCTGAAGGACTCCTCCCGCGTCGATCGCTCGGCGGGGAAGGGGGAGGACCTTAGAGAGCACTGGGCGGTCTACAATGCGCAGAACACGTACATGTCGGTGGTTGTCGCGGATTCGTTTTTGGCCGAAGCGGAGAAGCTGAGCGCGAAGTGGAGGTCGCAGAACCTGCGCATACCAGCCCATTCCGCGCTGGACAAGCTGCTTGACCTGCTCCTGGGGAACCCGGGGCTCTCCACCATCCGCGCCGCCGAATTGATCGGAAAGAGCTACGGCGCCACCAACGAGGCCATAAGGCAGTTGGCTCGGGCGGGGATCGTCAAAGAAGTGGCGGTTGACGGCAGGGAGCGCATCTTCGTGTGCCGGCAGTCTGCCGCCATGATCACCGATTTCGTGGAGAGCCTGGTCAAAATGGGCGACGAAGCGGAATCGAGCGGGGTGCGCTGCTAGGCGCACCCCGCTCGTCGGAAGGAGTCGTATCTTCTCCGCTTTTGATGGTACGAGCCTACTTCGCGGCTTCAGCGGTGGTGTCGCTATGGAAGTTGGAGAAGCCGCCGACGGCGTTGGCGACGAACCTGCCTTCGCCTTTCGAGAAGAACACCTGCGCCACCATGAGGTCCTTCAGGCTGACCCCTATCTGCGCCATAGCCTCTTTCTGGCTCATTCCCGCTTCGATGAAGACGTTCAGCTCTTCCGCCTTCTTCGATGATTCCAGAGCCATGAACTCCTCGCGATTCATAAGGTACCTCCCCAAGGATCGTCAGCCGCCGATACGCAAGCCCATTATAGGAAGGGGAGAGGCGTTTCCTAAGAACGTTTCCGTTTGGCCCGACAACGGAAACGTTCCCCATCGAAACCTAACAGCGAATACGCGCAGACGCGAATACGAACCGCGTTGCGCATATTGCTTGCCTATGGCAACACTAAGCAAGTTTCTTGGAGACGCGCTTCATCACGGCGCGCGATCGAATGTTCTGGCAAGAAGAATCCACTCCGATCTGGTAGATCATCAGACTCGTCAGATCCTCAATAAACGAGCGGAGCTTCGGAGTGGGGAGGGCGCCGAGACGATCATAAGCAAGCCACAACCCGTATACAAGGAGAATAATGATCGCCGCCATCACAATCTCGAAAATCAAGAACGCTACCACCTCTTCGAGCGACATACCATGCTCGAGCAATCCCACCAGATGATTGACGGTCGCGGCTAAAATGACCAAGACAACGGCATCGAATGTATATCGAATGATGGCAGCCCTACTTCGCTCTTTCCGATCCAACATCTCTGCTGCTTCGTTTCGCACGAGCTCTATCTGTCCATAACTCACAAGCCCTATTTCTTGATATACATCACGAAGACTCTGGGAAAAATCTGCAGCATGCTTAACCGAATATCCAGGCAGCCTTCGATGGAACGAGATGGATGTACGAAACGTGAGAAGCGTTAAGACCAAAAACAAAAGAATACCGAAGCCGAACAAATAAAGAAGAGAATGGTCGAACTGTACGATAATGCTGAAAGCAATCAGCGCAAAATCCGAAAACAAGAACAGTGCGATCATGAGTCGCTCCGGCAAATTCATGCTCCGCCAAACTTCATTGAACTTGCTGAGCGTCGGAGCAATCCCGCGTTCAGCCTTGTCGATTTCTAACCACGCATTGAAATAGGGCTCAACCATATCCATTCCTTGATAAAACCTAGAAGCTGGCTACTACAATTCGACAAGCACCGACTATGAAGAAAGACCTAGCTACTGTATGCTACTCAACTTTACATAAGACATGTTATCAATAAATCATCGATCGTTGCGGGGTAGTGTGTTATCCCCAGGTGGAGCTTCCCTTGGGCGCGTCGGGGCTTGTTCCCAGGTTGGAGCCTAGGTTTCCGTAGTCGCCGGATTCAAGGGCCTCGAGGACCATCGGGTACATCAGGTACGCCGAGATCGCATTCAGCACGAGCGCTATGCCGCATATTACGATGGCTGTTATGCAAACCCGCTTCAAGCGTTTCGCAGCCATGGCGAAATCACTGTTCTTTTTCGCCAGTCCGTTCAGTTTGTAGAGCGCAACAATGGCGCACACCAATCCGGCGGTGCTCAAGAAAACGCCTCCGATGAATATCGACACCGGACCCGCAAGGCTCGCCACCATGGCGAGGTTCTGGGCTACCTTCAGGGTGCGCATGTCTTGCATGTTCGGCTGGGGTTTCGGCTTCTGGTACGGGGGTTCGGGCGATTTCGAGGGCTGTGACGGCCTGTTTTGCTCGTCCATGGTAAATCTTGTCCAATCTTTAGAAAAACAACGTGTTTGACCTGCGGTTTTATAAACGAGGCTCTGAGAGCCGTTCTAAGGCCCTATCTTTGCTTCGGATGACTCCTAGGTCGTGCAAACGAGCCTTTTTCTTGTTCCGTTCACGCACTATAGCACGTCGGACCGATTCGGGTGATTGGTCGACTCCAAATCCACCGTAGCGGCATGGAGTCGTTTCAAACTTTCGTCCAACTCCTCGCGCTGGTATTCGAGCACGGTCTCTTGGGCTCGAAGTATCCTCAGGCGCTCGGGCTGCGTGGCGGAGCCTTGCTTGCAAAGGCGTACGAAATACTGGATGCCCTCGATCGAGAGCCCGCTTTTTCGAAGGGCTTCCACAAGGTGCAGTTGGGCGATGTCGGCTTCGGAAAACGAGCGCACGCCGCGTTTGTCTCGGTGAAGATCGGGAAAGAATCCGCACTTGTCGTAATAGCGAATGGTGAACGCCGATATGCCCGTTATGGAAACGACGTCGGCGATGCCGTATGCAGGATCACGATCGCAACCGGACGAACCTTCGAAGCCGATTCGGTCGATCTGTTCGGTATCGTCCATGGCTCTCCTTATGCTTGGGTTCTCGGTCGCGAGATTCGGAAGCAGACCATCGCATTAGAGTAACTCTAATACGAAAAACAACTTGCTTAGAGTAGCTCTAATGCAAACAATTCTAACTTAGAGTTACTCTAAGTGCAACGATGCGCTGCCGGTTGCGTCATGATCGGCCGTTGGTTCACCGCATGCATTCGAGGACGAAGAGGAGTATCGCGTCAGTTTCCCACGCCGCTGCTGCCGAAGCCTCCCGCTCCTCGATCGGTCTCGGGGAGATCGACGCACGGTTCGAACGTCGTATCGGCCACGCGCATGATAGCCAGCTGCGCGATACGATCTCCACGCTCGATAACGAACGGCTCATGCGGGTCGAGATTGACGAGCACGGCTTTGATCTCGCCGCGGTAATTGCTGTCGATGAGCCCCGGCGAGTTCACCAAGGACATGCCGTGCTTCGCGGCCAACCCGCTGCGCGGCAGAACGAAGCCCGCGTATCCTGCAGGAATGGCCACGGCTATGCCGCAGGGCACGAGCTTGCGCTCGAACGGCTGCAGCGTCGTGCCCTCGGTTGAGCGCAGGTCGACGGCGGCGTCGCCCGCATAGGCGCACGAAGGTATCGGAAGATCGGGGTCGAGCGACTTTATAGGCACGCGCAACTGTTCCATCAGCGCAGCCCTTCGAGTGCGGCGGCGAACTCGCCGACGTTTTGAAAGTCCTTGTAAACGCTCGCGAATCGAACGTAAGCCACGTCGTCGAGCTTGGCCAGGCGAACGAGAGCCATGTCGCCCAGCTCTTTCGACTTGATCTCGTTGCATGACGCGTTGCGCAGCTCGGTCTCGATGCTGTCGATGAGCGAACCGATCTGTTCGGGTGATATGGGCCGCTTCGCGCAGGCGATGAGCAGCCCCCGCATAAGCTTCTGGCGATCGTAGGCTTCGGAAGACCCGTCGGCCTTGACGACGATGAGCGGATTGTCGCCAAGGCGCTCGTACGTGGTGAAGCGCCGTCCGCAATCGAGGCATTCGCGACGGCGTCGAATGGCCGTGCCGTCTTCGGAAGGACGCGAGTCGACTACCTTCGATTCAGGGTTTCCGCAGGAAGGGCAGCGCATGAGAGCTCCTTTTGCTCGACTTTGGCTCAGCCTAACATACCAGATATTGTGGTTCAATCAACATCGTCGATCCATGCAAAAAAACCCGCCTTGCAGCTAGAGACGGGGACGCTCCTTCATGCTTGGGAGACGCGCTTGGACGCGCGTCTCCCCTG
Source organism: Gordonibacter massiliensis (ex Traore et al. 2017) (assembly GCF_019731765.1). Classification (NCBI taxonomy): domain Bacteria; kingdom Bacillati; phylum Actinomycetota; class Coriobacteriia; order Eggerthellales; family Eggerthellaceae; genus Gordonibacter; species Gordonibacter massiliensis (ex Traore et al. 2017). Next base: position 105,548 of record NZ_JAASIO010000012.1, on the reverse strand, counting down.
TTCGTCAGTGCTCGATCCGCACATAGGTGTCCCCCACCCCTTCTCGGGTCGTCCGTTCCACGTCGAACACCCATCTCGACGTTGTGAGCGCCTCGAGGAACCGCTCGTCGTGCGACACGAGCACAAGCGCGCAAGGGCAATCGGCCAGCACGGTTTGCAGCGCTTCGATGGATCCGATGTCCAAGTGGTTCGTAGGCTCGTCCATAACGATGAGGTGCGGCCGGCCCATGAGGCCCTGCGCCAGCATGAGCTTGCGCATTTCCCCGGGGCTGAGCTCGTCGCCGCCCAAGATGCGCTCCGGCGGAGAATCCAAGCGTGCGACGATGGAGAGCAGGCGCCCGCGGTCCGACGATCCCATGGCTTTCACGGACGCGAGCAGCGCTCGCCCGCGTTCGCGATCCATCTCTTGGGGAATGCTCACCACGCCCTCTGCGAGCGTAACCTGCTCGAGCATTGCGGCGAGCAAGGTCGATTTCCCTGCCCCGTTTTCCCCTACGAGGCCGATGCGATCCTCGTTGCCGATATGCAGCGCAGGATGATGGAGAACGCGACGGTTGCCCAGCGCTATAATGCCGGCTTCTTTCGAAGCCAGCACCTTTCGCTTGGCTGGCGCTGCGTCCAAGTCGAGAGGTCCGCCGTACGTTTTCTCGACGCGCGTCTCGGCCAAGCGCTTCTCGGCTCGTTCAACCTGCTTTCCCATGTGCGACGCCAGCCGCCCGGTTTTGCCGTCTTGGCCGGAGACCACGGCCAAGCCGATCTTGGCCCGGCCATCGTGGTCGCGCGGGTCGAGATGCCGCGCAGAGCGCCGAGAGGCGGAACGCGCGGCGACCCCTTCCCTTCGGGCGCTTTCGGCTTTGATGCGGGCAAGGTCGCGGCGCGCGTTCGAGCGCTCTGCGGAAGCGGTTCGACGCCGCAGGGCCATCTCCTCTCTCGCCTGCGTGTAGGTGCCGGAAACGGTTGTAGCCCGCCCCTTCTCAACGAACACGCAGGAACCGACGAGCTCGTCGAGAAGCGATCGATCGTGGGACACGAGCAAGCCGACTCCGTCATAAGCGGCAAGCGCTCGGGCGACTTGCCTGCGTGCGTCGGCGTCCAGATGGTTCGTGGGTTCGTCGAGCGCGAGCAGCTGCGGCTCGGCGGCGAGAGCGCACGCTATTTGGATGCGTTTGCGCTCGCCGTGCGAAAGCGTGTCGAACCGCCAAAGCCACGCATCGTCGATACCGAGCAGGTACCTGAGCCTCACGGCCGTCGGACCGTAATCGCAGGCGAACTCCTCAAGATCGGACGGCGGCTCGTCGGTCGACTGAGCGCAGACGTATCCCTTGATCCGCGGCGTCACGTTCCCTGTTTGGAGTTCCATGCTTCCGCAGACCAGCTTGAGCAGCGTGCTCTTGCCAGCCCCGTTCGAGCCGACAACGCCGGTCCAGCCGGGTGCGAACGCGACGGAAGCGTCGTCAAGGGCGGCGCTGTCGGCGCCGTCGTAGATGTACGTGAGGTGATGTGCGGTAACGAACATGAAGGGCCTCCCTTCGAGAGGCACCGGATGCGCGGTGTTTCGCCGAGATCGTTCGAACGGATCGATGAGATGGTTCGAATAGGGGATGAAAACGCGAGGAACGATAACGAAAGCGCACCCGATGCGTATCTGACATGATATGCGGGTGCCCGAAGGCTTTCGTTAGTGCTTCATGTTCCTTGTCTCCCTATCGCATGCGCCTTGACGTGGATGCCATACCATGACGCGGATGTCGCTGCCAGCGTCGAACGACCTTGCGGCTCATGCTCGACGTTTAACGCAGTTTATCACAAGCGCCCTGCCTGCGAAGCAACGTTTGGATGAAAACGGGCGCTCCCGGGGTGGCGGGAGCGCCCTGCAGCCACAGAAACGCAGCATCTGTGGGTATCGAAACGGCCGTTACAGGCCGACGAACATGCTCGCAAGCGCCAAGGCGGAGAAGACGCAACCGGCGATGGCCGCCTGCCACGGCCTTACGCGACCGTAAGCGCAGCCGCCTATGCTGCCGAAGCGGAAGGCGTGCGCCGTTCGGGAGGCTTCCGCGTAACGCGACGTGGAGGCCGCCCGAGCGGAAACGTCGCGGATCGCATCGCGCTCCGGATACGCGAGGGCGCGTCGGGAGGCGCGCCCGGGAAACTCGATGATAGCCCCCGTGCTCATGGGCGCGTAATCGAATTCCGGCTGCAGAGCCGATGTGCCATCGGTGGCGCACCGCACCTCGAAATTCTTCATCTTTCTGCCTCCTAGCCCTTGCGTAGAACCTTTGTTCGCATATATAATAGAGCGAACAAAGGTTCATGTCAATATGAAATTAAAACATTTGTTCGCCAAGGGAAAGGACGGGGCATGTCCGAAAAAGTGACGAAGCGCCAGAAGGCAGTGCTCGACTGCATCGAGGAGTGCATTCGCGAGAAGGGCTACGGCCCCACCGTGCGCGAGGTCTGCCAGAGCCTGGGCCTTTCCTCCCCCTCGACGGTTCACGTGCATCTCAAAGCGCTCGAAGACAAGGGGCTCATCAAACGCGATCCCCTCAAGTCGCGCTCCATCGCGCTCACCTATCCGTTGGATAACGTGGAAAGCCCTTCCAACGTCATCCAGCCCAGCTTCAACAAGGTGGTGAACGTGCCGCTTGTGGGCAACGTGGCGGCCGGCTCCCCCATCCTCGCCGAGGAGAACATCACCGACACCATCTCGCTGCCTACCGACATCGTGGGCGACGCGCCGTCGTTCTTGCTGTCGGTACGCGGCGAATCGATGATCGAGGCGGGCATCAACGACGGCGACTACGTGGTGGTGAAGGAGCAGCCCGTCGCCAACAACGGCGACATCGTCGTGGCCATCATCGACGACGGCGCGACGGTCAAGCGGTTCTACAAGGAGTCGGACCACATCCGCCTTCAGCCGGAGAATTCCACGATGGATCCCATCATCACCACCGACTGCTCCATCGCAGGCAAGGTGGTCGCGGTGTTCCGCCGCCTGTAAAGGCCGTCGGGACCGTAGCGAGGAAAGCCTTTCTTTCTCTCACGCACGGCAAGAGGCTGGGCATGCTGGTCCCCGCTGGGTGCGAGTTGCTGCCCGCCCGGTGCAGTAAGGCTTAGAGTCGAAAAATCAAGCGGCGAACGCACGGTGCGCTCGCCGCTTGATCGTTTTTACCGCCCGGTTTCGTGCCGGGCAGGCAGCAACCCGCCCTTGCGAGTGACTTAGAGTAACTCTAAGAGCGCTCGATCGAGAACGGACGGAACAGTCCGGCATAGGAAGGCGCCGCGAGCATGACGATGTGCGTGCCGCCCTCCTCGTGCGTTTCGGACAGGATATGGCATCGCTCGTGCGCGACGGACACCAAATCGCCGCGCCCGTAGGGCACGAGAACGTCCAAATGCTCGTCATGCGCCGAGGCCAAGCGGGCGATATGGTCCACCAGCTCGCCGATGCCCTCCCCTGTCGCCGCCGACACGAATTGCGCCTGCGATTGGCGCGCCTCGAGCGCGGCAAGATGTTCCTCGTCCAACAGGTCGCACTTGTTGAACACGAGCACGCGTCGGAGGTCCTGCGCGCCGATCTGCCCGAGCACGTCCTCTACGGCCCGTATCTGCGCCTCGTACTCGTCGGAAGACGCATCGACGACGTGCAACACGAGGTCGGCCCCCGTTATCTCGTCAAGCGTCGACTTGAACGCCTCGATCAGGGTGGTGGGGAGTTTCTGGATGAAGCCAACCGTGTCGGTGATGGTTATCTCGCGACCCTCGGGCAGCACGAACTTGCGCGTGGTGGAGTCCAAGGTTGCGAACAGCTTGTCGTAGGCGAGCACGTCGGCGTTCGTCAGGCGGTTGAGCAGGCTCGACTTTCCCGCGTTCGTGTAGCCGGCCAGCGCGACCTTGAACATGCCGCTTTCGTAGCGGCTCTCGCGCTGCACGGCGCGCACGTCGGCCAGGTGCTTGAGCTCGCGCTTGATGGACGTGATGCGCTTGCGGACCATGCGGCGGTCGACCTCAAGCTGGCTTTCGCCCTCGCCGAAGCGCGACCCCACGCCGCCGCCCATACGGTTCGAGGCCAGGTGAGCCCACATACCGCGCAAGCGCGGCAGCAGGTACTCGTTCTGGGCGAGGCGCACCTGCAGGCGGCCTTCCCTGCTGGTGGCGTGCAGCGCGAAGATGTCCAGGATGAGCGCCGTGCGGTCGATGACCTTCACGTCCTTGCCCACCACCTTCTCGAGGTTCGACTGCTGCGAGGGGCTCAACTCGTCGTCGAACACGACGAGGTCGGCGGCATGGGCGCGCGCCAACTCCGCCACCTCCTCGGCCTTGCCGGATCCGACGAACGTGCGCGGATTCGGGGCGTCGAGCTTCTGGGTCGTGGTCGCCACGACGTTGGCGCCCGCCGTGTCGACGAGCCGTTCGAGCTCGGCCAGCGACGATGCGAGCGGCCAGGAAACGCCGGGGCGGTCGACGCCCACGAGGACGGCGCGCTCGCGACGCTCTTCGGAAACAGGGGTCATCCCCCGCGTGATAACGGATTCGAATTCGGACATGGAGCCAACCTTTCAACGCATCGAGGCACGCGGCGGGAAGCGGCGTGCGGGAACAGTCAGATTGCCTTTCGCCGCGATGGCGAATCGGCCGTTAGATCACGAACATAGCTGGCTGCATGCTGGTTGCTCCGTCCTCGAACTGCAATAAGGCGCGCAGGCGGTAGCGTCTGCGCGCCTATCATAGCATATTCGCCGGCGCCGCCGAAAACAGGCGGGATACGGCGCTACATCGCTTCCTTGATGCGCCGCACCGCTTCGAGCAGCCGGTCGTCGGGCGTGGTGAGCGAGATGCGGACGAAGCCCTCGCCGTCCGGACCGTAGCCCGAGCCCGGCGTGACGATGACGTGGGCCTGCTCCAACAGCTTCGTGGCGAACGACGCCGACGTCTCGCCCTGCGGAACCTTCGCCCATACGTAGATGGTGGCCTTCGGCGCCGTGCATTCCACGCCGATGGCGTGCAACGCGTCCACCACGAGGTCGCGTCGGCGCTGGTAGAGAGCGCACAGGTCGGCAATGCAGCGTTGGTCGCCCGTCAAGGCGGCGATACCCGCATCCTGCACGGCCGTGAACTGCCCCGAGTCCAGGTTGTTCTTCACTGTGCCGAGCGCTCCCACCGCCGTCGCGTTGCCGCAGGCGAAGGCGATGCGCCAACCGGTCATGTTGTAGGACTTCGACAGGCTGAAGAACTCGATGCAGCATTCCCTAGCGCGAGGCCGCTCCAAGATTGAGGGCGCCGCGTACCCGTCGAAGCAGATGTCGCAGTAGGCGTTGTCGTGCGCGAGCAGGATGTCGTGCTCGATGCAGAAGTCGATGGCGGCATCGAAGTACTCCTCGGTCGCGCAGGCGCCCGTGGGGTTGTTCGGATAGCCCAGGAACATGATCTTCGCCTTGGAGAGCACCTCGGCGGGAACGTCGGCGAACTCGGCGAGGAAGCCGTTCTCCTCCCGCATGGGCATGAAGTACGTGTTGGCGCTCATGAGCGTGGCGCCGCCGGAGTACACCGGGTAGCCGATGGACGGAGCCAGCACGTAGTCGCCGGGATCGACGAAGGCGGTGTGCAGGTGCGCGATGCCCTCCTTGCTGCCGATGAGCGCGAGCACCTCGGTCTTCGGATCGAGTTCCACGCCGAAGCGGTTTTGCATCCACAAGGCGGCCGCCGTGCGGAACGCGGGCGATCCGGCGTAGTCGGGGTACTGGTGGTTCTCCGGCTTGCGGATGGCCTCGGCCATGGCGTCCACGATATGCGCCGGCGTGGGCAGGTCGGGGTCCCCGATGCCGAGCGAGATGACGTCGACCCCCTGCGCTTTCAGCGCATCGCGCTTCGCGTCGATCTGCGCGAACAGGTACGGAGCCATATGGTCGAGGCAGGAAGCGGTTTTCACGGAAAGATCCTTTCAGGAGTGGCGGGCAAGGCGGTTGGATCCATTTGCGGAAGCCAGGGGTTCAGCAAACGGGCGGCAGCGGACCGCTTCGAGCGGGAGCGGCTAGAGCTCCACGGTGCCGCGGTACACCTCGACGGCGGGCCCCGTCATGTGTACATGGTCGTCGTCGCCCCAGACGATGCGCAGCGTGCCGCCGCGCAGGCGCAGGTCGTTCTCGCAACCGGCCCGTCCCGTGAGCGAGGCGGCCACGTTCACCGCGCAGGCGCCCGTGCCGCAGGCGAGCGTCCCTCCGCAGCCGCGCTCGAACACGCGCATCTCGATGCCCTTCTCCCCCACGGTCGCGAACTCGATGTTCGCTCGCTCGGGGAACGCGGGGCAACGCTCGAAGAAGGCTCCGATCTTGTCCAGATCAAGCGTGGCGAGGCGCTTGTCGGCGGATGGGAACAGCGCGTCGGGAAACGATTCCCAATCGTCGACGAAGCAGACGGCGTGCGGGTTGCCCATGGAGACGCACGTGAAGGAGAACGCTCCCCACGGCGATTCGACCGGCAGCTCGCGCACGAAGGCGACGCCCTTCGCGCTTCGGGCGTTCGCCTGCGCGGCCACAGGGACCGAAGCGGGATCGAGCACCGGACGCCCCATATCGACCGTGGCCAGCGTCATGCTGCCATCGGCGTCGACCTCGAAGCGGATCGGCTTGGGACCTGAAAGCGTGTCGGCTGTGAGGCGCTTTTCGCTTGCGGGCACGTAACCCCGATCTACCAGGTACTTCGCGAAGCAGCGCACACCGTTGCCGCACATCTGCGACAGGCTGCCGTCGGCGTTGAGGTAATGCATGTACGCGGCGCAGGCGGGATCGTCCGAGGGCCGTATGAGGACGACGCCGTCGGCGCCGATGCCGAAATGCCGGTCGCACAGGAATCTGACCTGATCGTCGGTCAGCTCGATGTCGCGCGAAAAGTCGTCTACGAACACGAAATCGTTGCCGGTGCCGTGCAGCTTGGCGAAATGCAGTTCCATGGGGCTTGCGCGCCTCTCCTTCGTAACGTTCAGCCGTTCGAGGAGGACGTCCTTTCGATCGCCTCGTCCGTCAGCGACTCGACATCCCGGTCGCGCACGTCGATCCACTGGATGCGCTTGTCTTTGCGGAACCACGTGCGCTGGCGCTTGGCGTAGCGATGCGTGGCCGTTTTGATGCGCTCGGCGGCCTCCTCGATCGTCGTCTCGCCGTCCAAGGCGGCGACGATCTCCTTGTATCCTATCGCCTGCGGCGCCGTGACGCCACGCCGGAAGCCGCTCTGTAACAAACGTTTAACCTCGTCCACGAGCCCTGTCTCCAACATGGCGTCCACCCGCGCGTCGATGCGCTCGTTCAGCACGGCGGGGTCGACGGCCAGCCCCACGAACCGGGCGGGCACGAGCTGCGGGATGCTCGCCAGACGGGCCCGCTGCTCGGCCAGGCTCGTGCCGTCCTCCAAAAGCTCGAAGGCGCGCACGACGCGCTTGACGTCGGCCGGCGGCACGATGGCGGCGCTTCGGGGGTCGCGCTCGCGCAGCAGCTCCCAGAGCGCCTGAGCGCCCTGCTCGCGCGCGATGCGCGCGTAGCGCTCCCGCACGGCGTTGCCCACCTGCTCGCCTTGGGGAAACTCGTAGGCATCGATGGCGGCGCGCACGTACAGGCCGGTGCCGCCGCAGAGCACCGCGCGCTTGCCGCGCGCGTCGATGTTGCGGAAGCAGGCGCGGGCGTAGTCTTGGAAGAGAGCCGCGGAATAGGGTTCGCCGGGATCGACGAGGTCGAAGCCGTGGTGCGGTACGAGGCGCTCGTTCGAGGCGAGCTTGCCCGTGCCGATGTCCATGCCACGGTATATCTGCATGGAGTCGGCGCTCACCACCTCGCCGTCGAGGGCGAGGGCAAGGGCCTGCGCGAGCGCCGTCTTGCCCGAAGCCGTGGGCCCCACGACGCAGACGACGGGCGATGCGAGGGCGAACGGCTCGCGGGGCGATCGCGCTGGATCAGCGGCCATCCGCCGCTCCCGCATGGCCGGCAGCCCCGTCGTCTGCGAGCGTGCCCGATAGATACCACGTCTTCGCCTCGTCGATGCGCACCGGCACCACGGTGCCGGCGAGCTCGCCGGCCGAGACGCCGTCGGGCAACGGGGCGTGGACGGTCTGGTTCTTCGGGCTGCGGCCTGCGAGCAGGCCGGCGTCGCGCTTGGACGCTCCCTCCACGAGCACGTCGACCACGGCGCCGAGATCGGCCTGGTTGGCCTCGAAGGCCCGCTGCTGCACGAGGTCCACCAGGCGGTCGAACCTTCCTTGGATCACGTCGCGGGGCGTGGGGTCGTCGACGGAGGCGGCCGGCGTTCCCTCGCGCTTGGAGTAGATGAACGTGAACACCTGATGGTAGCCCACCTCGTCCACCAGGCGGTACGTGTCCTCGAAGTCCTTCGCCGTCTCGCCGGGGAACCCGACGATGATGTCGGTTGAAAGCGCGATATCCGGCAGCGCCTCGCGCAGCTTGCGCACGAGCTCCAGGTAATGGCCGCGCGTGTAGCGGCGGTTCATGGCGGCGAGCACCGCGTCGGAGCCCGATTGCACGGGCAGGTGCAGCGCCGGCATGAGGGAGCGCAGCGTGGCGAACTTGCCGATGACCTCGTCGGTGAGGTCCTTCGGGTGGCTCGTGGCGAAGCGCAGGCGCTCGACGCCCGTGGCGTCGAGCGCGTCGAGCACGGCCGCGAAGCGCGGGCTGCCGTACAGGTCGCGCCCGTACGAGTTCACGTTCTGGCCGAGCAGCGTGATCTCCTTCACGTCGGCCGCCACGTAGCTTTCCGCCTCGGCGACGATGTCCTCGAGCGGGCGCGACTTCTCGCGGCCGCGTACGTAGGGGACGATGCAGTACGAGCAGAAGTTGTTGCAGCCCACGGTGATGGGGAGCCACGCCGCCCAGGCGTGCTCGCGCGCCGTCGGCAGCTCCGTGGGGAACGAGGACGCGGCGTCGAGCACCTCCACGTGGTGCCCTCCCTCCTCGAGCGCCGCCTCCAGCAAGCGCGGCAGCGATCCCAGGTTGTGCGTGCCGAACACCACGTCGAGGTGCGGGAGCTCTTCGACGAGCCGCTCGCCGTCGCGCTGGCCGATGCAGCCGCCCACGGCCACGACGCGCTTCGAAAGCGGCGTGCCGGCGCGCAGCGGCGTGTTCTTGAGGGAGGCCACCTGGCCGTAGAGGCGCGTGTCGGCGGCCTCGCGCACGCAGCACGTCATGAACACGACGATGTCGGCTTCCTCGATGCTCTCGACGGGAAGCGCGCCCAGGCCCTCAAGCATGCCGGCGATGCGCTCGGAGTCGTGCTTGTTCATCTGGCAGCCGAACGTGCGGACGCAGAACGCGAGGTTCGTGAAGGGGGTATGGGTGTGCATGGGAGTCCTCAGAGCACGGGGTCGGTCGGGGCGGTTTCGGCTTCCCCGCCGCCGGCGGGCGCGGGTACGCCGCGCGTGTAGCGGGGTTCGACCGCGAAGCGGATGGCCGTGCGGTATTCGCCGTCTATGACGATGTCGGCGAACGAGGGAACGCAGACGATCTCGATGCCCACCGGCGAAAGAAAGCCGCGCGAGATGGCGATGGCCTTGACGGCCTGGTTCACGGCGCCGGCGCCGACGGCCTGGATCTCCACGTTGACGCCGTCCTTCACCATGCCGGCTATGGCGCCGGCCACGGATGCGGGCGATGATTTCGATGATACTTTCAGGCAGCCGATGTCCTGCTTGTGCTCAGGTGCGGTCATGCATATCCTTCGTCGTTTGAGTCCGTTGCTCGTGCGTTTGCGTGCGTTCAATATGCGTGCGGCGCGCTGGCGCCGTTTTTTCCGGTACGGCTATTCTAGCCATTAATGGTATGGCTTGCAACCTGCGGATATGGCCCGTCTGGCCGCATCGGCGCCGAAACCGGGGCGTCAATCGAGTTTGGTCACGGGGATGTGGATGCGGATGCCGTCTTTACCCACGCGCACCTCCGGGCGCGCGTCGGGTTCCAGATAGTAGCGTCGTGCGATATCGCGGTAGGCGGCGGCCACCCGATCGGAGAAATCGTCCAGATCCTCCGGGGCGATCTTGAGCCCGCGCGCGTCGTGGGCGCGGCGCGGCGCCTGCTTGCGCGCTTCCGGAGGCTCGGCCGCGTCGCCCTCGATGCGGATGCGGTCGAGCAACGGCGAAAGCGGCGCGATCTCGCCGTCGAGCACGCGCCGCGCCGAACGCTCGGACAGCGCGAGCCCCAGCGTCTCCGCGAGGCCGGCGAGCTCGGCGGGATCGGCCGCCAGCGCCAGGCGCTTGCACACCGGCAGCTCCTCGGTGCGGCCGAAGGCGCGGGCGGCGGCCGTGAGCGACGAGAGTCCGAACGCGTAGAGCGTGGCCACGACGTCGGTGACGGAGCCCAGGTAGACGGTGCAGTCGCGACGGCATTCGAGCGCGAACTCGCATACGGTGCGCAGGATGTTCTTGGGCCCCCGCACCGCCACCGTGCCGGCGTCGGTGCGCTCGAACACGGGGAAGCTGGACTGGTCGGCCTTTTCGCCCAAGCGTCCCAGATCGGTCTCCACGACGAACGAGGCGCCCTGGCCCTGTTCGGAAGCTGCTATGCGCGCCGTCTCGGCGTTCACGGCGATGGAGTAGAGGGCCATGCCGCGCCCGTGCACCCCCCATTTGTCCAGGTGCATGCTGTCCAGCTTCGAGGTGACGCGCGGCTCGAACACGCGCTCGTGCAGGGCGGGCGGCACGCCGTCGCCGTCGTCCACCATGACGATGTGCCGGCGGCTTCCCTCGCGCGACACGGCCGTGAACACGCTCTTGGCGTGGGCGTCGCGCGCGTTGCGCAGCATCTCTATGACGATGTCCTCCGTGGAGCGGATGTCGTGCGCGGCCTGGCGCCGCTCGGCCTCCGCGCTCCTCAAACGGACGAAGCCATCCCCGAGGTCCGCTTCGACCCGGAGATGGCTGTCGCCGTTGACGTTCTCTATGAATGATTCCAGCGAGCCGTCGGCCATGCCGAGCTGCGCCTTACTTCGCGACGCCGACCGCGCGGCTCTCGCGGATGACCACGACCTTCACCTGGCCGGGGTACTGCATCTCGTTCTCGATGCGGTGCGCGATGTCGTGGGCGAGCACGGTCGTGGCGGCCTCGTCGACCACCTCGGGCTCCACCATGACGCGTACCTCGCGGCCGGCCTGGATGGCGTACGTGCGCTCCACGCCCTTGTAGGAGTTCGCGATCTCCTCGAGCTTCTCGAGGCGCTTGATGTAAGCGTCGAGCGTCTCCTTGCGGGCGCCGGGGCGCGCCGCGGACACGGCGTCGGCGGCCTGCACGAGCACGGCGAGCACGCTCGAGGGCTCCACGTCGTTGTGGTGCGCCTCGATGGCGTGCACGATGTCCTGCTTCTCGCCGAAACGGCGCGCCAAGTCGGCGCCGATGACGGCGTGGCTGCCCTCGACCTCATGGTCGACGGCCTTGCCCAGGTCGTGCAACAGGCCCGCGCGCTTGGCCGGGATGGGGTCGAGCCCCAGCTCGGCGGCCATGACGCCCGAGAGGTAGGCCACCTCGAGCGAGTGGTTCAGCACGTTTTGGCCGTAGGAAGTGCGGTAGCGCAGACGGCCGAGCGTGCGCACGAGCTCGGGATGCAGGTCGTGGATGCCGGTGTCGAAGGCGGCCTGCTCGCCCGCCTCCTGCACGCGCTGGTTCACGAACGCCTCGGCCTTGCCAAACATCTCCTCGATGCGCGCCGGATGGATGCGCCCGTCGGCGACGAGGTTCTCCATGGTCACGCGGCCGATCTCGCGACGAACCGGGTCGAAGCACGAGATGGTCACGCACTCCGGCGTGTCGTCGATGATGAGGTTCGTGCCGGTGAGCTGCTCGAACGAGCGGATGTTGCGGCCCTCGCGGCCGATGATGCGGCCCTTGAGGTCGTCTGACGGGATATGGATGGCGCTCACCGTGTTCTCGGCCGAGTGGTCGGCCGCCACGCGCTGGATGGCCAGGCTCAGGATGGAGCGGGCCTTCTTGTCGGCCTCCGCCTTCGTGCGGGCCTCGGAGTCGCGGATGATGGCCGCCGACTCGTGCACGACCTCGTCCTTGAGCGTGTCGAGCAGCTCGGCCTTCGCCTCTTCGGGCGTCATGCCGGCCACACGCTCCAAACGGCGGTTGATCTCCTGAGCGGCCTCCTCGAGGTCGCGTTCGCGGCGGTCGAGCTGGCCCTGCTGGGACGATATCTGATGCTCGCGGGCGTCGAGAGACTCGACGCGGCGATCGAGCGACTCCTCGCGCTGCGACACGCGGTTCTCGGCCGCGCGCACTTCGCGCATGCGTTCCTTGTTCTCGGCCTGGGCATCCTGCTTCAGCTTCAAGACCTCGTCCTTGGCTTCGACGATGGCCTCGCGGCGCAGCGTCTCGGCCTGGCGCTTCGCGTCCGCCACCACGGTCTCGGCCTCTTGCGCCGCGCGTTTCGTAGACGCGTTGACCAGGAAACGGGCGACGACGAAGCCGAGGACGATGCCAACCACCAAGCCAACGAACAGCCAAATGATTTCGGGCATGCCTCCCCCTTTCGTTGCGTTTCGGTTGTGTGTTGTTCAAATTGCTCGTTTACATGAAAAAGCCGGTTCCATGAACCGGGCATGAGCGATGAGCACGCAATACGGGGTCGATCATATGGAGTTGTTTCTATATGAAATACCCTATCGGGTACGTCTCACTCAAGCTATACCACATGATAAGGCTTGTTCGCCGTTTGGTGAAGTCCTGTCAGAAAAATAGCGGAAAACGAGGTCGTCGGCCGGTTTGAGGACGGTTCGGAGCGCGGTGAAGCGCTCAAGGCGATCGACGGTACCGTCCGGCACCGTGCCGTCATCGAGCCAACAGGATCGTTCTGTCGGGCCATTCGGCGCTGACGACCAGCGTTCCCCCGAGACTCGCCACGTAACGAGAGAGCGTGTCGATCCTCATCGATGCCAGCCGCCCGCTTTCGAGCTCGGAAACGCGGCATTGGGAAACTCCCATCTGCGCTGCCACCTCGCTCTGCGTGAGGTCGAGCTCCCTGCGCGCTTGCGCCAGGCTGTAGGCGTCGATCTTCGCTTTGGTATCGCGCTGCGCTTGATCCCGCATCTCCTGGGTGACTCCACGCATCGCGGCGTATTCGTGAATGTTCATGCCCAACCGCCCTCTTTCAGATGCTCGAAGCACAGCTTTTCCGCTCGGGGAATCGCCGTTTTGTACCAGCCGTTCCATTTCTCCCGATCTCTTTTCCCCGACGATTTGTCGCCGGCAAAAAGCATGATGGCTTGTCTTTCTGGATCGAATGCGAACAGAATGCGTATCTCGGATTTACCGGGCGAAGCGGGACGCAGCTCTTTCATATGGTGAACGCTCGATCCTTTGATGCGATCGACAAGCGGCCTGCCAAGCCTCGGCCCCTCCTTCTCGAGCTCGCTGATCGCAGCTTCGATATGAGCGATGGTCGCAAGATCCTGATTGTCGAGCCAAGGTTTGATCAGATCGATGCCAACGGTCCAGCTCATCGATCCTCCTTATAGGGTAAGGGTAATAATATAAGGTTTTCCAAATACTGTCAAGCATAAGGGATGCACGGAGTCGGACGAAACGCGTTATGGGGTAACGCCAAAAGGATTGGGCGCTTGCGGCAGGCGGTTAGAAAGGCTCGTCCGCGTGCGCTTCGGCCCATAGGCGCGCGGCTGTGGACGACACGGAGGCGCCGAAGCCCTTCTGCGCGAGGCGGCGGTAGGCGGCGTCGCGCTTGTTCTTCGCGCGCGGGGGCTTCCGCTCGAGCAGCGCGAGCGCGCGGTCGACCTCGCTGTCGTGGTCGACGGGAAACTCGTCGGGCCACCCCGGCACGACGGCTATGTCGATTCCCAAGCCGTCGAGCTCGGCCGCGATGCCCTGGGCGCCCCGGCCCTGGGACACGCGGCTGCGCACGAGCACCTCGGCGTAGCGCGCGTCGTCCACGAGCCCGCAGGCGAGCGCGCGATCGACGGCCGCGGATGCGGCGCTCTCCGAGAAGCCGTCGCGCGCGAGGCGCTCCCGCAAGGATGCCGACGCCTGCTCGCGCGCGAGCGCGAGCCGCTCGATCTTGCGGAAGGCGCGCTCGCTTTCGCCGGGCCCTCCCCCGCCTTCGACGGGATCCGGCGCCGCGGCGTGTTGCCGCGATCTCGCAGCTTCGAAAACGCCGTCCAACGCGGTCGCACCCGCCGGGACCGAGCCCTTGCGCTCGGCGAGCTCCTCGAGCCGAGCCGCGGCGACGGCGACGGGATCGACCGAGCGAGGCTCCTCGCTCGGATCCGAGCAGCCTGCGGCTTCTCGCGGCTCTTCGGCGAAGGCGCTGCGACCCGACTCGATGGCGGCGATCTGGGCGCGCAGGCGCGCCTTCACCTCGGAGGCGTCGGCCATGCTATTTCTTCTTGGTGGGCTTCGCCACGGGCGTCATGGCATCGGCTTCGTCGGCCGAGCGGGTGATGACGGGGATCTCGAACGCCTCCCGCACCTTCAGCTCGATCTCCTCGCGCAGGTCGGGGTTCTCCTTGAGCGTCTGCTTCGCCGCCTCGCGGCCTTGCCCCAGGCGCTCTTCCCCGTAGGTGTACCAGGCGCCGCTCTTCTTGGCCACGCCGGCCTCCACGGCCATGTCGACGATGCATCCCTCGCGCGAGATGCCCTCGCCGTACATGAGGTCGAACTCCGCCTGCTTGAACGGGGGCGCGACCTTGTTCTTCACGACTTTGGCGCGCACGCGGTTGCCCACGATCTCGCCGTCTTTCTTGATGGAGTCGATGCGGCGGATGTCGATGCGCACGCTGGAGAAGAACTTGAGCGCGCGGCCGCCCGTGGTGGTCTCCGGGTTGCCGAACATGACGCCGATCTTCTCGCGCAGCTGGTTGATGAAGATGCACGTGGTGTTCGACTTCGACAACGATCCCGCCAGCTTGCGCAGCGCCTGCGACATAAGGCGCGCCTGCAGGCCGACCGTGGTGTCGCCGATCTCGCCTTCGATCTCGGCGCGGGGAACGAGGGCGGCCACCGAGTCGATGACGATGCAGTCGATGGCGCCGCTCCTCACGAGCATGTCGCAGATCTCGAGGGCCTGCTCGCCGGTGTCGGGCTGGGAGATGAGCACCTCGTCGATGTCCACCCCGAGGCGTGCCGCGTACACCGGGTCGAGCGCGTGCTCGGCGTCGATGAACGCCACGATGCCGCCCATGGCCTGCGCCTCCGCGAGTATCTGCAGCGCGAGCGTCGTCTTGCCGCTCGACTCGGGCCCGTACACCTCCACGATGCGCCCGCGGGGAACGCCTCCGATGCCGAGCGCCGCATCGAGCGGCAGCGCGCCCGTGGGGATCACGCCGATGTTGAGCTCCTTGCCGTCCTCGCCGAGCTTCATGATGGATCCCTGCCCGAACTTCGACTCGATCTGATCGGTCGTGAGTTTGAGCATCTTCGCTTTTTCGTCGTTCATGGTCCTTCTTCCCCCGGCGTAGCGGCTTTTCGTCATTCCCTTATTATGCGTACAAATGTTTGTCTGTCAAGTATCGACGCCCATTTTGCCGCGTGAAAAGCATAGCGCCGCGACCTTGCACGCCGACCGTAATCGAACCGTAGGAAAACCGGCGAAACCTTGCACGCATCCAACGGATCCGCCGTCTGCTTTTGGACGGGTTCCCAACGGGCATCCAGCGGATTCCCAACGCGGATCCAACGGAAAGCGCCCTCCGAGCGCGACCCTACGCCTCGACGTCCTCTAAGGCCTCTTTGAGGCGCCTCAACGCCGCGCGCACCGTTTGCAGGCGCACCTGCGTGCGGTCGCCCGGGAACTCGTGCAGCCGCGCGTCCGCGAACCCCTCGCTCGCCAGCCCGATCCACACCGTGCCCACCGGCTTGCCCGGTTCGGCTCCGCCCGGACCGGCGATGCCGGTGACGGACACGGCCACGTCCACCCCGAGGTCGCGGCGCGCGCCTTCGGCCATGGCGCGCGCCGTCTCGGCGCTCACCGCGCCGTGGCGCTCGAGGGTTTCGCGGGGCACGCCCAGAACCTCGCGCTTCACGTCGTCCACGTAGCTCACCACGCCGCCGCGCACCGCGTCGGAGCTGCCCGGCACGGCGGTGAGGGCCGCCGCTATCAACCCGCCCGTGAGGCTCTCGGCCGTGCCGACGGCCGCGCCCGCACGACGCGCCGCGTCGAGCACCTCGCCCGCCAGCGTCCCTAAAGCCGCCGGCTCGATGGCCGCGATCTCCTCCGCCGTGATCTCGCGTGCGGACGAATCGTTGTCGCCGTCGGCGGCGCGCGAGCGGCGCGCCTTCGGCCCGAAGCCGATCAGGTGGCGCGCCTTCGCTATGTAGTCGAGCATGGACACGACGGTGAGCACGAGCGCGACGAGCATCACGCCCCAGCTCAACAGCCACAACCCGTCCGAGAACGCCGCGTTCAAGCTTCCCACCATGTAGGATTCCTTGACGCAGAACAGCACGATGGCGACCATTTGGAACACGGTCTTGAACTTGCCGTACCAGCTGGCGGCGATGACCACGCCTTCGGTGGCGGCCACCATGCGCACCCCCGACACGATGAACTCGCGAGCCAAGATGACGAGCACGACCCAGCTGGGAAGCGCACCCAACTCGATGAGCGCCAAGAGCGCGGCGCACACGAGGATCTTGTCCGCCAGCGGGTCCATGAACTTCCCGAAGTCGGTGACCTCCCCCCTGCTGCGCGCCAGGTAGCCGTCGAGCCAGTCGGTGCACGATATGAGGATGAAAATGCCGGCCGCGATGAGGCTCTTCGCGTCGTCGGCCACCTGCGGCAGCCCCAGCCACTGCGGCCAAGGGCTCAGCAGCGCCACCACGAACACGGGCACGAGGCAGATGCGCACGAGCGTGACGACGTTCGCGGGCGTCCACAGCTTGTCGGTCGACATCGGTTTCTTCTGGTCGCTTGGAGCCATGGAACCCGTCACGCACCTTCCATCTCGTAGAGCAGCGTGTCCTCCACCCTCACGCGCACGATATCCCCCACCTCGCCGGCCTCGAGGTACGTGACGCCGTCCACCTCGGGCGCCTGGCACATGGCGCGGCCGAACAGCTGCCCGTCTTCCTCGCGGCCCTCCACGAGCACGTCGAGCTCGCGCCCTATGCGCGCGGCGATGCGCGGAGCGCACACGGCGTCGGCCAAATCGCGCAGGCGCTGCGCGCGATCTGCCTTCTCGTCCTCGTCCACCTGGTTCGGCAGGTCATGGGCGCGCGTGCCCTCCTCGCGGGAGTAGGGGAACACCCCGATGTAGTCGAAGTCGGCGTCTTCCACGAAGGAGCACAGCTCCTCGAACTGCTCGTCGGTCTCGCCGGGAAAGCCCGCGATGAGCGTCGTGCGCAGCGCGGCGTCGGGCATGCGGCGGCGCACGCGGGCCGCAAGCGCCTCGAAGTCCGCACGCGACCCCGTACGGTTCATGGCCCGCAGGATGTCGGCGTCCACGTGCTGCAGCGGGATGTCGAAGTAGTCGCACACGTTGGCGTGCGAGGCCACGGCCTCTAGCAGCTCGTCGGTCAGGCCTTCCGGCTGGATGTACATGAGGCGGAACCACGTGCTCGGATGCTCTTCGGCCAGCGTCGACACGAGCGCGGCGAGCGTGGAGGGCTCGGGGAAGTCGGCGCCCCAGCGCCCGGTGTCCTGGGCGATGAGCACGATCTCGCGCACGCCGCGATCCACCTGCTTGCGCACCTCGGCCCGCACGTCGTCGAGCGGGAAGCTGCGGTAGCGGCCGCGGATGAAGGGGATCGTGCAGTACGAGCAGAAGCGGTCGCAGCCGTCCGATATCTTCACGTAGGCCGACACGGGGCCGTGCGGTGCGGAAGATCCTTCGACTGCGGCGGCTTCGCCGCTCGTCGCTTCGCGACGCCTCCCTGCGCTCGCTTCGCGTGCTCGGGAGTGCGACAGTCCACTGGACTGTCGCATGCTCAGGATGACAGGGGTAGCGCCCGCCTCGCCGCCCGTCGTTTCCCCTTGCTTCCCCGCGCTCGAAGCGGCGCAGGGGGCCGCGCCCTCGCCATCCGCCTTCCCTATCGTTTCGGCCAGTACGAGCGCTATGTCGTCCTCGCGCGAGCACGGCACGAAGGCGCCCGCCTCCACGAGCTCGGCTTCGAGGTCGGCGCCGTAACGCGCCGGCATGCATCCGGCCACGACGAGCGCCGCGCACCCGCTGGCGACGTTCGGCAGGTCGGCCGCCTCGAAAACGGCCTCGAGGCTCTCCTCGGTGGCCGCCTGGATGAACGAGCAGGTGTTGACAACGATCGCGTCGGCGTCGGCGGGATCGTCCGCGAGCGCGTAGCCCGCATCTGCGACGCGCTCGCGCATATGCTCCGTGTCGACCTCGTTCTTGGCGCAGCCCAACGTGACGAACGCCACGGACTTCCGCCCTTCGGCCTGTCGGCTCCCCTTCCCGTCCATCGCGGAGCCTAGCGGTAGTTGACGTACTGGAGCGGCTGGCCGTAGTCTTTGCCCTTCAGGAAGGCGATGACCTCCTGCAGCGTGTCGCGCGAGGCGCTCGAAACGCGCAGCTTGTCGCCCTCTATCTGCACCTTCACCTTGAGTTTCGTGGCTTTGATGTCCTTGTTGATCTTGCCGGCGGTGTCCTTGTCGATGCCCTCGACGATGCTCGCCGTCTGCCGCACGCTCTGGCCGGCGGCCGCCTGCGGGTCGCCCCACTTCACAGCGCCCAAATCGATGCCGCGCTTCACGAGCTTCGTGGCGATGACGTCGATGACCTGCTTGGCCACGAAGTCGGCCGGAGCGGCCACCGTGATGGCCTTGTTCGCCTTGTCGAGCGTGATCTCCGCGCCGGAATCCTTCAGGTCGTAGCGCTGGGCAAGCTCCTTCTTCGCCTGCTGGAACGCGTTGTCGACCTCCTGCATGTCCACGGTGGACACGACGTCGAAACTGGACTCTTTCGCCATGGATGGATCCTTTCCTCACCGGCCCGCCGCACGCGCGGGCCGCCTCGTTTTCCGTTTCCGACCAGCATACCTTATTTCTCGGCGCACGCCGCGCGATTGCAGGCGAGTTCCACAGGGGGCGAAGGGAAACGGCGTGGAAACGAGAACCGCCCGCTTGGCCAGCGGGCGGTTCGGTCGAAGCGCATGCGGCGGGAGCCTACGCGCCCGTCGAGGTTCCGGTTCCCGTTTCCGTGCCGGCGGATCCCGTGGTGCCCGTCGTCGCAGCGGTTGGATGGTCGGCCTTCCACTGCTCGAGGATGGCCGGGAAGTCCACCGAGTAGGTGTAGACGCCGATACTCTCGTCGACCTCCGGTTCGAGCTTCGTGCCGTTCACGGTGACGGTGACGGCGTCGGGATTCGACGTGACGAGCTTCCACGTGGTCGTGACCTCGACCTCCTGCTTCGAAGGCCCGTCGACGGTACCGCCGGAGGTGATCTCGTCATCGGTGTAGACGTCCATGTAGGCCGATTGCCCCGAGGCAACCTCGTACACGACCTTGGCGCTCGTTGGCGCCGTCTCCACCGGGGCGGGCGTCGGCTCCTGCGTCTCTTGCCCCTCCTCGCCCTGCGTGGTGTCGTTGATGCCCGTCACCGGCACGGCGGGCACGTCGTCGCCTCCGCCGCCCTTGTTGCCGAACGCGAACACGAGTACGATGATCAGCAGCACCAGGATGACCGCCCCGGCTATGACGAACGGCAGCTTCGACTGCACGCCGCTCGGGGCCTTGGGCCCCGCGTAGAAGTTCGTGTACTGGCCGTTCGGCAGCGCCGTGTGGCGGCTCGTGTGCGTGCGCCCCTCGGAGTACAAACGCCCGCCGACCGCCCCGCCCCGCTGCTGCTGCCCGTAATCCGAGCGGCTGTAGGACGTCCGATCGTCGTAGAGCGTGCGGCCGAACGCGTTCTGGCGCGCTGGACGCTCCTCGGGCTCCTCGATCTGGGACGCGCGGGGGCTGCGCTTCGTGCGCGACGCGCCGCCCATGTCGAAGCCCGACGGCCGCACGTCCGAGCGCGCGCGCCCCACCTGGTAGGCGTAGGCCTCGTCCAGGTACATGCGCGTGATCTCGGTGGGGTTGAGCCCCAGAAGCCGCGCGTAGGCGTTCACCATGTTGCGCGTGTAGCCGCGCGGGGGCATGCGCGCGAAATCGTCGGCCTCGATGGCGCGCAGGATGTCGGGCCTGATGCGCAGACGACGCGCAGCCGCGGACAGGTCCATGCCCTTTCGCTCGCGGGCCTCCTGCAAAACCGTTCCGAATGTCACCTGTGCCACGTCGTCACTCCTCGCTTGAGTCCTGCGCCTCGAACGCCTTCAGCGTTTCCAGCTCCATGGCGTCGACCAGGACCTCGCGGGGCTTGCTGCCGTTCGGCGGCCCCACGACTCCCTTTTCCTCGAGCATGTCCATTATACGCCCGGCGCGAGAATAGCCAACTTTCAAGCGCCGCTGGATGTTCGACGTCGATCCCAAACCGCTCGAGACCACGATCTCGGCGGCTTCCCAAATGAGCGGGTCGTCCGACGTGCACGAGCCGCCGCTGCCGTCGGGTTGCGATGCCCCCAGCGTGATGAGGTTCGTCTGCAGGATCTCGGAATGGTACTCCGGCTCGCCCTGCTCCTTCAGCATGTCCACCACGGCGTTGATCTCGTCCTCGGACACGTAGCAGCCCTGGATGCGCTGGGGCTTGGCCAGCTCCGGCTTCGAGAGCAGCAAGTCGCCCAGGCCGATGAGGCGCTCGGCGCCCGGCGTGTCGAGCACCACGCGGCTGTCGATGCCGCTGGCCACGTTGAACGCGATGCGGTTCGTGATGTTCGCCTTGATGAGGCCCGTGACCACGTTCGTGGACGGGCGCTGCGTGGCCACGATGAGGTGGATGCCGGCCGCGCGCGCCAGCTGCGCGATGCGGCTGATGGAGAACTCCACCTCCTTGCCCACGTTCATCATGAGGTCGGCCAGCTCGTCGATGATGATGACGATGTAGGGCAGCTCGTCGCCGAGCTCCGAGGCGGGGGGCTCCTTGCCGGCGTCCTCCGCCTTCTTGATGGCAGCCTGCTCGGCCTGCACCTTGGCGTTGTACTGCCCGATGTTGCGCGCGCCCACCTTGGAGAACACCTTCAGGCGCCGCTCCATCTCGGCCACGCCCCACGACAGCGCGCTCGCGGCCTCGCGGGCCTCGGTGACCACGGGCACGTACAGGTGCGGGATGCCGTTGTACGGCGTGAACTCCACGCGCTTGGGGTCGATCATGATGAAGCGCACCTCGGCCGGCGTGGCGCGCATGAGGATGGACATGATCATGGCGTTCACCGACACCGACTTGCCGGAGCCCGTGGTGCCGCCGATGAGCAGGTGGGGCATCTTCGCCAGGTCAGACACGATGGAGCGGCCCTCCACGTCCTTGCCGATGGCCACCTGCAAGGGCCCGGCCGGCGCGTCTTTCAGCACGTCGCCCAGAAGCACGGTCTGGCGCGTGCGGTTCGGCACCTCGATGCCGACGTAGTTCGTGCCGGGGATGGGCGCGAAGATGCGCACGCCGGGCGCGGCGAGCGCGAGCGCGATGTCCTGCTCGAGCGCCGTGATGCGGCTCACGCGCACGCCGGCGGGCAGGTCCACCTTGAACAGCGTCACCGTGGGGCCGGCCACCCAGCCCACGACCTCGGCCATGATGGTGAAGCTCTCCAGCGTCTCCTGCAGGCACTCCGCCGTCTCGGAGAGCTCGGCGTCGGTGGCCTTGTCCTTCTTGGCCGACGTGCTCGTGGCCAGGATGTCGAAGGGGGGTAGCTGGAAGCCGTCCTCGGGGCGCGGCGTGGCGAGCGGCGTCGAGGCGGACGACGACGCCTTCGCGGCGGCCGGGGCCTTCTTTCCGGCATCGGCCTCGGCGCGCGCGCGGCCGAGCTTGCGCGTCAGGGGCTGCTCGACGGCGTCTGGGGCGTCGAAGGGCGCGCGCCGTCCTCCGATGACCTGCGTTTCGAGGGACGCCGAAGCGCGGCGGGGCTTGCTCTTGGCCCCTTCCTCCGCCTTGGCTTTCCCCTTCTTCGCGCGCGGCAGCAGGCTCGTGGCGGCCGCGCCCTCGCCGGCCGTGAGCGGCACGAAGCCCGCCGCCCCCTCGGCGCGCTGCACGCGGGCGTAGGCCGGCGCTCCCAGCACCCCGTCGTCGGAGGCCGCCTCGGCGCGCTTGTCCTGCACGCGCTCGATGAGCTTGGAGAGCGAGAACCCTATGATCACGAGCCCGGCCGCCACGACGCCGAACATGACGATACAGGAAATGACCTGGCCGAACAGCGTGAAGCCGACCCAGGCGACGCCGGCGCCCACGTAACCGCCGCGCGCGGAGAGCTGCGCGGGGTCGAACAGGGCCGCGGGCGCGCCCGTCTCGCCGGGGGCGAGCGGGGTGAACAGGGCCAGCAGCACGAGCACCGCCACCAATATCATGACGAGGCCCACGGCCACGCGCGCGGGCACGCGCTCGCGGTCGAAGCGGACGAGGAAGCTCGCGCCGATGACGAGCAGGAAGAACGGCAGCAGGTAGGCGCCCAGGCCCAGCGTGAGGTGCAGCGCCGTCGACACGAACGACGTGACCACGGCGTTCGTGGGCATGACGGCCGCCACGAACAGCACCACGGCCGCCACGGCGAACGCCACGCCGGTGATGTCGCGGCGCGCGCGGTCGTCGATGATGCGGCCCTCTTCGGCGGCGGGAGCGGGCGCGGCTTTGCCGCCGCCCTTGCGGGCGCTCTTCTCGGCGGGGGACGCCGCCTTGCCCTTCGGCTTGGCGCCGGAGGACGGCTTCGACTTGTTCGATGCGGGTGCTGACTGTCGGGCCACGGCCCAGCTCCTTTTGCTGCGTTTAGAGTGCGTTTCTGGTTCGGTTGCGCGACCGGAGAGCCGCATGCGCGCAGGCGCATGCGGCCATTATAGCCTAAACCTCCAGCAAGTTCACGATGACCATGGGGCGCTGCTTCGTGCGCTCCCACAGAAGCGAGAGCAGCGCGTCGCGCGCGGCCTTCTTGAGCTCCTTCTGGCCCCCGCCCTTGCCCAGCTGGCGCTTGAGGGCGTTCTTCACGGTGTTGCGGGCGTCGCGCACAAGGTAGTCGTCGTCGCCGCCCGTGATGCCGTGCATCTCCACCTGCACCTCGCCGACCACGTCCTTGCGCTTCGACGAGATGGCGGCCGCCACCGAGGCGAAGCCCTGGGACCCCAGCGCGTTGCGCTCGTCGAGCACGTCCTGCGACGTGTCGCCCACCGACAGCCCGTCCACGAACACGATGCCGCTCTGCACGGTCTCGCCGCGCTTCACGCCCTTGCTCGACAGCTCCAGGCTCTCGCCGTTCTCGCAGATGAACACGTTCTCCGCCGGCACGCCCGTCGCCTCGGCGAGCTTGGCGTGGGCGCGCAGGTGCGTCGCCTCGCCGTGCACCGGCATGAAGGCGTTGGGCTGCACGATGGACAGCACGAGCTTCAGCTCCTCGGCGCCGGCGTGGCCGGACACGTGCACCATGGCGCGCTTCTTGTCGTAGACGTCCGCGCCGATCTTCGCCAGCGAGTTGATGACGCGCGTGACGGCCTTCTCGTTGCCGGGAACCGGCGTGGCCGAGATGATGACGGTGTCGCCCTGCTCCAGATCGATGGTCTTGTGCTCGCCGTTGGCGATGCGGGCCAGCGCCGAGAGCGGCTCGCCCTGGCTGCCCGTGCACATGATGACCACCTGCTCGGGCGGGATGCCCTTCAAGTCGTAGGCGTCGACGATGTCCTCGTCGGGGATGTTCAGGTAGCCCAAGCGGCGCGCGATGTCGGTGTTCTGGATCATCGAGCGGCCCGTGACCACGACCTTGCGCCCGTTGTCGCGCGCGGCGTCGCAGATCTGCTGCATGCGGTGGATGTGGCTCGCGAACGACGCGATGATGACGCGGCCCTTCGCCTGCGAGATGATCTTGCGCAGCTCCTTGCCCACCTCGGCCTCGGAGGGCGTGAAGTTGGGGTTCTGGGCGTTCGTGGAGTCGCTCATCATAAGGTCCACGCCCGTCTTGGAGAACTTGGAGAGCGCGCCGAAATCGGTGGTCACGCCGTCGATGGGCGTTTGGTCGAGCTTGAAGTCGCCCGTGTGCAGCACGTTTCCGGCCGGGCTCTGGAAGAACACGCCCACCGCGCCCGGGATGGAGTGGTTCACGGCGAAGAACTCGGCGGTGAAGCAGCCGAGCTTCATCTGGTCGCCCGGCTTGATCTCGATGAGCTTGGCGTTCTTGATCTTGTGCTCGGCGAACTTGCCCTCGATGAGGCCGAGCGTCATCTTCGTGCCGTAGATGGGCACGCTCCGGTCGAGGTCCTTCATGAGGTAGGGCAGCGTGCCCGTGTGGTCCTCGTGGCCGTGCGTGATGACGATGCCGCGCAGCTTGTCGGCGTTCTCCAGCACGTAGGTGTAGTCGGGCAGGATGAGGTCGATGCCCGGATGGTCGTCGTCGGGGAACATGAGGCCCGCGTCGTCCAGGATCATGTCGCCCTTGCACTCGAACACGGTCATGTTCTTGCCGATGGCGTCCAGGCCGCCCAGCGGGATGATCTTGAGCGTGGCGTTCGGATCCTTCTTGGGCGAGTTGAAGTTGCGGCGCGCGTTCTGCTGGCCGCCCTGCTTCTGCTGGCCGCTCTGGCCCGCCTTCGTGAGCTGGGGCCGGTGGTGCTCGATCTGCACGTGCTTGTACGAGCGGGTCTTCTTCTCGTCGCCCGAGCGCGCGGCGCCCTTGCCTCCGTTGCGGGCGTTGCCGCCGCGGGACTGCTCCTGGGCGCGCCGCTCGGAGCGCTGGTTGTTCTGTTGTTCCATAAATTCCTTGTCTTTCCGGTCTTGCGCGATCGGGCGCGCATAGGCGAAGAGCCGGGAATCCCGGCTTCGCCCCGCCCGCCGCCTACCCCGCGTCGCGGAGCGCGGCATGCAAGGACGCACCATGAAGAGGCGCGTCCGATCGTCGCGGTTGTCTATCGCAGCACCGCCCGAAGGCGGCGCAACCTTTCGTTGTCAGTTCGGACGCGCCTCACGCGTCCAGCACGCCGACTTCCCTCATGATGGCGGCCAAGCGCTCGGACTGCTCGGGCGTGGCGTCCACGAGCGGCAGGCGCACGCCTCCCACCGGGAAGCCCAAAAGCTTGAGCGCCTCCTTCACGAGGATGGGGTTCGACGTCTCGAACAGGCCCTTCATGAGCGGCATGAGCGCCTCGTTCGCGGCCGCGGCCGCTTCCCAATCGCCGGCCGCGCACAGGTCCACGATCTCCTTCATGCGGGCAGGCGCCACGTTGCCGATGGTTGAGATGACGCCGGTGCCCCCCAGCTTCATGATGTCGAACGTGACGGCGTCGTCGCCCGAGTACACGGCGAAGCCCTCGGGGGCGGCGTCGATGATGGCCTTGATCTGGTCCATCTTGCCCGACGCCTCCTTGACGGCCACGACGTTGGCGCAATCGCGGGCCAAGCGCAGCGTGGTCTCGGCCTCCATGTTCACCACGCAGCGGCCCGGGATGTTGTACAGGATGATGGGCAGCTCCACCGCGCTGGCGATGGTGCGGAAGTGCTGGTAGATGCCCTCTTGCGGGGGCTTGTTGTAGTACGGCACCACGCACATGAAGCCGTCCACGCCGAGCTCGGCCACCTCGCGCGCGAAGCTCACCGTGTCGGCCGTGCAGTTGTCGCCCACGTTCGCTATGACGGGAACGCGGTCGCCCACGGCCTCCACCACGGCGCGGAACAGGTCGATCTTCTGCGGGTAGAACACGGTCGGGCTCTCCCCCGTCGTGCCGTTGATGATGAGGGAATCGCTGCCGCCGTCCACGAGGCGCACGGCAAGCGCCTGGACCTTGTCGAGGTCGAGCTCGCGGTTCTCGTCGAACGGGGTGACCATGGCCGGGATCATACGGCCGAAACGGGGCTGCGACATGCTGACTCCTCACCTAACTGCGCGGCGGTGGAAACGCGCACCGCCGAACCTTGCCCTTACGTACAAACGTTTATTATGCCATGGACGCGTCCTGCCGGCGCGCTCACGCCATGAAGTTCTCCAAACCTACAATCAGGCCCGATCGCTCCCCTGCGCTGCGGATGCCCAGCAGCACGCCCGGCATGTAGGACTCGCGGTCCCACGAGTCGTGGCGGATGGAGAGCGTCTGTCCGAGCGAGCCGAACACGACCTCCTGGCTGGCAACGTAGCCCATCGAGCGCACCGAATGCACCGGCACGCCCGCCACGAGCGCGCCGCGCGCGCCCTCGGCCCCCTCGATCTCGGTCTCGCGGCCGGGAGCCTCGCTCGCGCGGCCTCCGCGCGCCTCGGACACGATCTCGGCCGTGCGCACCGCCGTGCCGGACGGGGCGTCCTTCTTGTTGCAGTGGTGGAACTCGATGACCTCGGCTTCCGGGAAGTACGGGGCGGCCGCCTTCGCGAACTCCATCATGAGCACGGCGCCCGTCGTGAAGTTCGGCGCGTAGAACAGGCACGTGCCCTCCGGAGCGAGCGAGGCCAGCTCCTCGAGCGTCTCGTTGGACAGGCCCGTCGTGCCCACGACGCAATCGACGCCCGCGGGCAGCGCCGCGCGCAGGTTGCCGGCCACGACGGAGGGCTGCGTGAAGTCCACGAGCACATCGAAGTCCGCGCCGTCGAGGGCCTCGGCCACGCTCGCGAACACGGGGAACGCGCCCGTCTGCCCGTGCGGGTCGATGCCGCAGACGACTTCCATGTCGTCGGCCGCGCCGACGGCCTCCACCACCGTGGCCCCCATGCGCCCCGCGCATCCCGATACAGCGACTTTTATCATGTTTCAGCCTTTCGCTTCGCGATTTCTTCCTTATCGTACCACGCAACGCCGAGCGTCCCGCGCATTGTTGCCCCGACGGCATCGAAGGTCGGAGTGCGGCAGCCCGCCCGACAGGGGTTTCCGCACCCCAAAAGCGAAGGGCCGCTTGCGCGGCCCTTCCGGTGGTGTTTCCTAGCCCTCGTGGCGACGGCGCGGCGTGCGGCCGTTGCCGCCGTTGCCGTTGCCGTTGCGGTTGCTGCGGCCGGGGCGGTTGTCCTTGTCGCCGTGGTCGTCGCGGCGCGGGCGGTCGCTGCGCTCGCGGCTGGGGGCCGATCCCTCGGGGGCGTCCGGCTTGTCCAAGCGGTCGAGCGAGATCTTGCCCGTCTTCGGATCCACCTCGAGCACCTCGACCTTGATGACATCGCCCAAGGTGAGCACGTCCTCCACGGAGCCCACGCGGCCGTTGGCCACGCGGCTGATGTGCAAAAGGCCGTCCTTGCCGGGCGTCAGCTTGACGAAGGCGCCGAAGTCCTTGATGCCCACGACCTCGCCGTCGAACGTCTCGCCCACCTCGGGCTCCTTCACGATGCCCAGGATCATGGCCTTGGCGGCCTCGCCGGCCGGGCCCTCGATGGCGGCGATGTGGATGGTGCCGTCCTCCTCGATGTTGATCTGGGCGCCCGTCTCCTCCTGGATGCCGCGGACGACCTTGCCGCCGCTTCCGATGACGTCGCGGATCTTGTCGACGGGGATGTGGATGGTCTCGATGCGGGGCGCGAACTGCGAAAGCTCCTCGCGCGGCGCCTCGATCTCCTTCAGCATGGCGGACAGGATGTGGGCGCGGCCCTCGCTCGCCTGCGCCAGCGCGCGGGCGAGGATGTCGACGGACAGGCCGCGCGCCTTGTTGTCCATCTGCAGGGCGGTGATGCCCTTCTCGGTGCCGCACACCTTGAAGTCCATGTCGCCCAGGAAGTCCTCGATGCCTTGGATGTCGGAGAGGATGACCACGTCGTCGCCCTCCTTGATGAGGCCCATGGCGATGCCCGACACGGGCGCCTTGATGGGCACGCCGGCGTCCATGAGAGCCAGCGTCGAGCCGCAGGTGGAGGCCATGGACGACGAGCCGTTGGACTCGAGCACCTCGGACACCACGCGGATGGCGTAGGGGAACTCGTCCTCGTCGGGCAGCACGGGAATGAGCGCGCGCTCGGCAAGGGCGCCGTGGCCGATCTCGCGGCGCTTCGGCGCGCCCATGCGGCCCGCCTCGCCCGTGCAGTACGGCGGGAAGTTGTACTGGTGCATGTAGCGCTTGCCCTCGGCGGGGTCGATGGTGTCGAGGCGCTGCCACTCGTTGAGCATGCCGAGCGTCACCACGGAGAGCACCTGGGTCTGGCCGCGCTGGAACAGGCCCGAGCCGTGCACGCGGGGCAGATAGCCCGGCTTGATGTACAGCGGGCGGATCTCCTCGGGCGTGCGGCCGTCGGCGCGCTCGCCGGTGGCGATGACCATGGCGCGCATGGCCTTCTTCTCGAGCTTCTTGAGCTCGGCGGCGATGTCGCCCTTCCAGGCCGCGCGCTCCTCGTCGGAGAACTGCTCGGCCTTGACGCGCTCCTTGAGCTCCTCGACCTTGGCCATGCGGGAGAGCTTGTCGGCGTCGTGCAGGGCGGCGGACATCTCGCCCTCGAACGGCGCGATGCGCTCGGCGATGGCCGGGTCGGCCACATGGACGGGCCACTCGACGGGCTGGATGTTCGCGCGGTCGAGGAAGCGCTGCTGCACCTCGCAGAACGCGGCGATGGCCTCCTGGCCGAACGCCATGGCGGCGAGCATGTCCTCCTCGGAGATCTCGTCGGCCCCGGCCTCCACCATGGAGATGTAGTCGGCCGTGCCGGCGATGGTGAGCTCGAGGTCGGAGTGCTCGGACTCCTCGAACGTGGGGTTCACGATGAACTCGCCCGTCTCCACGTCGCGCCCGATGCGCACGCAGGCGGCCGGGCCGTCGAACGGTGCGGCGCCCAGCATGAGGGCGGCGCTGGCGCCCATGACGCAGATGGTGTCGGGCGGGTTCACGCTGTCAACCACGAGCGTCGTGCACACGACGTGCACCTCGCGCTTGAAGCCGTCCACGAAGCCGGGACGGATGGGGCGGTCGACCATGCGCGCCGTGAGCGTGCCCTTGTCGGAAGGACGCGCCTCGCGCTTGAGGTAGCCGCCGGGGATGCGGCCGACGGCGTACATCTTCTCGATGAAGTCGACCGTGAGGGGGAAGAAGTCGTAGTCCTTCTCCTGCCCGATGACCGCCGTGACCAGCACGGTGGTGTCGCCCTGCGTGACGACCACGGAACCGGTCGCCTGCTTGGCCAGTTCGCCCGTCTCCAAGCGGTACTCTTTGCCGTACAGCTCGAAGGATTCGACGATTTTTTCCATATGCACATTCTTTCTCTTCACCTTGACCGCCCTAGTGCGGCCAAGCTTCTTCGGCACCGTCCGCTCCTTGCGGGGGCCGCGAGCAGAAGCGCCCTTGCGCTTCCGACCGCCTCTACGTTTTCAATCCCGTTGTCCGAACGGGATGCGACGCCTATGCGAAAAAGCCCGCGGAGGCGGGCTTTCGTTGCTAGATGTTGTCGCGGATACCGAGCTTCTTGATGAGGGCGCGGTATTCCTCGATGTCGCGGCCCTTGACGTACTTCAGAAGGCCGCGGCGCTTGCCGATGAGCATCATGAGGCCGCGCTGCGTGTGCTTGTCCTTCTTGTGCACCTTCAGGTGCTCGGTGAGGTTGCGGATGCGCTCCGTGAGGATGGCGATCTGCACCTCGGGGCTGCCGGAGTCGCCCTCGCCCTTGCCGAACTCCTTGATGAGCTCCGCCGTGCGCTCCTTGGTGATGCTGAGCTTGTCTGCCATGGTTCTCCACCTTTCTGAGCGGCCCTCGCGCGCCGCCTTCGCGTGCGCCGCCGCCCTGCCCGGGCGGATGCGCCTTCGTTGCGCTCCCCTCTGGGTGAACATGCGGTGAAACATGCGGACCAAGCGGGAAGTGCCTGCGTTTTCGCAGCTGGCCTATTGTAGGCGAACGCGCGCCTGCGGGCAAGGCGGGTCGGAAGCGCCCACAGGTTGCCCACATTGCGGGCGGCCCGACCGCGCGCGGATGCGCCCTTTGCCGTCCTGGTCGAACGAAACGCGCCCTGTCATCCTGAGCGGAGCAGACGCAGTCTGCGGAGTCGAAGGATCCCATGCGGCGATAGCTGAAAGACCTCCGGTTGACACCGCACGGGATCCTTCGACTCCGGCCTACGGCCTCCGCTCAGGATGACAGGGTGTGTTACGCGAGGTCCAGCTCCATGAAGACGTCGGCCAGCGGGTTGTCGTCGTAGCGCTCGATGTCCCGAAAGCCCAGACGGCGGTAGAGGCCGATGGCGTTGGCGGACGTCGAGATGGTGTCGAGCCGGATGGCGCGGCATCCTCGCTCGCGCGCATGGTCGATGGCGCGCTCGGCCAAACGGCGGCCCAGGCCGCGACCTTGAAGCCGCTCGTACACGAACAGCGTTTTGAGCTCGCACGCGTCCTCGGAAAGCGGGCGCACGCCCACGCAGCCGACGACCTCGCCGTCTTCCACGAGGCACCAGAAGGCTTCGTAGCTCGCCTCGACGTCCAGCAGATGCGCGTGGCGGCCCGCCGGGTCGAAGGATCGGCCCGATTCGGGCAGGCAGTTCGCAAGGAACGAGAAGAGCGCGCCGTGGAGGGCGGGCCCATAGGGCTCGAGTTCGATCATGCGGGTTTCCTTTCACGTGCGAACGGGGATTTCCCCAGGATAGCGCGGAGGTGTTTCGCGGACGTTACGCGACCGGGCCGCCGGCGCGCTCGGTCTCCGAGTTCGCGGGCGGAATGCTCGGGCCCTGCGGGATCCACACGGTGAACGAGGTGAGCCCGGCGTCGCTGCGCGCGTAGATGTCGCCGCCGTGGGCGCGGGCGATCTCCCGGGCGATGGCCAGGCCGAGACCCGCGCCGCCCTCGTCGGAGCCGCGCGCGGCGTCGGCGCGGAAGAACTTCTCGAAGATGCGCTCGAGGTGCTCGGGCGAAAGCTCCCGGCCCCGATCGCTCACGGTGAGCTCCCACCACACGAAGCCGTCCGGGGCGCACACCAAACCCGTGCGCACGCGCACCTCGGTGCCCGCGTCGGCGTAGGCCACGGCGTTCTTCAGCACGTTGTTCAGCACGCGGGCCACGCGCCCCGCGTCGGCGAACACGGGCAGCTCCTCCGGCCCATCGTAGACGAGGGCGAGCGAGCGCCCTTCGGCCAGCGGATAGAACTCCTCTATCACCTGGTTCACGAACAGCGCGCCGTCGAAGCGCGAGCGCTCGATGGGGATGGTTTGCAGGTTGTAGCGCGTGATCTCGAAGAACTCGTCGAGCAGCTCCTCCAGCCGGTACGCCTTGGCCAGCGTGATGCCGGTGTAGCGCGCCCGCACGTCCACCGGCAGATCGGGCGACTCGTCCATGAGCGTGAGGTAGCCGATGATGGACGTAAGGGGCGTCTTGATGTCGTGCGCCAGGTACACCACGAGCTCGTTCTTGCGCTCCTCGGCGGCCTTCGCCGCGCGCTCGTTCTGCTCGCCTTCGGCCTTGATGTTGTTCAGGAACAGGGCCGTGGGGGCGAGCTCGCTCGGCAGCATGACGGGTCCCTCGCGCTTGGCCAGCACGTCGGTCACGGAGTCGAGCAGCAGGTCGAAGTAGCGCAGCGCCCGGTTGATGCCGGAGCGCACCACGAGCACGATGCCCACCACGAAGCCCACGGCCACGCACAGCAAAA
This sequence comes from Gordonibacter massiliensis (ex Traore et al. 2017), assembly GCF_019731765.1. Lineage (NCBI taxonomy): Bacteria > Bacillati > Actinomycetota > Coriobacteriia > Eggerthellales > Eggerthellaceae > Gordonibacter > Gordonibacter massiliensis (ex Traore et al. 2017). The sequence continues at coordinate 74,021 of NZ_JAASIO010000012.1, read as the reverse complement.
ACAGGTTGGCGATGGTCGTGTGGGCCCAGTAGCTCTGCCCCACGAGGTTGTACACGAAGTTCGAGAGCGGCGAGCCCAGCGTGAGCATGAAGCCGAAGAACAGCACGAGGTACACCACCGCGAACACCACCACGTTCACGAGCGTGCGCCGCAGCACGGCGTTCGAGAGCCGCCTTGTCTGGTCCTGTTTCGCCAGGTCGAACCCGGTCGCGTCCATTGTATCCTCCTCGCATCGCCGATACCGCGTAGGCGGTCCTGTAGGGGCGATCTCCTGATCGCCCGTTCCGGCGAAGCCGGAAAAGCAGTCGCAGCCCGCGTTATCGCGCTTTGCGTGATCGGGCGATCAGGAGATCGCCCCTACGAGCGGCAACGCTGTCGTGACTTAGCCCAGCTTGTAGCCCACGCCCCACACCGTCTCTATGAACTCCTGCGAGGAGTCGATGGCGGCCAGCTTCTTGCGCAGGTGCCTGATGTGCACCATGACGGTGTTGTTGCTCTGCGCGTTGGCCTCTTCCCCCCACACCGACTCGAACAAATCGCGCGACGCCACCGGTCGGCCCTCCGCGCGCAGCAGGCAGGTGAGGATGGCGAACTCCTTGGGCGTGAGCGCGAGCGGCTCGCCGTGGAGCGTGGCCGCGTAGGCCGATTCGTCGACCGCGACGTCGCGCGCTTCGAGCAGCCCCGACCCGGCTCGCGCCTCGTCGAGCGGAACCGAGCTGCGGCGCAGACGGGCGCGCACGCGAGCCAAGAGCTCGCGCGGCTTGAACGGCTTGACCACGTAGTCGTCGGCCCCCAGCTCGAAGCCCACGACCTTGTCGATCTCCTCGTCTTTGGCGGTGAGGAAGATGATGGGCACCGAGCTCGTGCGCCGCAGCTCCCGGCAGCAGGCGAACCCGTCCATGCCCGGCATCATGATGTCCAAGACGACGAGGTCGAACGTCTCGCGCTCGGTCGCCGCCAGCAGGTCGGCGGCCGCATAGAACGCGCGCACCTCGAAACCGCTTCCCACGAGCAGCTGCGCCACAAGATCGGCGATGGCCGCCTCGTCGTCGCACACCGCTATGGTCTTAGCATCCGCCACGGCCCGTCCCTTCGTCCTCGTATCCTTGCGGCCATTGTATCGGCCTGCCGCGCTCCCAAGCCGCGCACGGCGGTAATTTTAAGGAAAACTTAAAGGTTTCGTAGCCGGTTCTTCTGAGACACGGCGCTCCGACATGCGGATACTGGTGAAAGAGGCGAGAGGATCGGTTGCCCGCGTAGGGGTGCCCTCCAGAGCGCCCGCTCGCGCGGAGCGCGAAATGCGCCCCTCGGTTGCTTTTCCGGCTTCGCCGGAACGGGCGCTCTGGAGAGCGCCCCTACAGGGTGTCGAACGATGGGAGCTCCCCGCCGTCGAAGAAGAAAGGAAGCGCTATGACGTACACGAACTCGTTCGGAACGCCGCGTAGCAGGACGGCGGCACGCGCCGCGCGCATGTCCGCGACCGCGCCGATGCCGCGCACGGGGAGCGCCGGCGCGCGCACTTATTCCCGAACCTCGTATCGCGCTCCGGTCCCCTCCGCATCGCGGCGGCGGCGAGCCCTGTTCGCCCGCGCGACGTTGGCGGCGGCCCTGGTTTTGGCGATAGCCGCAGCGGGCTGGTACGCGGTCGGGGCGCTCACCGCGCTTGGACACGGCGGCGCGGCCGGCTCGACGTCTTCGACCGCGCCCCAAAGCACGCCCCGGAGCGCCTGGCGGGCCGGCGAGGTGCCCGCGCTGTACCAGCGCGACCCCGCTTGGGCGCAGGCGAGCTACGCGGGCGACGCCTTCGGCGAGAGCGGATGCGGCCCCACGTGCCTGACCATGGCGTACGTGGCGCTCACCGGGAGGAGCGACCTCACGCCCGCCGACGTAGGGGCCCTTTCCGAGCGATTGGGATGCGCGACGGCAGACGGCACCGCCTGGGCCTTCATGACCGAGGGGGCCGCTGAACTGGGCTTGATCGCCGAGGAGATACCGGCCGACGAGGCTTCCGTGCGCCAGGCGGTCGTGGCGGGACGGCCCGTGATATGCAGCGTGGGCCCGGGCGACTTCACCACCACGGGGCACTTCATCGTGCTCACCGGCGTGAACGAACGCGGGCAGTTGACGATACGCGACCCGAACAGCCCCGAGCGCACGGCCGAAGCCTGGGACTTCGACACGGTGCTCGGCCAATGCCGCAACCTGTGGGCTTACTCGGCCGCCTGAGCCGCGCGCAAGCCGCGGACGAGCTGGTCGGCGCACGACGTGGAGCGGCGGCCGCAGGTGTTGCCCTCCAGCTGAGCGGCGATCTCGTCGACCGTCATGCCCTGCACGAGCTTCGACACGGCCTTGAGGTTGCCGTCGCAGCCGCCGACGAACTCGATGCGCGACACGCGATCGCCGTCCAGCTCGATGTTGATGGCGCGCGAGCACACGCCGCGCGGGGTGTAGGTGTGCATGGTTCCTTCTCCTTTTCGCGAGCTTTCATTATCGCACAACCGAACGGTCGGCATCGGCTCGTTGCGACGGGCGGGCCGCCTAGAACAGGCCCGAGGTGAACAGGAAGTCGAGCGATTTCAGCTTCGAGCCCACGTGCTCGCGCACCCATTGCTGGCAGAAGCGCAGCACCGAAAACGATGCGGACGGCTCGACGTTCAGGGCCTCGATCTCGGCGAACGTCGAGCCCATGAGAACCCGGCACCATCCGACGGTGCCTGCGGGCACGGCCACGACCTCCATCGAAGGGCGGCAAGCGGGGCATACGACGCCCCCTTCGCGGAAGGACACGAACGTCGACCCGCCCGGCGGGGAATCCGCGACGTCCGCGCCGCACCCCACGCATGCCTCCAGGCTCGGGCGCAGCCCGGAGAACGCCAGGGCCTTCAACAGGTGCGCCGCGCAGAAGGCGGGCGCCTGCGCGGTTTCCGCCCCGTCGAGCCAGTCGAGCGCCGCGGCGGTGAGCGCGAAGAGGCGCGGGCTCTCCAAACCCGCCTGCGTCACGCGGTCGAGAAGCTCGGCCATGGGGGCGGCGCAGGCGGCGTGCTCCAAGTCGCGGCGCAAGCGCTCGTGCGAGGCCGCGATGCGCGCCTCCTTCACCAGGTCGAGGCTGCGGCCCTTCGAGCACAGCACGTCGACGACCGAGTACAGCTCGAGGCGTGCGGCGAACGAGCTCGACGGCTTGCGCGCGCCCTTGGCCACGGCTCGCAGCTGCGAGCCGTCCTCGGCGAGCAGGGTGACGATGAGGTCGCTCTCCCCCAGCTTCGTCTTGCGCAGCACGATGGCGCGCGCCGTGTACGTCGCGCTGGCCACGCCCTAGGAGATGCTCACGATGTTGTTCGAGTCGTCCCAGACGATGGTGCCGCTCTTCTGCTTGGCCGAGCCGCGAACCGTCTCGCCGTCGAGCGTGGTCACGGCGGCCGCCGTGACGGTGAACGACGTTTGGTTGTACGCGGTGTACTCCACGCCGTCTACCGAGACGATCTCGTAGGTCGTTCCGCCGAGGGAGATGGTGCCGACGCTGCCGAGGTAGTCCTTGGCCGCGGCCACGAGCACGCTCGCGCGCGACTTGGCCACGTTCACGGTCACCGTGGAGCCGGAGGCCAGCTTCTCTCCGGCGGCGGGGTTCGTGCCGACGACCGTGCCCTCGGGCACGTCCTCGGTGTAGTAGTACGCGACGTCGGGCACGTAGGTGGCCTCCTCGAGCGCGGCCTTCGCGGCGTCGAGCGTCTGGTTGGCCACGTCGGGAACCGTGAAGGGCACGGCCACCGTCACGGTGACGTTCGTGGTGGCCTTGGCCTTCTCGCCCGCCTCGGGGCTCACGGCCAGCACGGTGCCCTCGGCCGTGTCGGATTTCTCCTCGACGAACGTCACGCGCTCGAAGTCCTCGGCCTCGAGGAGCTTGGCGGCCTCTTCCCTCGGCTTTCCCACCACGTCGGGAATGGTGCGCGACACCGCCACGTGGATGACCACCTCGGTGCCCTTCTCCGCACGCCAGCCGGCCTCGGGGTCGGTGAGCAGCACGAGGCCTTCCGTCTCGTCGGACTTCACCTGCGTGGCGCGCACGGTGAATCCCTTGCCCTCCAGCTGGTAGGTGGCGTCGGCGCGCGTCATGCCCGTCACGTCGGGAACGATCTTGCCTCCCCACATCTCCATCTGGTACGTCACGCCGGCAGCCGCCGCGGCGGCGAGCACGAGCAGCACGAGCACGATGACCACCACGCGGCCGCGGCCGTGCTTCTTCTCGCGCGGGTCGGGCGCGCGGAACTCCTTCTGCTTCGGGGCGGCCTTGCCCTCGACGCGCGGCATCTCCATGGTGCCGCCCGAGCGCCAGGCCGCTTGGGGCGGCGTGTAGCCCGGATCGACGAGGCACTCGTCGAGGCCGGAGAGATCGGCCGTGACCGCGGCGCTCGGCGCGTCCGCACGGGCATCCTGCGCATCGGCGTCGTCGATGTCGCCGAAATCGAACTCGTTGCCGTCCTCGTCAACGTCGACGCCCGCCAGGCCTATGACCGGCAAGCGCGAGGGGTCCAGAGGTCCCGAACCCTGCGAGGGGCGAACCGGGGCGTCCTTTTCGGGCTCGGGCTCGGCGACGTCGTCTTCGCGGGAGCCCTCTTCGGATCCGGCGGCCTCCGGAGCCTCCGGCTCCGCCTCCGCGTCTTTGGCGCCCGCGTCGCCCGAAGGGGCGTCGAGGACGGGTTCCTCGTCGGCGGGCCCTCCGTCCGCTATCGAGCGCAGCGTCGCGTCGCTCGTCGAGGCGGCGGCCACGGCGGCCATGCGCCCCGTCAGCGGAAACCCGCACTCGTTGCAGAATTTGGCGCCCTCTTTGTTGTCAGATCGGCAATTAGGACAGATCATGCTCATGCGTCTCCCTCGCGAAGTCAGCTTCGCTGCGTATTGTACCGGAAAATCCGCGGATACAACGGAGCATCCGAACGATACCCGGTTTCGTGACAATACCTGCAAGAAGAGGGAGCGGCGATCCTCGCAAGGGTGTTCCCGGGAACACCCTTGCGATCTCAATCAGGACGCAAGGTCGCGATCAATCCGCAAGCTTCCTAAGCCGCAGAGCGAACACGAGCGCGCACGCCGCAGTGATGATGGACACCGTCAGCGCGACGGGCATGCCGTCGACAACGCCCATCACACCCAAGATAACCGTGTAGATGGCTGTTCCGATGGAACCGCCCAAGTTTTGCCCCACCTGGATGATGGAGTTGCCTTGAACGCGGATGTCAGCCGGCAGCTGGATCTGAGGACCGGCCGAGAACGCCGAACTCTGCACGCTGTTGTAGCAACCGGCTACAACCATGATGACGTAGATGACGAATATGTTGGCGTCGGGAGCGACGAACAAAAGAAGAGCGCTCGCAACCACGATGCGCATGATGCAGCCGAACGACAGCACGCCGCGCGCGTTACCCGCCTTGCCGATCATGCGGCCGAGGATGGGGCTGAGGAACAAGCCGACGAATGAGTACACGGTGGTGACGAGCCCCGCCTCGGTGGCCGTATGCCCCATGACCGTGATTACGTACATGGGCAAGAAGAAGAAGACTGCCATGTTCGAGAACATGCAGAAGAAGTTCGCGATGCCGAAGCTCAAGGTGTTACGGTTTTTGAGAGCCGTTGCCGGGATGATGGCGTCTCCTTGCTTCTTGCGGATTACCAGAACGAGGGCGACGAGGGCGACGAGGGCGACGGCGAACAAGACGTTGCTGGCCATGCCCCCGAACGGGGCGAAGCTCGTTCCCAGCGAGAGCGCAGAGATAAGGGCCGTCAAAAACACGACGACCGCAATGGTGCCCGAAGTGTCGAACTTGCCGCTCGCGCTGGCCATTCCTGCCGTCTCCTCCTTGGTTGCCTTGACGCCGAAAAACACCATAAGTCCGCCCGCGAGCAGGATGGGCCAGATAACGTGGCAGACGATCCGCCAGCTGGCGACGTCCATGATGAATCCGCCCATCACGGGACCGGCCAGCATGCCGATGGCCATCATGGTGCCGCACGCCCCAAGATAGGTGCCCGCCTTCTTCTGGTCGTACATGTCGCGGATCATCGAATAGCCGAGCACGAAGATGCCGGCGGAAACGAAACCCCACAGCGTCGACGGTACGACGAGCGCCATCATGGTCGGCGCGAGAGCGCGAGCAAAGATGACCGCGGCTCCGACGAGGAGAGATGCCGTGAACAGCGGCCGCTTGATAGCCGGATTCTTGGCCCCCAAATAGCCCCATAAGGGCATGACGGCGACGCTTACAATGCCGGACAGCGTGCTCGCCAACGAATAGTAGTCGAGACCTCCGATCTCGCCGACGGCCACCGGCAGCAACGTAGACAGCGTCGACGATTGGACAATGGATCCGACAACGGCGATGTAAATGCCAACGAGCGTGATCGTCTTCTTCGCTGTCGGAGCCGCCATGAATGGATTCGTGCTCTTCGAAGCCGGACTTCCCTGCTTTAATTCGCTTTCCATAACTCCTCCCCCCTTAACGAATAACGCTGATTGATTCTTCCGGGGCAAAACTGCGTTGTCGCACCTCTTCGACGGAACGACCTCAGCAGCAGCTCATCCCGCCGTCCACCGATATCACTGCCCCGTTGATGTGGCTGGCATCGTCGCTACATAGGAAGAGACAGGTTCGCGCAATGTCTTCCGCATCTCCGAACCACCCTTGCGGCATGGCGGCCACGATGCTTGACAGACGTTTGCCATCCGCATGGTATGCGCCGCCGGAATGGGCGCCGATATCGGTGCGGGTCCCTCCCGGATGGACGATGTTGCAGCGGATGCCCTTGTCCATGAATTCGAAGGCGATGCTTCTCGTCAACCCTTCCAACCCCGCTTTGGCGGCCGTGTAGCTCACGCCGTGGTTGCCGCGCAGGGCCGCGTACGACCCGATGTTGACGATGGAGCCGCCGGTATCGAGCATCAAGGGGACAACGCAACGGCATAGGCGAAACGGGGCCTTGAGGTCGACGTCAATGACCTTATCCCAACGTTCGTCGTCAGTATCTAAGAGCGGATAGTTGAGATCGTTGATGCCGGCGATGTTGCACAGCGCATCGAGCCGTCCGAAACGTTTTCTCGTTTCAGTCGCCAGCCGTTCTAAGTCCTCGATTCTCGTAACGTCGATATCGAGCGGAACGACGTTGCGCACCCCATACCATTGGGCCAGATCGTCTTTTCGCACATCGACAGCGATCACATGGGCGCCTTCATCCGCGAAGAGCTGGGCCGTGGCACGGCCCATGCCGTTTCCGGCACCCGTGACGATGGCGACTTTGTTCTGAAGCCTCTTTCTCATTCGAGCAGCCTCGATCCCATCGTCTTTTCGCGCATCAATTAAAAAATTTCCCAGACCTGCCGTTGCCATAGCGAAACCACCTCCTGCACCGTTGCTTCCATTCGGAGAGGTCGGAAAGAACGTTCAACCTCCCCGGCATTCATCAATGCCCGTCTCCCCTCACCATGCGGAAGAAGGGACCCTCAAAGGTTAGCGATGATGGCCTCCACCGAAACCTTGGCGTCGCCGAGCAACATGTCGGTGTTGTCGTTGAAGAACAGCGGGTTCTGAACGCCCGCGTAACCGGCGTTGCCCATGGATCGCTTGGACACGATGACCTTGCCCGCCTCCCACACCCGCATAACCGGCATGCCGGCGATGGGAGAGTCGGACTCGGTTTCGGCAGCGGGGTTCACGGTGTCGTTGGCTCCGATGACCAGAACCACATCCACCTCGCCGAACTCGTCGTTGATCTCGTCCATCTCGAACACGTTGTCGTAGGGAACCTTGGCCTCGGCCAGCAGCACGTTCATGTGCCCCGGCATACGTCCGGCAACGGGGTGGATACCGAACTGGACGTCGACGCCCATGTCGATGAGCTTGCGCGTCAGCTCGGCAACGGGATACTGCGCTTGGGCAACCGCCATGCCGTAGCCCGGCGTGATAACGACGCGCTTAGCCTCCTTGAGGAGCTGTGCGACTTCGTCGGGGGACGTTTCCGTGTGATTGCCGTAATCCCGAGCCTCGCCGGACTTCGCAGGAGCGTCGCCGCCGAAACCGCCAAGGATGACCGAGACGAAGGAACGGTTCATCCCCTGGCACATGATGTAGGACAGATACGCACCCGACGAACCGACCAGCGCGCCGGTGATGATGAGCAAGTCGTTGCCCAGCGTGAAACCGGCCATGGCCGCGGCCCAGCCGGAGTAGGAGTTGAGCATCGACACCACGACTGGCATGTCGCCGCCGCCGATGGCGAGGACCAAATGGGCGCCGAGAACGAGCGAGACAGCGGTGAGAACGCACAGGGGCACCAACCCCTCCCCGACCCCGGTGGTGTTGATCGCCCAAGCGATCAGCGCGATGCAGGCGACGAGCATGACCAGGTTTATGGCGTTGCGGCCGGGAAGCGTGAGCGGTTTGCCCGATATCCTCGCCGAGAGCTTCAGGTAGGCCACGATGGACCCGGTGAGCGTCACTGCGCCTATGAACACGGCCAGCCCGACCTCGCCCATATGAAACGCATTCGACGCGTCTCCCGCCATGCCCGGTTCGGTGAAAAACGAGTTGAAGCCCACGAGCACTGCAGCCGCGCCAACGAACGAATGGAGCATGGCGACAAGCTCGGGCATGGCGGTCATCTGAACCCTGGCGGCCTTCCATATGCCGATCGCCGCGCCGATGACGACTGCGGCTAAAATTAAGGCGATGGTAAGAACCGCAGCCTCTTGGTCTTGGAATACCGAAACCGCCACGGTGGCGATCAGCGCGATCGCCATACCGACAACGCCCATCGTATTGCCTCGCCTGGCGGTCTTTTGTTTGGACAGGCCTGCAAGGGCCAAGATGAACAGAAGCGCCGCTAGAATGTAGGCAAGCGATTGGAAACGCGTCAGGGCGTCGAGCACCTCGGCGGAGGCGTTGAAGCCCGAGAGCAGGAAGGTATCCATTATTCAGAGCTCCTCTCGAACATCTTGAGCATGCGGTTGGTGATCAGAAAGCCGCCGAACACGTTGATGCTGGCGATGACCATGGCGATGAAAGACAGGGCGGCCACAAGGGGATTGCTCGATCCTATGAGCAGGATGGCCCCCACGACGATGATCCCCGAGATGGCGTTCGTCACCGACATGAGCGGCGTGTGGAGCGTGTGGGTCACGCTCGTGATGACGTAGAAGCCCACGACGACCGCCAGCTCGAACACGATGAAATGCCCCGCCATCTCGGAAGGAGCCGTCACGACGAGCGCCACGCCCAGAACGCCCAAAGCTATCTTCCACCACCATCTCCTCCAAGCGGGCGCCTCGACCGCTTCTCTCGGCTCCTCGGCAGGTGGAGCCTGAACGGGCGGGGCGGCGGACACCTTCACCGGAGGCGGCGGCCACATAACGCTACCCTCTACGGTCACCATCATGCCGCGGACGACCTCGTCCTGCGCGTCCCACACGGGCTCGCCGTCCTTTTTCGAAGTGACGAGCTTGAACAGGTTCACGACGTTCTGCCCAAAAAGCTGCGAGGATTGCCCTGGAAGCCGACTCGGCAGATCGCCGTAGCCGATGATCGTGACCCCGTTTTCGGTCGTATAGGCTTCCCCGGGCCGGGTAAGCTCGCAGTTGCTTCCCAGCTCGGAAGCGCCCATGTCCACGATGACGGAACCGGGCCTCATGCCCGCAACCGCCTGAGCGGTGAGCAGAAGCGGGGCCGGGCGGCCCGGGACTTGGGCGGTCGTAATGACGATGTCGCTTTTGGCGGCTTGCTCCTCGTAGACCTTGAGAACCGCTTTTTGCTGCTCGTCCGCCAGCTCCTTCGCATAGCCGTCCGAGGACTCCTGCTTGACGGGTATCTCGACGAAGGTGCCGCCGAGGGATTCAACCTGGTCGGCGACCTCGGGCCGCACATCGGTGGCAGACACTTCGGCGCCCATGGAACCCGCAGCGCCGATAGCCGCCAAACCCGCAACCCCCACGCCGATGACGTAGACCTTGGCGGGCGGCACCTTGCCTGCTGCCGTGACCTGGCCGGCAAACAGGCGCCCGAAGCGGTTGGCGGCTTCGATGACGGCGCGGTTGCCCGCCACGTTCATCATCGAAGAGCGCACGTCGAGCGCTTGGGCGCGTGAAATGCGCGGCACCATGTCGAGCGCCAGCGCTGTGACGTTCATGGCGGCAAGCCGCCCGACGAGCTCCGGGTTGGCGCCGGGGTTCATGCGCGCGAGAAGCACCGCCCCTTCCTTGATCAAGGAGAGCTCTTCGGCGGGCGGCGTGTCCAGGCACGTCACGATGTCGCAGCCCCACGCCTCTTCCTTCTCGACGATCCCGGCACCCGCTGCGAGGTACTGGTCATCGAAGTAGTCGGCGCGAGCGCCCGCTCCCCTTTCGACGACAACCTCGTAGCCCAGCTTGATGAGCTTGGCGACGGTGTCGGGCGACGCGGCGACCAGGGTTTGCCCTTCGAAAGGTTCCTTCGGTATACCGATACGCATAATCATCCTCCTTTTTTCTCCAGCCTGCGTATAAAAGCCCACAGTGGTTAGCAAGTTCGTCCGCGTCGACGGCTTCGCCGGCAACCCGCGATATCGAATCGTTCAGGTGCGTTAATACAGTTGGAAAGGGGCGATGCCGCATGGCCCGGACAGCGCGGCTGCGATGCCCGTCTGAATGTCCTTCGGGTCTTCGAAAAACGCGACCGGGACCTTCTCTTCCATGGCGACATCGTCAAGCTCCTCCAATTTCATGAGCTCGCTGCCCCTAAAGCCCCCTGCTGGCACCCAGATCAGCGTGGGAATGCCCAAGCGCAGGCATGATTTCAGCAGTGGCGCCGTCCGGCAGAGATCGCCCGCGCAGTCCACGACCACGTCTGTGCCCACGTGGCCGAGCACGTCGAGGAAGCTCGACTCGTCCTCGACGGGAAACCCCGTCGGGCCGATTCCCGCCACAACTCCCATGTCGCGATCGTCCCTTTCCCCTCCGACGGCGCCGACCGCCAGCACATCGGAGCCTTCGAGGTTCCGCAGGCTCTCCAGGCCCGGCTCCGAGAGGGGCTCTACGAACACTGCAAACAGATTCTCGTCGCGCATAGCGGCCCCTTCCCCTCCCGCAGCCGCTCGCCGCGGAAGGATTTTCGCCTCCCGAGGAAGGCCCCACCCCTCCGAGGAGCGGGGCCGGTTCGTTTAATCGAGCTGTTTGACAACGGACATGGCGTACTTTCCGCCGTCCATGATGATGTCGCATCCCGTCAGGTAGTCGTGCCCGGGACCCATGAGCTTCACAACGAGATCCGCCATCTCCTCCGGAGTTCCGAAGCGTTTGAACGCGGTTCTCTCGGCGATGCTCGCCTTGTCTGTGCTGCCCCCTTGCAGCATCGGGGTGTCGAAGGAGCCCGGGGCGATAGAGAAGATGCGGGATCCCTTCTTGCCAAACCGAACCGTGTTGGCCATGGTGTAGTACATGACGAAGCGCTTTGATCCGGCATAGTACGTGTAGCCGTCGTCGAGGAAGCTCGGCTTCGGATGCTCTCCGGCGGCCACCGCCGCCTTCCACTTCTCCCTAAAATTCACGGCGGTCGGATCATTCCAGACGGCAAGGTCTTCAGCGAAGGGAGTGTAGAAATAGCCCGTGATGGAGGAGTAATGGACCATGACGCCTTCGTCAAGATAAGGAAGGAAGGTCTCGGTGGTGTTGACGACGCCCTTCATATTGACGTCGATGATCATATCGGGTGTGACGCCCTCCCAATCGACGCCCGCCGCATTGACGACGCTGCCGATATCGCCGAGGCTTCGGGCGTATTGGGCGAACTCCTCGACCGAGCCCGCATCGGAGACGTCGCAGGTCTTGCCGTAGGCCTCGACACCCGCCGCCTTCAACTGCTCGAGAGCTCCTTCCAGGCGCTTCTCGCTACGCCCACCGACGAGCACGGGGCCGAATTTGCCAAGCTCGATGGCATTTGCCAGACCCATTCCGGAGGTGCCGCCCGTTACGACTTGGAGTTTTCCCATTAGTGTCATTTCTCTTCCTTTCTCGATGATCCGGCATTCCCTCAACGAGTGGTCTCCCCTTGCCGCCGAGGAAGCTGCTGGATCGCTTTAACGGCTACTCGCCGTTTATCCTGAAAATGACCTTCATGCCCTTGTTTTTATCGCAAGCAGTCTCAAAGGCTTCCATCGCCTGGTCGAGCGTGAACTCCGAGGTTATGATCGACGCGATGTCGACGGCCCCGTCCTGGAGCACCTCGATGACCTCCTTTATGTCCTCTGGCGCATAGGCGCGTGAGCCCGTTACCGTGAACTGCTTGCTCATGAACTCGGCAGGGTTGATGGTGATCGGGCGCGAATCGAGGCCGAGCGTGGCAAACGTGGAGTTGCAGCGGCCGTTTTCCATGTACTCGTTGATGAGGGCCCCGAGGCCGACGTAATCGAGGTACCGGTCGACGTTCGCTCGTTCATAGGAATTGATGCTGACGATGCCGAACTTCTCGCCTGCGTAATCGATGGCGCTCTTCTCGGTGTTGTCGAATACATCGGCCCCTAGGTTGCGTGCGAACTCGATGCGCTCGGGCATCTGCTCGGCAATGAAAATGTTCTCGACACCCTGGTGCCGCATGGCCGCCCATCCCATGAGGCCGATAGGCCCCGCACCCCACATGAGCACGTTGTCCGTCGCCTGCACGCCGCCGCGGTTCTTCGTGTGCACGGCGACGCCGAACGGCTCGATGAGCGCGGCGCTGCGAAGCGGGACCTCGTCGGGGATGACGAAGACCGTTTCGTCCTTGATCGCCTTGTAGGTGCCGCAGTACTCGCCAAAACCGCCCGCCATGCAACAGAAACGAGGATCTGTGTTGCTGAAGGTGGGGTCGATCCATACCCGGTCCCCCAAAGCCAAATCCTCGACGTCCGCGCCAACCTCGACGATGGTGCCGACGAACTCGTGCCCGAACTTCGAGCCGTCGCCCAACCCGCCGTACCTGCCGCCTTTGGTGAAGCCGTGCACGTCCGAGCCGCATATGCCGGCGTAGGCGACTTCGACCAACACGCCGTCGTCCCCGTACGAGGGAATGGGAACCTCCGTTAATTCCACTTCGCCTTTTGTTTTGAAGATCAGCTGTTTCATTGAGCCATCCATAGTGATACCCCTTTCTGAAAACATCCTGACTTGCTTTCGCACGGCATGGCGGCCATGCGAAACGAAGGGTGGCGGCGCCCCTTCAAGGGCGCCGTTTTTTCAAGCGGATTCCAGCAGGCGCGGCAATCCACGCCTGCATTCTGGGTAAGCCCTCAGCCCTGCTCTTGGCCTTCGAGCTTCTTGAGGAACAGTGAGCACATGAGCGCAACGCCCGCCGCAACAGCGGAAATCGTCAACGCGATCGGCATGCCGGCCACAACACCGAAGCTCGCGAGGATGATCGTGTAGATCGCCGTGCCGACGGAGCCACCGAAGTTCTGGCCAAGCTGTATGACGGAGTTACCCTGCATGCGAATCTTGGCAGGCAGCTGGATCTGGGGGCCGGCGGAGAACACGACGCCGAAGGTGACGTTGTAGAACCCACCGACGAACAAGATCACGTACAAGACGAAGATGTTCAGATCAGGTGCCAAGAAGAACATGAGCGCAAGGGCGATCAAGATGCGCAGAAGGCTTCCGACCGCGAGGACGCCGCGTGCGTTGCCGGCCTTGCCGATCATGCGCCCGAGGATGGGGCCCATGAACAGGCCGACGATGGAGAGCATCGACGTGGTCAAACCGGCTTCGGTGGCGGACAAGCCCATCGCGCTGATGGCGTACATGGGGATGAAAAAGAATATGGCCATGTTGGAAAACATGCTGAAGAAGCTCCCCGCCGTGAAGAGCAGCGTGTTGCGGTTCTTGAGCGCGCTGAGCGGAACGACCGCGGAGTCCTTCTTCTTGGCCACCACGAAGACGAGCACGACGAGCGCCGCGGCGGCCAGGATGAAGACGATGTTGCTTGACATGCTGCCGAACGGAAGGAAACTCGTTCCCAGGGAGAGCCCGCAAATGAGGCAACCAAGACATACGACGACGGCGAGCGAGCCGGGCGCGTCGAACTTACCTGTAGCGGTGGCCATGCCGGCGGCCTGTTGCTTCGTCGCGCCGACACCGAAGAACACCATGACGGTGCCCACCGCGATGATGACCGCGATCAGCACGCAAGCGGCACGCCAGCTCGCGAAGTCCATGACCAATCCTCCGACCACGGGTCCGGCGAGCATACCGATGGACTGCATGGTCGCACAAATGCCCAAATACATGCCAGCCGTTTTCGAATCGTACATATCGCGCATCATGGAATAGCCGATAACGTAGAGGCCGGCGCTGGGAAGGCCCCAGAAAAGCGATACGACGATCATGAACGTCATGTCCCCCGCGACTGCGCGGCCGACCAAACACACAAGGCCGCACACCATCGATACGACGAACAACGGCTTCTTGATGGCAGGGTTCTTTGCTCCGAAAAGCCCCCAGAGCGGCATGGCGATAACGCCGACGGCACCGGAGAGCGTGTTGGCCAGCGAGTAGTAGTCAAGGCCGCCGATCTCCCTGGCTGCCATCGGCAGAAGCGTCGATGCCGTCGCGGACTGAAAGATGCAACCAACCAGGCAGATGTAGATGCCGACGAGCGTCAGCATCTTCTTGCTCTTCGGCGCCGCAAAGAACGGGTTGCCCGCTTTCCCCTCTTCTCCCTGTTTTGCTTCCGTTTTCTTGGTATCTGCTGTATCCATTACCCCTCCTTAAGGTTTTGGATGAACAGGCCCGGGGATCCGAAGATGCCCCGAGATACGTCACGTGCCCATTTTTCGGAACGGATTAGACCCGTCCCACCCTTCGGCGAGCTTCCTGCACATGTCGACCAGGTACGGCTGGGGATTGTGTATTTCGACGTAGTGCCCCCACAGGTCAAGGCAGTCGATGTAGGCGACCGTCAGCCCCCCACTCGACTTCATGAGCATGGCAACCTCGAATCCCGCATCCTCGAAGTCTTTGACGGCGCCTTCGAAATCGTCGACCCATACCGAGAAGTGGTTGAAACCCAAACGTCCCGGCACGGTGTAGGGAGTCGGATCGGTGCTCGTGGGTTTGATGAGCTCTATCTGAAGATCTCCGTACATGCCGTAGGCCACGTCGACCGTGTTCTTCACCTCCTCGTAGTGAAAGACCGTGTTCTCGGGCTCAGGGGCGGAAAAATAGACGAACGGCCCCGATCCGAAAAGCCTCGAGTGGGCAAGAGCCGCCTGCTCGAGGTCGTTTACCACGTAGCCCAGCTGGTTTATGGCGTACTTGTTCAAAAGCCTCTCGTACATGACGGGGCCTCCATTCGCAGGATTAGTCCGTAGACGCTAACTAGGTTTATTGATACGTTTTTGCTGTTTCGACGCTGTCGTTACGGGCGGGGTGCCCCCGGAGCCTTGGGGGCGGTAGGGACTTTGGGGGCGTTCGGGATTTTCGCCGCCGAATCAAGGTTCGCCTGATCGGCGTCGAAATCCTTGATTGCATTTTCCAATTCGGCTCCGCACGCCTCGCACACCTTCGCGACAGGCTTGTTGACCTTGCCGCATTGAGGGCATTTTTTCATCGATACCTCAGCTGGTCTGAAACACATGGTTCGCTCCTACCTCTATCCGCCCGCAACCGCGCATTCGCCTACCGTTTCGGGCGCCTCTAGTTTCCCGGCCGGGCGACTCCTTTCGAAGCCGCCCGGCCAGCATCGTTACGCCAGGGCTACATCACCCAGACCCAAGTCCTTTTCCATCGTGCTTACCTCAAGCGACTTCGTCTTGCCGCCGGCTTCAATGGACAGCATCCAATCGGCATCGGGGAGGCCGCGCAACCAGAAATCCCCCCAGTCGTCGGTCGTGGCGGTGAAGGTTCCGCCCTCGCCCGTTGCCGTCACCGTCGCGCCGACGACGACCTCCTTGGTTTCGGGGTCGTACACCGTGGCGGCGATGAACTTCTTCGGCAGGCCGCGGTAGAACACGCGTGGCTTCGTGCCCCACTCGGGATGCAGCACCTCGGTGCCGTCGAGGTCGAGGTCCGCTTCCTCGCCGAACGTGATGACGTCCACATGGCAGTTGTCAACGCAGCGCGGCACGCTGATGGGATGGCCACCGTCGAGAAGATGCGCGCAACCGGTGCACTTCTGCGGGATGTTGAGCTCGTCGTTCCAATAGACGGCATGGTACGGGCAGGCCTCCACGATGGCCTTCTGGCCTTTCGCCTTCACCGGGTCGATGAGCACGAGGCCGTCCTCGCGGCGGTACACCGCGCCGTCCTTGGCAGCCTTCATGCACGGCGCGTTCTCGCAGTGATTGCACATCACGGGCATGTAGGTGACCTTCACGTGCGGGCGGGCACCGCGCTCGTACTGGTTCACCTTGAGCCAGAACTGGCCCACTTCGGGCTGGGGTTTCGCATAAGGTGACCAGTCGTTGCCCACATGCTCGTCCTTGCAGCCTATCTGGCAGTCGTGGCAGCCCACGCACTTATCCAAATCGATGAGAAAAGCTTTCATGATGAGCCTCCCTTTCTACTCCACGACCCAGGAGTTGTAGTTGATGCCGATCGCCGGATCGTAGTCGCGAGCGAAGGCGTCGGGATAGTCTTGCTTCCACCGGTCCATCTCGGCATCCTCGACCTTGGCGGCCTCCACCAGGTAACCCGAGACCGCGAAGCCCTTGCAGTGCTTGGACACCTGGTTGTTCGGGCTGATGAGGTTGGCCGCTCCGCCGCGGTCCAGATGCGGGGCGATGGGGTCGACGCGCGATCCTTTGTGCACCATGACAGCGCCGGGAATGACGCGCTCGGTAAGATAAGCAGCCGTGAGGATGGTGCCGCGGTCGTTGTATATCTTCACGATGTCGCCGGCTTCGATGCCGCGGGCCGCTGCGTCGGCAGGGTTGATCCAGATCGGCTCGTAGCTGTAGCCGTCCTTGCCCTTCACCTTCACGTTCTCGATCTCGCGGAACCACTTAATGTCGTCGCCCTGCACGTGCACGCGGAAGCGGGCGGGGTTCGCCACCAACAGCAGCGGGTAGTCGTGGCAACGCTCGCCCCACAGGGTCTCGTCATGCGACCAGCCATCCTCCTTGGGTCCGCCGACGATCCACTTGGCCATGGGCTGGCGCTCCATGTCGTCGGGGAAGTTCTCGGCTAGGGCCTCTGACCAGAACTCGAGCTTGCCGGACGGCGTGTCGAGCGGCCAGTTCTCCGGATCCTCGTAGAAGCCGCGCATGCCGGGAAGCACCTGGTCTTGATCGGGATCCTGCTTCGGAATGTAGAACAGCTTCTCGTTAAGCTCTTCCCAGGTGATCTCTTCGCCGAGGCGCGACTGCTCGAACCCGTAGCGGATCCACTCGTCCTGGGTCATGCCCATATCGATCTGGTCGCGGACACCGAAGCGCTCGCCGAGCTCGCATGCGATCTCGAAGTCGCTCTTCGACTCGCCGACGCGGTCGCAAGCCGGAGGCGTAAGGGAGTCGTGACGGACCGAAACGACCATCGATCCGCCCATAGCGTCGTTGTCTTCGACGCACGTCGTAACCGGCAGCACCAGATCGGCGAACAGCGAGTCGTTCTCGAGCCACTGGTGGTTGGTCACGAAGAACTCGACCTCGTCGGTGCGGATGGAATCCTGGTAGTTGAAGCCGCCGTCCCAGCAGTTCATGTTGCAGGGTTTCTCAGACCACAGCATATGTATCTTGTTGAACTCTGGCATGTTCTTGAGCTTCTCGTCGATGGCAGCCTGCAGGTCTTCGAGGGACTTGCCTTGGGAGCGCGCCAACTCGGGTGACACGGTTCCAAGCGCCGCCGCATAGGTCTCCGGGGTCGTCGGGTAGCTGTTCATCTGGAACTGCTCGGAAGTCTCGACGTACACGATGGCGGGAGAGCCCCACCATTCCGCATGCCCGTTCTTCAGAGCCTCGGCAACGAGCGTACGCGGGATCTTCTGTTCGCTGGGATAGAACATGCGGCACTGATTGATGGACGAGAAAGGAGACGACGTCGAGCGAGCGATGGTCTCCTTGCCGATGAGCGAAGCGTTCATGAACGCCTGCTGCACGCCGGGCTTGCCAAAGCCCTGCATGCCCAAGAGGTAGGCATGGGTGCGACCGGGCTCGTGAGAGTAAGGGCCCTTGATGGCGCCGGAGCTGAAATGCACCGAGGCCGTGACTTTCTTCGCGCGGTTGCGCGCGTATGCCTTGATGGTCCACTCAGGAACGCCGCAGCGCTCGGCGGCCCAGGCGGGCGTCTTGGCGATGCCCTCTTCGTCCTCGCCAAGGACATATGCCTTGACCTTGTCGAAACCGACGGAATGCGTTTCGATGTACTCCTTGTCGTACAGGTCCTCGGTGATCCACACGTACATGACGGCGAAATCGAGCGCCGCGTCGGTGTTCGGCAGGATGGGGATCCACTTCATGGTGTCGTGGCAGACCGCCGTGTAGTTGCAGAACGGGTCGACGATCACGAACTCCTTGCCCACCTTCTCCCAGAACTTGAGCAGGCGCGACCACATCTGGCTGGCATAGTTTTGCGTGAGCTCCCAGTCGCCTGCGGCGAACGCGATGAGTTCGGTATGCTCGGAGATGTCGCGCAGGACGTGCCACGGGTTGTAGCCGGTCTGCGGAGGGGCCGGCATGCCGAGGCCCTTGTTGCATCCGGAGCCCCAGAAATGCTTGGCACCCCAGTACCATCCCTCGACGGAGTCGGGCGTGCGCACTTCGCGCGTGTAACCGCCCAGCTTGCTCATGAACGTCGAGTGCATGCCGCCGCCTGCATGAAGGTTCTTCGACTCGCGATGGCCGTCCTCGCCGATGGTGAGCACCGAGTAGGGGCCGTACTTCTCGACGATGCGCTTGACTTCGGACTCCATGATGTCGAGGGCTTCGTCCCAGCTGATGCGCTCGAATTTCGACTTGCCGCGATTGGCGGCGTTGATTTTGGCGGGATCGCCGCCCGGCTCCCAGTCCACGCGTTTCAAGGGATACCGCACGCGGTTCTTTGAGTACACGCGGTTCTTGTATGCCAGTGCGAAGTAGTTTGGTGCCGACTTGTAGCCGGGCGTGAACACCTCGTCGCCCACCTTGATTTTCCACATCGAGGGCTCGAGCTCCTCCTCGGTGTAGGTGTCCAGGTAGTTGATGGGGCGAATGCGGACAATCTTGCCGTCCTTGGCATCGACCGCCGTCAGGTCTCCCCCCGTGCCGCCGCAGGCGATGCTCTGCAACGTGGTCGTCTCAAGCTCCCCGCATGCGCCGACGGCCGTGCCGCTCTTCTCTTCCTTCATCTGTTCTCCTTCCCACAACAGGAATCTCGACCCTCTCTTAGAGGTTCGCGTGATTGATATTGTAAGAAGGCCGTCTGCCGGCGGTAATCCTCCGCCGGCCCTAAATGGACCGGGCCGATCAGGTTGGATTCGAAAGGAAACGGAAGAACACTTGCCCCGTTCGACCCCTTCCGAGGCCGAACGGCTCCACGCAAGGCGAAGGGGGTTAATCGACGAGGCCGACGCGAATCGCGTACACGGCAATTTGAACGCGATTCGATAGATAGAGCTTCTGCATGAGGGCACTCAACTGCTTTTTCACTGTGCCGGCGCTCAGGTACAACTGCGCGCCGATCTCCTCGTTCGAAAGGCCTTTGGCTACGAGGCGAAGTATCTGGATTTCGCGTTCAGAAAGCTTTGCGGGAGCGCCTTGCTCGTCGCCTCGCGCAACAAGATGGCGTTGCGCGCGACTCGACCCCAATTCTCGAAGCACCCGTTCCGTGACCGCATCGGAAAGAACCCCTCCTCCCCGTATGACGCCCTGAAGACGGTTACGCAGTTGGCGCGAGGGCATGTCTTTCAAGATATAGCCGCGTGCGCCGTTGTAGAGTGCGCCGAACAGGTACTCGTCGTCATCGGTCACTGTGAGCATGACCACGGCGATCCCGGGATGCGCGTCGCATATGATGCCCGTCGCCTCGACGCCGTCCATGACGGGCATCTGGACATCCATGAGCACGAGGTCTGGAACGCTCCGACGGCAGAACTCCACAGCCTCCCTGCCGTTCGACGCTTCTCCCGCCACTTCGAACTCCGGCCAACGGCGCACCAGCCCGCACAGGCCCTCTCGATAGAGCACCTGATCGTCCACGAGGAGCACTCGTGCAGGCACTTCGTGCGCCGCTGTTCCGGTTTCGTCCATATGGCCTATCCTCTCATGCCGTCCAATCTGTCCAGCGGGATATCGATGCAGACCGTTGTGCCGTTCAATCCTGAAATGATGGTGAGCTTGCCATCCACCACGGCGGCGCGTTCGTGCATGATCTTGAGACCGAGCCGCTCCGAAGGCACGGCGCTCGGATCGAAACCGCGTCCGTTGTCCTCCACCGTCATCGTGAGAAAGCGGGTGCTTTTCTCAACCGTCACGACGATGCGCGTCGCCTCGGCATGCCTAAGCGTGTTCGAGAGGCATTCGTTGAGAATGCGTGTCAACTGCAATGACGTCTGCAGGGATATGATGAGCGGCTTGTTCGATGCCTTCATATGGAAGTCAACGGGAATACCCCAGTTGGCTTCGAAATGGGCTAGGCAATCCTCGACGCCCGTGATGAACCCGTCAGTGTGCTCAAGGGGGATGCGCAGCGAAAGCATCTCGTCGCGCAGCATGTGCATGACCTTACTACTCAACGCTTCCAATCGCTCGAGATCCGCTCGCACCGCATCCTCGTCGCCTGCCTCGTAGGATGCGAGAATCGCAGCGACGCTTAGGGAAAGCGATCCGACGAGCTGCGATATGTTGTCGTGTATCTCCGAGCTAAGACGCTTTCGCTCGTCCAGAACCTGCAGTTCGCCAGCCTTCTTCGTGATCTGCATGCGCTGGATGGCCACGCCCAGCACGCGACCGATTTGCAGCAGGTAGGCAAGGCCGTCCTCGCTCCATTCCACAGACGTCTCGTAGACGATCGAGCACATGCCCAGAAGCTCGTCGCCGGCCAGAAGCGGAATGCTCACGGCGCTTTTGAGGCCGCTTTCGAATGCCTCGGGCGGGATCTCGTCTTCGCAGTTGGGATGCTCGTAGTCCATGACGATGGGGTTGTGTGTCCTCATCATCCATTGCGTGCGGCCCGTCGTTGCGAGCAGCACGCTTTCATGAAAGGCTTGCTGCTGCTCGGAGGCGTGGTAGGCGAGTTTTACGAACCGATCGCCACCCACCGTTATGAGGTGCAGATGTGCTTGGGCGCAATGCAAAACATCTGCCACAGCGTCGATCATGCGCTGATAGGCGAGACCGGGCTCGGCGGACCAAGCGGTGGCCTCGCAAATGCGCGTCAAGCCCTCGCAGCGATAGCGCCAGTGAAGAGAACCGGCTTCTTCGCGCGTGTTCTGCGAGAGCAGTTCAGCAGCGTTTCGGATGTCATCCATCACACTTCTAATCCCTTCAAAGGGAGTCGACTGCAAGGAATGTACCATCCTCGCAGTCGACTCGTCAAACGGAAGGCAGCGTGTTGAAGGGCGCCGTACGCCCGGTCGACACGTTGAGCCATGTGCCGCAGATCTGCACGTACAGCGGTCTGAGCACGATGCCTCCGCCGTGCCTCCCCGTTCCTAGGTAGAGCACGTCCGGCGTTGCACTTGCGGCCCAGATATTTGTCTCGATTTCGCGGTATGCGCGACCGTCGGTACCGATCAGCAAAGAGTGTTCCCAGTCCATGTCGCAAACGGGGACTTCCTCTACCGCATGCTTCCCTGCGAAGGCCTTGGATTTTTCTGTAACGCTCCTATGCACCCGCGCCTCCCCTCGTCGCATCGTGCCGCATCACGATGCGAGCGACTGTTTCAACCGGTCGCACCCACATGCGCAACCTGCCGGATGCCTTTCGCACTCGATGGCCGACTCTCGCACGATGGACACAAGTTCAAGAGAAAACGTTAGATCCTTTCCGGCCAACTCATGATTGAAATCAAGTGTCACCGATTGATCGCCCACCTCGACGACTTTGACGGTCAGCGGCCCCGCCGGACTGGAAAGCACAACAATATCGCCGTCATGCAGTCGCCCGGCACCGGGCAGTGAATCCATGGGCACGGTCTGTATGAGGTCTTCGTCGTAAACGCCGTACGCTTCGTCGGCCGGTATACGCACAATACGTTTTTCACCGATTTCCATCTCGTTTACGGCCTTCTCGAACCTGGAAAGCATCGTTTTCGAACCCACGACGAGCTCGAATGGTTCGCCGCGCCGCGCGCTGCTGTCGAACTCGGTTCCATCATCGAGCGTACCCGTGAAACGAAGACGAACTTTTTGCCCGATATCAACCACAATCTCCCCTTTCCCCAGCGATCCTCCGTCGCATGCGACGGAGGATCGCTCTCCCACTCAGATGTCATTGTAGACCTCCGCCTGACCAGAGAGGGAACGTTCGGCCCAAGTGGGCCGAACGAGGGGCGCATCAGGCAAACATAGAGGATCGCCCTTGCGGACCAAATCAAAATACGATGATGCTCAAGCGCCCTCGCCGTAGCCGAAGCGGCGGATCTGGGCGGCGTCGCGGCGCCAGTTTTTCTTCACCTTCACGGACAGGTCCAGGTACACGCGCGTGCCCAGCAGCTGCTCCAGGTCGGCGCGCGCCTCGGTGCCTATCTGCTTGATGGCCGCGCCCTTCTTGCCGATGATGATGCCCTTCTGGCTGTCGCGCTCCACGTAAACGACGGCGAAGATGCGATGGAGGTCCTTCTTCTTGTCGTACTCCATCTCCTCCACGCGCACGCCGATGGCGTGGGGCACCTCGTCGTGGAAGGACCGCAGGATCTTCTCGCGGATGAATTCGGACACCACCACGTCGATAGGCTGGTCGGTCTCCATGTCGGCCGGGAACCAGGAAGGGCCCTCCGGCAGCAGGTACACGACCTCCTCCACGAAGGCCTCCACGTTCTTGCCCGTGGCCGACGACAGGCCCACCATGGCATCCCATGTGCCCAGGCGCTCGGCGGCCTCGCGCTGGGCCTCTATCTGCTTCGGCGTGGCCAGATCGACCTTCGACAGCACGCATATCTTCTTCGCGCGGGCGCGCTTCAGCTGCTCGGCCACCCACTCGTCGCCACGGCCGATGGGCTGCGAGGCGTCGATGAGCATGGCCACCACGTCCACGTCTTCGAGCGCCTTGAGCGCCGAGGTGTTCAGCTCCTCGCCGAGCGCGTCGTGGGGCTTGTGCAAGCCGGGCGTGTCCACGAGGATAAGCTGGAAATCCTCCCGCGTGAGCACGGCGCGGAAGCGGTGCCGCGTCGTCTGCGCCGTGTCGGATGTGATGGCGATCTTCTTGCCCATGATGGCGTTGACGAGCGTGGACTTGCCGGCGTTCGGCCTGCCCACGAGCGTGACGAACCCAGATTTGAAGTGCTCGGGCGCGTTAGATTCCATTGACCGTTCCTTGTCGTCGAGCCGGCCGCGCCGGCATGCCTTGTCCTATCGTCGAGCCGCGCGCGACACTTGCCTCAGCCGAACACCAGCGCCCAGGCGGGCGGGATGAACACGACGCAGGCCACCACCACGGCCACGGCGGCGAATATGAGCACGGCGCCGGCGGCGCAGTCCTTCGCGCGGCGGGCGAGCTCGTGGTACCCGGGCGACACGAGGTCCACCACCGACTCGATCGCCGTGTTCACGCATTCGGCCGCGAACACGGCCGCGATGCACAGGATGACGGCGGCCCACGAGGCCGTGTCGATGCCGAACGCGAAACCCAACGCCACGGCGACCACGGCGATGACCAGGTGTATCTTCATGTTGCGCTGCGTACGCACCGCATAGGCTATGCCGTCCCAGGCGCATTTGAACGCGCAGAGGAGCGGGAAGCGCGAACGCGCGCCCTTGTCCGCGTCGTTGCGCACGAACCCCGCGCCGCCGCAGCGGGCGCTTCCGTCGCGTTCGGCCTGGCCGTCCTCGCCGGAGGTGCTCACGGGCTCGTCCTCTATCGCCGTTTCAGCGGACATGCTACACCGTGCGCTTCGACCACGCCTCGAGGATCTCCGCCTCGCGCTTCTCCATGACCTCGGCCTCGTCGTCCTCGATGTGGTCGTAGCCGCACAGGTGCAGAAGGCCGTGCACGAGCAGCAGGCTGATCTCCTCTTCGAACGTGGTGCCGAACTCGCGCGTCTGACGGCTGGCCACGTCCGGCGCGATGATGACGTCCCCCAGCTCGAAGACGGGGTCCTCCGCCAGCGTCATGGCCGACAGGTCGTCGTCCACGCCGTCGCACTCGAAGGACAGCACGTCGGTGGGCCCTTCCTTCTTGCGGTACTTCTCGTTGAGCTCGGCGATGGCCTCGTCGGTGACGAAGCTGACGGAGACCTCCGTGTTGAAGGGCTTGTCCTCGCGGGCGAGCACGAACTGCGCCAGCTCGTGCAGCGGCAGCTTCTCGAGCTCGTCTTTGCGGTAGTCGTAGTTTATCTGGATGTCCATGTTCCTAAGCCTTCCCGGTGGCCTCGTCGTAGGCGGACACGATGGCCGCCACGAGCGAGTGGCGCACCACGTCTTTGCCCGTGAAGTCGCAGAACGCTATGTCGTCGATGCCCTCGAGGATGGCGCGCACGCCTTTGAGGCCCGAGATGCCGCGCGGCAGGTCGAGCTGGGTCACGTCGCCCGTGACCACCATCTTCGAGCCGAAGCCCAGGCGCGTGAGGAACATCTTCATCTGCTCGGGCGTGGTGTTCTGCGCCTCGTCGAGGATGATGAAGCTGTCGTTCAGGGTGCGCCCGCGCATGAACGCGAGCGGGGCGATCTCGATGACGCCGCTCTCGATGAGCTGCGTGGCGCGCTCCATGTCGGTCATGTCGAACAGCGCGTCGTAGAGCGGGCGGATGTAGGGGTCCACCTTCTCGGTGAGGGTGCCGGGCAGAAATCCCAGGCTCTCCCCCGCTTCCACCACGGGGCGCGTGAGGATGATGCGGCCGACCTCCTTGCGCTTGAGCGCGGCCACGGCCATGGCCATGGCGAGGTAGGTCTTGCCGGTGCCCGCGGGCCCGATGCCGAACGTGATGGTGTGCTCGCGGATGGCGTCCACGTAGCGCTTCTGCCCGGCCGTCTTGGGGCGGATGGCCCGACCGCGGTACGTGAGCAGGATGTCCTCGCGCAGCGCTTGGGGCGAGAACTCCGCCGTACGCAGCAGGTCGATGGCGCGACGCACGTAGTCGGCCGTGGGCTCGCCGCCGCCTTCCGCGAGTTTGATGAGGTCGGAGAACAGCGCCGTGAGCGACTGCACTTCCAGCGGGTCCCCCTCGAGCACGATGGTGTCGCCGCGCACGGTGATGCGCGCCTGAAACGCGTCTTGCACGAGATGGAGGAGTTCGTCGGCCTGGCCCACAACGAGCGCCATGTTCACGCTCGTGGGCGCCGTGAGGGTGATTTGCGTCTGGTCTGTCATGGGGGCATTGTACCACGCGCAAGGCTCACCTGCGCCGTTGTCATCGAACCGACAGAGGGAAATAGTGCGGATGCACAAGAACTTCGGCAAACAACGGGGCGCGGGGCGTCTTCCGCCATTCGAACCGACGCCCTGCGTCAGGCGCGACGGTAGGCGTAGAGGGCCTGGGTTTGGCCGAGAACCTGCTGGACGTCCCAACTCTTCGCGGAACGCTCGGTCGAGTACGGATCGTTGACGACGAGCGTGCCGTCGTCGGCGAAGCCCGTTACGACGAAGAAGTGGCCCGCCGAAGTGAAGTCGCCCGGCCCCACGTTGCAGATGACGAGCCCGCCGTCGGAAAGCGCGGCGGCGAGCGCGTCGGCGCTGACGTCGATCTGCGTGCACGACAGGCCGAGCGCGGAAGCCTCGTTCACGAGGAACGTCGCGTCGGTGCCGTCGAACTGGGTCTCGTAGCCGCCTTCCCTCGCACGCACGCCCATGTCGTAAGGCGACAGGTCGTTCTTACCGGTGAGGCCCTGGTACACCATGGAAAGCGACGTGGGGCAGCAGCCCGTGAGCGCGAACGTCGTGGAGCTGTACACCGTGTAGCCCCAGCGCTGGTCCCATTGGTAGAGCAGCGGCGCGCCGCCCTGGGTCTTCTCGCCGCCCGAACCCTCCCCCGTCTCGGCGGGGTACCGCTCCGGAAACGCGCGCACGAAGGGCACGGCCTCGGGCTCGTCCGCGGCGAGCTTGAGCAGCTTGTACTGCACCGCGTCGCCGTCGACCGCGTACTCGTCGGCGTGGTTCGCTATCCAGGCCACGTCGGCGTCGTTCGCGGCGGCTTGCACGAGGGAGGTGGCCAGCTCGGCATCGAGGTAGTCGGGCACCGACACCGTCTCGGGCTCGGGCCCTTCGTTCTGCTCCCCGCTTGCCGGGACGTTGTCGACGGGCTCCGGCGCGTCGGCCGCGCATCCGCGCGCCGCGAGCACGACGGCCGCGACGAGCACGAGCGCGACCACGCCCGCCGCGACGAGCGTGCCGCGCGGGCCGAGGATTCCGAAGAGGCGCGAGGCGGCGTTGCGCGCGGCGGAGAGAACGCCGGCGACGGCCGACGGGAGCGGCGAGCCGGCAGACGACGCGCGGGGCGCGGCGGGGGAAGGCGCACCCGCTTTTCGCGCGGAGCCTTTCGGAGCGCCGACGCGGGACGATGGGGCTCGGGAAGGGCGGCCCTCCTCTTCGTGCATGCGGGCCCGGCGCGCCTCGAGGCGCGCTCGCGCGGCCGCACGTTCGTCGGCAGCCCCGTTTCGATGCTCGCGATCGGAGATGGCCCGCTCCTTCCCCTTGCCGTCCATGCGCACATTCTATCACGACGGGAAGCGCAGAAGCCTGCCTGTAACGCAATGCGGGAGCGGCGGCGAAAGAACGCGCCTTCGCGCACGCGCGCCATCGGCATACGCTCGGGGCCTTTCGGCACAAAAATCACCGATGCCCCCGCACCCAAGGTCGCCGCCGGGAACCTTCGAAGCCCGACCCTGCAAGAGTCGAGCGAGTTTCCGCAGGTCGCGGAAAACGACAGGCAGAGAGGTCGCCTCGAGGGACCTTCAAACACGGGGGCGTCGGTGATTTTTGTACCGAAAGGACCCCATTGGCTGTCAAACCACCGTTAACATTACGCAAGCCAGCGCGTCGTCATCCTGAGCGAGCGGAGCATTCGACGGTCCGGCGGGCTGTCGAGGCCCCGGGCACGCAAAGCAGGCGCAGGGAGGCCCCGCGGAGCGGGGACGGGAGTGCAACAGTCCGCTGGACTGTTGCATGCTCAGGATGACAACCTGGCCGGATGCATGTCGATGCTGGTTCAACAGCGGCGGCACGCCATGGCGGCTCCCGCCTAGCCTCTGGGGAACGTCACTTCCACGAGCGAGCCTGCCGGCGCGCCCTCGGGTGCGGGGAGCTCGAAGTAGCTTTCGGTGAGGGCCGTTCCGCCCGGCTCCACGACCGCGAGCTCGCGCGTGCCGGCGCGGCGCGCAAGCTCTTGGGAGCGCAGCGCGCGGCCCGTCTCGCGCAGGCGGCGCGCGCGTTCGGCCTTGACGGGCGCGGGCACCTGGTCACAGCGCGCGGCCGCCGGCGTTCCGGTGCGGATCGAGTACGGGAACGCGTGGATCTTGGCGAAGCGGCAGCGGCGCACGGCCTCGAGCGTCATCGCGAAGTCGTCTTCGGTCTCGCCGGGAAAGCCCGCGATGACGTCCGTTGACAGCGAGAGCTCGGGCACGGCGGCGTAGAGCCCGTCGACGAGCTCGCAGAAGCGCTCGGCCGTATAGGGGCGCGCCATCTCGGACAGCACGCGCGTCGACCCGGACTGCAGCGGAAGATGCAGGTGGCGGCACACGCGCCCCTCGGCCGAGGCCAGCAACGACACGAACGCGTCGTCCACGTCCATGGGCTCGACGCTGGACACGCGGAAGCGCGCGTCGGGGCCGCCGCTGCGGGGTCCCAGGCCGCGCGTCTCGTCCAGCAAGCGCTCCAGCAACCCCGCCAGGCGCAGGCCCTCGTCGTCGTAGGAGCCCAGGTTGATGCCCGTGAGCACGACCTCCCGCACGCCGGCGGCGACCAGGGCCCGCACCTCCGCCGCCACCCCGTCGGCCGGCCGGCTGGTCGCGCGCCCGCGCGCCACGTGCACGATGCAGTACGTGCAGGCGTTGTCGCAGCCGTCCTGCACCTTCACGCCCACGCGCGTGCGGAAGCCCTCCCCCGCCCGCAGCGCGGCGTCGTTCGGCGCGGCCGCCGCGAGCTCGCCCTTGGGCACGACCTCCACGCGGAGGTCCATGGACGAGAACGCGTCCGCGTCGAGCGCGGCGGCGCATCCCGTGACCACGACGCGCGCCGTCGGGTTCGCGCGCAGGGCGTGGCGCACGGCCTTTCGCGTCTTCTTCTCGGCCTCGCCGGTGACGGTGCACGTGTTCACCACCACGAGGTCGGCTTCCTCCTCGGCCGCCGGGACCCCGCCGCGGGCCATGAGCGCGGCGGCGAATGCGTCCGACTCCACGCGGTTGACCTTGCAGCCCAGGTTGACGATGGCGAACCTCATCGCACGCCCCTCGTCTCGCGCGGGAACGAGAAGGCCCCTTCCCGCGCCCCTTGGCTTCGCCGCGCGAGGCGGTCGAGCTCGTACAGGACGAACGCGGGCGCGACGATACCCGCCGTCTCGGTGCGCAAGATGGAGGGCCCGAGCGTGACGAGCGAGGAGCGGGGGTTGCAGCCGAGAAGCGCCTCGACCTCGTGCTCGGCGAGGCCGCCCTCGGGGCCCACCACCACGGCCACGCGGGCATCCTCGGGAAGCGCGCCCGCGCGGGCCAGCCCCTGCGCGATCGCTTCGTCGATGCGCGCGGTGCGCGGAGCCTCCTCCCAGCACACGAGCAGGACGGTGGCGCCGGCCAGCAGCGCGCACGCCTCCCCGACCGTCGCCGGCTCCGCCACCTCGGGCACGGCGCGCTGGCCCGACTGCATGGCGGCGCTCTTGGCCACGGCGCGCCATCGCTCGGCGCGCGCGGCCGCCTTCTTGGCGTCGAGCCTCACGATGGAGCGCTCGCACGCGAGCGGGACGAACCCGGCCACGCCCAGCTCGGTGGCGTGGCGCACCACCGAGTCCATCTTGTCGCCCTTGGCGAGCCCTTGCACCAGCAGCACGGTCGGACGGGGTCCCTCGTCGTCGAGGCGCTGGGCGATGCGCACAAGCGGCACCGCGTCGGAGAAGTCGACTACCTCGCATTCGAAGTAGTCGCGCGCAGCGTCCACCACGGCCACGTGCTCGCCGGGAGCCAGGCGCAGCACGCGCGCGTGCTTGGCGTCGTCGGGGGCCAGGCGCAGCGGGAACACGCCGTCGGCCTCGTCGGCAAGCGCCTGGTCTTCGAGATAGAAATGAGGGAGGGACATGGAAACCCTTTCTCCGACGGATGTTGATGCCTGTCATCCTGAGCGCAGGCCGTAGACCGAAGTCGAAGGATCCCGCGCGGCGTCAGCGGGAAGCGTCACAGCTATCGCCGCACGGGATCCTTCGCCCCCGCTCCACAGGGCCTCCCTGCGCCCGCTCCGCGTGCTCGGGAGTTCGACAGTCCACCGGACTGTCGAATGCTCCGCTCGCTCAGGATGACAGGGGTACCGCCTGATGACAGGGGCGCCGCTGCGCTCGCTCGGACAAAGAGGCAGCCAACCGGCCCGTCGGCTCTACTGGAACGCGTCGCGCAGCTTCTGCAGCGGCGTG
This sequence comes from Gordonibacter massiliensis (ex Traore et al. 2017), assembly GCF_019731765.1. Lineage (NCBI taxonomy): Bacteria > Bacillati > Actinomycetota > Coriobacteriia > Eggerthellales > Eggerthellaceae > Gordonibacter > Gordonibacter massiliensis (ex Traore et al. 2017). Next base: position 44,361 of record NZ_JAASIO010000012.1, on the reverse strand, counting down.
CGCTCGTCGGGCACGTCCTCGCCCATGTCGGCGGCGAGCTGCTCCAAGAGCTCGCGCTGCTTCTTCGTCACCTTCTTCGGCACCACCACGTTCACGTGCACGAACAAGTCTCCGCGCGCATCGCTGCGGAACTTCGGCATGCCGTGGCCCTTCACGCGCACCACCTGCTCGTTCTGGCAGCCCTCGGGAATGCGCACCTGCACCTTCTCGTCCTCGAAGATGCCGTCGATCTCGATCTCGGCACCGAGCGTGGCCTGCACGATGGACACGTTCGCGCGCGCATGCAGGCTGTCGCCGTCGCGCTCGAAGAACTCGTGAGGCTGCACACGCACCGTGACGATGAGGTCGCCGGGCGCCGCGCCCTGCAAACCCGCCTCGCCGAAGCCGGACAGGCGCAGCTGCTGCGAGTCGCGGATGCCCACCGGCACCTCCACGGTCACGCGCTGACGGTCGGGCACGCGACCCTGGCCCTCGCACTCGGGGCAGGGGTTCTCCACCGAGCGGCCCGTGCCGCCGCACTTCTTGCACGTCGTGGCCGACTGCATGTCGCCGAGGAACGTGTGCTGCACCGTGACCACGCGGCCCTGGCCGCCGCACTCGGGGCAGGTGACCTCGCGCCCGTCGGGGCCGAGGCCCGTGCCGTCGCAGTCGGGGCACGGAGCCAGGCGGTCGTACACGATCTCCTTCTTGGCGCCCGCCGCCACCTCTTCCAGCGTGACGCGCAGGCCCACGCCCATGTCGCGGCCCTCGCGGCGCTGCGCCTGACGCGCGCCGCCTCCGCCGAAGAACGAGCTGAAGATGTCGCCCATGCCGAAGCCGCCGCCGAACAGGTCCTCGAAGTCGACGTATCCGCCGCCGTAGGGGCTGCCGCCGCCGGCTGCGCCGGGAACGGTGCCGAAGCGGTCGTACTGGGCGCGCTTGCCGGGATCCGACAGCACGTCGTACGCCTCGTTCAGCTCCTTGAACTGGTCCTCGGCGTCGGCGGCTTTGTTCACGTCGGGGTGAAGCTCGCGCGCGCGGCGTCGGAACGCCTTCTTGATCTCGTCTTCCGTGGCGTTCTTCGAAACGCCCAGAACCTCGTACAGATCCTTGGCCATTGCTCTTCCGTGCACCTTCCTCGTGAACGGCGCCGCCTCCGTGCCGGCGCCGTGCGAATCCTATACGTCCTGAAGCGCGGCGGACGCGATGCGCACCGCCCGCAACACCTTCGAGTAGTCCATGCGCGTGGGCCCGATGACGGCCACGACGCCGGCCGAATCCCCGCGCCCGTAGCGGCTCGCCACCACCGACACGCCCGCCAGCTCCTCCGCGTCGTTCTCGCGCCCGATGCGCACGCTGGGCGTGCCGTCGACCTGCTGCACCGCCTCGTCCAGGATGTGCAGCATCACCGTGTCGTTCTCGAGCACCTGCATGACGGGCAGCAGCGCCTGGGACTGGCTGAACTCGGGCTTCGTCAGAAGCGAGCTCACGCCCAGCCGATGCGCGCGCGAAAGCTCGCTCTCCTGCAAGCACGACAGCACCTCGTCGAGCGCCATGCGCACGAGTGGGTCGCGGAACGCCTCGGCCATGCCCTGGCCCAACCCGTCCTCGATCTGCTGGAGCGACTTGCCCGTGAACACGTCGCCCAAGAACACCTGCACGCGGGCGAGGTCGTCGGGAGCCACCTCTTCGGCGAACTCCATCTGGCGGTTGAACACCTGGCCGTCCTCGGTGACGAGCACGACGAGGGCGCGATAAGGGGAAAGCGAGATGAGGGAGAGCTGCTTGATGTGCAGGTTCAACACGGACGGCGCCAGCACGATGGACAGGCAGTCCGTGATGCGCGTGAGGGCCGACGACGTCTGCTCCAACAGCGCGTCGAGCTCGCTCGCGCTGCGCCGCAGCTCGTCCACCACCGGGCGGTACCGTTCGTCATCGCCCGTGAAGTCGGTCGTGAGCAGGTTGTCGACGAACGCGCGGTACCCGGTGTCGGTGGGTATGCGGCCGGCCGAGGTGTGCGGCTGCGTGATGTAGCCCCCGTCCTCGAGCACCGAAAGCTCGTTGCGCACCGTCGCCGGGCTCACGCCCAGCTGGTAGCGCTCCGTGAGCGTGCGCGAGCCCACCGGCAGAGCGCGCGCGACGTATTCTTCTATGAGCGCGGCAAGCACCCGCTGCCTGCGATCCGATAGCACGCCTCTCCACCTTCCTCTCTCACAGGACCTCCCCGCCCCCGCATCCGAGCCGTCCCCCGGCTCGCGCGAGCGGCGATGCCTTCGCCTTGACGACGCCAAGAAGACATTTTAGCAGCCGATGCAAGAGAGTGCTAAGAAAAGCGGAGGAAATATGCAGAAAGGCGCCGAAACCCGCCGATCACCCCGCGAGCGGGGGTTACGGCGCGACGGCGGGCGTCCGAGCGCCGTGCGAGGCGAAACCGGGCATCACGCCAAATCGAACAGCGCGCCGTAGAGGTCGTTGCCGCAGAGCCAGCCGCGCTCGGTGGGCCTCCAGCGGCCGTCCTCGTGCATGACGAGGCCCTCCTGCTCGAGCTCCTCCAGCACGGTCGGGGCGTCGGGCAGCAGCGCCGCCGCGCGCGCTACGTGGTCGTCGGACACGCCGCGCGTCATGCGCATACCCAGCATGAGGTCCTCAGCGGCCATGCCGCGCGCGTCCAGGTCGTCCGTCACCTGGCCGTCCTGCACGCGCATGCGGCGCTCCGCGTTCTGGGTCATCGTGGCCGCCGAGCGGCCGAGGCCCAGGTACGGCACGCCCGTCCAGTAGGCGATGTTGTGGCGGCTCTGGAAGCCGGGGCGCGCGTAGCTGGCCACCTCGTAGCGCTCGAAGCCGGCCTCGGCCAGCACGTGCGCGGCGATCTCCATGTGCTCGGCCTCCACGTCGTCGTCGGGCTCGTCCAGCTCGCCGGCCAGCACGGCCGCGTTGAAGGGCGTGTGCGCCTCGATGGTGAGCGGGTACACGCTCACGTGCGCCACGCCGAGCGAGACGGCCTCGCGCACGCTCGCCTCGAAGCTCGAGGCGCTCTGGCCGGGGATGCCGCACATGAGGTCCACGCTCACGTTCTCGAACCGCGTCTGCGCGGCCGCCACGGCGCGGCGGGCCGCATCTGCGTCGTGGGCGCGGCCGAGCACGGCCAGCACGTCGTCGTCGAAGCTCTGCACGCCGATGGACAGGCGGTTCACGCCGAGCGCCCACACGTCGCGCACCATGCGCTCGGTGAGGCTCTCCGGGTTCGCCTCCATCGTGCACTCCACGTCCGGTTCGAGCCGCATCGAGAGCGACAGCGTGTACAACAGCATGGACAGCCGCGAGAGCCCCAGATGGCTCGGCGTGCCGCCGCCCATATACACCGTCTTGATCGCGCCCAGCTCGCCCTCCTTCGCCTTGCGGCGGATCTGCAGGCACAGGTCCTCCACGTACGCGTCGATCTCCGGCGAATCGGCGGGCACGGCCGCCGTGGCGAAATCGCAGTACCCGCACCGCTTCACGCAGAACGGCAGATGCAGGTAGAGCGCCTTGTAGGGATCATGGGGCATGGGAGCAACCTTTCCGAGAGCAACCGTCATGCTAAAAAGCGTATCCGATCGACAGCCGTCGGAACGCCCTCGCGCACCTTTTTCCATGCGCCGCGCTCAAACACCTCGTAAGAGGCGAAGGCGCACGGGAGGCCGGCGGCGCACGTCAAATCAGGGTCGTCCATGAGCTGGAAGTGCAGATGCGGGTAATAAGAGTTGCCCGAATGCCCGACGCCGCCCAACAGCTCGCCCTGCGCCACGACCTGGCCGAGCTCCACCTTCACCGTGGAGGGACGCAGGTGGCAAAGGGCGGCGTACACGCCATCCCGGCAGCGCAGGACCACGTGGTTGCCCGCCAGCTCGCGCACGTCTCCGACCTCTGGGTCGAAGTTGCTGTTCCTGGCAGCCCGACGCGCGTCGGAGAGCAGGCGCGCATGCGTGCGCTCGGGCCAATCGGCCTCCGCCCCCACCACCGTGCCGTCGCAAGGGGCGTACACCGCCTCCCCGTAGCAATAGCAGGAATCGATGGGAACGCCCAGCAGGAGGTAGCGCAGGAAGCTGGCACGGTAGCAGGGCCAGCCCGCGCGCTGCCAGTCCACCTGCAGGAAATCGTAGGCGAAACGCGAGCCCAGCGCGTCGGTGCCGTGGCTGGGAACCCGCGTTCCCGGCGTGTTGGGAACCGCCCACTCGCCTCTGAGCGGGAACCCGACGACGATCGGGTCGTCTGCGTCGTGCATGTTCAACGCATCCCCTTCCGCCACGTGAATGGTCACTCGGCGTGCGCTTGCGCGCACGCCAGCAGCTCGTCGAACACCGCGTCGAAGTCCTCCACCGACACGCAGGCGTTTATCCGCGCCCGCGCCGTGGCGGCGCCCGGCAGGCCGGCCATGTACCACATGGCGTGCTTGCGCATGCGCACGATGTTCTTGCCCTCGCGCTCGGCGAGCAGGCGCGCGTGGCGGCGGGCCATGGCCAGGCGCGCCTCCACGGAAGGGGGCGCGGGTTCGGGCTCGCCCGCGAGCGCCGCCTTCGCCTGGGCGAACACCCACGGGTTGCCCTCGGCGCCGCGCGCGATCATCACGGCGTCGCAGCCCGTGCGGCGCGTGATCGCCACGGCGCACGCGCCCGTGCGCACGTCGCCGTTGCCGATGACGGGCACGCCCACGGCCGCCTTCACGCGCGCGATGGCGCCCCAGTCGGCGCTGCCGCGGTAGAGCTGCTCGGCGTAGCGCCCGTGCACGGCCACGGCGCACGCGCCCGCGTCCTCCATGCGGCGCGCGAAGTCCACGCACGTCTCGTCGCCCTCGGCCCAGCCGCGCCGGAACTTCACCGTCACGGGATGCTCCACGGCCGCGCGCACGGCGCGCACGATGGCGGCGGCCAGCTCCGGGTCCTTCATGAGCGCCGAGCCGTCGCCCTTCGACACGATCTTGCGCGCCGGGCAGCCCATGTTGACGTCGAGGTAGGCCAGCGACTCCCCCATCGCCTCCTCGATCCACGCGCCCTGCGCGGCCATCGTGTCGGGCTCGTGGCCGAACAGCTGCACGGCCACCTGGTCCTCGCCGGGTGCCAGGCGCAGCAGGTGCCGCGTCTTCTCGTTCGCGTAGGAGAGCCCCTTGGCCGACACCATCTCCGTGAAGGCCAGGTCGGCGCCCTGCTCGCGGCAGAGCGCCCGGAACGCCTCGTCGCTCACGCCCGCCATGGGTGCGAGCAGGAGCCTATGGCTTCGGAAGAAATCGAACATGGCGATGAGGCCCCTAGGAGGCCAGCACGTCGATCATGTTGATGCCGACGAAGATCAGCAGCACCACGATGCCCACCACGACGGCGAGGCAGCCGCATCCGAGGGCGATCTTCGTGCCGCCCGACGTGGCGGCCTGCGCCTGCTCGCGCGCCGCCTTCTTCTCGTCGAACGGATCGTCCAACCAGTCGAAATCGTCTTTGCGCGCCATATTAATCGTCCACCTTCAAGATGGCCATGAACGCCTCCTGCGGCACTTCCACGTTGCCGATGTTCTTCATGCGCTTCTTGCCGGCCTTCTGCTTCTCCAAGAGCTTGCGCTTGCGGCTGATGTCGCCGCCGTAGCACTTCGCCAGCACGTCCTTGCGCTTGGCCTTCACCGTCTCGCGCGCCAGCACGCGCCCGCCGATGGCGGCCTGGATGGGCACCTCGAACATCTGGCGCGGGATGATCGCGCGCAGCTTCTCGGTGAGCACGCGGCCGCGGTCGTAGGCCTTGTCCTTGTGGATGATGAACGACAGCGCGTCCACCGGCTTGCCCGACAGCAGTATGTCCAGCTTCACCAGCTTGCTGGGCTTGTACCCGTCGAAGTCGTAGTCGAGCGAGGCGTAGCCCTTCGTGTTGGACTTCAGCTTGTCGAAGTAGTCCATGATGAGCTCCGAGAGCGGGATCTCCCAGAGCATCTCCACCGTGGTGGGCGACAGGTAGTTCATGGTGACGAAGGTGCCGCGGCGCGCCGTGGTGAGCTCCATGACGGCACCCACGTAATCGGGCGGGATGAGGATCTTCGCCTTGAGGTAGGGCTCCTCGATGTGCTCGATCTCGCCGGGGTCGGGCATCTCCTGCGGGGAGTGCAGGCTGATCATCTCGCCGCCCGCCTTGTACACGTGGTACTCCACGGACGGTGCCGTGGCCAAGAGGTCCAACCCGAACTCGCGCTCGAGGCGCTCCTTGATGACCTCCATGTGCAGAAGTCCCAGAAATCCCACGCGGAAGCCGAAGCCGAGCGCGTGCGACTTCTCCGGCTCCCAGGCCAGCGCCGGGTCGTTGAGCGAGAGCTTCTCCAGCGCCTCCTTGAGCGGCTCGTACTGGTCGCCGTCGATGGGGAACAGGCCGGTGAACACCATGGGCTTGGCGTCGCGGTAGCCGGGCAGCGGCTCGTCCACGCCGTGCGCCGCGGCCGTGACGGTATCGCCCACCTTCACCTGCCGCACATCCTTCAGGCCCGTGACCAGGTACCCCACCTCGCCCACGGACAGCTGCGGCATGGGCGTCTCGGCGGGGCGGCGCGCGCCCACCTCCTCCACGAGCACCTCGGTGCCCGTGGCCATCATGCGCACGCGGTCGCCCTTCTTGAGCGAGCCGTCCACCACGCGGATGAGCGCCACCACGCCGCGGTAGGGGTCGAAGTACGAGTCGAAGATGAGCGCGCGCAGCGGCCCGGCGGCGTTGCCCGTGGGCGCGGGGATGTTGTACACCACGGCCTCGAGCAGATCGTGCACGCCCGCCCCCGTCTTGCCGGAGGCGAGCACCGCGTCGTCGGCGGGGATGGCCAGGCCCTCCTCGATCTCCTCGCGCACGCGGTCGGGCTCGGCCGCGGGAAGGTCGATCTTGTTGATGAGCGGGATGATGTCGAGGTTCGCGTTCATGGCCATCATGGCGTTGGCCACGGTCTGCGCCTCGACGCCCTGGGTGGCGTCCACCACCAGCACGGCGCCCTCGCACGCGGCCAGGCTGCGGCTCACCTCGTAGGTGAAGTCGACGTGGCCCGGCGTGTCGATGAGGTTGAACTGGTAGGTCTGGCCGTCGTCGGCCGTGTAGTCCACGCGCACGGCCTGGCTCTTGATGGTGATGCCGCGCTCGCGCTCGATGTCCATGCTGTCGAGCAGCTGCTCCTGCATATCGCGGTGAGCCACGGTGCCCGTGAGCTCCAGAATGCGGTCCGAGAGCGTGGACTTGCCGTGGTCGATGTGCGCGATGATGGAGAAATTGCGGATGAGGGTCGGGTCGGTGGTCATAGTCGCTTTCTTCTATATACGGGCGGTGCACGAGCGAAAAACGTGTTTTCGGGAATTTCCTCGTGAAAACGTACTCAACGTTTGGTATTCTATCGCATTGTGTATCCAGCGATACGTGCGTGCGATGATCTTATCGCCAAATCTGCAGACGTGGCTGCATTACGGATTCGTCCTCGCTGGTGACCGGTTGGTCTGCGAAACAGAGAAATCCCGCCTGTTTCCTATGCATCGTCAACGCCCCGCGCGTCTGCGCGGGCGGCTCCTCCGGGGCCTTGTTGCGAGGCGATCGGTTACCGTGCGACCGCGAGGGCAGGCATCGCCCGCCCGTATCGCTGGAAGCGCAGCGCGATTAGTTTCGCAAGACAAGGCATTCGATTTTTTGGAGGAACGAAGTACATGGCGAACATCAAGAGCCAGAAGAAGCGCATCATCACCAACGAGAAGGCCCGCATGCGCAACCGCGCGGTGAAAAGCGAGCTGAAGACCGCCATCCGCCGCGTGAAGGACGCCGTGGCCGCCGAGAACGGCGCCGAGGCCTACGCCGCCGCACTGGCCGCCTGCCGTCTTCTGGACAAGGCCGCCTCGAAGGGCGTCATCCACAAGAACCAGGCCGCGAACCGCAAGAGCGGCGTCATGCTGCTCGTGAAGGACGTGGTGACCGACGCCGACCGCGCCGCCTACGTGAAGCCGGCCAAGAAGGAGCAGAAGACCGGCTCCAAGAAGGCCGCCGCCAAGGCCGAGCGCGAGGCAGCCATGAAGGCCGCCTCCGCCGAGAAGGCGAAGCGCCGCGAGAAGACGCAGAAGGACGAGGCCGCCGCTGCGAAGCGCAAGGCCAAGGAAGCCGAGGAGGCCGCCAAGGCCGAGGCTGAGGCCGCTGCCGCCGAGGGCGCCGAAGAGGCCGCCGAGTAAGCTCGATGCAACGGGATCGCCCGCGATCCGTCCGCATATCAAGGGAAGAGGAAGCCCCCGGAACCGGGGGCTTCCTCGCGTTCGGGAAAGGAAAATGCTCCAAATGGGGACTGTCCCCATTTGGAGCATTTTCGCAGCGAAGGCGACCCCGTAGGGGCGATCTCCTGATCGCCCGTTCCGGCGCAGCCGGAAAAGCAACCGCGGGCCGCGTTTTCGCGCTTCGCGCGAACGGGCTATCATGAGATCGACCTTACGGGGAGCGTCGGGCTCGTGAAACCGGCCTCGGTTCAGCCGGCTTTGCGGACGGTCACTTGCAGCACCCAGTCGAGGAAGGCGGCGTCGGGGTCCGCGCCGCTTTTCATGGCGCGTTCGGTGTCGCGGGCGGTGACGATGGCGCGGCGCAGCTCCTCGCCGCTGAAGCCGCGAGCCCAGGTGCCGTGGTTCTTGCACCGCCAATCAGGCATCTTGAGGGCGGCGGCCACCCCGCGCGGGTTGCCGCGTTCGGCCAGCGTGCGGGCGCACACCAGCTCGCGCAAGCGCGACGTGCACATGGCGAGCAGCGCATGGGGTGACACCGATTCCATGCGGCCCAGGTACAGCAGGCACTTGCGTGCGTCGCGCGCGGCGAACGCGTCCACGAACTCCCAGGGCTTCACCTCGGCCGTGCGCGTGACCAGCCCCATGATCTCGTGCTCGTTCACGGCGTCGGCGCCGCGGTGCGCGAGCGCTATCTTCTTCAGCTCGTTGTCCAAGTGGACGGTGTCCTCGCCCACCAGGTCCACGAGCTTGTTCGCCGCGCCCTCCGTGAGCGTGACGCCGTGGCCCACGGCCATGGCGCGCACCGTCTTGGGCAACTCGTAGCGCTTAAGCGGGGCGCAGTCGATCACGGCGGTCTTGCCGTGCGCGGCCACGGCCTTGTACAGCCGCGTGTTCTTCGCCAGCTTCTCGGCCACGAGCGCGAGCACGGTGGTCTCGCTCGGCGACGAGAGGTAGGACACGAGCGCCTCGGCGTCCGCCTTCTTGAGCTTGTCGGCCGCGCGCACCTCCACGAGGCGCACGGGGCTGGCGAACGGCACGGTGTTGCAGGCCGTGACGACGTCGTCGCCGACGGCCGTCTCGCCGTTGAACTCGTCGGCGTTGAACGACAGGTCTCCGAGCGCGGCGAGACGGGCGCGCAGGCGCTTCATCACGGTGTCGCGCTTGAGCGCGTCCTCCCCCACGATAAGGTAGATGGGCAGAAGGGGCGCTTCTTGTTTCTTGTTCGTCGGCATGCCCCGCATTCTACCGCAGAGCCTCCACGGCGATGCCCTGCGCGGTCAATTTGCACGAAACATCCCCCTCCTCGTCGGTGCGCCGCACCTGCGCGCCCGCGTCGGCCAGCTCTTGGAGCGTCTTGTCCGCCGGATGGCCGTAGCGGTTTCCCGCGCCCGCGCTCACGAGCGCGATGCGCGGCGAGAGCGCGGCGGCCAGCTCGGGCGTGAGCGCGTTCTTCGAGCCGTGGTGGCCCACCTTGAGCACGTCGACGCGGCCCACGAGGCCCCGATCCTCCATCTCGGCCAGCTGCTCGTGCTCGGCGTCGCCGGTGAAGAGCGCCGTCCAATCCGGGTTGCCGTCACCGTCGGGGTCGGCGCGGGCCAGCAGGCACACGCTGTCGGCGTTGCCGCCCTCTTCGGAGAAGGCGCGCGGCCACACCACGTCGAGGGCGAAGGATCCCACGCGCAGCTCGTCGCCTTGCGCGAGGCCCCGCACCCCCTCCTCGCCCACGAGGTGCGCGGCGTCGGCGCGCAGGCGAGCGCAGGCCTCGCACGGACAGGAGAGCGCGTCGTTCGCCACCAGCACGCGGCCCACCTGCACCACGCCCTTCAGCGAGGCGAGCGAGCCCATGTGGTCGTCGTCGCCATGGGTGACCACGACGGCGTCGAGCCGGTACACGGCGTGCCGGGCCAGCGCCTCGCGCAGAAGCCGGTCCTGGTTGCCCGTGTCCACGAGCACGGCGGATCCCCGGCTGCGGACGACGAACGCGTCGCCCTGCCCCACGTCGAGCATGACGATCTCGTCCCCGGCTAGGCGAGGTGCGATCACGGCGACCGCGAGGGCGGCCGTCATGGCCGCACCTGCGACGATCACGGCGGCGCGCGGGTTCGGAGCGGGCCAGAGCGCCCACAGCAGCGCGGCGAGGACGGCCGCGCAGGCGAGCGCGGGAACGACGGGGACGTCCACGGGCACGCTCGCGTACGGGAGGCCGGCGCATAGGCGGGCGACCGCGCAGAGCGCCTCGGCCGCCAAGGAGGCCGCGCCCAGCAGGAACGGGCCCGCAGGCGGCACGGCCAGCGCCGCGACCGTCGCCGCCAAGCCCCCGGCGCAGGCGAGCGGGAAGAGCGGCGCCGAGGCGGCGTTCGCCAGCGGCGCGACCAACGGCGCCTGCGAGAACAGGGCGGCCGAGAGCGGCTGGGCGAAGACGCTCGAGGCGGCGGTGAGCGCGAGCGCCTCGACCGCGAAGCGCGGAAGGAACGGCGCGAGGCGCCCGATCCAAGCGGTGGCGAGGCCCGCGAACAGCACGATGCCCAACGTCGAGAGCACCGACAGGGCGAACGAGGCCGAAAGCGCCGTGGCGGGAGACGAGGCCACGACGCCGGCCGCGCACAGGCCGACGGCGTTCAAGCTGGCCGGCCTTCTGCGCGCGAAGAACGACGACATGCCGGCGAACGTCATGAGGGCCGCGCGGACGGCCGACACCGGCGCGGCGGACAGCGCGAGGTAGCACAGCAGCAGCGCCGCCTGCACGCCTGCGGCCAGGGCCCGCGGTGCCCGCAGCGCCTTGAGCGCCGAACCCGCGAACGCGCACACGATGACGAGGTGCGCGCCCGACACGGCCACGAGATGCGCGAGGCCGGACGTTTTGAAGGCCCCGTACGCGTCGGTCTCGTCGAGCGCGGTGCGGTCGCCGCACACGAGCGCCCGCAGCACGGCGGCGCCTTCCCCGCCCGCGCCAGCGATGGCCCGGGCGGCGCGGGCCCGCACGCCCAGCAGCGCGCCCAACGCGTCACGGCGCTCAACCGCATCCATCTGCCGCAGGGTGGCCGTGGCGGCCGTGCCGCGCTGCCAGCACCGGTCCGCCTCGCGCTCGCCCGGCGCGGACAGCGACGCCTCCGCCTCGAACACGTCGCCGTAGCGCGGCACGGGCGCGCCCTCGGGGAAGCGCAGGCGCACGTCCACGGCGCGGCCCGAAGCCAATCGGACGCGGGCGACGCACTGGGCTCCGTACAGGCCGGCGTCGCCGTCCTCGAGCGCCTCGAACCGCAGGCGTCCCGGAGGCTCGTCGGCAGCCTCTTGCCATGCGGCGTGCAGCGAGGCCGCGCCTCCGCAGCCGCAGGCGGCGCCCGCGAGCGCCCCGAGCGCGACGCACCAGGCGAGCACGCCGCGTCGACGGCCAAGCAGGGCCGCGACGGCACCGGCTGCGGCCGCCAGGCATGCGGCGCCGAGCGCCAGGCACGCCTGCGGGCTCCAAGCCTGCGCGGCGGCGTAGACGGCCGCGCAGGACGCCCACAGCCCCAGCCCGCATGCGAGCACCGGCGGCAGGGCCGGGCGCGGGGGCATCGGGGGCGCGTATCGGCGCGGCACGGGTCAGCCGACGCAGATCGCGTCGGCGAGCGCCGCGAACTTCTTGTCGCCGATGCCCGACACGCGCTTCAGGTCCTCGGCCGTTTTGAAGGGTCCGTTGGCCTCGCGATCGGCCACGATCTTCTCGGCGGTGGAGGCGCCCACGCCGGGAAGCGCGTCAAGTTCGGCCGCCGAGGCCGTGTTGATGTTGATCTTGCCGCCCACCGCCGCAGACGAGCCCTGCGCCGCCGCGGCGGCGTCGGCCTCGCTCGGAACGACCACCTGCTCGCCGTCGGAAACGGCCCGCGCGAGGTTGAGGGCGTCGCGCGCGGCCCCGTCGGCGAAGCCGCCCGCCGCCTCGATGGCGTCGAGCACCCGCGCGCCCTCGGCCAAGTCGTACACCCCGGGCGCGGACACCGCGCCGCCCACGTGCACGCGCATCGGCGGAGCCGGAGCCGGCTCGGAACCCGCGCCTGCACCGTTGCCGGCCTGCTCCGCGCTCTCCGACCGCTCGACCGCGAAGCCCTCCGACGTCGCCGCATCCAGCAGCAGCCTCCCCGCGCCGACCATGACGACGACCGCCACGGCGGCCACGCCCACCAGCACGGGCAGGCGCATGCCCGACAAGTGCAACCGCGCCCGCCACGACTCCGCGCTCCGTTGAAACGACATGGCCCCTCCCCGCTTCCGACCGACACGCCGCAGGCGGGCGCCGCCCGAGTTAGGTAGCAGCGCCCGTACCCGCAGCCCCGATCATAGCGCCGCGACCTTGCACGGCGACCGTCGGAAACCCAACGCGCAGCCAACGCGGACCTTCCGCGCATCCAACGCCGCCGCCGTCGAAACCTTGCACGGATCCAACGCGCATCCAACGCGGTTCCAACCAAAACCAAACGCCTGCGGAGTTTTCCACAGGCGTTCGGCATATTCGAGAAGAAGGGTTTGCGGGTACGACCCCGCAGGGGCGGGCTAGCGCGCCTTCGGCTTGTAGGCGGGGCAGGCGTAGTCGCGGACCTCGACGGCCTCCACGATCTCGGCCACCCAGCGCTCGACGGGCAACGCGGACTCCACCTCGCGCACCACCGGCAGCTTCGCATGCGTTTCGGGGCTGCGCGGCATGAACAGCGTGCAGCAATCGGGCGCGTCCTGCGACGATATCTCGTAGGAGCCCAGCCGCTGCGCCTCGCCGATGATCTCCAGCTTGTCCGTGCCGATGAGCGGGCGGAACACCGGCATGTCCACCGCGTCGTCGGTGGCGCGGATGTTGTCGAGCGTCTGCGAGGCCACCTGCCCCAGGCTCTCCCCCGTCACGAGCGCGCCCGCGCGCTCGCGCGCGGCCAGCGCCTCGGCCACTTTGAACATGAGGCGGCGGTACATGATCACGCGCAGCTCGGGCGGCACGGCGAGCGCGATCTCGCGTTGGTAGTCGCCGAACGGAACCGTGTACACGCGCGCGATGCAGCCGGTGCGCTCCAGCACGCGCGCGATGTCGTCCACCAGGTACTCGCTCGCGTCCGAGGTCTGCGGCCGCCCGGAGAAGTGCACGCCGATGCACACCGCGCCGCGCCGCGCCAGCTTCCACGTGGCCACCGGCGAGTCGATGCCGCTCGACAGCAGGCACATCACCTTGCCGGAGCTACCCACCGGCAAGCCTCCCACACCCGGCACGGAGCGCGCGTACACGTACGACGCGTTTTGAACCACCTCGACGCCCACGGTGACGTCGGGATCCTTCATGCGCACGCCCTTGTCGGGATACGCGTCGCAGAGCGCCCCGCCGATGATCCGGTTCATATCCATCGACCCCGTGGCGAAGTCGGTGTGGTTGCGCCGCGCCGCCACCTTGAACGTGGAGAACTCCCCCGCCTCGGTGAGCGCGAGCACGGCCGCTTCGACCATCTCGCCCAGGTCGCGCTCGCATTTGTAGCCGCTCGACACGCGCGCCACGCCCGGCACGCGGCCGATGACCTCGGACGCCGCGACGGACGTGTCCCAATCGGCGCCCTCGCGCAGAAACACGCACAGCCGCCCCGAAATGCGATGGATCGTCACCACGGGGAAGCCGGCCAGCAGCGCCTCGAGGTTCTTCAGGAGCCTCGTCTCGAACGAGGCGCGGTTGTGCCCCTTGAGGCCGATTTCGTGGTAGTGGACGAGGATGATGCGTTGGAAGTCAGTCATGGAAGTCTCTCATGTCGAACGATTCGCGCGAAGCGCGTGCGTTGCTCGTGCAGGACACACTCGATTCGCGCGCAGCGCGAAAACGGCCGCACAGGTTGGCGTAGTAAGTCAGCGAGAAGCCCCACGGTCGTTCAGATGCCGCGAAAGCAACTCGAAGCGTGCTTCTGCACGCGAGGGTTGCTTGGAGCGAGCAGCTGGGCGACCGTGGGGCTTCGCAGCGTCGGCAGGTTCCGCCGTTCGGAGAACGGCGGAACCCTAATGGTTCTTGATATCGATGGAGTTCGGGTCGTACGACACCTCGCCGCGGGCGATCTCGTTGAACGCGAGCGACAGCGGCTTCTTGTCGGCGGCGCGGGCGATCTCCACGGCCGTCTGCAGCTGGATGGCGCGGTCGCGCTGTCCGCGCATCATGTCGTTGATGTCGTGCGCGCGCTTCGACGCCAGGGCGCACAGCAGGAAACGGTCGTTGTCCGTCTTGTTCAGCAGCGCGTCGATCTTAGGTTCGATGATGCTCATATATCGTTTAACCTCGTGCTTTCTCAGCTTGCTCGTTGACGTAGCCCACCAACGCGGCGACGGCCTCGTCAAGGTTGTCGTTTACCAGCCGCATATCATACTCCATTTTGTGCGAAAGCTCCACTGCGGCCGCCTGCATGCGCTTCTCGATGACCTCGTCGGTCTCGGTTCCGCGTCCCCGCAAGCGCTCTTCGAGCACCTCGAGCGAGGGCGGTTCGATGAACACGAGGTGGGCCGAGGGCATCTTGTCGCGAACCTGGAAGGCGCCCTGCACGTCGATCTCGAGGATGACCTGGTCGCCGCGGGCCATGTGCTCCTCGACGGTCGCGCGCGGCGTGCCGTAGCGGTTGCCGGCGTAGGTCGCCCACTCCAAAAGCCCGTCGGTGTCCACCAGGTTCTGGAACTCCTCGGCGGTGGCGAACCGATAATGCACGCCGTCGACCTCGCCCTCGCGCGGAGCGCGCGTCGTCACGGAGCGCGATACCCAGGCGTCGGGCACCTCGCGCAACAGACGGGCCACCAGCGTGCCCTTGCCGGCACCTGATGGCCCTGAAATAACGAACAGATTGCCGTGTCGCATGCGGCGTGTTAGCCCAGACGCTCCAGAAGGGCGGTCTGCTGGCGCTCGCCCAAACCGCGCAGGCGACGGCTCTCGGCGATCTGCAGCTCCTTCATGATCTTCTCGGCCTTGGCCTTGCCGTAGCCCGGCATGGTCTCGATGAGCGTAGACACCTTCATACGGCCCACCACGGGGTCGTTCTTCATTTCGAGGACTTTCGCCAAGGTGAGCTTGCCGCTCTTCAGCTCGTCGCGAACCTCAGCGCGCTTGATGCGAGCCGCCTTCGCCTTCTCCAGGGCCGCCTGACGTTCTTCCGGGCTGAGTTGAGGAATAGCCATCTGTTTCTCTCCTTCTTCTCCAAAGCGATTCCGTGATACTATCACGCAATTATCCGTCTTGCCTTGTCAATCGCTGTAATTCCAAAAAATTCTAACGCGACGCCACACATTGTATGAGCAGCTTCCCGATAAAACCCTTTTTCGTCGCCTAACCGTTACATTCCGCCTCGCCCGAGGTCGGAAGCGGGAAACAACCGAGAAGGGGCGGCGCGCAGGTTACAGTTCCGCTACGATGGCCTCGAACGCGGCCGCCGGGTCGGGCGCCTGGGTTATGGGCCGTCCGACGACGATGTGCGACGCGCCGTTGGCGAACGCCTGGGCCGGCGTGGCCACGCGGCTCTGGTCGCCCTTGTCGCTTCCCGCCGGGCGCACGCCGGGCGTGACGATGTAGGCGTCGGGGCCCAGGATGTCGCGCAGGCGCGCAGCCTCCTGCGGCGAGGCCACCACGCCCGAGATGCCGGCGCGCTTCGCCTGCTCGGCCAGCACCACCACCTGGTCGGACATGGCGCGGCTCACGCCCGTCTCGGCCAGCGCGGCGTCGTTCATGCTCGTGAGCACCGTGATGCCGAGCGTGGCCGGCACGTCGTAGCCGTACTCGGCCGCCGCGCGCACAGCTCCCCGCTGGGCGGCCTGCATCATGTCCACGCCGCCCACCGTGTGCATGGTGAGCATGTCGGCCCCGCTGCCGGCGGCGGCGTACGCGGCGCCCTCCACCTGGTGCGGGATGTCGTGGAACTTGAGGTCGAGGAACACCTTGAAGCCGCGCTCCTTGAGCGCGTACACGATGGCCGGGCCGTTCGCGTAGAACAGCGTCATGCCCACCTTCATCCACGCGGCCTTGCCCTGAAGCTGGTCGGCGAGGTCGAAGGCCTCCTCGATGCCGCAGTCGAGCGCCACGATCACGCGATCGCGCGCGGGGACCTTCTCGAACGAACTTAGCATTCCAACGCTCCTATCAGCTCGCGCACGTCCTGTACGCCCTGTTCCTCGCAATACTGCGCTATCCCGTCCACGATTTCAACCGAAGCGCGCGGATTCACGAAATTCACCGTACCGGCCGCCACGGACGTGGCTCCTGCTAGCATGAACTCCACGGCGTCGATGCCGGTCGAGATGCCGCCCATGCCGAGCAGCGGCACCGACACGGCCCGATGCACCTCCCACACCATGCGAAGCGCCACGGGCTTCACGGCCGGGCCCGAAAGGCCGCCCACCACGCGGGCGAGCTGGGGGCGGCGGCGCTTCGCGTCGACGGCCATGCCCAGAAGCGTGTTGATGAGCGACAGCGCGTCCGCGCCGGCCGCCTCGGCCGCGCGCGCGATCTCGGCGACGTCGGTGACGTTCGGCGTGAGCTTCACGATGAGCGGGCGCTTCGTGGCGGCGCGGCAGCGGCCCACCACGGCCTCAACGCTGTCCGTGCACGTGCCGATGGTCATGCCGCCCGCGTCCACGTTCGGACACGAGATGTTCACCTCGTAGGCGTCCACCGGCGCGTCTTCCAGCGCCTCGATGACCTGCACGTACTCGTCGAAGCTGTGGCCCGACACGTTCACGATGACCGTCGCGCCGCGCTCCTGCAGCCACGGCAGATCGTGCTCCTTCAAATGCGCCACGCCGGGGTTCTGCAGGCCGATGGAGTTCAGCATGCCGCTCGGCGTCTCGGCGATGCGGGGGCTCGCGTTGCCTTCCCAACCGTTCAACGACACGCCCTTGGTGGTCACGGCGCCGAGCGAGCCGACGTCCACGAAGTCCCCGTACTCCCGCCCCGCCGCGAACGTCCCCGAAGCCGTCGTCACCGGGTTCTTCATCTCCAACCCGCCCAGGTTCACCGCCATGCTCACCTTCGTGGGGGCCGTCGTCTGCGGCAGCGCGTTTTCCATCTCGCCCATCTACCACACCACCTTCCGCGCGTCGAACACGGGGCCGTCGACGCAGGCGCGCTTCTTGCCGTCAACCGTGTCGACCACGCACGACAGGCACGCGCCGATGCCGCAGGCCATGCGCTTCTCGAGCGAGACCTCGCAGGGCACGCCCGCTTCGGCGGCCATGCCGGCCACGATCTTCATAAGGGGCTCGGGGCCGCATACGGCCAGGTAATCGTATTGCTCGCCCGTCTCGGAGGCTTCCGCCAGCGCCTCGGCGACGAGCGAGGTGCAGAAGCCCTCGCGCCCGAAACTGCCGTCGTCGGTGGCGCAGCGCGGCGGCGCGTCGAGCAGCTCCTCGTAGCGGGCCCGGCACGTGAGCGCCTGCTCGGTCTGCGCGCCCAGTACCACGTCCGCGCGCGCGCCTGCGGCTGCGAGCGACTCGGCCAGCATGAACAGCGGAGCCGCGCCCACGCCGCCGCCCACGAGCAGCGCGCGCTTCGCGTCGGCGGGATGCCAGGCGCGCCCGACGGGGCCGATAAGCTCGGCGTCGCCGCACTGCCCCGGCACGAGGCCCGTCATGTGCTCGCTGCCGAAGCCCACCGCCTGGTAGAGGATCTCCAGCGTGCCGGTGCGCACGTCGCGCGCGTACACCGAGAACGGGCGGCGCAGGATGTGCGCCTCCATGCCCGGCACCTTCATATGCACGAACTGCCCCGGCTCGATGGCCGCCGCGATGTCGGGCGCATCGAGCGTCATAAGGTAGAGGTTCGGGCCGACCTTCGCATTCGCAAGGATGCGCGCCCGCTCGTTGACGAGTGCCACGTTCGTCCTTTCACTCCTCGCCGCCGCTCGCAAGAGCGACGGCGCGCGTTTCGTCTCTCGGCCGATGATTGTATCATCTGCGCGCGCGACGCGCGGCTGACAAGCCAGAATGCAAGGAATGCGCACGCGGGTACGCGGACGCGCCGTTGACGCGACGGACGAGGCGAACGGCGAAGGTCCTAGCGCCTGCGGCGCTCGGGTACGCGGGCGCGGCGGCGAGGTGCAACTCGGCGTTCCCCGCGCCAGCGAAGCGCTCTCGATACGAGTAGCCATGCGACGACGGCCGCGAGCGCTCCCACGAGGAAACCTGCCAGCACATCGGAGGGATAGTGCGCCACCAGATAGCAGCGTGCCGCGCCCATGCCCAGCATGACGAGCGAGCCGCCGAGCACGGCCTTCCAATTCCGGCACGCGAGCATGAGCGCCACCATCGCCGCGGAGGCCGCGGTCATATGCCCGGAGGGGAACGAGAACCCGTCCTCGGGCGCGGCGCCGGTGAAGCGCCACCAATCGAGGAAGAGCGCGGACGACTCGAACGGCCGCGGCCGCGCGATAAGGTCCTTGAGCACGATGTTGGTGGCGAGCGCGCCCAGGCAGATGGCGACGAACATGACCGCCCCCGCACGCCGCGTGCGCCTGAACGCCATGAGCACGATTGCCAGCGCGAAGAAGCACGCGCCCTTCTCGCCTACGAAGCTCACCGCCTCGAACAGCGGCGTGAGCGCGAAGCCCCCGCATTCTGCGAGCGCATGGAGCGCTCCCAAGATCGTCGTATCGAACGCGGCGAACGCGTCGTTCAGCCACGCGGCCATCAGGGTCGTTTCCATCAAACCGTCCTTTCGTTTCACGGATGCTGCGAGCCCCTTGCGGGCCCGAGCCTCCATGAAACGATCCGCGCCGGCGTGCGGCAAGCCACGATGCGTCGCACGGGCGACACGGCGCGTGGCATAGCGGGCGATCAGGGGTTACGAGCGCAGGATGCGATAGCCGACGACGGCCTTCGCCACGAGCAGCGCGAACATGAGCGTTGCGGCGTAGGGCTGCATGGTCGCCGTGAACACGACCACGGCGACCGCCTGCACCGCGAATCCTGCGAGGGCGGCGAAGCGCGAGGCCCTTCGCGCAGCGGCCAAGGCCACCGTCGCCTCCACCGCGCCCATGAGCACGAGCACGGCGACGGTCGCCGCCATGAGGGCGAACGACACGCCGAAGCCCACGGATGCGCCGTACTCGGCCAAGCCGGCCATGCGCACGAACGAGCCGTCGTCCACGCCGTACAAAGGCAGGAACGCGAACGCGATCGCCAGCATGTCGAGCAGTCCGAGCGACAGGATGCCGTTGCTGCGCGCCGTTGAGCGGCGCTCGTCGCGGGCGAGCACGATGAGGTCGTCGGCGGACAGGAGGTCGTCCACCGACACGTCGAACAAGCGGGCGACGGCCTGCAGCGAATCGAGGTTGGGCGAGCCGCCGCCCGTCTCCCACTTCGACACGGCCGTGCGCGACACGTACAGCTTGGCGGCAAGCTGCTCCTGGGTCAGGCCGCGCTCGGCGCGCAGCGCTTTCAGCTTCTCTCCGAAATCCACGGGCATGCCTCCTTTCGGCCTTCAGGATGGCCGACCCGCGCCGTCGCGGCAAGACACGATTCGTGTCATCGACCGTCCGCGCCGGTCGCAGGCTTGCGCGCGACCACGGCGATCGTCGGGCTGGTCTCGTCGAGCGGCGCACCCGCCGCGTCGCCGACCAGCTCCGCCACTGCGAAACCGGCTTCTTCGAGCTCTTCCGAGAGCATCTCGGGGGTGAAGTACGTGTTCCATAAATGGTAGGACGTCGCGCCCTCGGCGATCACCGCGATCTGCTCGAGCGACACGGCGTCCGCAAAGCGGCAGCACCGTTGCACCTCGAAGTGCGGGCCCGCGTTCCAGAACCCGCCCGCAGGATGGTCTTCCCACACCGTGCGCTCTTCGAAGGCCTCGAGCTTGCGCCGCGAGAACACGTCGAGCACGAGGGCACCGCCCGGACGCAAGCGGTCGCGGACGCGCTGCAGAACGACGCGGCGCTCGTCGGTCGACAGCGCGCCGAAGTCGCAGTAGATCATGACGGCGACGTCGAAGGCGCCGTCCAGGTCGAGCTCGAGGTAGTTCTGGCGCCGATAGTCGATGGCGAGACCCTGCTCGCCCGCCGTGCGGCGCGCGTAGTCGAGCGAGCGCGGCGAGAGGTCGACGCCCGTCACCGCGTAGCCTGCACGCGCGAAGCGCTCGGCGTACAATCCCGGGCCGCAGCCCAAGTCGAGCAGGCGCGGATGCGTCGTCGGAGGCGCCGCGGCGCGTATCCAATCGGCGGAGCGGTCCATGAACGCGAAGCTGCGGCTGGCCCCTTCGAACCCAGGGTCGAGATGCGCCGCCAGCATGCCGCGCGATATGTGCTCGTCGTCCCAGAACGCCGCATCGGTCCGCTCGTACAGCGCGGGCGGTTTCATCAGGTCGTGCAGGTCGTCGTAAAGCGTCACGGGCACCCCTTCTTCGACGGTTCGTCGGCATTCACGGCGATCATTCTACCATCTGATATCATGCTGTCTCCGAGCACGACACCGCGACCGAAGGAGCACCGTGGAGAAGCTGCCGCCTCTTGAGAAGGTTTACGAAGCGTGGTCCGCCATCGCCGACGGGTGCGTCGCGCTGCACCCCGACGAGCGGCGCGCGACGGTCGCGTCCTCGAACGGCGCGAAGGCGTACACCGTGGCTTGGAGCGAGGACGGCTCGACCTATTCCTCGAACGACAACGCCACGTACTGGCAGGGCTACGCGGGCTACCCCGTCATCGCCGTGCTCATGCTGCAAGGCAGGCTTCCGCTCGATCGCGCCGCAGCCGACGAGTTCGCGCACGTGGGCTGGACCGAGCTCAACGAGCGCTTCCGGCGCGACTACGCGGCCGCGGTGCGCGTCGTCGTCGAGGAGCGCGGCCTCGATGCGACTCAGGTGGAAGCGGCGGCGCACGAAGCTTACGCTGCGCTCGGAGCGCTGGAGATCGCGATCAAGCGCGGGTCGGCAAGGCCGCCGAAATCCCAAAAACCGCAAGACGGGGCGCCGGCGAGGCAGGGCTCGTAACGCCCGCCCGTCGATCCCGCGGTCGCCGGGTGCGACCGTCCCGCCTGCGCGGCCGCACCTCACATGGGCTTCAGGTTGCGGTCGAGCCGGTCCGTCATCCAGGCGAGGCGGCGCGCGCGACCGGCGTCCGTCTTGGCGTCGAAGTACGCGCGGGCGTACGTCTTCCTCACCGAAGGGGGCATGGCCAGAAAATTCGCATGGGCCGGCTCGCGCCCTTCGAGCAGCGATTCCAAGGCCGCGATGTGCTCCTCGGTGACGTCCGGCGCCTTCGGGGCGTCCCAGCTTCCGTTTTCCTTGGCGGCTTCCACCGCCCTTATGCCGGGATCGGCCATCGCGCCGCTCCGCTCGAGCTTCTCAACGAGCGCCTTGTTCTTATCTGACCACGCGCTGTTCTTTCGGCGCGGCGCGAAGTACTTGCGGTAGGACCCCTCGTCGATACGGCGCATCTGCCCGTCGATCCAGCCGAAGCACAGAGCCTCTTCCAGCGCCTCGCCCGCTTTGAGCGTGCTCGGGCCGCCGGGCTTGCCGAACAGCAGCCAGACGCCGGAGCTCGACTCGCCGTTGGCCTGCAGCCACGCCCTGAACTCGTCTCTGGTCGCGAACTTCAGCGGCTCGTCCATGCGATGCGCCTTCCTCTCCTTAAAGAACGTGCGCCCCTGACGCGAAGATGCGCCGGCAGCGGTTCGCATCCATTATGGGCCATCGCGACGCCGACGGGCGCGAAAGCGTCGACCCTTTCACGGCTTCGCCCGCACCGGAACCGCGCCCCGCCGCGTCGCACCTTGCTAAGAGCCGTCGTGCACGAGCTTGAGGCTGACGACGCAGGCGATGAGGCCCGCGATGAGCAGCACCTTCGCCACCGAGACCGGCTCGGTTCCCGAGAACATGCCGTAGGCGACGGTGAGCGAGGCGCCGATGCCCACCCAGACGGCGTACGCGGTGCCGGTCGGCAGCGTCTTGACCGCATAGGACAGGCCAACCATGCTCAGAACCAGCGCGACCAGGAACACGATCGAGGGCGCCAGCTTGGTGAACCCCTCCGCGCGCCCGAGCGCCGTGGCCCACACCGCTTCCAAAACACCCGATACGATAAGAACGACCCATGCCATGAGAAAACTCCCTTCCGTAGGTTGCGCGCCGTCTTTGCGTTCCTGGTACGGCTGCCCTCGTCAGGGAATCATGGAGAATCACGAAACGCATCCAGTGTAGCAGATCGCCCGTTTTGCGGGAGAACCGTAACCTTTCGGTTGCGACTGGCCATTTCGTCGCGCGCGGGGTATGCTTGACTCCTGATTTCGATGCGATGGGAACAGGGCGCGATGCGAGACGACCTATACGTGACTTCGCTGTCAATCGATTGGGAAGGCGTCCCCGAGAGGGGCGTCTACCCGTTCGCCGTTCCGGCCATCGCGAGCATCGAGACGCTTGACCTGGCGAGCTCCATCACGTTCTTCTGCGGCGAGAACGGCACCGGCAAATCGACGCTGCTCGAAGCTCTGAGCGTCGCCTACGGGCTGAATCCCGAGGGCGGCACGCGCAACTACACGTTCTCGGTGCACGACGACCATTCGGAGCTCTGCGATCACGTGCGCCTGCTCAAAAGCATCTTCCGGCCGCGCGACAGCTTCTTCGTGCGCTCGGACACGCTGTTCAACCTCATATCGGAGATGGACGTGCTCGAGGACGACCGCCGCTACTTCGGCGGACGCTCGCTGCACAGCGTGTCGCACGGCGAGGGCATCCTCGCGCTCGTGTCGCGCCGTTTCGGCGGCGGCGGGTTCTACGTGCTGGACGAGCCGGAGACAGGGCTGTCGCAGCTGGGACAGGTGGCGCTCTTGGCCGAGATCGTGCGGCTGGCACAGGCAAGCTCGCAGTTCGTCATCGCCACGCACTCCCCCATCCTGCTCACGGCGCCCGGAGCGGTGATCTACCAGTTCGACGACGAGGTGCGCGAGGTGGATTTGCGCCAAACCATGGAATGGGACGCCCTCAACCGCTTCCTGGACGACCCGGAGGGCATGCTCGAGGAATTCCTGGACGGCTGACGAAAGGAGCGCCGAACGTCGTTTGTGCCCTTCTCGCGATCTTGCTACTATGTCTATACATAGTTTATACGGAAGGAGGCAGCGTCCGGCGCACGTCGTCAGCTCCGACACCTTCAACAGACGCTCCAGTCTAACCGCCGTCTGCCCCATCACCTCGGTGAACAACGGGTACCCCCTGCACGTGGGCATCGAGAACGACGACGTGCGGTGCTTCGTCTGCGTCGAACAGGTGAGGACAATGGATCTGACGCACCGGAAGTGCAAGTGCCTTGGCAGGGCGAGCGAGCACGAGGTCGACCTCGTGCTGTCTTATCTGGCATCGGTTTTCGGATGGTGAGCCCTCTCGCTTGAGGGCATCTCTACAAGACGGGCGGGGGCTTTCCGGCTCCTGCCCGCCGTTCGTGTCAGCGGTAGTTTACCCCCACTGGGGCAGGTCCTGCAGGGCTACCACGGTCAGGCCGTTCTCGCGGGCCATCTCCATGCCGGCCACCATGGCCTGGGCGCCGGCCAGGTTCGTCACGTGGGTCACGCCGTGCTTCACGGCCTCCAAACGCAGCTCGTAGCCGTCGGCGCGCGTGGCGTGGCCGAACGGGGTGTTGATCATGAGGGCGATTTCCCCGCTCGCGATGCGGTCGAGCACGTTGGGCGAGCCCTCGTGCACCTTCTTCACCTCTTTGCAGTCCACGCCGGTGGCGCGCAGGGCGCGGGCGGTGCCGGCGGTGGCCACCACCTTGAAGCCCAGGCGCACGATGTCGCGGGCGATGGACACGATGGAGCGCTTGTCGCGGTCGCACACGCTGATGAACACCGTGCCGCCCTCGGGCAGCGCGTAGCTGATGGCCAGCTGCGTCTTGGCGAAGGCGGCCGGGAAGTTGCCGGCGATGCCCATGACCTCGCCCGTGGACTTCATCTCGGGGCCGAGCACCGTGTCGGCGCCGGGGAAGCGGCCGAACGGCATGACGGCCTCCTTCACGCTGTAGTGCTCGAGGCGGCGGTCGTCGGGCGGCAGGCCGAGGTCGGCTATCCGCTCCCCCGCCATGATGCGCGCGGCCATCTTCGCCAGCGGCACGCCCGTGGCCTTCGAGGTGAACGGCACGGTGCGGCTGGCGCGCGGATTGGCCTCGATGATGTAGATGACCTGGTCTTTGATGGCGAACTGGATGTTGATGAGGCCCACCACGCCCAAACGCAGGGCCAAGTCGCGCGCGATGGAGCGCAGCTGGGACACCAGCGACTCCGACAACGCGAACGGCGGCGTGCAGCAGGCCGAGTCGCCCGAGTGGATGCCCGCCATCTCGATGTGCTCGAGCACGCCGCCCACGTACACCCGCTCGCCGTCGCAGAGCGCGTCGAGGTCCACCTCCACCGCCCCTTCGAGGAAGCGGTCGAGGTACACCGGGTGGTCGGGGGAAATCTTGGCGGCCTCGGCCATGTACTTCTCGAGCTGGGCACCGTCGTACACGATGCCCATGCCGCGCCCGCCCAGCACGTAGCTGGGGCGCACGAGCAAGGGGAACCCTATCTGGTCGGCCACGACGCAAGCCTCTTGGTACGTGGAGGCCATGCCGGCGGCCGGGTAGGTGATGCCCATCTCGTCGAGGATGGCGGCGAAGCGGTCTCGGTCCTCGGCCAGGTCGATGGCCTCGGGCTGCGTGCCCATGATGGGCACTCCCGCCTCGGCCAGGGCCGTGGCCAGCTTGAGCGGCGTCTGACCGCCGAGCGTGACCACCACGCCGTCCGGGCGCTCCACGTCCACGATGTCCATGACGTCCTCGAACGTGAGCGGCTCGAAGTACAGCTTGTCGGACGTGTCGTAGTCGGTGGACACCGTCTCGGGGTTGCAGTTCACCATGATGGTCTCGAAGTCCGCCTCGGCCAGCGCGTAGCTCGCGTGCACGCAGCAGTAGTCGAATTCGATGCCCTGCCCGATGCGGTTGGGGCCCGCGCCCAGGATCATGGCGCGCTTGCGCGTCTTGGGCGCCACCTCGGTCTCGGCGGCGTCGTAGGTTTTGTAATGGTAGGCCGTCGAGCTGGGGAACTCGGCGGCGCAGGTGTCCACGGTCTTGAACGCGGGCTTCACACCCAGCATCTTGCGGCACGTGCGCACGGTGAGCTCGTCGGAGTTCGTGAGGTGCGCGATCTGCGCGTCGGACAGGCCGAAGCGCTTGAGCGTGCGGAACGCGTCGGCGTCCAGCTCGTCCAGGTGCGTGCCGCGCAGGTTCTCCTGCACGCGCACGATGTCGGCCATGCGGGAGACGAAGAACGGGTCGATGTCCGTGGCGTCGCACACCTCCTCCACCGTCCAGCCGCGGCGCAGCGCCTCGGCCAGGTAGAACACGCGCTCGGCCGTGGGGCGCGCCACGAGGTCGGCGAACGCCTCGCCGTCGGGCAGCTCGCCTTCCTTGCCGTCGGCGCCCAGGCCCGCGCGCCCGTTCTCCAGCGAGCGCATGGCCTTGCCGAGCGACTCCTCGAACGTGCGGCCGATGGCCATGATCTCGCCCACGGCCTTCATGCGCGTGGACAGGGTGTCGTCGGTTCCCTGGAACTTCTCGAACGCGAAGCGCGGCACCTTCACCACGCAGTAGTCTATAGACGGCTCGAAGCACGCCGGCGTGGCCTTCGTGATGTCGTTCACGATCTCGTCGAGCGTGTAGCCCACGGCCAGCTTCGCCGCCGCCTTCGCGATGGGGAAGCCCGTGGCCTTCGACGCGAGCGCCGAGGAGCGCGATACGCGCGGGTTCATCTCGATGACGATCATGCGGCCGTTGTCGGGGTTGACGGCGAACTGCACGTTGGAGCCGCCCGTCTCCACGCCGATCTTCTCCAAGATGGCGAGCGACGCCGCACGCATGCGCTGGTACTCCACGTCGGAGAGCGTCTGAGCGGGCGCGACCGTGATGGAGTCGCCCGTGTGCACGCCCATGGCGTCGAAGTTCTCGATGGAGCACACGATGATGCCGTTGCCGGCATGGTCACGCATGACCTCCATCTCGTATTCCTTCCAACCCTCGATGCTCTCCTCCACCAGCACCTCGCCGGCCGGGGAAAGCTCGAGTCCCTGCCCTACGATCTCGTGCAGCTCGGCCGGGTCGTGCGCGATGCCGCCGCCCGCGCCGCCCAGCGTGAACGAGGGACGCAGCACCACGGGGTAGCCGAGCTCCGCCACGATGGCCTCGGCGTCGGCCAGGGAGTAGGCGTAGCCCGAGCGCGACGTCTCGATGCCCAGCTCCGCCATGCACTCGTTGAAGAGCTTGCGGTCCTCGCCGCGCTCGATGGCGGCCAGGTCGCAGCCGATCATCTCCACGCCGTAGTTGTCGAGGACGCCGGCGCGGGCCAGGTCGACGGCCGTGTTGAGGCCGGTCTGGCCGCCGAGGGTGGGCAGCAGGGCGTCGGGGCGCTCCTTCGCGATGACCTGCTCCACGAACTCGGGCGTGATGGGCTCGACGTAGGTTCGGTCGGCGAGTCCCGGATCGGTCATGATGGTGGCGGGGTTGCTGTTCACGAGCACCACGCGGTAGCCGTCGGATTTCAGCACTTTGCACGCCTGCGCGCCCGAGTAGTCGAACTCGCACGCCTGCCCGATGACGATGGGCCCGCTTCCGATGACGAGGATGGTTTGGATGTCGGTGCGCTTCGGCATGGCTACCGCCCCCCTTCGGTCGCAGACCCGTGTGCGGGCGCGCCCGCCACGGTGGCGGCTTGCTCGCCGAACGTCCAGCCGGCCAGGCGGTCGGCGGCGATGTCGATGTCGAGGTAGTCCTCGCGGCCGTCCATGAGCCGTCCGAACGCGGTGAACAGGTAGTGCGCGTCGGTGGGGCCGGGCGAGGCTTCGGGATGGTACTGCACCGAGAACGCTGGGATGTCCAGGAAGGCCACGCCCTCGGCGGTGCCGTCGTTCAGGTTCACATGCGTGAGGCGGATGCGGCCGAACCGCTCGTTGTCCACAACCGGCGCGATGCCGGCCCGCGCCCAGAAGCGCAGGTCGTCCTCGTGGCCCTTGAACCCGCCCGACAGCTCGGGCACGAGCGTCCCCAAGCTGGGGAACAACAGGCCGAAGCCGTGGTTCTGCGCCGTGATCTCCACGCGGCCGGTGAGCAGGTTCATGACGGGATGGTTGCCGCCGCGGTGGCCGAACTTGAGCTTCTCGATGCCTGCCCCGGCGGCCTTCGCGATCATCTGGTGCCCCAGGCAGATGCCGAACACCGGCACGCGGCCCAACAGCTTCTGCACCTGGGAGTACGTTCCCTCCACGGCCTCGGGGTCGCCGGGGCCGTTCGACAGAAACACGCCGTCGGGGTCCATGGCCAGCACGTCTTCGGCCGGCGTGTCCCACGGCACGACGGTCACGTCGCAGCCCGAGCGCACGAGGTTCTGCAGGATGGAGCGCTTCGCCCCGCAGTCGTAGGCGACGACGCGGTGGCGCGCCGGCGCGGGCTCGGCCACGGCGAACGCGTGGCTCGCGGGCAGCGCGTCCGCCGGGTGCGGCTCCGCGCACGACACGGTGGCCGCCAGGTTCTGCCCGACGAGGGGCTCGCTCGCGCGCACCTTGGCGAGGAGGCTGGCTTCGTCGACGTCGACGGTGGAGAGCACCGCGCGCTGAGCGCCGTGGTCGCGCACGTGACGGACGAGGGCGCGGGTGTCGACGCCCTCGACGGCCACCACGTTGTGCTCGCGCAGGTAGTCGGGAAGGCTCGCGGTGCTGCGCCAGTTCGACGGCGTGGCGCACATATCGCGCACCACCAGCCCGCGCAGCGCCGGCTTGTCCGCCTGCGCGTCTTCGGGGTTAACGCCGTAGTTGCCGATCTGGGGGTACGTCATCGTGATGATCTGCCCGGCGTAGGACGGGTCGGTGATCACCTCGAGGTAGCCCTCGAGCGACGTGTTGAAGCATATCTCGCCGTACACCTCGCCGGGTGCCGCGCACGCCGTGCCGCGGAACACCGCGCCGTCCTCCAGCACGAGCGCCGCCGGCGCGGGCGCGGGCTTCGACGTGCCCTCCAGCAGCTTGTTCGCTATCTCGCTCAAAATCTTCCTTCCGCTCGGGCAGCATATACGAAAAAACGCCTTCGTCGGGGACAAAGGCGCACGTGGTCCTGGGAAAGCTATGCTGCGCACCTTGTCGGTCTCTCCGTACCGCCTTAAAGGTCGCAAGCTAGTATACGACTATTTAGATGATTATGCTTGTGATTTGCATTATTTTCGGTGTTTCGGCAATAAATATGCAGTTTTGAAACAAGCGGAGGAAACCGCCTCGGCGCGGTGCGAACGGAAGGGAACGCGGTTAGGGAGGATACGGCGGCTCAGAAGGCCGAGACGCGGGGCGCGGCCGCCGGGGACGCGACGAGGCCCGTCAAGGCCACCTCGGCGCATGCGAGCGCGACAGCGACGGCCAGCAACGCGACGACGCCGACCCAGCTCGTGCCGCCATGGGCGCGCACGTACGCGACCGCCTCCCGCTCGCTCGCCGCGCCTTGCGCGAACGCCTTGGCGTGCAGCCGGTCGGCGCGCCAGCGGTACAGGTACGGGAAGGCGAAGCCCAGCACCACGCAGGTGACCAGGCTCAGCAAGGCCCAGAGAAAGCTTTCGGGCAGGAAGCCCGCAAGCACGTTGAACGCCACGAGCACGGCCGCCTCCGCATAGCACTTGCGGTACGCCCAGTACAAGGGCCCTAGGAAGAACGTGCACCAGCTGAAGCCGCCGTCGCGAACCTTGCCCAAGAGCGTCCAGTCGGGAGCGCCGTCCGGACCCGCGACGAGCGCCTCGTAGCGGTCGGCCTCAGGAGGAACCCAGCCCTCGGCGCCGCCCTGCCCATTTGTTCCAAAATCGTCCATGTCCGCAGTATACGCCATCCGAAACCGGCAGGGGTCGGCAACCGGCGACGCCGGCGGGCCGTCCGGCGGTTTCGGAAGGCGCGCTCCCGCCCAAAAGCCCGCGCGTCGAGGGAGCCTGTAACCGGCCGCTTGCAGCGCTATGCCGCCGCGAGCGACTCCACCGCCTCGGCTGCCAGGGCGGCCGTGCGGGCGTAGAAGTCGTCGTCGGCCGCGCGCAGGCAGTGGGCGGCCTTGCCAAACCATGCGGCCGCGTGCTCATGCGCGAACTGGCGCAGCAGCTCCGCGGCGCGCTTCGCTGCCTCGGGATCGCCCTGCGCCGCATTCGCCCCTGCGCGGGCGAGGAAGGCCATGAACGCCAGCTCGCACGCCATCGAGTCGGGCTTCAGCGACTTCACGGCCGGAGCGAACCCTTCCATGGCACGGTAGTCGAACCCCACGGCACGGTAGCACTTGAGAACGTGGTCGGCCCTGGTACCCGTCGCGGGAGCGTACGTCACACGCCCGCCCTCCTCCACGGCGCCGCGCACGCTGCTCTCGACGAGCGGCACGTAGAAGGGGCTCGTGGGCACGAAGAAGCGGTCGGAATATCGTTGCGCGAGCGCGGCGTCGGACTCGACGGCGTCGAAGCGCTCGTCGCCCAGCGCGCGGGCCACGCGAGCCATATCCCCCACCACCCGCTCGGAAGGCTCGTTTACGAGCGCCTCGGCGCAGGCTTCCGCGATGACGGAGAAGCCGCGCAGCTCATCGGCCGGCAAGGGTGTTGCATCGTTCAAGGTCGAACCTCCCAATCGATAAGGAAACGATAGTCGCACCGGTTGATCCGCAGGGGCGATATCCCGACAGCCGCCGTGCGCGGTTCGGGAAGGGGAACCGCCGCTGCTTTTCCGGCTTCGCCGGAACGGGCGATCAGGAGATCGCCCCTACGGGGCAACCAGCGAGAGCGAAGGGTGGAAGGGCCTGCGGGCCCTTCCACCCAGCAGCGCGCGCCTCTAGGCGAACGCGACCGCCAAGGCGGCCATGATCACCAGGTAGCGCAGCATGAAGCCGCCCACGAGCACGCCGGCTTCGCCCACGAGGGCAAGCGCCTTGCCCGAACCCGGAGCGACCGCCGCGGCACCGTCAGCGGCAGCTTCGGAAACGGCGGCCTTCGGGGCGCCGGACTTCCCGCGCCGCGCCAGCTCCAGCGCGAACGGCAGCACCAGGCCCACGCACACGAACCCGAGCCAGAACGGCACGGCGTACGCACCGGAAAGCAGGTTCGCCACCGAAGCCGACGCCGCGGCCGCGGCCGAGCCCGACGCGGAGGCCGTCACGCCCAGCAGGGCCGCCACCAGCACGAGTTCCAGCACGGGCAGCACGAGGCCGGCCTTGGGAAGCGCCGGCAGCGCCTCGGCCTCGTCGGGCGCGACCAGGTGCGTGACGAACAGCACCGCGGCCATGCCGGTGGAGGCCGCCGAAACCACGAACAGCACCGGCAGCAGGGCCATGTTCCACAACGGGAACGCCACCCCCGCATCTCCCAGCAGCACGCCGGTGTAGGCGGCCACGCACACGGCCAGCAGCGCGCCTGCGACGTCGAGCGCCTTCGGCGTCTTCTTCCGCACCAGCAGCAGCGCCAAGTCGACCACGCTCACCGCCAAGAACACGCTCAGGATGACGACGCCCCAAGCCATGACGGAGTTCAGGTTCGACACCAGCATGAAGAACCGCAGCGGGTTGTTGAACCCGGCCTTCGCGTCCACCACGAGCACGAGCGTGCCCACAGCCACGGCTACCGGCGCGATGACGAAGGCGATCTTCTTCATGCGCGGCGCCGGTTTCTTCGCCCAGTTCGAAAGCGCGCCCAGGACGAACGCCCCGGCCCCCAAACCGGCCAGGAACAGATAGATTGCTATGAATGCGTCCCAAACCATCTCGATCACCCCTCGTACGGCCGCATGACGTTGCCGCCGCGATGGATGGCGGACGCAACCGGCATGGCTTCGGTTTCTTTAAGGCCGATGTAGCGCAGCGCGGGGTGCAGGCCCAGGTCCTCGTAGAGCACCTCGCCGCCCAACGCACCGGCCAGGCGCTTGGAGATGTCGCTCTCCGGGTCGTTCAGATCGCCGAACGTGCGGGCGTAGCCCACGCACGTGCTCACGCAGGCCGGCAGCAGCCCGACGCTCGTGCGGTGGTGGCAGAACGTGCATTTCTGCACCTCTCCGGACTCCAGCTGGTAGCGCACCTGGTACGGGCACGCCGCCATGCAGTACTTGCACCCGATGCACTTGTCCTGGTCGATCTGCACCGTGCCGTCGTCGGCTCGATAGCTGGCGCCCGTGGGGCACACCTTCACGCAGGGAGCGTCCTCGCAGTGGTTGCACTGCTTGGGCACGTTCGCGCGCGCGATGCGCCCGTCCGGCCGCTCCACGTCGAAGCTCTCGATCCAGGTGTTGAACGCGCCCAGCGGCACGTCGTTCTCGCGCTTGCAGGCCACGGTGCACGCGTTGCACCCGATGCACAGGGATAGGTCAATCAGCATGCCAAGCTTTTTCTCACTCATGATCGCACACCCCCCTTATGCCTTCTCGATTTTGAACATGCCGCCGCAGCGTCCCGGGCTCGCCGCGTCGTTCTCGGCGATGATGCTGATGACGTCGTCGCCGGTCACGCCCGTGACGGTGGGGTCGAGCATCTGGTGGATGCGCACGCCGGCCGCGACGGCCGGATCGCCCTTGGTCACCGCGCCGTCCACCTCGATGTCCTGGGCGCCGTAGTTCTGGTGCCCGTAGCCGAACGCGAGGGCGAATGCGCCCTTCGTCTGGCCGGCGCGCACCATGGCGATGCCCTCGCTCACGTCGCCGAGCGGCGTGGTGGCGCGAACCTTGTCGCCGTCCTTGATGCCGAGGGCGACCGCGTCCTCGCGGTTGAGCTCGATGTAGTTGTGGCTGCACAGATCCCGCATGACGGGGCTGTTCGACAGCATGGATATCGAGCGGAAGCGGGGCTTGTGCTCGGAGGCCCCGAACGGGTACTCCTCGCGCGAGAAATGGTCGGTCATGGGCGAGAGGTCGGTGAACGTCTCGGGGTTGTAGCCGAACACGCCCGGCAGGCGCTTGCCCGAGTAGCAGTTCTTGTTCAGCGCGCGCTTCTCGCTGTAGTAGTACGTCTGGTTCTCCTTCTCGAAGCCGCGGCTGCGGCGCCCGTCGGCGTCGTGCACGTAGGACATGGGCCAGTAGCGCCCGCCGCGCGAGAGCACGTTGAGCACCTTGGGCCACTCCTCGGCGGTGACGGCGGCTTTGAAGCTTTCGGGCAGCTCGTCGAGGGCCTGGACGCGCATCTCCTCGTCGGAGATGTCGGCCACCGGCTCTTCGGCGTACGCGAGGTTCGCGACCGCCTTCAGGTAGAAGTCGCAGGCGTCGCGCAGGGGCCACGCCTTGCCGTCGGCGTCCTTGATAGCGTTCTCGCCCCAGCCGGGCAGCTCGCACGCCTGGGCCACGTCGGCCAGGAACGTCTCCCAGCTGGCATGGCGGCCGTCGTCGAGCAGCATGCTCTCCGGCTCCTTCACCTGCCAGCGCACGGTGGTGCCAAAGCCGGTGAACGTGGTGCCCGTGGTGGGCAGGCCGAAGCTCTCGTAGGGAGTCACGTCGGGCACGATGTAGTCGGCGTACTGGGCATGCTCGCCCACGAAGACGTCGCACACGATGTGCAGCGGCAGCACCTCGGGATCGCACAGGCGCTCCACGACCTCGTCTCGCATGGCGCCCGGCGTGGCCTGCAGCGTGTTGCACATGAAGGAGGTGAGGATCTTCGCCTGGTAAGGATAGCGGTTCACGATGGAGAGCAGCGCCTGGCTGTCGGATGCCGCGCCGTTGCCGAACCAGGGCATGAGCGGCTTGGGGTCCTTCTCGCCCGCCGCCACGCGATTCTTGTACTCGTCGGTCTTCTCCCACGCCTTCACCGTGCGCGAGATGTAGGTGGCGTTCTTGGTGGAGACGTCGGGCTTGCCGGCGATGGTGCCCAGCTTGTAGCGCGCGCCGTTGCCCGCCGTGGTGGGAGCCGGGCTGTTGGGGGCGTTGCCGCCGATCATCTGGTTCGCGCCGATGATGGCGTGCAGCACCGCCGCGCCCATGACCGTGTCGATGCCGTTGACCGAGGCGGCCGAGCCGCCCTTGTGGCAGATGCCCGCGCGCGTGCCGTGGGAGGTGTACTCCTTGGCTATGCGCTCCAGATCCTCCACGGACACGCCGGTGATCTCGGAGTACTCCTCCATGGTGTACTCGTTGACCGAGTCCTTGAGCAGCGAGAAGCCGGTGCGCACCTTCACGCCGTTCACTTCGCCCTCGAACTCGAGCGCGCCCTTGCCGCATGCGGAGTGCACGGCGGGCTGGCCCGTGGCGGCATCGATGACGACGAACTGGTCGAGCGCCTTGCCGTCCTTGTCCTTCTCCTCGGGCGCGTCGATGCCGGCGTCGGCAGCGCGCATGAGCTTGAGGTGGTTGGGATGGCCCTCGTCGACGATGACGAGGTACGTGGCGTTCGTGTAGGCGCCAAAGCCGCCTGCGACGGCCGCCTTCTGCGTGGTGAACGAGAGGGCGTCGGCATCGTAGGTCTTGTCCGCGATGATCTTCTGCACGAGGGCCGCGCAGAAGGCCGCGTTCGTGGCCGGCTTGATGGGTATCCAGTTGATGCCCGGGATGGTGGGCGTGACCGAGCCGTTGGCCAGCGTGCAGTCGATGACGTCGATCTTCAGCTTGCCGGCGGCCAGGTTCGCGAGCGTGCGCTTGCCGGAGCTTTGGAAGTTGATCATGCTGCCGCCGGGGAAGGCGCCCAGCCAGATTGCGTATTCGGCCTCTTCGGGTTCAGGTGTGAGGCCGTTATCACCTTTTGATGCCAGCGAACTCGCTGAGTTGGCGACCGCTCAACTGCTGGCGTGCCCGTAGGCGTTGATCGTGCCGAACGTCGAGGCGAAGCGGCTCGAGAAGTTGCCGCGGCCGTCGGAACGGCTTCCCAGCATGACCAGCTGGTTGGACACGGGGCCGAGGCTCGGCTCGTCGGGGTTCAGGGGCGTTTCGGTGTCGTGCAGCGCCTTGAAGCCCATGATGTCGCGGTCCTCTCCGATGTCGGCGAACAGCTTGCCGCCCTCGGTGACCTCTTTGATGAGCTGATCCCATCCGATGGCCTTCCACTTGCCCTCGCCGCGCTTGCCGGCGCGCTTGAGGGGCGCGGTGATGCGGTCGGGCTGGGTGTAGCCGTCGAGCGTGCCGTTGCCGCGCCCGCACACCGTGCCGCGCAGCAGGTTGCCTTTGCCGTTGGCGTAGCTGAGCGACTGGTAGGCCTCCGTGAGCGGCGCCTCGAAATCAAGGAACGGGTACGCGTCGGCCGGGTTGTAGGGGTTGCCCCCCACGCCCAGCACGCTGCCCGTTTCCCGGTCGAGCTTCACGCGGTTGCCGCACGAGCAGTAACAGCCCACGCAGCCGGAATAGCGCACGACCACGTCCTCGTTGACGGCCACCTCCCCCGTCTTGGGGTCGACGCTCGCCTCGACGGGCTTGCCCTTGGCGGGCGCCGGGAACGCGGACTCCGCCGCCACGGCGGCCGTGGGCTGGGTCCCGAGGGTCGCTCCCGCAACCGTCAAGGCGCCGAGCGCCCCCATCGCCTCGACGAACGTTCGCCGGTCGATGTTTTTCGATCCCATACTCTCCTCCTCCTTCGTTGTAGCGATCGAACACAACGGTTGGCAAGTCTAGGCGGGAGGAAGCGCCGCTTCATCACCTGAACGAGGCGTTTTGCCCCGGTAACCTCGTCTAAACGCCTCACCTGATCCAGGTGAAGTTTTCGTTTTCCCCGTTCAAGTACGAGTTGAGCGAAAAGAGCCCGCTTTCAGGGCGTGGCGGGGCGCACCGGCCATGCTCTATAATCGACAGCGGGGGTGGAAAGCAATATGAAGGAATACTATCGGCGGAACCTGCCGCTGTACCGTCACGAGACCATCGGGTTCGCGCTCTTTTTGGCGTGGGTGTTCTGCACACTGTTCGGGTGCGGCCTGGCCACGCACGACACGGCCATC
The DNA here is from genome assembly GCF_019731765.1 of Gordonibacter massiliensis (ex Traore et al. 2017). Taxonomy (NCBI): domain Bacteria; kingdom Bacillati; phylum Actinomycetota; class Coriobacteriia; order Eggerthellales; family Eggerthellaceae; genus Gordonibacter; species Gordonibacter massiliensis (ex Traore et al. 2017). The sequence continues at coordinate 9,280 of NZ_JAASIO010000012.1, read as the reverse complement.
GACGGCACGTTCACCACGTACAACCTGGAGCGCATCTGGATGGTGAGCGGCCTGTTCGAAGGGCTGGGAGGCGCGGCCGGGCTTATCGCCTCGCGCTTCGTGCGCGATCCCGACCGCCTGGTGCGCCGGCGCGCCTTCGGAGCAACGGCGCTCGCCTGCGCCGTCTTGGGCAACGTGCTCACCTGGTTCGCGTGGACCGACCGCTTCGGCGCGGCCTGGGCGTTCCACGTGCCGGGCGGCGCGCTCACGGGCGTCGCCGTGGCGCTGTTCGCCATGCTGTGGAGCGACCGTCTGGGATCCTACGACGAAGCGCACGTGGAGTTCGCCATACCCTTGTCGTTCACGGTGTCCTTCGTGCTGTACTCCGTGCTGCTGTTCACGAAGCGCGGGTCCATCCCGTTCCTCGCGCTGCTGCTGGCCATGATCGCCCTCTCGTTCTGGCTCGCCTGCCGCCGCCCGGCCGAGGCGCGCCCATGCGGATCCGAGGCGCGCGCGACGCTGCCGCCCCATCGCGGAATGCTCTCGTTCTGCCTGCTCGTGTGCTTGTCGTGGGTGCAGGTGGCGTTCTTCCGCGTCGTGTCCACGCCGGCCATCATGGGAGACCGCGTCACCCACTTCCTCATACCCTTCTCCTGTGCCTGCGCGCTCTCCATCGTCATGCTCGTGCTGTGCCTGCGCATGTCGCGCTACCTGAACCTGTCGCTGGCCTACCGCTGGAGCCTGCCGCTGTTCATGCTGAGCTACGTGCCCATCCTGGTGGACTACGGCAACCCCATGCTGCGCCTGGCGGCGTATTCCATCAACTTCCTGGGCATGTTCGGCGTGCAGTTCGGCTGCTGGCTGGGAGCCTGCAAGTACCTGAGGCGCTCGGGCAGCGGGGCGCTCGCGGTGTTCGGCACCTACGCGCTCGGCGAAGGGATCGGCATTTTCGTCGGCTGCCTGGTGGGGCTGTTCGCCATGGAGTCGCTGGAGACGAAGGGGCTCGTGGTGCTGTCGGCCGTCATCATGACGATCGTGCTGTTCACCATCATGGTGACGGGCTTCAACCCCAATTGGGTGCTCAACCGCACCCGCGAGCGCGGGGATGCGGACGATGCGGGAACGGTCGCCGGCGACGGGGCGCCCGACCTGACCGCGCTGTTCGAGCAGGAGGCGTGCGCGCTGCAAGCCGCCTACGACCTGACGAACCGCGAGACGGACGTGGCGGCCCTGCTCTTGGCCGGCCGCAGCCGTCCCTACATCCGCGACGAGCTCACCGTTTCCATCAACACCGTGAGCTCGCACGTGCGCAGCATCTTCTCGAAATGCGGCGTGCATTCCCAGCAAGAGCTCATCGACCTCGCGCGCAAGGGCTCGGGAGAAACGGACGGCAAAGCGTAGCGCGACCCCGGACGAACGTCGAGCGCTCCGCTCCGGCGAAGGCGGGTCGGAGCGCGCTCGCCGCATCTTTGTTGCACTTTTGTTGTCATCCCTTCCCTACCATGGTGCCCAGGTATCACACGGCTGAAGCGCGAAGCGCCGAGGAGTCGGTCACGGGCTTCGGTCGCTTTCGAGGAATGGGGAGGTACACGATGGGATCAGCGAGGAAAATCGGGTCGTTCGCCTGCGCGGGACTGCTGGCGTTCTCGCTCGGCGTCCCGTTCGCCTGGGGCGAGCCGGCGGAACCGGCCGAACCGGACAGCGGGCAGCCGAAGGCCGCGCAAGAGGAGCCGAGCGGCGGCGCGCTGGGCGCCAACCAGGCCGAAGGGACGAACGGCGCTCTGGACGAAAACGGACCTGCCGGCGAAACGGGGCCGGCCGCCCTGTCGAACGACGTTCTGCCCGAAGGCGCGAACGGCGATTCGAACGGGATCGAACCCGCTGACAACGAGGTGTTCGATCCGTCCAAGATTCCGGCGGCAACCGAAGGCGACTCCCGCGGCGTGTGGGTTCGCGTGGCCCAAGACCCGAACGACACCAGCGCCGTGGTCGTTTCGGCCCTGCTTTCGGATTCAGCTCCCAGCGACTGGACCGGAGCTGTCGCCGTCGACAAGGAAAAAGGCTTGGCGAGCGCGGATCCCTCTGTCGCCTTGGGCCGCGATCTGCACCTCGTGGTCGATGCGGTGCCGTCGAAGGCCAGCGAGCCGGACGGCGAGTCGGTGTCGCATGCCGTCGAGCTCTACTTCGGCAACCTCAACCTGTCGGGCAGCACGATGTCGCTCGCGTTCAATGCGACCCTCCCGGAAGGCGAGGATCCGAGCCTCTCGTTCAACGCCGCGGGCGGCGGAACCCTGCAGGTCGGCCGCCTCGACGGGTTCGGCGATGCCGGCGTCATGGTCGGCTGCCCGCTCGTGCTGGGCTCTGCAGCCGACAATGCGGCAAGCGAGGTCGGCCAGCTCATCGTCATGGACCTCGCCGGCATGGGCGACGCGATGAAGGACCTGATCGGCGATATGGGCGGCTCCGGCGAGAGCGGCGGTTTGGGCGACCTCGGCGATTTGGGAGGTCTGGGCGGCCTCGGCGGCGGAGACGCTTCGGGGGGCCTTGGCGGCCTCGGCGATCTGGGCAGCATGTTCCCCGGCTTCTCCGGCTCGCTCGCCAACAACGGGGCCCTGCGCGTCGGGTCGGCCATATTCCTCGGCTCGCCGCTGGTCAACAACGGCTCCATCGTTGTGAGCGGCGCCTGCCAGGCCATGATGGGCGGCAACGTGGAGAACGGCCGGAACGCCCACTTCGTGTGCGAGGAGGGCTCGCAGTTCCAAGCGCAGCTCGCCAAGATAAGCAACAACGGAACCATGCGGTTCTCCGGCAGCGTGGCGCAGCTCATGTACGCGCCGGTCGTCAACAACGGCGAGCTGCGGTTCGCCGCGCAGATGCAGTCGTTCGGCAGCGTTTCCTCGGGCGACATGTCCGCCATGCCGGCAGGGTTCATGACGAGCATCCAGAACAACGGCATCATGACCGTGTCGGGCAAGACCCGTTTCATGAAGGACGCCCCTGTGACGAACGCCTCCGGCGCGGACCTCACGCTCGAGGGAGCGCCTCTGGACGTGTACTCGTACCGGTTCGATAACGCCGGCACGCTGCGCAACGCAGGCGAGCTGAACCTGTACGGGCCGCTTTCCAATGCGGGGTCGTTCGACAACGCGGGGCTCATAACCCTCAAGCAGAACTTCGACGACGAGACCGGCGCGCTCGACTCGGTCGGCTCCATCGTCGATGAAGGCGGCACGTACGGCAACGGCGAAGGCAAGGGCCGCGTGGTGAGCGAGGTGCCGGTAGGCGATGCCGAGCGCGCCATCCTCGAGCGCCTAGGCGCGTTGACCGTGCCCGCTGCCGAGCCTGCCACAGACACCGTTGATGGGAAGAAGCTGGCCTCCACCGGCGACGGCGCGACCCCCTTCGTTGCGGGCGCATCCGCCGTCGCGGCCGGCGCCTGCGCCGCAGCGGCCGGCCTGCTCTCGAAGAGGCGTTCGGACGGCATGCCGGGCGCGCGCCGCTAAGCGACATCGCTTGAGACCTTTCGACGGGGCGGCTGCAAACGCGGCCGCCCCGTCGCCGTTGCGGCGCCTCCGCGCTGCTACAATGATCACCGTTCGAGGCACCCGCTTTACGCGCAACGCCTTGCCGTCGCAAGGTCGCCCCAAGCGAACGGGACGGAGCGCCAGGGCCCGCGACCAGCCCCATGAGAAGGGGCCCTCGACTCCGCAGCGCGTTCATTTGAAACGGCGAGCGCGCTGCGCCTCACGACGCCGGCAAAGGAGGAGTGGTGCATCAGTTCAATATCGCGCTGGACCTCTACAGCGCCCTCCTATGCCTGGTACTGGGCGTCTACGTGCTGGTCAGCGGGGACCGGCGCGATCGCGCGAACCTCTGTTTCGCCGGCATCTGCGCCTGCAACGCCGTCATGGCCCTGGGCGACATGACCTCGTGGATGTTCGCCGCCCCGCTCGACGGCGTCGAGCACGCCGTGATGCTGGTCGGCACGTTCTCGTTCTACGTGGCGCCCGCTCCCCTGTTCATGTTCTTCACCAGCTACATCACGGCTTACCTCGGCAAGCGCACGACCCTTCCCCACGACTACCTGCGCCTCTCCGTCGCGCTGTTCGCCCTCTACACGGCAGGCTGCGTCGTCTCCCTGTTCAACGGCATGTTCTTCCGAGTCGACCCCGCGACCGGCTACGAGCGCGGGCAGCTGTTCTGGCTGGCGCAGGTGGTGCCCGTGATACTGCACTTGCGCAACGCCGCCATCGTCGTGCGCCATCGCGGCTGCCTCGAGCGCAAGGAGCTGCTGGGCTTTGCCAGCTACATCGCCCTGCCCATCGTGGCCGAGGTCGTGCAGGTGGCCTTCTACGGCATCGCGCTCATGAACACGGCCGTGGCGCTGGCCATCCTGCTGGTGTTCCTGAGCATCCAATCCGAGCGCAAAGCGCTTCTGGCCCAACGCGAGCGCGAGCTGGCAGAGGCGCGATCCGACATCATGCTGAGCCAGATCCAGCCGCACTTCCTGTACAACACGCTGGCAGCCATCCGCGAGCTGTGCGCGAGCGACCCCGCCGAGGCGGCGCGCACGGTGACGGACTTCTCGTCGTTTCTGCGCGAGAACATGGCTTCGCTCACCAGCAAGCAGCCCATCCCCTTCGAACGCGAGCTGCGGCACACGACAACCTACCTCAACCTGGAGCAACGCCGCTTCGGCGACCGGCTGCGGGTGGAGTTCGACATCGCGTCGCGCGACTTCGAACTGCCGCCGCTCGCCGTGCAGGCGCTGGTCGAGAACGCCGTGCGCCACGGGGTGTCGCCGCGCGAGGAAGGCGGATGCGTGCGCGTTTCGTCGCGCGACGACGGCGACGAGCACGTGGTGGAGGTGCGCGACGACGGCATGGGGTTCGACTCGGCCGCCGCGCCGGACGACGAGCGCATCCACGTGGGCATCCAGAACGTGCGCGTGCGGCTGGCGGAAGGCTGCGGGGGAACGCTCGACGTGCGCAGCGCGCCGGGCGAGGGCACGGTGGCCGTCATCCGCATCCCCCGCACGCCGCGGGAACCCGAGCATACCGACAGGAGGCATCCATGAACGTCATCGCCATCGACGACGAGCCGCTCGCGCTCAAGGACCTCGTTCGCACCTTGCACGGCGTGATGCCCGCATGCGAACCGCTCACGTTCGCCACGCCGAGGGCGGCGCTCGAGCACGCGCGCCGCGAACCCGTGGACGTGGCGTTCCTCGACATCGAGATGCCGGGCATGAGCGGGCTCTCGCTGGCGAAGGAGCTCAAGGACCTGTACCCCGACCTGCACGTCGTGTTCGTGACGAGCTACAGCCAGTACGCGGTGGACGCGTTCGCGCTCCACGCAACCGGCTATCTGCTCAAGCCGGTTCATGCCGAGGACCTGGCGCGGGAGCTGACGTTCATCTACGAGCATCGTGCGGGCAACCCGCGCAAACGCGTGCGCGTTCAAACGTTCGGCGGCTTCGAGATCTTCGTGGACGATGCGCCGCTCGCCTTCAAGCGATCGAAATCGAAAGAGCTGCTGGCGCTTTTGGTCGATCGCCACGGCGGCAGCGTGTCGGCGCGCGAGGCCTGCGCCCTTCTATGGGAAGACGCCCCGCACAACGCGTCGCAGCGCAGTTACTACCAAACCATCGTCGCCGACCTGCGCTCCGCGCTCGCGAGCGTCCAGGCGGACGACGTGCTGGTGAAGGCGTGGAACAGCCTGGCGGTCAACCCCGACCTTCTCGATTGCGACAGCTACCGCTTCCTCGAGGGCGATCCCGCCGCCATCAACGCCTACCGCAACGATTACCTGCCCTCGTATTCGTGGGCCGAGTTCTCGGTGGGCGCCTTCCACAAAGGCGCGCGGCCGAGCGCCTGACCCGTCTGCGCCCGGTTTGAAACTATCGGGCAACTACGTCCTTTCCCCACTATCATGTGTTGCACTTTTGTTGTCCCCCTTTCTGTATGGTTGCATTTGTGTATCAACCAACCAAGAAAGGAGACAACTATGAGAGAGCTTTCAGGAACGGCGAAGGCAGGGTACTTCCTCATCGGTTTGTTCGGGAGCTTTCCCGGCGTGCTCTTCGCCTGGCTCGTGGGAAAAGACGGATGGGGCTGGAGCGAGGGCGGAAAGATGTTCGCCTGGATCGGGTGCCTGTTCTTCGTCATCCTCTCCATCATCATGACGCTCACCGGCAGCTTGGTGGCCGTCTTGGCGCTGCTCACCGGCAACGGCACCGTGACCATATCCTAAAAACCACCGGCGTGGGAATCCGCGCCGCAGCCGTCAACGACCGGTTCGCGGGCGACCGAGGCACGGCCCAACGGCTTGCCCGCTCGCGAACCGCCTCTTGCCGACCCTACACCGGGAGCACCGGGGAATCGGCATCCTCAACGTAGGCTTCCACGAAGTCGATGACCTTCTGCTGGGTGTGGATGTCCAGCTTGGTGTACACGTGGTACATGTGGGTTTTCACCGTGTACGGGGACAGGACCAGCTTGTCGCGGATATAGGCCGCGTTCCTTCCCTTGGCCATGAGGGAGAGGACCTCCGTCTCGCGGGCGGACAGCCCGAACCGGCGGGCGATGAACGCGATGCGGCGTTGGAACGCCTCGTCTTCGCTCGGCCTGTCCGCCGCAGCCGGCTCCCCCCTAGCCTGCTCGGCAGCTTGCGGGCCCTCAGCTTTCAGGTGGTGGTTGTCGACCGGGAAGAACACCATCACCACCAGCACCAGCACGATCACCATGGCGAGGAACAGCAGCGTGAACTCTCCGGCGCCGACGCCGTACAGAACCGTGAAGCCCGCCGCCAGGGCCCATCCTGCCGCGAAACCGGACGCGGCGAAGATGACCCTCTGAGGAAGCTGGCGGAACACCGGCACGTCGTATTCCAGCATGCCCTTCTTGACCATGTGCTCGTAGTTCACGGACAGGAACGCCGCCCATGATGCGACGACGCAGCAGGCGCAAACCGGTTTCGCCCCTTCGGGCACGAAGGGGTACACGACGCAGGTGACAACGTCCACCGCCAGAAGCAGGCGCTGGAACACCACGATGTTGGTCTTCACGCCCAGGCAATCGAACACCAGAACCAGCAACGCGCCCGCCATCGCGCTGGCCAAGCCGAGGAACAAGACGAGCAGCTCACCGTTCGCCAACACGCAGAAGCCCAAGCCGAACACCATGTTGAACGTGACGAGCGACGGCTCGATCTCGCGCACGTTCTGACGCGTCCACGTGTCGACGGGCGGATGGCTTGCCCGGGGGCGGCTCTTCACCTCGTCGCGCGAGGCGACGAAGTGCAGCAACCCGACGGAAGCCAACCCGAAAACGGCGCTGAAGGCCGCTTGGGCGGCAAGGGGCAAGAAGGCGATCGACGCGAACAGCGCGCATCCGCTCAAAACGCCGAGCGAGTAGAACCGCGCCAGGCGCTCGCAGCGGAAAAGCGAGGGCGCATCGAGCCAGCCGTTGGTGACGAAGGCGGCGCCGACGCCCGCCAGGAAGCAGGCCGCAGTCTGGATCGGAGCAGAGGGGATCGTGCCGCATGCGGCGCAGAGCGCCGTCGCCGGGACGAGCGCCAGGCACGCCGCGTCGAACAAAAGGACGGCGGGGCGATACGGGCTGAAGCGCGGGCTTTTGGCCAGCATCCACTGACCGGCGTAGCCCGCCGCAAGCCCCAGGAACGCGAACAGCTGGACGACGCCGCGCAACCCGGCGCCCCCTCCCCTTCCAGCCGCTTCGAACGAAAGGGGCACGAGCCAATAGAAGGCGCAGAACATCCACGCGAAGAAAAGCCCGCATCCGCAAAGAGCGAGGAGTTCCAAGGAGCTGATCTGCTGTTTCGAAACAGTCACATCGCCGCGCACGTCCAACCCTTCCGTAGCAAGAGCATTCGCGACCGCGATTCGAACCCCCGGCTTGCCCCCTCGAGGGATCTCGTCAAAACAAATACCGCGGCGTTCGAAGCGAACAAGCTGATTCTACTACAGAAGAGACCGTCCACGTTCCGTCTATTTCAAAGAACTCCCTGCTTATGCACGAGAAAGCAAGGAGATCGGAGGGGCTTTGCCGGCAGCGTCCCGCCTCCCGAAGGCGATGGCCGGGAGCGCGGTCGCCCGCGCCCCCCTATCTTGCGCGCCGCTTCAAGCGCGGGCGCCATCCCCTTCGAAAGCTTCGACGTCATCCGAAGGCGCACCGCGCCCTTCGTCCTCGTCGAACACCGGCGGCTTCGTGGCCACGTAGATTATCCAGCAAACCAGGCCGCACACCGCCGTGACCGCACACAGCGGCGCCACGTTCGTCCACACCTGGGCCTCGCCGATGACGTAGCCCACGACCGGCGTGCACAGCAGGTTCGAGATGCCCTGGAAGAAGATGATGATGGCCATGCCGATGGGCATGGTGACGCGCTTGGGCATGGTCACGGGCACCATCGACCACACCACCCCGCTCGTCCAGCCGCTCTCCAGGCCCAGGAGCACCAGGTAGTAGGGCAGGTACTCGTAGGGGATAAGGAACGCCCCCACGTAGAAGAACGCGCAGAAGCCGGCGATGACCACCATGACGTTGCGCGCCTTGATGGTCTGGAACCTCCCCAGCAGAAACGCCGTCACGAGCGCCATGGGGATGGAGGCCGCGAAGCCGAGCGAGGCCATCGAGCCTCCCGCGACCCCGGCCTGCGCCTGGGCCGCCGCCATGTCCATCCCGCCCGCCACCATCTTGCCCAGCTCGATCTCCTGCACGTAGTTGGGCACCCATGTGAGCACCGAGAGCGACGTGAACATGAGGAAGCAGAAGCCCAGGCCGAACAGCCACATGCGCTTGACCTTGAACCCCTCCAAGAGGATGGAGGCCGGGCGATGGGCGGGCCGGCCCGTCTCGCGCTCCTTCTTCGCGGCGATGCCGCGCCCTGCGTGGGGCACGCTCACGAACAGCGCGAACACCACGAACGCCACGAGGGCGAGCACGTCGGAGAACCACCACCACGCGTGCCAGTTGTGCGGGTCGCCGGTGAGGGCCAGGGCCACGGGCACGCCGATGTTGTAGGCCAGCGTGCTCCCCACGACGTACCACAGGTTCCAGATGCCCATGGGAAGGCCGGCCTTCTCGCGGGGGAAGTACATGGAGATGACGGTGGTGGCCACCACGCCCATCATGGCCACGCCGATGCCCTCCAGCAAACGCCCGACGATGAGCTGGGCGAAGGAGGTCGCGGGCGCGCCGACCGCGCACCCGACCACCATGAAGGCCAGCCCGAACAGGCCGATGCGCTTCGGGCCGAAGCGGTTGAGCAGGAACGCCGA
>NZ_JAASIO010000011.1:0-132501 GCF_019731765.1 Gordonibacter massiliensis (ex Traore et al. 2017) | reverse complement strand
ACGATTGTCGCCCAACCCACGATTTGCATAAAGGAGGCTTCACCGATTCTCATCGGTCATATTCTTTAACATAGAGGCCCAGAAATCGGCTTCGTGCAGAAGCCCCGAACGCGGTTCCGCTAGACGTTGTCTTCCAGGTCGACCTGCATCAGATACACGTTCTCGCGGAGGCGTTTGGCGGAGGAGCGGCAGAGCTGGCCGTCCTCGTAGCGGGTCTGTATCTGCTCGAGTTCCAGGCGCAGGCCCAAGCGCTCGATATCCACGGCCTTGTCGGCGGTGTTCGTGAACGCGGTGATGGAAGGGTTCGCGTTGCGCAGGAGCGTTATGGTGCGCTGGTACTCCATGACCAGCGCGCTCACGTCCTCGGCCGGCTCGTCGCACTCGGGCGAGGTGAGCATGGCCTGCAGCTTCTCGATGACGTGCTCGGATCCGCTGATCTGCAGCGCGCGGATGGCCTGGGTGCGCTCGGTGGGGCTCACGCCGGGCAGGCCGCTGAGCAGCCGGTGCCAGCCCGTGCGGGCGAGCGCGCGCAGGCGCAGGTAGGCGTTTTGCAGCGACCAGCGTCCCGCGTGGTGCTTGAGCAGGTTCTCGATGTGCGCGAGGCGGCTGAGGTACTGGTAGCCCACGATGGGGTAGACCTCCTCGCTCTCGATGAGCTTCAGCACGTAGTCCTGCTCCCATTCCAGGGCCCGCAAGCGCAACTCGGTGTTCGGCTCGTCCACGATGTCGTTGCTTCCCTTGATGCGCGCGATGCGCTGGTTGTACGAATGGATGACGGTCTGCGTGGCCGCGCGGTTCTCGATGGTTTGGCGTGCCGCCAGCTCCTCTATGACGGAGCGCAGTATCTCCAGGCTCACCTGCGTCTCGTCGCAGCGCGCGTCCTCGTCGGTCAGGGGCTTCTTCGGTGCCAAGAGGGGCACCACGAACGTGGCGAGCAGCAGCGTGACCACGATCACGCCGCAAGCCAAGAATATGATGAGCTCGCGCTGGGGGAAGGCCACCATGCCCTTCGCGGGGTCGAGGTAGTACAGCGGTATGGTGAGCACCACGGCCAGCGTGATGGTGCCCTTCGGCCCGGCGAGCGCCATGACCAGGGCCGAGTGCAGGTCGGCGCGCCAGCCCGGTTTCCGATCGGCGGGCTCCTTGCGGCCATGGACCCGCTCCATGGCGAACAGCCACACGAAGCGCACCACCACGTAGATGAGCGTGAGCAGCAGCACGTAACCGATGAGCATGCCGTTGTCGATGCTCACGTCGTCCCAGGTGCTGCGCATGGCCTTCGGCAGCTGGGTGCCCAAGAACACGAACACGATGCCGTTCAGAGCGAACGACAGCACGCGCCATACGCTGGACGAGACGATGTTCATGCGCGAGATGGACGGGCCGATGGTGCGCGGGGAGATGACGTTCACCAGGCCGGCCGCCACCACGGCGATGATGCCGCTCGTGCCGAGCGCGTTGGCCACCAGGTAGACGATGAACGGCGTGAACACCTCGAACAGCACGTGGAACGTCGTGTTCTCCAGCCCCCACGAGCGCACGCGGCGCACGAGGAAGTTGCCGAAATAGCCCAGCGCCACGCCGATGATGATGCCTCCGAAGAAGCTGACCACGAAGTCGAGCGACGCGTTCAGCAGCGAGAACGTGCCCGTGGTGGCTGCGGCGATGGCGAACTGGAACGCCACGATGCCCGAGGCGTCGTTGATGAGCGACTCGCCCTCCAGGATGCTCTTGTTGCGCGGCGCGATGTCCGTGTCCTTGGACAGCGAGGCCACGGCTACGGCGTCGGTGGGGCCGAGCGCCGCGCCCAGCGCGAAGGCGGCGAACAGGCTGATCGAGGGTTCCAGCCATTCGACGGCGAAGCCGATGATGAGGGCCGTGACCACCACCAGGCCGATGGCCAGGGACAGCACCGGGCGGCGGTTCTTCCACAGGGCGCCCTTGTCCACGTTTTTGGCCTCGTCGTACAGCAGGGGCGCGATGAACATGACCAGGAACAGATCGGGATCGAGCGTGATGTTGATTTGCGAGGAGGCGAACAAGGCTATGAGCAGGCCCAAGCCGATTTGAATGAGGGGGGAGGATATCTTGGGAACGAGCTGGTCGATGACGGATGAGAGCAGGACAGCGGCGAGCATGAGCAGTGCGAGCATGAGCGTTTCCAAGGGCTGTCCTCCTTCGAATGCGAGTGCGTTTGAGCGTCGGCCGATCGGCTCGACCCCTTCATTGTAACCGACCGCGCCGCACGGTCGGTTCTGGAAGACGAGGGTTTTTCGTGTTGGTTACGTTGCGGTTCGACCCGGCGCTTCGGCCTGCACGAACGCGACGCTTGCCTTAATATAGAGCGTGTAGGCCACGGCCGCGGTCGAGGCCAGCACGAGGTCGCGCTCGAAGTCTCCCGCCTCCTCGCCGCTCGCGAGCCCGCGGGGGTTCGACGGCACGGGGCCGAACAGCGCCCGGACGGCCGCTTCGAGGGCGTCGCAGTAGTAGTCGTAAGCCACGCGCGTGTCGAACGTGGCGATCTGCCGGCGTATGAGCAGGTCGATCTCGGACAGCGAGAACGTTTGCTTGAGCGTGCAGATGACCACGAGGTAGGCCACGTGGGAGCGCGAGTACTTCTTGCCGGCCGCGCCCGCGAGCACGCCCTGCTTCACGTAGTTGTTCACCATGGAGCGCGTGATGATCTTCTCGTGCGGTTGGTACAGGGGTGCGAGCGTCTCTTCGAGAAAGCCCACGAGCTGGTCCATGTACAGGTCGATGCGGGGAATCTCCTCGTAGCGGGGGAGATGCAGTTCGAGGAGCCTTTGGGCGTAGGGCGTTGCGCTGACGTCTCTCATGTGCCGTGCCTTCCGTTCGTGCGCTTGCGTGACTCCGAGCATACCAAGAGATGCTTTTTGCGTCAATTCACGTAACCGCTTGACATAGTAATTGCAAGTTTATAATCTAGTTTCAATTACTAGATTGAGCTCGACCAGGGAAGCAGGCCATATGGAATCCAGCCGCATAGCGCTCGTCGTCGATTCGTGCACGGACGTTCCGCCCGAGGACGTGGAGCGCTACGGCATGTACGTCGTTCCGCTGCAGGTGAACTACGAGCGCGAGACGTACCTCGACAAGGTCACCATCACGCCGCAGCAGGTGTACGACCGTTTCGCGGAGGAGGTGCCCACCACGTCCACGCCCACGCCCGCCGTGGCGCGCGAGGTGCTGGAGCGCGTGGTGGCCGACGGTTACGGGCATGCGGTGATCGTGACCATATCGAGCGGGCTTTCCGCCACCTACGATCTCATGCGCTCGGTGGCGTCGGGCATGGCCGGTCTGGAGTGCGCCATCGTGGACACGAAGAACATCGGCATGGGGGCGGGGCTCGTGGCGCTGGCCGTGGCGCGCATGCTCGCGGCGGGCGCGTCGCTCGACGACGTGCGGCGCGAGAGCGCGCGAATCGTGCGCGACACCAAGGTGTTCTTCTGCGTGGACACGCTGGAGTACCTGCACAAGGGCGGGCGCATCGGCAACGTGACGTACGCCGTGGGCAGCTTGCTGGACATGCGGCCCGTCATCACCTGCAACGAGCAGGGCGTGTACGTGACGGTGGCGAAGGCGAAGGGCCGGCGCCAGTCGCTCAAGAAGGCCATGGCGGCGGCCGAGAAGTTCGCCGCCGGGTTCCCGCGCTGCTCCATGGCCGTGGTGAACGGCGACGCCGCGGACGAGGCCGCGGCCGTGCGCGCCGAGCTGGGCGCGCGGGTGCCCAACGTCGATACGTGGTACGAGGGGCAGATCAGCCCCGTCCTGGTGGTGCACACGGGGCCGGGACTGATCGGTATCGGCGTTTGCGGCGCGTAAGGCAAAGGCCAAGGCTCGACGGCGCTCTGCCCTGTCAGCCCATGGGACAATAGATGCGCCCTCCGATGACGAAGAAAGAGAACCCCCGCCTCGCCAGCCGACCAGTTGTCGTTCCGGGCGAGAACGCGAAGGTGCGCTTCGCCCTGTCATCCTGAGCGGAGCGCCGCAGGCGCGTAGTCGAAGGATCTCCGCCACCAGAGAAGTTTTCCGTTGTTGAAGATCCTTCGACTGCGGCGCTACGCGCCTCCGCTCAGGATGACAACATGCGTCAGGCGAGGGGCAGACCTATCTCCACGGTGAAGCCCTCGCCGGGGGCGCCGTCGAGGGCGATGGAGCCCCCGTGGGCTCGTGCGATGCGGTCCACCAGCACGAGGCCCAATCCGTGCTCGGCCGTGGCGGTGGAGCTGGGGGAGCCCACGGCGCAGCCCGAGGCGCTCGCGGCGGTGCGCGAGCGGGCGAGGCGCGCTTCGAGGGCGGCGAGGTCTTCGCGGGAGATGCCCGCGCCGTCGTCGGCCACGCTGATGACGGCGGAGCCCACGGGCTCGGCGGCCGCGGCCGCCGCCGGACTCGCGTCCGCGTCGCGTCCGCCGCCCGACGCCTTTTCCGACGGGCACGCCGATAGCCGCACGGACACGCTGCAGCCGCCTTCGTTGTGCAGGCGGGCGTTGGCCAGAACGTTCTCCACGGCGCGGGTCACCAGGCGCTCGTCGCCCAGCACCACGGCATCGGCCGCGTCATCGTCCACCTCGAGCTCGATGGGGTGCGCCTCGTCCAGCCCGTCGTTCGCATGCGCGGCCACGACGGAGCGCAGCGTGCGTGCGAGGTGGATGCGCTCCAAATCGAGCGGCTGCATGTCGTAGTCGAGCCGCGAGGCCGTGTTCAGGTCGGTCACCAGGTCGGCTATCCGCAGGCCCTGCGCACGGATGACGGCCGCCTGGGCGCGCACGTCCTCGGGCACGCGTTCGTCGTGCGCGACGGCGTCGGCGTAGCCCATGATCATCGAAAGCGGCGTGCGGATGTCGTGCGACACGCCGCGGATCCAGTTCGCCCGCGCCGCGTCCTTCTGCTCGAGCAGCGCCGACGCCTCGGTGATGCGCTCGCCCACGTCGGCCAGGTCGCCTTTGAGGCGCAGGGTGGACGGGCGACCCTCCGACAGGTTGTCGAGCGCGCCCAAGATGGGCGCCACGGCGCGCTGCGTGCGGCGGCGCGACACGAAGTACGCGACGAAAAAGATGGCCAGGTCAACGGCGAACAGCAGCAGCACGTACAAGGGCAGGTTGCGTATGGTGGACTCGGGAAGGGCCATCGTCATGTGCCAGTACGTGTCTTTCGGGAAGCCCACGACGAGCAGGCCGTCGTCGCGGCTCCAGAAGAACGCGGGGCGGTCGGCCAGCGTGCCGTAGTGGGCGGCCATGGCCGTGTCGGCGGGCGTGAACGAGCGCGGCACGTCGGCCGGAACGTCCTTCTCCCACACCGCCGCTCCCGCGTCGTCCACGAGCAGGGCCCATGCCCCCTGCTCGGCCAGCACGTCGCCTGCCTCGGGCGAGAGCGCGTAGGCACCATTGTCCTCCTGCGCGAGCCCCGCGTCGACGGCGCGCACCGTGGTGATGGGGGTGCCGTCGTTGAAGTTGTTCTCCGACTCGCTGTAGGCGATGGCCGCGTACAGGAAGAAGTCGACCACCACCACGAGGAACGCCAGCAGCAGAAACGCCAGCAGCTGCTTGGTGAAGAAGCGCGGGAAGCTGGTCTGCGCGCCGCGGTTAGCCTTGTCGGAGCGTCTGCTCACGGGAGCCTCATCGCTTCACCAGCTTGTATCCCAGTCCCTTCACGGTCACGAGGGACGCGGGCCTCGAGGGGTTGGCCTCTATCTTCTCGCGCAGGCGGCGGATGTGGGCCATGAGCGAGTTCTCGTAGCCGAACGACGTGCCCCAGCACGCCTCGCACAGCGCGTCGATGGTGACGATGCGCCCGGCGTTGCGCGCGAGCACGCTCAATATCTCGTGCTCCTTCGCCGTGAGCAGCACCGTGTCCCCGTCGGCGCGCTCCACCTCGGCCGTGGCGAAGTTCACGCGGCTCGCCTCCAACTCGAGCAGGGGGTTCTCCTCGGCGTAGCAGCGGCGCAGCACGGCGGCGATGCGCAGCACGAGTTCCTGGGGCAGAAACGGCTTCGTCAGGTAATCGTCTGCCCCCAGCGACAGCCCCGACACGCGGTCGAAGGGCTCGTCCTTCGCCGTGAGGAACAGCACGGGCGTCGAGGCGTGCGCGGGACGCTCGCGTATGTGCGCGAGCAGCTCGAAGCCGTCCATACCCGGCAGCATCACGTCCAAAACGAACAGCTGGTAAGCGCTCTCGGGAGACGCCGCGCGCTCGTCAATGCAAGCCAGCGCCTCGGTACCCGCATGCGCCACGTCCACGTTCGAGAACCCTGCGCCGTGCAGGATGGTCGCCACCATGTCCGCAAGCTCCGCCTCGTCGTCCACCAGCAAGATGCGCTTGTCCTGCAGATGCCGCTCCACGCCGCCGAACCCGCCCGCCATAGCCATGCAAGCCCCTTTCTCTCATCCCGCATTATGTCACACCCGCTCGTCGAGGAAGGGCGATTCCCCCTCCCTCGTAAGGCAAATGCAAGGTTCGGTAAGGAAAACGCAAGGCTGGGAGCGGGAGCCCGTAAGGCCGCCTGCGTAGACTTTGGTTACACGACGAAATCGGCCATGTGAGTCGGCATTCGCTCGGCACGATGTCCGCACCGAATCGGCTTTCGTAGGGGCGATCTCCTGATCGCCCCGTTCCGGCGCAGCCGGAAAACCAGCCGAAGGCCGCCGTTTTCGCGCTTCGTGCGAACGGGCGCTCTGGAGAGCGCCCCTACGGGGTCAACCGGAAGAGTTACCCAGACAAGAAAAGGAGCAGAAGCATGCCAACGGGAAAGCACGCAGGTCAACCGAATCCAACCGTGGTGGAGGTGCGCAACGTGAGCAAGCGCTACGGCGTCCAAGGGGGGAAGCGGTCGGACGCCAGCGTCACGCAGGCGCTCGACGGGGTGAGCTTCGCCGTGGGGTCGGGCGAGTTCGTGGGGATCATGGGCCCCAGCGGCTCGGGCAAGTCCACGCTGCTGAACTGCCTGGCCACCATCGACGCGCCCACGAGCGGCCAGATCGTGGTCGGCGGGCGCGACGTCACGGCTCTGCGCGGCAAGGAGCTTTCCGCCTTCCGTCGCGACGAACTGGGTTTCGTGTTCCAAGACGCCAACCTGCTGGACACGCTCACGGCCTACGAGAACATAGCCCTCGCGCTCACCATCCAGAAGGTTCCGGCCCGTGACATCGATGCGCGGGTGCGCGCGGCGGCCGCGCAGCTGGGCATAGCCGACGTGCTGGGCAAGCACCCCTACCAGATGTCGGGCGGCCAGAAGCAGCGCGTGGCCGCCGCGCGCGCCACGGTGACGAGCCCGAGCCTCGTGCTGGCCGACGAGCCCACCGGCGCGCTCGACTCGAAGTCGGCCGTGCAGCTGCTGGAGTCGCTCGCGTACCTGAACGAGCTGGGCTCTACCATCCTCATGGTCACGCACGACGCCACGTCGGCCAGCTACTGCGGCCGCATCGTGTTCATCAAGGACGGTCGACTCTACGGCGAGCTGCGGCGCCAGGGGGCCGCGCGCTCCGTGTTCTACCACAAGATCGCGGACGTGGTGGCCGACATGGGCGGCGAAGGAGAGGAGGCCGCCCATGCTTGCTAGGCTGGCGCTCGGCAACGTGCGCAAGTCCGTCGCGGACTTCGGCATCTACTTCCTCACGGTGCTTCTGGGCGTGGCGGTGTTCTACGCCTTCAACTCCATGGCCGCGCAGCAGGGCGTGCTCGCGTTCTCCGAGACGCAGAGCAAGATGTTCGACCTTTTGGGCATGGTCATCGGCGGCGTGTCGGTGTTCATCGCGTTCGTGCTCGTGTTCTTGGTGGTGTACGCCAACCGCTTTCTGGTGAAGCGGCGCAAGAAGGAGTTCGGCCTGTACCTCATGCTGGGCATGCGCACGGGCGATGTGGTGAGGATCGTGGCGCTGGAGTCGCTCATCGTGGGCGCGGCGTCGCTCGTCGTCGGCCTGGCGGTGGGCGTGGGACTGTCGCAGCTTCTGCTATATGTGACTTCGGCGCTGTTCCAGGCCGATGTGGCCGCCGCGAGCGGGTTCGCGTTCGTGTTCTCGGCCGACGCGCTGGCGAAGACGGTCGCGGTGTTCGCCGCCATCTTCGTGCTCGCGGCGCTGTTGAACGCGCGCACGGTGGCGAAGGCCCGGCTCATCGACCTTATGCATGCCGAGAGCAGGGTCGAGGACATGAAGCTCACCAGCCTGCCGCTTTCCCTCGTGCTGTTCGCGGTGTCGGTGTGCGTCATCGGCGTGTCGTACAAGCTGCTCGTCGACAACGGGCTCATGGAGCCGTCGCCCGAGTTCGCGGCCGCCACGGTGCTGGTGTGCGTGGGCACGGTGCTGTTCTTCTACGCGCTGTCCGGTTTCTTGCTGAAGCTCGTGCAGCTCGTCCGGCCGCTGTATCTGCGGGGGCTCAACATGTTCACCCTGCGCCAGCTCAACGCCAAGGTGAACACGACGTTCGCCACGCTGTCCATCGTGTGCCTCACGCTGTTCCTGGCCATCACCAGCGTGTGCGGCGGCATCGGCATCCGCAACGCCGTGGAGGGCAGCTTGGAGAAGGGCACCGCGTACAGCGCGACCGCCGTCAGCGTGTTCGGCTCGTTCGACGCCGAGGCGGGCTATGCGGCCGACCCCGCCATCGAGCTCTATGCGCGGTTCGCCGAGGAACAGGGCTACGACATGGCCGCAGGGCTGCGGAAGAGCGCCGAGACGCTAGATGCGGGCGACTTCGACGCGCTCGTGCGGGACACGGCGCAGGTCGACCAGTACGTCGACGTTTCCGACGCGCTCACCATGGGGGACGTGGAGGCGGCCAGCGGGCTGTCGCTTGCGGACACGGCCGGTACGTCCGTCAACCCCGGCTACGTGCGCTATCCGGTGTGCCTGACCAAGCTTTCGCAGGTGAACGAGGCCCTCGAACTGGCGGGCAAGGAGCCGATCGATCTGGGGGAGGGCGAGTGCGCGGTGATGAGCGACTCCGACATCACGTCCGAGTTCTATCGCGACATGGTCGAGCGCGGCACGGTGCTGCCCGTGAGCGGGCGCGATCTGAGGGTGGCGAGGTTCTCCGGCGAGTCGCTCATGACGGTGCCGTTTCCCCTGAACACGGGCACGATCGTGGTGAGCGACGACGCAGTGCCCGACGCCGCCGTCATCCTGCAATCGACGCTGGACGTGCAGTGCGCAAGCGACGAAGACGAGTGCGCGCTCGGCGAGCTGCTGGCTGCGGTTTCCGACACGAACGATCCCGACACGTGGCCCCTGTCGAACACGTTCACGCGCGCCGAGGTGTACGAGCAGAGCCTGAGCCTGTCCACCGTAGTGGCGTACCTGGCCATCTACCTGGGTTTCGTGCTGGTCATCGCCTGCGCGGCGATACTCGCCATCCAGCAGCTCTCCGACGCGTCCGACAACGTGCGCCGCTACGGCCTGCTGCGCAAGCTCGGCGCGCCCGAGGGCATGATAAACGGCGCCCTGTTCGCGCAGGTGCTGGTGTACTTCCTGTTCCCGCTGCTGCTGGCCGTGGCGCACGCCTGCTGCGCGCTGGCGGTGGTCACCGACGTCGTGGCCGTGTTCGGGCACCTGGACATCGGCTCGATGGCCCTCACCTGCGCGGCTTGCTTCCTCGCTGTGTACGGCGCCTACTTCGCCGTCACCTACCTCGGCGCCCGACGGATGATCCGGGAGTAGCCCGCGCCGCCGGGGTGACGGCCACGCGGCGTCCGGGGCGCACGCTTTTCGCCCATATGTTACGTTTCCGGCCCCCGGCGGGCGGCGCGGCGCTCCGGGGACGGGCCCGGTTCCCCCGGGCGAGCCGGCGCGCCGCCGTGAACAGGCGTTATGGAAAGGGCTGCGGAAGCCGAGGGGAAGCCGGGCCTCCGCGCGCCTCCGCTCAGGATGACAACCTTATCCTAAAAGGGGACTGTCCCCTTTTAGGACATTTTCGCTGTCACCTCTGCGCGCCGACGGCGAACGCCTGCGTGATGCCCGCACCAGCAACGTCGACAACGAACAGGCACGACGGGTCATCGAGCACGGAGTCGGGGACGATTTTGATTATCGTCACCCGCTTTGTCTCGCCGGGCTCGAACGACAGTGCGCACGGGTTTGCGCCTTTGAGGTTCTCGCCCCCGTCACCGAAGTAGAGTGCTTCGTTGAGGGCGTTGAACGTCGCGTTTCCCTGTCCGTCAACGACGGCGAACTCGCCCAGGCCGAGTTCGCGCAACCGCTCGGAGTTCAGCGGCAGCTGCCGGGCTTCGGCGGCCTCGTTCGTCACGTTCATGGTGACGGTCGCGAACGAGAAGCCGTCGCTGATCTCGCGCGTTTCCTCGTCGATGCGGTAGCCATGCACCTGCTCGCTGATCCTGTTCGCATAGGCTGCGTCTGTTTCGCCGAGGACGTCTTCCAGCGCGAGCGCCTCTGGCAGCGCGCGTGTGCGCTCGACAGCGGGAAAGGACAGGGAGAACGAGGCCGTGCTGCCGTCCTCGTCTGACACGAACGCCCGATCGCCGGGCTCGAGCCGCGCCCCTTCGGTGACGGCGAGCGCATGGCCGTCTCGCTGCGCCGGCTTGACGATGGGCTGACGGTCGAGGGTCATGGCTGGCATGACGTTTGCGGCGTATTCGTTGGCTTGGGATAGATCGCCCGCAAACGGTTCGCTATTTGTTTCGATGATGATGCCGTATAGCGTGTGCACGAAGGTTTCGCCTTCTCTCAGGCTCCCGCGGTCTTGAACGATTTCGGGTACTACCTGATGCTGCCTCCCTCCCAGGCTTTCCGTGCTTGCGGAAACGGCTTTCATGTCGGCGGCGTGCAGCTCGATGACTTGCGTGGTGCAGTGACCGTCCTCGAACGTGACGGTGACGGTGAGCGTTTGTCCGTCGAAGAGGTCGACTGCGGTATCGATGGGGAACACCCCCGCTTCTTCGTCGTAGTCGTCGTTCGTCCATAGGCCGAAGCTCGTCGTGCCGTCGGCTATGCCGGGTTCCTCGGCGCTGGTCACGTCGATGGTGGAGCCGAATATTTTGGCAAGGTTGACGCCGGCGAGCTTGCCGTGCGAACCCTCTGACACGCCGCCGGACTTGCCTATGGGCACAACGCTGTCGTATGTGCTGAAGTACGTTCCCATGCCGCGCTTCGTCGGTTTCCAAGAGAGGGCCTCGGCCCACTTCTCGGGTTCCTCCTCGTTTGTGCATAGCTCGGTGGTGAAGCGGTACAGACGGCCGTGCGAGACGTTCATCTGCACGCGGGCGATACCCTCACCTTCAACGCTGAACAGGCAGCCGGTGTAGTATCCCTCGGTTTTGTACCGCTCGCCTTCGTACATGCCGTTGCTTAGGTCGCGGTCGAAGACGATCATGTCGTCCTCGCTCGGCTCGAGAACCGTCGACCGGTCCGATGCCCAGGCCTGCACGGAGAACCCGCAGCGCGCGGCCGCCTCGTCAAGGGCGATGGAGGACGTTGCGGAAGATCCGCCGTGCAGTGCGGAGGTGAGCGCCGGCACGCCGGCGACGACGAGGGCGCCGGCCACGAGGCAGGCAGCGGCCGGAAGGGCCCAGCGGCGGGCGAGGGCCGCGGCTCCGGGTGCGCGCTTCGCCGGTTGGGGCCTGCGGCGGGTCGGGCGCCTTGTCGGCGCGGCGTGCGATTGCGCGGCGCGATTTTCGCCGCCTGCGGCATCGGCCTGTAGGGCTTCGGCCACGACGCGGTGCTTCAGTTCGGGGGAGGCCTTGATGTTGTCCTGTGCGGCGGCCAAACGCTCGCGGAATTCATCCTCGTTCATGAGTGCGCTCCTAAATCGATCTTGAGGGCCTTGCGTGCGCGATGGAGGTGGGATCGGACGGTGGCGGGGCGCTCGCCGGTGATCTGGGCTATCTCGTCGGTTGCGTACCCCTCGTAATAGTGCAGCAGCACGGCCGTGCGTTGCTTGTCGCTCAGGCGGGCGAGGGCGGCTTCCAGCTCGTCGTCGCGTCCTTCGCCGTCTTCCGGCACGGGCTGCGTGCGCAGGCGCTCCATGCTTTCGTCGTCGAGTTCGGTGCGACGCTTGTGCCACGGGCTGCGCCGCAGGTCGTGGCAGCAGTTCACGGTCACATGCAAAAGCCACGCCTTCAGGTGCTCGTCGTCGCGGAAGCGCTTCCCGCTTTGGTGTAGGCGCAGGAACACGGTTTGCATCACGTCCTCGGCGTCGGCGCGGTTGCCCGTGCGCCGCGCCGCCAGCCCGTACACCGTGTCGCCCCAGCGTGCGACGGCATTTTCGAGCCGTGCCGCCGCTTCTGCGACGCGTCGGTCGTTGCGGCTTTCGGCGTCGCCGGGCCCTTCGATGCTCGGCACGCGGCCGAGGGGGTCGGGGCTCGCAGCGCGCTCGGGAACGTTGCGAATCGCGGTGCTCGCGGACATGTCGTCGTGCTCGCATCTGCCGTCGCGCGAGGGCCGCGCCGCGTCCGGCCGTCCTCGCGCCGCGCCGCCGAAGCTCGCCGGCATCGCCATCTCGCCTGATTCGTCCATATTCCATCTCCTCTCCCCACGAACACGGAGAAGGGGTTGCCTTTTGTTGCGGTTTTAAAAAGAGACTGTATCAAAAGTTGCCGTAACGCGCGCTTGTCGGCTGTTCTGCAGGGGGGCTGTATCAAAAGCAGTCAAACCGTGTGTTTTCGGCATCGCTCTTGTTGGGCAAGGGCTTTGCCCTTGCCGATGGCTCGCGGAAACGCTGCCTGTCGAACGGCAAGGGCAGAGCCCTTGCCCAACAAGAGCGGAGAATCGGCCTTTCTGATACGGCCCTGTTCCGGCAAAACCGGAAAGCGGCTCGCAGCGTCGGCGGCTTCCACAGGGACGCTCTCCAGAGCGCCCGTTCCGGCGCAGCCGAAAAAGCAACTGCGGGCCACGTTCTCGCGCTTCGCGAGCGGGCGGGGCAAGCCCCCCCCTACGAAGGGCGTTTCGACGGCTTTTAACGCACTCCCTGCAATGCGGCCGCCGCTGTTCGCACCGCAACGCCCGCTTCGCTTCGCGCGTGCGCGCGTCCTACAGCGGAAGGCGATTCGAAAAGCACCACGCCGCGGTAGCTTCGCTTCGCGCGTGCGCGCGTCCTACAGCGAGGCGCCCAAGGCGCGGGCCTCGTCGAGGGCGGGGTTGCCGGCTATGTCGCCCGCCCGGTACACGCCGCCCACCAGCACGCGGCCCGCGTCGCGCCAGCCCATGCGCTCGCACAGCGTTTCGTAGTAGGAAACGACGGGAGCGAAGTTGCGCTCGGTGTCCTCCTCGGCGGGCATGAGCAGCGCGCATTCCTTGCCTCCCGCCTCCGCCGCCGCTACGGCCGCGGCCTCGCCCCCTGCCGCCGCGGCCCGCATGCCCGCCTCCATGAGCGCGAACAGGCGGTCGAGCGCGGCCTTCATCTGCGCCGTGAAGCTCCAGCAGTACATGGGCGAGGCCAGCACCACCACGTCGGCGGCGCGGTAGGCGGCGTAGACGGCGTCCATGTCGTCCTTCTGCACGCAGGGGCTGCTCGCATCGGCACCGCCGCCCAAGCAGCCGCGGCACGGCGCGACGTCCATGAACGCCACGTCGAACCTCGCCACGGCATGGCCCGCCCGCTCGGCTCCCTCCTCGAACGCGTCCACGAGCGCCGCCGTGTTCCCCTCGCGGCGCGGGCTTCCATTCAGCACCAGCACGCTCTTTTCCATGGCCTCCGCCTTTTCTCGTCTGCTTCGGGTCTTTCCGTTCGCGCGCCGTTTCCCGCCCGCCGCGTGGCCCTCTCCGTTGCCGCCGATTGTACCGTGTCCGCCCCAGCCGTGCCGCGACGGTTTTCAAATCGCACGACGAGGCGCCGGCAGGGGCATCCCGGTCAGCGCCGTGCGGGATCCTCCGCGCCCCCGCTTCGCGGTCTCCCTGCGCTCGCTTCGTCCGCTCAGGATGGCAACGCGCTGGCTTGCGCAATGTCAGCGGTGGTTTAACATAGAGCATCCTCCCATTCGGTGCAAAAATCACCGACGTCCCCCGCTCGAAGCGGGTTCCGATGGCCTTCGCCACGCAAGCGCTTGCTCGCTGAATGAGTTTTCGCAGGTCGCAGCATTCCGAGCAAGGAGAAGTCTTGTCAGAAGGTCCGACGCTACGGGGGCATCGGTGATTTTCGTGCAATTCGGCCCCGATCCGCCGTCAAACCGCCATCGGCGTACCGCGAGCCGATGCGTCGTTGCCATGGGCGGGCGGTGCGTCCGAAGGTCCGGCGGGCTGTCGAGCTCCCGAGCACGCGGAGCGGGCGCGGGGAGGCCCCGCGAAGCGGGGGCGCGGAGGATCCTGCGCGGTGCCAACCGGAGGCGCCCCGGCTGCCGTCGCGCGGAATCCTTCTGCTCCGCCGGCTCGCGCCGCCTCCGCTCAGGATGACAATCCGGCCGGGCGCATTTCATGTCGGTTCAACGGCGGATCGCCCCCTGTCCGCCAATCTGGGTTTACGCAGAGCAATACCGTCGCAATGGCCATTATTTCGATGCGCGAACCCTTTCAGCGGCAAGCGCAGAGCATTCCGCGCCTCCTGTCTCCATAAAGCATGGTCGCACGTTTTGCGGCATCGCTCCTTTGGCGCGCCGGGGAGTCTTCTTCCGCGCCCGAAACGCACGCATATCGAAAAACACTGGAATGCTGGGTTGCCGTTGTTGGCTGTCGCAGGCATGCCGGCGGCCGGTGTGCTTTGCCAAGGGCAATTCAGCGGAGCGGCGGGGCTTCACGCGAAGGGGTGCGGCTTGAAGGCTGCGGGAGGGCAAAAGATCAGAAGGGCCTTCAGCGGGGCACGGTGCCGATGGTCCGCACCGTTGCTTGCGTTCACGCCCTCCGTCCACGCGTGCGTTCGCTCGGGCGCCGTCGTTTCGCTGCACGTCGGGCGGGGAGGGAGTATACTGCTACAGCAGGCTAAAGCGGCTCGGCTTCCACGCAACGACGACGCGGTTCCTCCTGCGCGACGACAGCCCTCGGCCTCACCTTACACACGAGAAGGAGAAGAACCATGCGCTACGTCCATTGCTTGAACAACATTTCCTCGCACGGCACCGATCTGCTCACCGACTCCTACGAGCTCACCGACGATCCGGCGAAGGCGTCCGCCATCCTCGTGCGCAGCGCCGCCATGCACGACATGGAGTTCGGCGACGAGCTGCTGGCCATCGCGCGCGCGGGGGCGGGCGTGAACAACATACCGCTCGATCGCTGCGCCGAGGACGGCATCGTCGTGTTCAACACGCCGGGAGCCAACGCCAACGCCGTGAAGGAGATCGTGCTGTGCGCGCTTCTGCTGGGAAGCCGCGGCATCGTGGACGGCATCGCGTGGTGCCGCGACAACGCGGGCGACGAGAACATCGCCAAGGCGGCCGAGAAGGCGAAGAAGGCGTTCGCCGGGCGCGAGATACTGGGCAAGAAGCTGGGCGTGATCGGCCTGGGCGCCATCGGCGCCGAGGTGGCCAACGCGGCCGTCGCCCTGGGCATGGATGTCTACGGCTACGATCCGTACGTGTCGGTGGGCGCGGCCTGGCGCCTCTCGAGCGCCGTCCATCACGTCACGAACCTGGACGACCTGTTCCGCACCTGCGACTACCTCACCATCCACGTGCCGGCCATGGAAGGCACCATCGGCATGATCGGCGGGCGCGCCTGCTCGCTCATGAAGGACGGCGCCGTGGTGCTGAACTTCTCGCGCGACACGCTCGTGGACAACGCCGCCATGGCCTCCGCGCTGGCATCGGGCAAGGTGGGGGCCTACATCACCGACTTCGCCACGCCCGAGGTCATGCAGATGGAGCACGCCATCGTGCTGCCGCACCTGGGCGCGTCGACGGCCGAGGCCGAGGACAACTGCGCCGCCATGGCCGTGCAGGAGATGATGGACTATCTGGAGAACGGCAACATCAGGAACTCCGTGAACTACCCGGCGTGCGACATGGGCGTCTGCCCCGAGGGCATGAGCCGCGCCGCCGTCATGCACAAGAACATCCCGAGCATGATCAGCCGCGTCACCGACGTGTTCGGCGAGGAAGGCGTCAACATCGAGAACATGACGAACAAGTCCCGCGGCGACGTGTCCTACACCATGCTCGACCTCGACCAGCCCGTCCCGGACACCGCCGTGGCGAAGCTCGAAGCCCTCGAAGGCGTCCGCCGCGTGAGGGTGGTGTGCTAGGAGCCAATACCTGCATCCGCCCGCCTGTTTCCTTGGTTCGCGGCGGCCATGGCTTTTCCGTTGAAGAAGAGAGGGCCGACATAGCCGGCCCTCTCTTCACGTTGTTGGGCAGACGATCCGGCCCTCGACGCCTTTTCTCGCTTTGCGGGAACCGGGCGCGAGCGGTCCGGCTCCAATCCGTTTGCTCGAAACCTTGGTCGCCGGTCCGGGGGGGGGGTGCGCTACGCAACAAAAAAAGGCCAGCCGGTTTTGCCGGCTGGCCTGTGGGTTTTCGATGGTGGACCGTCGGGGACTCGAACCCCGGACCTTGGGATTAAGAGTCCCCTGCTCTACCAACTAAGCTAACGGTCCAAAGAAAAGATATGTCAAAGTGCGCAAAGCGCTGGGTTATCTTAAAGCATGCAACCTGCGATTGCAAGCCCTAATTTCAAAAAGCGCGCTGGGGTGGCTAATCGGACTCGAACCGACGACCTCCAGAGCCACAATCTGGCGTTCTAGCCAACTGAACTATAGCCACCAAGGCGCAAGGTGGAAGTATACGGATTTTCTTCGCCGAGCGCAAGAGGATTATGGACAAATTGTATCAGCCTTGCTGCAATTGGGCGTTGATCGGCCTATTTCGAGTAGTATAGACACCCGGAACGTCGTGTTTTCGCGGTCGGACGCAGGTTGGCGCTGCGGTCCCGCCCGCAGCGCGACGCGAGCCCCGGCGTCGCGCAAGCGAGCGCGGCCGCCATCACCACCATCATCGAGGAGCGGCACCACGTGGAAAAGCAATCATCTGAAAAACGATTCGCCCTCTTGATCGACGCCGACAACGTGTCGGCGAAGTACATCAAGCCCATCACCGACGAGCTGTCGAAGTACGGCACCGTCACCTACAAGCGCATCTACGGCGACTGGACGCTCACGCTCCACGCCAAGTGGAAGGACGCGCTGCTGGAGAACTCCATCACGCCCATCCAGCAGTTCGGCTACACCCAGGGCAAGAACGCCACCGACTCGGCCATGATCATCGACGCCATGGACATCCTGTACACGCGCTCGGTGGAGGGCTTCTGCATCGTGTCGAGCGACAGCGACTTCACGCGCCTGGCCAGCCGCATCCGCGAAAGCGGCCTCACGGTCATCGGCATGGGCGAGAAGAAGACGCCCACGCCGTTCAGGAAGGCGTGCGACATCTTCACCACGCTGGAGCTTCTGCTGGGCGACGCGGGCGGCAAGTCCGGCGGCCGCGGCAAGGGCCGGAGCGACCAGGCCGGCGCGACGAGCGGCGGCTCGGGTGCCGGCACGGCCACCGCGAGCAAGGACGAGATCGAGCAGGCCGTGGTGAACATCATCACCGACAACCAGAACAACGGCAAGTCCACGGGCCTCGGCGAGGTGGGCAGCCGCCTGCTGAAGCGCTACCCGGACTTCGACGTGCGCAGCTACGGCACGAACCTGCTGTCGAAGCTGCTCGACGAGTTCCAAAGCGTCCAGATCACGAAGGACGGCAGCTCGGTCACGGTGGAGCTGGCGGGCGACGACCGCGAGCGCAAGAACGGCCACGGCAAAGACGCCGCGCACGGCAACGAGGCCGCGCGCGCGGACGTTCCGGCCGAGGAGCCGCAGGCGCCGAAGGGGGAGGCGTCCGACGCGCAACCCGCCGAGGACGCATCCGCGGTGCCGGTCGATGCCGCGCCCTCCGACGTCGAGGCAGCCGCATCCGACAACGCATCCGACAAGCAGGACGTTCCCACGGACGACGCGGAGGTGCCCGAGAAGAAGCCTCGTCGTTCGACGCGCATGGCGGCTCGTCGCGCCGCGCAGAAGGGCGCGGCGAAGGCCTCCGTCGAGCAGGCGCCCGACGCGAAGGCGGTCTCCGACGCCCCTGCGTCCGAGGAACGGCAGCCTGCCGCTACGCAGCCCGAGACCGTCGAGCCCGAACCTGTCGAGGAGGCGGCTCCCGTCGACAACCGGCCCGGCCGCGCCGCCCGCAAGCGCGCGGCGGCCGCTTGGGCCGATGCGCTGAAGAGCCGCAAGCCCGCCAAGGCGGCGCAGCCCGAAAAGGCGCCGGCGGAGCAGGGCGCTCCCGTCGCCGATCAGGTTGCCAAGGCGCCGGCCGAGCAGGAACCCGCCGCGCCGGCGAAGCGCAAGCCGGCGGCCAAGTCCGCCAAAGCGGCGTCCCCGAAGGCTAAGGCGTCCCAGACCGCCCCGAAGGTGGTCGAGGCCCCGGTCGAGGAGCCCGCGCAGCCTTCCGAAACTCCGGTTCCCGCGAAGGCGGCGGGGAAGCCCGCAGGAAAGGCGCAGTCGAAGCGCCCTTCCTCGAAGGCGTCCTCCAAGCAAACGGCCCCGAAGGCGTCGCCGAAGCAGCCCGCGAGGGCGAAGGCGCCCGCGAAGGCGGAGCCCGCTCCAACCGACCCCGAGGCGTTCATCCGCCAGGCGGTGGCCGATGCGGAGCCCGACGGCATAGCGCTGGCCACGCTCGGCAAGCGCGTGCGCGGCAAGTTCCGCACGTTCAAGCTGCGCGATCTGGGATACGCCCAGTTCCGACCCTACCTGGTCGACATGGCGGGCATCGACGTGGAAGAGCGGGACGGCCAGTTCTACGCCCGATTGGCCAAATAGGCGCTTCTCCGCGCCGTGCGCTGATGACGTTTTGAACCGCATGGGCGCCGGCGAAGCTCGGTGCGCATGCGGTGAGCGCGGCGGACGATCCGCGCACGGCATCGCGGTTCGCCAGGGTGCCGGGGCTGCCCACGGGCCTCGATGCGAGTCGCGTGGCGGTCAGCTGGGCCCCCTCGGGGCTTCTCGGGCGGCTTTCTGCTTCCGGCCGCAGCCTTTTGCGCCTCGCGTGTCCACGAAGCCTTAACCGCTTGTTGACGGGCGACGGGCGTTTGTCCGTCCGTGGTATCCTGCCGTCGAGACACCCGTTAGATCGAGAAGGATGCATCCATGAAGAAGATACTCATGATCGTCGTGGCCGTGGCGCTCGTCGCCGTCGGCGTCGTGGGCACGCTCGCGTTCCAGCGCGCGTTCGAGCCCAGCGTCAAGCTCACCACCACGTCCATCCAGGAGCAGCTTTCGAACTCGAGCGAGCTGGCCACGGCCAAGCTCGAGTACCGGGGCCTTGTGCGCTACGAGAACGGCGACATCGACTTCATCAACAAGAAGGGCTTCACCATGGTCTACGACGCCGAGGTGCGCGCGGGCGTCGACCTGGCGCAGGCGTCCGTCGACGTGAGCGGCCGCACCGTCACCGTGCGCCTGCCGCAGGCGCAGCTTCTGGGCATCGAGATCGACCCGAACTCCATCGAGTTCTACGATTCGGCGTTCGCGCTGTTCAACTGGGAGAACAAGCAGGACACGGCCGAGGCCCTCAAAACGGCCCAGACCGATGCCGAGGAGCGGGTCAACCAAACCGGCATGATCGAGCAGGCCAACGAGCAGGCCCGCACCCTCGTGGAGAACCTGCTGCACCCGTTCACCGTGGGCGACAACGCCTACACGTTGCAGATCGTGGACGCGTAACCTCGTTCCCGAAGCCGAAAGACCCCCGCAGGGGCGGCCAGCAGGCCGCCACCGCGGCGAGCGCACCAAGCGCCTCCGGCTTCGCAAGCACCCGCCATCCCGCCTGCGATCCGCAGGTTCTCGCCGCGCGCTCGCGTTACGCCAGCTCGTCCTCGCTGAACGCGTCGCGGCCCAGACGGAAATCCCGGCCCTCGCGCCGCCACGCGCGGTACTCCGCCGTGGCGGTGAACAGCACGTCGGACGACGAGTTCAGTGCCGTCTCGCACGAGTCCTGCACCACGCCGATGATGAAGCCGATGGCCACCACCTGCATGGCCACGTCGTTGCCGATGCCGAACAGCGAGCACGCCAGCGGTATGAGCAGAAGCGACCCGCCGGCCACGCCCGAGGCGCCGCAGGCGGACGCGGCGGCCAGCGCGCTCAGCACCACCGCGGTGACCGGGTCCACCGACACGCCCAGCGTGTGGGCGGCCGCCATGGCCATGACGGTGATGGTGACGGCCGCGCCCGCCATGTTGATGGTGGCGCCCAGCGGAATGGACACCGAGTAGTTGTCCTTGTCCAGGCCGAGCTTGCGGCAAAGCTCCATGTTCACGGGGATGTTCGCCGCCGAGCTGCGCGTGAAGAACGCCGTGATGCCGCTGTCCTTCAGGCAGCGCAGCACGAGCGGGTAGGGGTTCTTGCGCACGTTGGCGAACACGATGAGCGGGTTCGTGACGAACGCGATGAACAGCATGCAGCCCACGAGCACGAGGATGAGCCGGCCGTACTCGGCGAAGATGTCGAGCCCGTTCTCGGACACGGTGGTGTACACGAGGCCCAGCACGCCGAACGGCGCGAGCGCGATGACCCAGCGCACCACGGTCGACACGGCGTCCGACACGCTGGTGAACACGTCCTTCACCGTGCCGCTCGCCGCACGCAGGGCGATGCCCAGCACGACGGCCCACACGAGTATGCCCAGGTAGTTCGCATTCGCCAGCGCGTCGACCGGGTTCGCCACCATGTTCATGACCAGCGTGCCCAGCACCTCGCCGATGCCCGAGGGAGAGCTCTGCTCGGCCGCCGGCGCCGCGAGCGTCAGCT
Source organism: Gordonibacter massiliensis (ex Traore et al. 2017) (assembly GCF_019731765.1). NCBI lineage: Bacteria > Bacillati > Actinomycetota > Coriobacteriia > Eggerthellales > Eggerthellaceae > Gordonibacter > Gordonibacter massiliensis (ex Traore et al. 2017). Next base: position 111,765 of record NZ_JAASIO010000011.1, on the reverse strand, counting down.
CGGTGGGGAACAGGTAGCTGGCCGCCACGGCCACGAGCGCGGCCACGAACGTGCTCACCACGTACAGCACCACGACGGTCTTCATGGATCCGGCGGCCTTCGCGTTCGCGAGCGCGCTGACAACGAGGAAGAACACCAAGACGGGCGCCACGGCCTTCAACGCCGACACGAACAGCGTGCCCAAAAGCCCCACCACTTCCATGCCGGGCAGGGCGATGCCCAGCACCGCGCCCACGACGAGGCCCGCCACGATGCGCTTGATAAGGCTGACGTCGTTGTACGCGCGCGCAATCCTCTTGAGGTTCACATTCGCTCCTTGGTCTGGTTCCGTCCGGTTCGGGCGCCTATGATAGCAGAGCTTTCGGTCTCGGCCGAAAGCCGTCAACTTCTGCTATCATGTTCGCTGCGCGAAATCGGCGCACGGCGTGCGGGCGTGGCGGAATTGGCAGACGCGCCAGATTTAGGTTCTGGTACCCACAAGGTGTGAAGGTTCAAGTCCTTTCGCCCGCACCAGCAAAAATCGTGATATTAGAAGTTTCTAATATCTTTAATCAGGCATAATAAACAAAAGTTCTGTACTCAATAAGTCTTTGCAGCTTGATGAAGATGTCAGCAAGTTGTTCACCTGACCCTGATGGTATGATTTCTACCTGTATAGACAAGTGTAATGGTGCTGAAGTCGCTCTAGGCATTGCCTGCATATTTTGCGAAATTTTCGGGCAAAAATATATGTACGGGTGCAAATTGAAATAACCGGAAATACCATCAAGCTGGTGCAAAAACAAGACGCATAAGGGTGTGTTTACGTGCCAATTTGCGGAATAAGGAAATCTCTTTGGCATCAATTAACGGATTGCATGTTATAGATGCTCCCGCGAGGTGATGTTTGATTGGCCTGATGGAATAATGCAGCATCCTCACGTTGCTGTCGGGAGGAAAAATGGCATACAAATATGAAAATATCAACCTGATTGATGATCGCCTCGTAGAAAGCTCCTACTATTTCAATAGCTCAAAAGACGTCGATTATTTCATATATTTTTCAAAAAGCGGCATCTACCCTTTTGTGAAATTTGAAGAAGAAATCAGCGAAATCAATGACTATTGCTATTTTGTACAAAACGATCTCCATGAAAGAGTGCTTTCTATTAAGGATGGCAAGGTTGATCGTTTTTCTGTACTGTCCGACGAGGGGCGCTTGGCAAGTATTGAGAAAGACTGCTCAGATTTTGAATTTTATATCGGAGAAGCGGAGATCGAGCTAGGTTATATAAGTGATTTACTGACATGGAAAAATTTGGCAAATGATATCAGCAGATGCTCGATGTTGACTTTGTGGCTTGCATATCTTGAGTCTGCTTTGGACGAGATAGGGCACTGGTTTTGCGAGAGGAAGGAAATATCGTTCGGACGTAAGCCCCGGTCGATTACTGGCGTGGAGCACGCACTGCAAAAAATCGGTGCGTGCTGTCAGTGCGATATGCTCTCGATACTCTCCAAGGAACTTGCTTTCTATCATGAAATTCAGAAGATCAGAAACCAGTTTATGCATCATGAGTGGGAGCAGGTGTCTGATCGCTCTGAGCGCTTTGAACTGAATCGAGTTATCGATCTGGTCTCTACAGTAATTGCCTGCGTAGAGCACGAAGCCCTTTGTGCCAGCATTATTTCCTTATAATTATAAAATAGGGACAATGCCTAGAGGCATCGCGACTCGCTATACCTCGTTGTAGTAAATTTGAACCATGCTTACCTGTTTAGAAGCTTCACTGCTTATCGACTGCCACGTTTCTGCTGATAAATGTTCTGTTTTCAAAAAAAGTTCTGTATCAACGCCCGCACCATCTTCCATGTCTTGCATCGTCGGAGGTTTTTGAGCCGATGTGAAGGCGATAAATTATCCGGTCTTCCTCATCTAGTTCCCGTTTCGCATTCTGCTCGCCAGACGCGCGAACGTGTCTTCGGAGGACACCCTGTAAACGCCTTCCTTCTTTTCCGACCAGTATTGGCCCCACCAGATTTTCGTACGGAGTGCGTTCTTGTCATCATTCCAAGATTCGATCTGCTCTAAAACCGTTTGGGCAGACCCTTTCCCCCAAACGTCCTTGACGAAGACGTCCCAGACGAAGTCGGGTTTCACGGGGTGTTCGCCATTGAACCTCTTGGTGCCATCGTGTTTTCCGTCGACGCCGCCGATGCAAACGCTGCAGCCATTCTCAACAACCGCGTCTCTCAAGTTCCGGTATTTATCGGCCATACCGTATACGTTGTCCCGGCTCCAGCCAAGAGAAGTCTTGCAGTCGACGAATCCGAGCACCGTTACGTTGTCGTGCTCGATTTCGATGACGGCGATATCGGGTCTGCAGGATATGCTTCCTATCCGCACCGACACATCAATCAAGAGGTAAATCGAGCTCGAGTCGAACGCCTTTTTCAGGTAAACGGCAAACAAATCTTCAAGATATGCGGATAGAACCGGCCCTTTTCCGCGATAAACCCCTGGTGATATCTCTCCTACGTGTTGTCTTTTTTCTTCATCGAAAGCGTCAAGAAACGATTGCAGCCCTGCATAGTTGGGAACTGCGAAAGCGGTTTGCCTTTCTGCGGCCCCTGTGTCTTGCTGTTTCGCGTATGGTTCGCTTCGCTCGGTGGGGTCGTCAATGGCCATACTGTCCTCCTGCCATCCACTCCGCTTCGATTCGGAAGAGCGGGCGGGGCTCTCCAGATGCTTTCTGACGATTCGTGATACAGCAAGTGAAACGCATAACGAAGCAAGGTCCAGAGCCTTGCGATTCGACCGACGTTGCCAGAATCTCCGTGCCGTGCGCTGTGCAAAATGCGCTTCCTTGCCTGATTCTCGCCTTGCTCAAGGCGCATTGCGCTAAACTGGACGGCGAATCGGAGGGGGAGTTCGCATGCAGACAAGACCCGAAAAGCTTTCGAAAGAAGACCTGGAGCAGATAGCCGGCTTGGATTCGGCCAAGCTCGATATGCTGGCCGCCTGGGCGAACAAGAAGCTCACCTGCTCCCATTGCAAGCGCTGCACGCTGCGCTGCGAGGTGCTGAAGGAGCCCGCGCTCGACATGGGCCTCGTGGAGGAGGGCTACCGCGCCGTTGTCGCGTTGCCCTTCGGCGACCAGCCCGACGCGGTGCTGCGCGTCGTGCAGGAGCGCCCCGAGCTCTACCACGCGCTGCGCCGCTGCTGCTTCTGCGGGTATTGCACGGCCACCTGCCAGCACCACCTGCTGGCGCCCGAGCGCATGCGCGACTGGCGCGTGCTGTTCATGCGCGCCGGGCTCATGCCGCCGGACGACTCGAAGCTCGTGATGGTGGACAACGAGTGGAACATCTTCAGTGCCTACCGCGCCATCTACGGCGTCGGTTACCCGGAGTTCACCTCGCTCGCGCAGGCGGCCGAGCTGGGCCCCGACACGGTGGACACCCTGTTCTTTCCCGGCTGCTCGCTCGTGAGCTATGCGCCCGAGCTCACCCGCACGGTGGGAAGGTGGCTCACCGACGCCGGCATGGCCTGGGCGCTTTCCGACGACTGCTGCGGCAGCCCGCTCATGAGTGCGGGGCTGTTCGACCGTGCCGCGGCGCTGCGTCAGCGCATCCTCGACCAGATCCGCGCGGCGGGCATCACGCGCGTGGTGACGGTCTGCCCTGGTTGCGGCGAGGAGTTCGCGGAGCTCATGGGCGACGAGGTGGACATCGTGCCCCTGCCGGAGCTGCTGCTGAAGAAAAGCCGCGCGCTCGAGCGGGCCGGCAAGCCCGCGGGATTCTCGCCGCTTCCCGAGGCCCGCGTCACGTTCTTCGACTCGTGCCACGATCGGGCCGACGGCCGCCACGGCGCCGCCATACGCGCGCTCGTGGCGCGCAACCTGCCCGACGCCGAGCGCTTGGAGCTGGACCACCACCGCAAGGGCACGCTCTGCTGCGGCGCGGGCGGGGCCGTGGCGTCCTACGACGACGACGTCACGCAGCGGCGCGTGTGGCGCGTTATTGACGAGGCGCGCAAAACCGGCGCCGAGACGCTCGTGACCGCATGCCCCACCTGCACCTACACGGTCGCCCAGGCGTGTCTGGGCGCGCCGCCCGAGCGCGGCATCGGCAACCGCCATTACCTCGAGCTGCTGTTCGGCCAGACGATCGACTGGCCGCAGGTGTTCGCCCAGCTGGGCGGCATGTGGGAAGGCGAGTACGGCCCCTGGCTCACCCAGACGTTCTTCGCGTAGGGGAAAACGCGACGTGCGTCGGAATGCACGCACTCGGCATCCCGATGCGCGAAAATCACCGCTGTGAAGTCGCACGGGCGAAACAGGCGGAAGAAACGCCTGATGGCGCATTCGGGGGCCTTCCGAAAGAAGCGCGCACACCCTCGAAACGCACGAGGAACGCTTCACAGCAGTGATTTTCGCGCCTTCAAGGTCTCGTTTCCGCCGTCAAACCATCGTTGACGCGTCCTAGGGCGGGTGCCCGACGGCGGCTTGGCGCGTCGCAGGGGCAGAAGGACATGCGCGCTCAGGACGACGACGCGTCGGCTCGCGGGATGTCGATGGTGGTTTATCCGCGGAGGGGCCAAAAAATGGCAGAGATTTCGAGGTGTGTGATTTGCTTGCGCGCAGAAATCGGCTGCATGTGGATAGGCGGCTGCATTTGGCCTGATCGGGGAATTCCCTCGTGCTTTCCAAGCGAGTTTCCGCTCGAAAAAAAATCACATACCTCGAAATCTCTGCCATGTTGGGGGCGTTCCGCTGTCAAACCGCCATTGACGTGTAGCCGTAGTTCTTGCCGATGGCGTATCTGTTCCAACAGCTCATGAACGGCCTGGGCTTGAGATGCGTCGGCTCCCGCGTGCAGACGCAGGTGCCGGACGCCGCCGGCATCTACGCCAAGAACCTGCCCAGCAAGAACCCGACGGCCATGCAAAGCGCGGCGAAGAAGGCCGAAAGGCCGATGAGGCGCGCGTCGCGCTTCTCGCGGCGGGCGCGCTCGCGCTCGGCGCGGTTGCGCTCGAGGAAGAAGGAGTAGCCGTCCGACGTGATGACCACGATGGTGCCGCGCTTGCCCTCGGCCTTCGCGGCCAGCGCGCCGCAATCGATGAGCTCGGCCTGCAACTCGTCGTCGGGGCGGTAGGGGAAGGCGCAGCGGTACACGAGCTCGCCGTCCACGCTGCACGTCGCCCGCTCGTAGTCGATGAGCCGCGCCAGCTCGCGTTCCTGCGGTATGTTCAAAACGATGGACACGCGTCGCCTCTCGATCAATGATTCCTCTTGTAAGGTTCCATGATACTCGTTCGGGGAGGAGGCGCGGTATGGAGAATACCCGGAGATCAGTCAACGCTGCGTTACAGGGGCCCGCCTGCGGCTTGACTCGTCCGCGTGTTTCGTCGGTTCTTCGTGAACCTCCTTCCTCAACCGTTCCATATGTGCGATAATTCCGTTTCGGTGTGCTCAGAGCGCGAATCGGATTGCTTGCGAAACCGATGCGGATGAGCGCCGCAAGGGGCACCCGCCGGGCGCGCCGCACGCCGCCGCGAGGCGATTGACAGGAAATGATGGAGGATAGTTACGTGGAAACAAAAGTTGAGGCATTGCAGGATAACCGCGTCAAAGTGACCGTTACCGTCGATGCCAAGGATATCGACGCCCGCATCAAGAAGACCTACAAGGACTTCGCGCACAAGTACAACTTCCCCGGGTTCCGTGCCGGCAAGGCCCCGCGCCCGATCATCGACAACGCGCTGGGCGCCGCAGCGGTTCCCGCCACGGTGACGGACGATGTGGTGAACGAAACCTATCCCCTCGCCATCGACGGCAGCAACCTGTACCCCGTCTCGAAGCCGACGTTCGACGAGGACATGGGCCTCGTCGAGGCGGGCAAGCCCTTCGAGTACTCGCTCGAGGTCGAAGTGAAGCCCGAGCTCGAGCTTTCGAGCTACGATCCGGTCGAGATCGAGATGCCCGCCGAGGGCGTGAGCGACGCCGAGATCGACGATCAGATCGACCAGCTGCGCGAGCACTACTACGATTACGAGGACGCCGCGGCGGCCACGAAGGTCAAGGAGGACAGCTACCTCGACCTCGGCATGAAGGCCACCGACGACGCCGGAGCCGACATCGAGTCGCTGACCACGCCCACGCGCCTGTACGGCCTGGGCACGGGCCTGTTCCCGGCCGAGTTCGACGCCGAGCTCGTGGGCATGAAGAAGGGCCAGAAGAAGGAGTTCTCCATCGACGTGCCGGCCGAGCCGACCGTCATGACGCAGCCCCTCATGGGCAAAACGACCAAGATCAACTTCGAGGTCGAGGTCATCTCCGTCAAGAACAAGGTGCTGCCCGAGGTCACCGACGAGTGGGCCAAGGACACGCTCGGCTTCGAGAACGTGGCCGACCTGCGCAGCCGCGTGGCCGAGTCCATCGAGGAGCAGAAGGCCGACGTGCTGCCCCGCATCAAGGAGAACCAGTGCCTATCCAAGCTGGCCGACCGCCTGCAGGGCGAGGCGCCCGAGGCCATGTGCGAAGAGGCCGAGACCAGCCTCCTGCAGGACTTCTTCCAGCAGCTGCAGCGCCAGGGCATGAGCTTCGACGCCTACCTCGCGCAGCAGGGCATCAAGCCCGACCAGTTCAAGGAGGACGTGAAGGCCCAGGCGGCCGACATGACGAAGCAGGACCTCGCGCTCGACGCGTGGGCCCGCCACTTCGGCATGGAGGTCACCGACGAGGACGTGGCCGAGGAGTTCGTGAAGAGCGGCGTGGAGGATCCGAAGAAGCTCCAGGAGGAGTGGCGCAAGAACGGCCAGCTCCACATGGTGAAGAACGGCATCGCCCGCACGAGGGCCGCGCAAGACGTCATGGAGAAGGCCGTCGTGACCGAGATCGAGCCGGGCAAGCCCGCCGACGAGAAGAAGAAGCCCGCCAAGAAGGCCGCGGCCAAGAAGACCGCCAAGAAGGACGAGGCCAAGGCCGATGCCGCGGCCGAGCCCGAGGCAACCGAGAAGAAGCCGGCCAAGAAGGCCGCCCCGAAGAAGGCCAAGAAGGACGAGGCCGCCGAAGCCGACAAGGCCGCGGACGCCGAATAGCGCCGCGAGCGGCAAGCGGGACGCGCCCCTCGGGGCGCGTCCGTTCGTCTCGCCGTGGGTAACGAAACGGTAGCCTGGCCTTGCGTGGCGGCGAAGCGTACATCACTATGGCATAAGACGATTCTGTGCGGCCCCCGCAGGGGTCGCGAGCGAAAGCGAGGCAACAAGCTATGAGTTACGATACCAAAGCAGCATTGATCCCCTACGTCATCGAGCAGTCCCCCCGCGGCGAGCGCAGCTACGACATCTACTCCCGCCTGTTGAACGACCGCGTGATCTTCCTGGGCGAGCAGATCGACGACAACGTGGCGAACTCCGTGGTGGCGCAGCTGCTGCACCTGGAGAGCGCCGACCCCGAGAAGGACATCTCCCTCTACATCAACTCGCCGGGCGGCTCCGTCACGGCGGGCCTGGCCATCCTCGACACGATGGACTTCATCAAGTGCGACGTGTCCACCATCTGCCTGGGCGAGTGCGCCTCCATGGCGGCCGTGCTGCTGTCCAACGGCGCCAAGGGCAAGCGCATGTGCCTGCCGAACTCCATGGTGCTCATCCACCAGCCGTCCGGCGGCGCGCAGGGCCAGCAGACCGAGATCGCCATCGTGGCCGACTTCATGCTGAAGACCCGCAACCGCCTGAACAAGATCCTGGCGGACAACACGGGCCAGACGCTCGAGACCATCCAGGCCGACACCGAGCGCGACAACTACATGACCGCCGAGGAGGCGCTGGCGTACGGTCTGGTCGACCGCATCACCACGTCGCGCGCGACCGCTGCGGGCACCGAAGAGAAGAAGAGCGAATAACCCGCTATGACGAACGACATTCACGAGGAATTCTCGGGCCGGGACGACATCGCGTGCGCCTTCTGCGGCAAGCACCCGCATGAAGTTGCCGCGATGATCTCGGGTCCCAACGGCATCTACATCTGCGACGAGTGCATCTCCGTGTGCGCCGACGCCATGATGCGCGACCTGGGGCTCTCCGTTCCGCCCGAGGCGACGGCCCCGATGGAGCCCGAGCCGCAGGGCCGCCACGCCAAGCGCGCGGGCGAGCCCTACGTCGCGGACGCCGAACCCGCACCCGAAGACGTGCTGGCCGACCTGCCCACGCCCCACGAGCTCTACGGCGAGCTGTCCGAGCACGTGGTGGGCCAGGAGGCGGCCAAGCGGGCGCTGTCCGTGGCCGTGTACAACCACTACAAGCGCATCAGCTTGGGGGCCGACGCCGCCGAGGGCGACGTGGAGCTGGCCAAGAGCAACATCATGCTCTTGGGTCCCACGGGCTCCGGCAAGACGCTGCTGGCGCAGACGCTCGCGCGCACGCTGAAGGTGCCCTTCGCCATCGCCGACGCCACCACCCTCACCGAGGCGGGCTACGTGGGCGAGGACGTGGAGAACATCCTGCTCAAGCTCATGACGGCCGCCGACTTCGACATCCCGCGCGCCGAGATCGGCATCATCTACATCGACGAGATCGACAAGGTGGCCCGCAAGGCCGAGAACCTGTCCATCACGCGCGACGTGTCGGGCGAGGGCGTGCAGCAGGCGTTGCTGAAGATCGTCGAGGGCACGGAGGCGAGCGTTCCGCCGCAGGGCGGCCGCAAGCACCCGCAGCAGGAGCTTCTGCATATCGACACCACGAACATCCTGTTCATCCTGGGCGGGGCGTTCGTCGGGCTCGCCGACATCATCGCCGAGCGCGTGGGCAAGAGCGGCCTGGGCTTCAACGCCGAGATGCCCGAGTCCAAGAAGCACGCCGAAGCCGAGCTTTTGGCGCAAGTGCTGCCGGAGGACTTGAACAAGTACGGCATGATTCCCGAGTTCGTGGGCCGCATCCCCGTGGTCACGTCGCTCAACGAGCTGTCGGAGGAAGACCTCGTGCGCATCCTCACCGAGCCCAAGAACGCGCTGGTGAAGCAGTACACGAAGATGTTCGACTTCGAGGACTCCGTGCTCGTGTTCGAGCCGGAGGCGCTCACGGCCATCGCCCACGAGGCCGTGGAACACGGCACGGGCGCCCGCGGCTTGCGCTCCATCTGCGAGCGCGTGCTCATGGACGTGATGTACGACCTGCCCGAGCACGAGGGGGCCACGTCCGTCACGGTGCGCGCAAGCGACATCACGGGCGAGACGAAGCCGGCCATCGAGCCGGTGGCCGAGGCAGTGGAGAAGAGCGCGTAGGATAGGCCGTCGCCTCAAGCGAGCGGATGGGTTGCCGCTTGAGGCGAAGGATTAGGTTGTCATCCTGAGCGCAGGCGCGAAGCGCCGGAGTCGAAGGATCCCGTGCGGCGGCAGCTGGGAACGTCGCCGCTGGCGCCGCACGGGATCCTCCGTCCCCGCTTCGCGGGGCCTCCCTGCGCCCGCTCCGCGTGCTCGGGAGTTCGACAGTCCGCCGGACTGTCGAATGCTCCGCTCGCTCAGGATGACAGAGGGGCACTGCGCCTCGCTCAGGATGACGAGTGGGCGCGCTGCACGCTGCTGCGCTCAGGATGACGGGCGAGCGGCGTTTCCCCGCCACGCGGGGCAAAGTAGGAGAGGGAGCGGGCAGGTGCGAGAGGCGCCGCGCCCGCTTTTCGGTTCGACACGAAAGAGCAGACCATGGCCGAGAACACGAACGAGAGCACCGGGGCGAAGAAGATCGACTACGACTTCGCGGCGCACGAGCGCCCGCTCTTCCAGGCATGGAAAGACGCCGGCTACTTCCAGCGCGGCGAGGGTTTCGGCGCCAAGAAGGGCGAGCCCTACACCATCGTCATACCGCCGCCGAACATCACGGGCGTGCTGCACATGGGCCACGCCCTCAACGACACCATCCAGGACACGTGCATCCGCCGCGCGCGCATGCAGGGGCGCCCCACGCGCTGGATCCTGGGCACCGACCACGCCGGCATCTCCACGCAGACCAAGGTGGACAAGAAGTTGGCCGACCAGGGCATCAGCCGCTTGGAGATCGGCCGCGAGGCGTTCATCGAGGCGTGCTACGACTGGTACAAGGAGTACGGCACCACCATCGTGAACCAGATCAAGGGCATGGGCTGCTCGTGCGACTACGACGACGAGCACTTCACGCTGGAGCCGGCCTACGTGAAGGCCGTGCGGAAGCTGTTCGTGGACTGGTACCACGACGACCTCATCTACAAAGGCAAGCGCATCGTGAACTGGTGCCCGCACTGCACCACGTCCATCTCCGACGACGAGGCCGAGTACGTGGACGAGACGGGGCACCTGTGGTACCTGCGCTACCCGCTCACCGAGCCGGAGGACGGCCTGGAGTACCTCGTGGTGGCCACGACGCGCCCCGAGACGATGCTCGGCGATACGGGCGTGGCGGTGAACCCGAAGGACGAGCGCTTCAAGCGCCTCGTGGGCAAGACGGTGAAGCTGCCGCTCGTGGACCGCGAGATCCCCATCTTCGCCGACTGGCATGTGGACAGGGAGTTCGGCACCGGCTGCGTGAAGGTGACGCCCTCGCACGACCCGAACGACTGGGCCATGGGCGAGCGCAACGGCCTCGAACGCATCAACATCTTCGACGAGACGGCGCACGTGGTGGACGGCTACGGGAAGTTCAGCGGCATGGACCGCGACGAGGCCCGCGAGGCCGTGGTGGCCGCGTTCGACGAGCTGGGGCTGTTGGACAAGGTGGAGGACCACGACCACTCGGTCATGACGTGCTACCGCTGCCACACGAAGCTGGAGCCCTGGGAATCCGAGCAGTGGTTCGTGGCCGTGGACGGCCTCAAAGAGGACGCAGCACGCGTGGTGGAGGACGGCTCCATCCAGTTCCATCCCGAGCGCTGGCGCCAGGTCTACCTCGACTGGCTGGCCAACCTCAAGGACTGGTGCATCTCGCGCCAGCTGTGGTGGGGGCATCGCATCCCCATGTTCTACTGCGACGAGTGCGGCTGGGAAGACGCCAGCGTGGAGGACATCGACGTGTGCCCCGTGTGCGGCAAGCCCGTGCGCCAAGACGAGGACGTGCTGGATACGTGGTTCTCGTCGCAGCTGTGGCCGTTTGCCACGATGGGCTGGACGGAGGAGGGGGTCGACGCGCCCGAGATGCGCGCCGCGTACCCCACGCAGGTGCTCTCCACCGCCCGCGACATCATGGGCCTGTGGGTGGCGCGCATGGTGATGGCGTCGATGTACTGCACCGACCAGATCCCCTTCGAGCACGTCATCATCCACCCCACGGTGATGGCCGCCGACGGCAAGCCCATGTCCAAGAGCCGCGGCAACGGCGTTGACCCGCTGCGCCTCATGGAGGACTACGGCGCCGACGGCATGCGCTTCGGCCTGCTCATGCAGGTGACGGGCGCCCAGGACCTCAAGTTCAACGAGGCGAAGCTGGAAAGCTCGCGCAACTTCGCGAACAAGATCCGCAACGCCGCCCGCTTCGTCATGATGAACCTCGACGGCTTCGAGCCCGGCGACCCCGAGCCCACGACGCCCGCGGACCGCTGGATATTCTCGCGGCTGGCCGGCCTGGTGGCGCGCCTCGACGCGGCGTTCGACTCCTTCGAGTTCGGCGAGGCGACGCGCGAGCTGTACTCGTTCTTCTGGAACGAGTTCTGCGACTGGTACATCGAGTTCTCGAAGGCGCGCCTCGCCGGTTCGCCGGAGGATCGCGCGGCGTGCCAGCGCAACCTCGTGTTCGTGCTCGACCAGGCGCTGCGCCTGCTGCACCCCATCATGCCGTTCGTGACCGAGGAGATCTACCAGGAGCTGCCCTTGGACCGTGCGGGCGCTCCGTACCTCATCGGGGCGGCGTGGCCGGACGCCGCGGCGCTCGCGGCCTACGTGGACGAAGAGGCCGAGCGCGCCATCGAGATGGTGTGCGAGTGCGTGTCGGCTATCCGCAGCACGCGCGCCCGCTACGGCATCTCGCCGAAGACGCCGCTCGCGGTGACGGTGAAGGCGGGGGAGGCCGACGTCGCGCTGCTCGAGGCGCAGCGCGGGCTCATCGAGGGCATGGGCAACACGTCCTCGCTCGCGATGGCCGTCGACGCCGAGAAGCCGGCCGAGTCCAGCGTCACGCTGGGCGCGGGGCTCGAGGTGTACATCGCGCTGTCGGGCTTGGTGGACTTCGCCGCCGAGCGCGCCCGCTTGGAGAAGGAGCGCGCGAAGCTGGCCGCCGACGCGGGCAAGCTCGAGAAGAAGCTGTCCAACCCGGGCTTTTTGGCGAAGGCCGCGCCCGAGATCGTGGAGAAGGACCGCGCCAAGCACGCCGAGCTCGCCGACAAGCTGGCCCGCGTGGAGGCCCAGCTTGCGGAAATTGCCTGAACAGGCGTGCGCCTTCCGGCATCTTTGCTATAATGACTTTTCGTGTCGGCGCTTCGGCGGCCGGCACGGCAGTCGGATGCCGGCGCACGCCGCGGGCAAACGTAAGAAAACGAGGTTGACATGAACGAACTGCTGGCCCAGCTGTGGACCCCCGAACTGCAAGCCGCGTTCACCGTGGTCGTGGTGCTGCTGGTTATCCTGTACGTGCTGTCCATCGTCTGGGTCGTCCGCGACGCCTACCTGCGCGGCTCCTACTGGTACGTGTGGGCCATCGTGGCGCTCATCCCGCTGCTCGGCATCATCGCCTACTGCCTGCTGCGTCCGCCGCTTCTGCAGATCGACCGCGACGAGCAGGAGCTGGAGATCGCGCTCAAGCAACGCGAGCTCATGAAGTACGGCGAGTGCGCGAACTGCGGCTATCCGGTGGAGGCCGACTTCGTGCTCTGCCCGAACTGCCATCAGCGCCTGAAGAACCTGTGCGGAACCTGCAACCACGCGCTCGACCCCTCGTGGACCGTGTGCCCGTACTGCGCCACCCCCGTGGGCGGCGCGGCCCCGGCGGCGCGTCGCAGCGCCCCGCGAGCCCGCGCGCAGCAGCCGCAGCAGGCGGCTGCTCAGCAGAGGCAGGTTCGCTCGCGCGCTCCGCAAGGCGAGCCGCCCATCCAGTAGAACCCGCATCGCCAAGAAAGAGAACCGCCCCGTGCTCCAAGGAGCACGGGGCGGTTCTCGTCGTTCGGGGACCGTGAGCCCGCCCGCTTCTCGCGGTCGGGCATGCGCGCCTTCTCCCTTACTGCACGGCTGCGGGCGGTTCCGCGGTGAAGCTGAACACCAGGCCGTACCTGGGCTGATGGGGCGCGTTGCTGGGATAGTTGAAGCCCTCGGGCAGCTGGCCGCTCATGGTGAAGGCGGCGGTCTGCGGCGAGGACTCGGATCCCGCGCCCAGGGTGATCGATCCCGGGCTCGTCAAGCCGGCGCCCAGAAAGGCGTCGTCGGCGCTTCTCAACGGCACGGTCAGGCTGTTCGGGTGCGTGAAGTTCAGGTTCAGCACCATCCCCGCAAGCTCGAGGGGCTCAGAGACCTTGGTGAAGCCCGTCGGCTCCACGGTCACGCCGCGTGCCGAGTGGTTGTAGATGCGGTAGACGGGGGAGTACACCGCTCCGGCGTCGCTCGAAAGCGATCCGAAAAGCGCGGTCGTGGGGATCTTGACGTTCACCCACGATTCGGCGGGGGGATCGGGGCGGTTCGGGTCCTCCCCGCCGTCGAAGGTGCCTATCCAGCCCTCGACGTCGGTCTTTCCGTCCGACGTGCCCTGGACGCCGCTGCTGTTCGCGTTCTCGCTGTTGCCTTCCGATCCGCCTTCCCATGCGTACGCGGCGAGGGGGGTCGGGGCGATGGCCGCGACCAACCCGAACACCAGGAAAACGGACAAGAGCTTTTTGTTCTTGGTCATGGTCGACTCCTTGTCGTGTGCGTTGCTTTCGATCGATGCCTTATTCGACGTTCAGGGTAATTTTCACTTTGGTCTCACCTTCCTTTTCCTGCGTCTGCCGGTCGTATATGAAAACATCGACGGTTGCCTGGTAAGAGCCGGGATCGGGCTTCGAGTCGAGCGTGATGCCCCTGATCTGCTTGCCGGGCATGACCGCCCCCGATTGGTAGATCGTCCGCCCGCTCTCGTCGAGGGTTATGTCGAACGAGATCGGGAAGACGTTGTCGAACGGGTTGACCAGCTCGAACCTGCCTTCGCCCGTCTCCGAGGAGAAGGATGCTTCGGGGTTGACCTGCAGCGTGAAGTAGTTCGCGTCGGCCGTGTTCTGCATGGCGTTCTCCATGCCCTCGCGATCGGCGATGTCCTCGGCGTTCGCGTCGAGCCCGGGCATGATCGCGACGGCGGCCGGCGCGTCTTCCTGCTTGTCGCCGAGGAAGCGCGCAGCCGTGCACGTGCCCAAAACGAGCAGGAGCAGAAGGAGGAGGAGCGCCAGCAACAGCTTCTTGTTCCTCCGCCGCTTTTCCCGCGCGCCTTCCGACGCGTCGGGCGGTTCCGTTTGGACGGGCGCTCGCCTTGCGCCCCTATCGTTCATGTCGTTATCGATCATAGGTTTCTCCTTCGAACACCGGTGCGAACGACCACACCAGGGAATATGAGGGGCGGTGCACCACTCCGGGCGAGAAGGCTCCGAGGTAGGTGCCGGAAAAGGCAAGGCGGGTGCGCGCTGACGGGGCGAGCGTCGTCCGCCAGCCGGCCGACGGGCTCTCGGCGGCGAAGGGATGCAGGTACTCGAGGGCCGTCGCCCCGTCGACGCTGAGGTCGAGCTTGAGGTCGTTGCCGCCCGATGCCGCTTCGGGCCCGCTCATCAGGTTGACCCCGTCGCCTTCCGCGACGTCGAACCCGGCAAGGGACACGCTCACGGGGAGGCTGGAGCCGTTCTCTATCTCGTAGAGCGGAGAGACGATCTTGCCGCCCTCGTACACGTCGAGCGTCCCGAAGAGCATCTTCGTGGGGATGCGGACGTCGACCCACGAGGCCTCGTCGACGATGGTGACCGCGATGGCGCGCTCGACGCCTCGCGCCGACAGCGTGACGGTTTGCGTTCCCGCCGCTTCCGCCAAAGGGTCGACGGGCAGGACGATCTCCGGGGACAGGTCCTCGCCGGTCAGAACGTCCCACGCCTGGGCGCGGCTCCGATCCAGGACGAACCTCGCCGCGTCGTCGCGGGGGAATTCGCCCATTCGGAACGAGAAGTCCTCCGCGCGCAGCGCGACGCGGCGCGTCGTGTCCACGACGGTGCTCTCGTCGGTCACGAACACGGGCACCGTTACCAGGGCGCTTTTCCCCGTGGCGTTGGTCAGCGCGACTTTGGCGACGGCCGGCCCGACGACGTCGGTGCCGGGCGCCTCGGCGATGACGGCCTGCAAGGGGCCCTCGTCGCCGGCGTCGGCGTTCTCGATGAGCGCCCATGCGTCCGTAGGGAACGGGTCGCCCTGCCTGACGATCTGGAGGACGGGGTCGGCCGAGGGGCTTTCGGCCTCGAGCACCGCGACCTTCCTCTTGAGGGCGATGAAGTCGTGGACCGCGGTCACCTCGAGCGCGGTTCGGGAGTCGACGGCCGTGTTGTCTATCGCCACGGAGTAACGCCCGGCGTTGTCGCTGGTTCCCGAAAAGCCCCGCTCCGAACCGTCGTTGCCTGCGTAGTCGACGTAGACCCGCGCGGCGGGCTCCGTCGATCCGGTTGCGGCGACCGAGTGGACCCACTGCCGCTCGGGGGCCAGGAGCAGGGGCTCGGTGCCCACCTGGATGACGCGGGCGCCCTTGGGGTCGAACTCAGCGGCGAGGCCGTCGTCGTTCGAGGCGATGGACTTCAGCACGTCTTGGCCTGCGGCCAAATCGAGGGTTGCAAGGAGTCCGTCGGGGTCTTCGGAGGACCACATGCGCGCGGGCTTCTCCTGCGTGGCCGCAGATGCGTAGGTCGGCCAGTAGTTGAAGTCCGTCGTGGCGAACCGCAGGGAGTTCGCCTGCGCCAAGCCGAAGATGGGCCTGTTCGAGGGCTGCACGGCGAAGACCACCGCTTTCGCCCGGTCGATCTGCACGACGGGGTCGCCTCCGGCCGGGCTGAGGAAGCGGAACAGCGGGTAGGCGTACGCGGAGCCGTTCGTTCCCGGCTTGTTGAGGTAGTTCATGCGCAGGATGGCGCCCTCCTCCACGACGAGCTCGTTGGAAAGGGCGATGCCTCCGGCGAAGTTGAACACCGCTGTGGCGTTCCTTCCGATGCGCATCGAGTCGACGCGGTGGTCCTCCGCCGTGCTCAGCGGGTTGTATCCCGTTATATCGACAAGGAGGGAAGCGCCGTCCTCGACGTTCAAGACGACGTTGTAGGTCGTGCCCTCGATCCAGAAGAAGCCCCGGCCGGTGTTGGCGGAAGTCTTGAAGGACGCCTGCGCCCCGCTCGCGATCGTGAGGAAGGGCTTCTCGGACCCTGCGCCGAACATCCAGAAGAAGGCGCTGCCGACCGACGTCGATTCGACGGTGAGCTTGCCGAGCACGGAAACGCCGTGCACCTCGCCTATCTCCTCGGCCGTGTTCGAGTTGCTTCCGTTCGACTTGACGAGCACGTTGTTCTCTCCGACGAACGACACGTTGCCGTATCGGTTGTACACGAGCTGGGGGCCCGTGTAGTCGACGTTGTCGAGGACGATGGTCGGCGCACCGGACGCCGCGGTGCACCAGACCACGCCGTAGTAGGTTCGCCCGACGATCGTCATGTTCCTCAGCGTGTACACGGGGCTCGCGGTCGAGGACGAGGTGAACGTGGTCGCGCCCTGCTGCTCGAGCGTGTAGCGGCCCTGGCCGTCTATCGTCAGCGCGGTTTTGGCGGCGGGGATGGTGATATGCCCGGTCATAACGATGTCGCCGCCGAGGACGATCGCGTCGACGTCCGGCGCGGCGACGGCTGCGGGAAGCTCTTGGAACGTGGTCACCGGGGAGCTTGCGCGCCCCTCTTCGGCCGCGTCGAGGGGTTCTGCAGGCACGGCACCGTCTTCGACGTCGCTCATGGCGGCAGGGGGAGCGGGCTCTTCTGCGGTGGCGGCATCCGCGTCGCCGCCCTCCGGCTCGGTCGCTTCCGGCTCCGCCTCGGGTTCGTGCGAGAGTCCGCCCGCGCCGCCGTCGTCGAGCCCGTCCCGGTCGTCCGCGTCGTCGCGCGCTTCGCCCTGCGGCATCCCCGCGCTTTCGGCGGGGGCCTGCGAGGAGGCGAACGCGCGCTCGAAGGAGGGCGCGCAGGTCCCCGCCGCCAGCACGACTGCCAGCAGGACAACGACGCCGTGGCGTATGGTTTTCCCGAAGTTGCCTATGATCGAATCCGTTCCACGTCCAGCGCTTCAGCGCGCTTTCCCTAATTTCTAGTAAATCGCTTTAGTATTTTGCGAGGCCCTATGGTAACGGGAAGGAGACGCCCGTGCCGTTCCTGTCACCTATCTGTTGCTTTCCCCATAGCATTTATTCACAAGGCAGGATCATGGCCCGTTTCCATCGTGCCGGGCGAGGGGCCCTGATGGAGCGGATCGCGCCGTTTCGCCCGATCCGGCGTTTGTTGAAATCGTGGACGCGGCTGGCCGCCAGGCCGTTCGTGGCATACTGGACACGGTCGCGCACTCAAGACGCGGCCTCAATCAATGCAGGTGCTTTGTCTGCACCCGGCAGGAAAGGAACCATCATGAACATCGTACTTCCCGACGGCTCGAACAAGGAGCTCGCCGACGGCGCCACCGTCGCCGACGTGGCCGCGTCCATCGGCGCGGGCCTGGCGAAGGCCGCGCTCGCGGGCATCGTGAACGACCAGCCGGTCGACCTTGCCGCCCCCGTGGCCGAGGGCGATTCGGTGGCCATCGTCACGGCCAAGAGCGACGAGGGCCTGGAGCTTCTGCGCCACTCCACCGCGCACGTCATGGCCGCGGCGCTCGTCGACCTCTACGGCGACGTGCAGTTCGGCGTGGGGCCCGCCATCGAGGACGGCTTCTACTACGACGTGAAGCTCGATCGCGCGCTGTCGCCGGACGACTTCGCCGCCATCGAGGCCCGCATGGCCGAGATCGCGCGTGCCGACGAATCCTTCGAGCGCCGCGTGGTCACGCGCGCCGAGGCCGAGGAGATCTTCGCCAACCAGCCGTTCAAGCTGGAGCTCATCGCCGAGCTGCCGGAGGACGCCGTCATCACCACCTACACCATCGGCAAGTTCACCGACCTGTGCCGCGGGCCGCACCTGCCCTCCACCGGCAAGCTGGGCGCGTTCAAGCTCACCAAGCTGGCCGGCGCGTACTGGCGCGGCGACGCGGAGCGCGAGATGCTCACCCGCATCTACGGCACCGCGTTCTTCAAGCAGAAGGAGCTTGATGAGCACGTGCGCAACCTGGAGGAGGCCGAGAAGCGCGACCACCGCAAGCTGGGCCGCGAGCTGGGCATCTACACCATGGACCAGCTGGCCGGCGTGGGCCTTCCGCTCTACCTTCCCAGGGGCGCGCGCATCATCCGCACCATGCAGGAGTGGTTGCGCCGCGACCTGTACGAGCGCGGCTACGAGGAGGTCATCACCCCGCACATCTACAACGCCGACGTGTGGAAGACCTCGGGCCACTACGGCTTCTACAAAGAGAACATGTACTTCTTCAACATCAACGAGGGCACCGACGAGGATCCGCGCCTCACCGAGTACGCCGTGAAGCCCATGAACTGCCCGGGCCACGTGATGCTGTACAAGAGCGAGCTGCATTCCTATCGCGACCTGCCCCTGCGCTACTTCGAATTCGGCACCGTGTACCGCCACGAGATGAGCGGCGTCGTGCACGGCCTTTTGCGCGCGCGCGGCTTCACCCAGGACGACGCGCACGTGTTCTGCACGCGCGACCAGGTGGTGGACGAGGTGGTGGCCATCCTCGACCTCGTGGACCACATCATGTCCACGTTCGGGTTCGCCTACGAGGCCGAGATCTCCACGCGCCCCGAGAAAAGCATCGGCACCGACGACATGTGGGAGCATGCCACCAATGCGCTCAAGGAGGCCTGCGCGCGCCACGAGCTGGCCTACGACATCAACGAGGGCGACGGCGCGTTCTACGGCCCGAAGATCGACATCAAGGTGAAAGACGCCATCGGCCGCACCTGGCAGTGCTCCACCGTGCAGGTGGACTTCAACATGCCGGAGCGCTTCGAGCTGACCTACCGCACCGAGGACAACACCGAGGAGCGCCCCTGGATGCTCCACCGCGCCATCTTCGGCTCCATCGAGCGCTTCTTAGGCATCCTCATCGAGCACTACGCCGGCGCGCTGCCGCTGTGGCTGGCCCCCGTGCAAGTGGCCGTGCTGCCGCTGGCCGACCGCCACAACGACGCGGCCGCCGAGCTGGCGCAGAAGCTCAAGGCCGCAGGCGGGCGCGTTGAGGTGTACGACCAGAACGAGCCCATGCGCGTGAAGATCGCGAAGGCCCAGAGCCAGAAGATCCCGTACATGGTGGTGCTGGGCGACAAGGAGATCGAGAACGGCACGGTGAGCGTGCGCGAGCGTCACGAAGGCGACCTCGGCGCGTGGGACGTGGAGAAGCTGGTGCAGACCGTGCGCGACGCGGCGCTGTAAGGCTTTCGCGACCTTCGCCGTTTTGTCGAAGGGGGAGGGTCGCCTCGGCGCTTCGAAAACCGTATAATTGCGCAATACCACGAATGTCGGCGACTGCTCTGGTTGTCGGCATTCGTCGTTCAGGGGGTGTATTCGATCTGGGGACGCTTTATCAACGTTTTCGATACAGCCTCTTGCGTTTTCTCGTGGCGTGTGCCGATACCGCTATACTGTGCGGGCTCGTCATACTTCGCGAGCCGTTGTAACCTATGGGAGAGGATTGGTATGAGGAAAAGGAGAATAGCCGTCGCGTGCATCGCCGCGCTCATGACGGTGTGCCTGGGGATGCTGGCGGGCTGCGGCCCGAGCAGCGAGGAGGTCATCCGCGACGGCGTGACCCAGGAGCTGGACGGCCTGAAGAACCAGGACGATGCGGCCATGGCCGAGATCGTGTCCGGCGCGAACATGTCGGGCCTGGAAGTGTACGGCCTCGACGCGAACGAGTTCATGAAGGCCTACCTGAACGGCTTCGACTACCGCATCGACGACGTCACGGTCGACGGCAACAAGGCGCAGGTCACCGTCGTGCTCACGTGCAAGAGCTTCTCCGCCTACGAGAAGGCGCTGCAAGATGCGGCCGACCAGCTCATGGGCGACGAGTCCTTCGCGGAGCTCGACCGGAGCGCCATGAACCAGAAGATCGGCGAAACCGTCATGACCGCCTTGGCGGGCATCGAGCCCACCGAGACCGAGCCGATCGTGCTCGACTACGAGCTCGCGAACAACACCTGGTCGCCCACCGCCTCGGCCGAGCGCAACATAGCCGGCGCCCTTCTGGGGTAGCGCCGCACCGGGGAATGCGGCTTCAGGTATGCTATTCTGGACGAAGGCGCACGGCGGATCGCCCGTTCCGTTCTTCCAGGATGATTTCCGTGCTTGCTTGAACATGACGGAACGCGCGCCTCGCCCTCAACGGCGGGGCGCTTCGTTTGAGGGGGTTGGCACATGGGGTTCGATTGGGGCTTTGCGGTGTTCGTGGCGGGCATATTGCTGATGGGGCTCGTCTTCGTCGTCGCGGGCGTGCAGATGGCCCGCGGCCGTTGGAGGCACGTGCTCGCAGGGGCTTCGGCTCTCTCGAAGCGCGAAAGGGGCTTCGCCGCCACCGGACAGGCAGTGCGCGTGATGGGCGTGCTCCTCGTGCTCCTCGGGCTTGGCGTGGCGGGCATCGGCGGCTGGCAGGCTTGGCTGTCTTACGTGCCCGGAAACGACGGAATGCTCGCCTTCGCGGGCGCAATCATCGTTTTGGTCGACCTGTTCGTCGTTTGGGCGCTCCACGCCGCCCGTGAAGAATCCGAACGCGAGGACTCCTAACATGCCAGGTCCCGGCCGCGCAGGGGTGCGCGGACCGGTTGCATGCACGGGTCACCAAGGTTCCACGCTGTCGGATTCCGGTATGTAGCGTGCAAGGTACCCGCCTTCGTCGCTGTTGAAGAGGGTGTAGGACTTATTTTGATCCGTGCCGACGATGAATCCAGTTATCTCAACGTAGAATATGCGGCGTTCTTCAAAGGTGAAATTGATTTGGTGCTCGAAAACACCATGGTTGAGCTTCCCTTTTTCTGGGTTGATGCCTATCCATGTTCTGAACGATTGCAGTTCGTCTATTCCCGAGCCGAACATGGCTTCCGTTTGATCGATCTGACATCCCGCGATTCCAAGTTCGTTGAAGAGGGCCCGCACGTTTTCGGATTCGTCTGGAGTTAGGCCGAACTTCTCTAAGGCGGCGAAATACTCGTCTGCCTCTTGCTGCTCCGCTGTCGATGCGTCTTGATCGAAGTTCCATGTCCGATCAGAAGAAAGAACGCCCCCTGAAAACCTTATCGACGACAGTCCGCCCCCTTCAAAGTAGACGTACCCGTTAAACGACTGTCCATCTGCGAGCGGGATTTTTTCTGGCAGCGACTGATCGAGCGTTTCTGATGCCTCGTCGATCGAAAGGGTTTTTCTGGTTGCGGCTGTTCCTTCGAACCAATATCGTTTAATGGTCGTTTTGCGTTTCCCCTCGATCTCGAAATAAGCGCGGTCGCCTCTTTCGTATGGTTCGACGGATACGAGCGTTATCTCGTAGTCGCTATATCGAGCCGTTTCGCCTATTGCCAGATTATCTTCGTCGCTGCCGTATGTCCTCTGTTGCTCGGAAACGGCTCCGGGATGGTCAGGCTGCTGGTCGAGTGCTTTGCTTTTTGAGGGGCTCTTGCCGATCATCATGACGATGACGGACACGAGCGTTAACGAAAGGAAAGCGGTTATTATGAACCATCTCTTCTTGTAGAAGGGTTGTCGCGGTGGTGGAGAAACATGCGCTCCTGGCGGGTTGTATTCTCCGCCGTATTCGTAAAATTGCTGCTGGCTGTTCGGATCGGAATTCTCATTCGTAGCAAAATTTCCAGTTGACGAGGTGGGTGCTCCGCAGCGGGGGCACAAGTGGGCTTCTTTTTCGATCTCGGCTCCGCATTGTCTGCAAAACATGAAAACCCTTCTCTCGTTAGGAGCGAAACGGGGCGATATAGTTGTAAACCGTGATTTGGGATTGAAGATAGTGGGACGAAGCCGCCGCGATCTCCCTCACGTCGCTTTCTGCGGCGCGCAATGCCGCTCTTGCTTGGTCGACGTGATACGTGGATTGTCGAGCGGCGCACAGCTCGTTCGCTGCTTGCTCGACGGCCGCTTCGTACGCTTGCCTTTCGCTATCGTAATTTGCTGCGGCTACCCTGATGTTGTCGGCAAACTCTCTTACCGCCGCCTCCTTGGAGAAGGGGTATGATGCCGATGCCGATCCGAGAGAGGAAAAGATTGTCAAGAACACTTTTCTGTCATCGTGCACCTCGCGCGTCGTTGAGGTTTTGTGCTTTTGGGCCGTCCCTCCGACTACGGCCCCAAGGGGCCCCGCCACTAACCCTCCCACAGCGATTCTGGTTAATGTCGGTCGGGCGGAATGCTTGACATCGAAGGACTCGTAGACAGCGCCTGTTGCCTCAACGCGAACTTCCTGGAGAGAGTCGAGGGGGAAAGCGTCGGCCTTCACGGTGATGCGGTCTTTGTAAAGCGTGCATGGCGACAGTTTGGCGGTCTTTTTGAGAAATTGACCACGTACATCGTCGAGCTTGGACTCCGCAAGTTCGACTCCGTGATTGTACTGCTGCAAAAAGGCGTGAAGGGTATAGTTTGCTTGGCCGACTCGGGCTTGCGTGTTCTTTAGAGCTGCATCGTAGTTGCGTTTTGCCATGTCGCATTGCTCGAGCAGGGTGTCCAAGTACTTTATCTGCTGCGGGCTCATTGCTTTTCTGGCTTTCCGGGCTTCTTTTCTCAGCACCTTTTCGTCGTATGGCACCGGATAGGGCGATCCGGGGCGCTGTTCTGACGGTTGGCGGGTGATTTCGGTGCCGCATGCGAAGCAATAGCGATCTGTTTCGTTAACCTGATTCCCGCACAGACTGCATATCATGAGGTCTCCATTACGATCCAAGCTTCTATATCCAAATATGAACAATTCGGAATCATTTTACTATTCAATTTTAGCTTGGCATTAGCTTCGGGCTAAGAAACGTATCTAAGGTGAAACGTATCCAAGGTTAGTTTTGGAGAGCTCCGTGCACAGGGCAGGCGATGGTCTTTCGTTGCCAAGTGAGGATTCGCCGTTAGGCTCGGGGATCATCTTCCTCGTCGTCGCGGCGGGGCTCTTCGTGCAATTCGCGTAGGAGGGACGCCCGGGCGTCCCGTGCGTCCTCGAACATGCGCCGCGCCTCCTCGCGGTCGATGCCCATGCGCTCGGCCGCGTTGCCCATCTCCTTCATGCGGCGGTGGTACTCGCGCACGGCGCGCTCGGCCATGCGCTGCCTCCGCTCCTCCCGCTGCTGCAGCCGCCGCTCCGCCAGAGGCGCCACATGCTCGTTCACGGATTCGCCGGCCGCGGCCTTCTTCGCGGACATCTCCTGCGCGGCCAAGTCCAGCGCCTCGTCCAACGCCCGCTTGCGCGCCGACGAGCGCTGCAGGCCGAACGCGATATCCTCCCACGGCGTTTCGCGGCCCTCGTGCCGGTCGCGCCGGGCCGCCAGGCGGGCGGCGGCCTCTTGGCGGGCCAGCAGGCGCTCCAGCTCCCAGTGCTCGCGCAGGATGTCGCCGATGTCGCGCGGGTTGCGCGCGATCTCGCGCACGGCCTCGATGGGCTTCGCGTCGGCCACGCGGTAGGTGAGCGATCCCAAAAGCGGCATGAGGAACACGGTGATGGCGCCGGCGGCCACCAGCACGCTGGCCGTTTCCTGCGGCATGGCGCCTGCGCTCACGGCCACCGACGTCACGGCCACGATGATGGGGAGCGCCGTGGTGCAGTACAGGGCGATGGTCAAGCGGTTGTGCGACGAGATGTCGCGCGTGTCCTTGCCGGTGGAGAGCGCCGCGAATATGGGCACGGCGCGTATGAGCAACAGCAGCACGATGAAGCCCACGAGCAGTGCCGGCTGCTGGAACACGGCCAGAAGGTCGATCTTCGCGCCGGACACCACGAAGAAGATGGGTATGAGGAAGCCGTAGGCCACGCCGTCGAGCTTGTGCTCGAGCGCATGGTCGCCCTCGGGGATGATGTAGCGCAGCACGAAACCCGACGCGAACGCCCCCAACACGATGTCGAGGTCGAACGCGGCCGAAAGCGCCACCAGCCCCACGAGCAAGAGCACGGTCACGCGCATCATGGTCTGCGACGTTCCCTCGGCGTTCGCGGTGAGGAAGTTGAACAGCTTGTGCCCGGCCTTCTTCGCCTTGGCCGGCACCACGGCCACGAGCACGCAAAGCGCCGCGAACGCCAGCAGGATGAGGACGGTCTTCCATTCGGCGCGCGTGGACAGCAACAGCGCCATGGCCAGCACCGGGCAGAGTTCGCCCCACGTGCCGTAGGCCAGGACGGACTCGCCCACGCGCGTGCCCATGAGCTCGCGCTCCTTCAAAATGGGCATGAGCGTGCCCAGCGCCGTCGTGGTGAGCGCGATGGCCACCGCCACCGATTCCAGCTCGTTGTCGAACAGCCTGCCGGCGAAATGCACGAACAAAAAGGCCAGCACGATGGACACGGCCCAGGTTGCCAGGCCCCGCTTGCCTTGGGAGCCGGTGAGGCTCTTCGGGTTGATCTCGTAGCCTGCCAGCAGGAACAGGAAGGCCAGACCCAAATCGGACAGCAGTCCCACCGATTCGGTGAGCTCGATGGCGCCCACGAGGTTCGGCCCGAGCACCGCGCCGGCGATGAGCAGGAACACCGTTTCGGGGACGAGCTTGCCGGGTATGAGCTTTGCGAGGATGGGGCACGCCGCCGCGACGAGCGCGATGATGGCGAGCGATATGAGGTCGACGGGCATGGATCGGGGCCTTTCGGGCACGGGTGCGAAACCGGTGAATCCCGCTCATTGTACACCTTCGCCCTGCGGGACGAGCATCCTTCGCGAACGCTCCCGATTCGCCGTTCCGCTACGCGATTTGCTACACTGAAACCATGAGCATTTATCTGAGCCATAGATCGGCCTTCGAGTACTGGCGGGCGAACGACCCCTTGCCGAACTTAGGTCCGGCGCGCGCCCGGCCTCTGCCGGGGGAGCGTCCGAGCAAGTCCGAGGTCGACGCCCTCGACGTGCGGCGTTTCGGCGTCTCGGCCGCGCCCGTGCACGTCGCTGTGGCTGGTGCAAACGATCGCAGCCAGGCGAAAGGGCTGACCTGCCACGTTTTGTCCGAGCCCGTTCGTCCGGGCGCGTTCCCGCGCGTGGAGGAGGGCCTCTACGTTGCTTCGCCCGAGCAAGCCTTCATGGACATGTCCGTCGAGCTGCCTCTCGTCGAGCTTGTCCGCTTCGGCTACCTGCTGTGCGGGACGTACGTGTTCGATTCCGGCGGCGGGGGGTTTCGCAGGCGCCTTCATGGTTCTCCGACTACGGTCGAAGCGCTGCGCGAACGTGCCGAGGGCGCGCGGGGGGAACGCGGCGTGAACCGGGCGACCCGCGCTCTGCGTTACGTCGCGAACGGGTCGGCCTCGCCCATGGAGACGAACCTTGCCATGGCCTTGTGCCTGCCGCGTATGCTGGGCGGCTACGGGTTCGAGCTGCCGCAGCTCAACGCCCGTATAGAGGCCCGCGCTCACGGAAGTTTGATGGGAAGGTCCTACTTCGAATGCGATTTGTACTGGGAGGAGCACAAGACTGCCGTCGAATACGACAGCGCGCAGTTCCACTCGGGATCGAAGGCGGAGGCCCGCGATTCCTCCCGGCGCAGCGGATTGCTTATCCGTGACGTGCTGGTCATCACGGTGACGACCGACCAGTTTTTCGATGCGAGGAAGCTGGACGAGGCGGCGCGCGCACTGGCGAAGCGCATGGGGAAGCGATTGCCCGCCAACAACGCAAGCTGGATGATGAAGCGTTACGAGCTGAGAGCCGGTTTCTTGCAAGACCTGCCTGGACCTCGACAGGACTGAAAACGCGGCCGTAACGCGCTCGGCTTTCGGTTCGAAGGATCCGTTCGTGCGCCGAGCCGATTCCAGCCGCCTTGGGGCGGGCTCGCATGGCTGGTCGCGCTGGTTCCACGCCTACGAAGAAAACTTGTGCTGCAACGGAAAATATAATTGAAAGAGTCATGTAAAAAAATCGAAGCTATGATGGCCCGTAAGGGTTTTTGCTGGGATGCGCGAAAAAAGTGAACTGGGCAAATGCTCGCATATGCGGCACGTAAAGTCGATCTCGGGGCTTCAAGCCATCATAACCTCGAAAAAGTTGCATCGAGAAGCGAGAAAACTATTACGCACTCTTAGAAAAGGCGGTGCTGCGCTTGGCGCGGGGCTGGAGGAGGGTTCGCGCTGTCTTTCGGAGGCCAGCGCCCGTGCCGCGCGTCGCGATTGGCGTCTTTGCCTGCAGGCGCACCGGCTCCATGTCGTCTTTCATGCACGTTGTGGACGCGTGTTCGCGATTCGTGCAAGCCCGCACGCTCCGTGATCTTTCTGCGCGTCGGACATGGTCGGGCGAGCTTCCGCGATGCGGATCGTTTCGTTGCGCTCCGCGCATTCGACTTGCGTGCGGTGAGCGCGTCGCGGGTGCTTGAGCGGACGAAGGGACTGACGCGAATCGGTGCGGCCGCTGCGACGTGGTAGACTGGGTTGCGCGCGTTTCCGGCCGATGGGCCGCGCGCTCAGCGAACGAGGACAGGAGCGAACCCTATGATCGTCACCACCACGCCCTCCGTCGAGGGCTATCGCGTCACCGGGTACTACGGCATCGTGTTCGGGGAGGTCATCACCGGCATCAACTTCCTGCGCGACTTCGGCGCGGGCATCCGCAACATCGTGGGAGGTCGCAGCGAGGGCTACGAGCAGGAGCTTATGCAGGCGCGCACCGAGGCGCTGCAGGAGCTGGAGCAGCGCGCGACGGCGCTCGGCGCGCATGCCGTGGTGGGCGTGGACATGGACTACGAGGTGCTCGGTCAGGGCAACATGCTCATGGTCACCGCCTCCGGCACGGCCGTGACCCTCGCGCAGGCGTAGACGGAATCGGTTCCGCGCGGCCGTATGTTCTGAAGGAGCGCGGGCATCCGGTATACTGGCCTCATGACCAACGACGGGAAAATGCAAGGCGAAGCCGCCCGCTGGGCGCAGGCTTCCGCGTTCAAGCGGCAGACGTTCTTCGCGCTCGAGGACGTGCGTCGGGCCCACGGCGCGGCGCGGGTGCTCGGCATCGCGCTGTTCGCGCTCATCGTGGCGAACGCCCTGCTCGTGTTCACCGAGCCTCAGGTGGACGTGTCGACGGGGGTGTCGCAGGTGCTGCTCGCGTTCGGTCTCGCATCGAGCGTCTGCTTCGCGGTGGAGTACGCGGCCCGTCTGTGGGTGGCCGACCTCGCGCGCCCCGGCCGCACTCCCGCACGCGCCCGGGTGGGCTACGCGCTTTCGCCCATGGGGCTCATCGACTTGCTGGCGTTCCTTCCGGGGCTGCTGGTGCTCGTGGTGCCGGTGTCGGCCTCCATGCTCAACGCCGCGCGCATCATCCGCCTGCTTCGCTTAATCAAGCTGTCGCGCTACATGCGCGGCCTGCGCTCCATCTCGCGCGTGTTCGAGAAGCGCCGCCACGAGATAATCGCCGCGTTCATGGTGCTGGCGCTGCTCACTGTCACGGCAAGCGTGCTCATGTACGAGGTTGAGCATCCCGTGCAGCCCGAGAAGTTCGACAGCGTGCTCACCGGCATGTACTGGGCCATGACCACCATCACCACCACGGGGTACGGCGACCTCGTGCCCATTACGGCGGCGGGGCGCCTCATCGGGTTCCTCACCATGGTGCTCTCCATCGGCGTGGTGGCCATTCCGGCCGGCATCTTCTCGGCGGGGTTCGTGTCCGAGTTCCGAGCCCAGGACGCGCGGAGCCGCAGGCGCGAGCGCCAGACGGAGCGCGAGGACGGCGCCTGTGCGCCGGAAGCGGGGCGGGAAGCCGAAGAGGTGCAGGAGGGGGACGCCGAGGACGAGGGCTGAGCCGGCGCTTTGCGTTCAAGGCGGCCCGTACGCTCGGGGTTGAACGTGGACGCGAGCGCCCGGTTCGCTCGCGAGCCCCTCGCGCGTATGACGCGTTCGGCGTCCCTCGCAGCCCCGGCCTCAGCCCTCGTCGAGCACGAAGCAGTCCTTGCCGAGCGCCTTGGCCCGGTACAGCGCGCGGTCGGCCCGGCGGTACAGCGCTTCGAAGTCGCGCCCGCAGGCGGGAGCGAGCGCGACGCCCACGCTGGCCGACAGGCGGCACGTTCCGGCGTCGGTCTCCACGTCCAGGCGCAACGCCTCCACGAGCTCGGCCGCCTTCTTCCGCGCGGCCGCGACGTCCGGCACGGACAGGAACGCCGCGAACTCGTCTCCTCCGATGCGGCCCACCACGTCGTCGCGGCGGAACTGGCCGCTCACGGCCCGCGCGAACTCCGTGAGCACCGTGTCCCCCGCGCTGTGCCCGTGACGGTCGTTCACCGACTTGAAGTCGTCGACGTCCAAGATGAGGAAGGCGAACGGGTCGTCGGGCGCTGCGGCCAGGCGGTCGCGGATGCGCTCCTGCGTGGCCGCCTTGTTGTAGAGCCCCGTGAGGGAGTCGCGCTGCATCTGCTCGATCATGGCGTGCTCGCGGCGCTTCTCCTCGTCGACGTTCTGCCGGTACACCAGCATGCGAACCGAGCCGTCGTCGCTCCAGGTGAACAGGTGCGCGTTGATGCGCATCCAGGAATACGTGCCGTCGTCGTCGGACATCATGAACTCGTAGGAGAGGCCGTCCTCGCCGCGCGCGTAGGCCTCGAGCACCGCCGCGGGCGCGAACGTGTCGAGGTAGCGCTGGCGGAACTCCTCTTTGACCTGCTTCTCGGCGATGGCGGCCAGCGCCTTGCTGAACGGCGTGCCCGGCGGCACGCCCAGGCTCTGGAAGTACTGCTCCGTCTCCTCGCTCGCGGCGCGGTCGTGCGTGACGTCGATCTCGTAGATGTTGTCGTAGAGCTGCTCGGCGGCCTCTTGGAACAGGGACTTGTGCTCCTGCTCGGCCGCGGCCGTCTGCTTCACGATGAGCTCGTTGTAGCGGCGGAATATGCTCGTGGTGGCCACCAGCACCAGCGCGACCACCCCTGCGATCACCGCGGCGGCCAGCGCGAACTGCCGGGCGGTCTGCGCGTCGAGCTCCGACGTGTCGTGATCGACCACGAGGAACCAGTCAAGGTAGGGGATGTACTGGGCCACGAGGTACCCCGATCCTTCGTCCGTGGAGTACCACAGGTTCCGATCCTCCTCGCGGCTGGCCGTCACCTGCTCGTCGAAGCCGGCGAAAGCGCCCTGTGCGAACAGGTTCGTATGCCCGTCGTCCGAGCCGTCGGTGGCCACCTCGACGGTGCCCGCGCCGTCCACGAGGTACGCCTTCGTGCCGGTCTGCTCCTCGTAAGCGGAGAACAGCCCGCGCAGGTCGTCGATGCGGAAGCCCACGCCCACGATGCCGAGCGTGCCGCCGTCCTCGTCGAGGATGCGGCAGTTGATGAACACGGTGATGGCGTCGTCGGTGGCCTCGTCGTTGTCGATGTTGAGCGCGTACTCCTCGCTGCCGGCAAGGAAGGCGTGGTACCAGTCGTTCTCCGGATTGCCCCGGTCGTCGAGCATGCGGTCGAGGCCGTTGAAATGGTAGTAGCGCGCCGTGGCGGCGGAGGCCAGGAACACGGAGTCGTACCCGTACTTCGCCCGGTAGGCGTCCAGGTACGCGCGCAGCGACTCCAGGTAGTCCGCGTCGTCGAGGTGCTCGCGCTCGACGGTCAGGTACTCCTTGAGCAGGCTGTCGTTCGCCATGGTGAGCGACACGTCGATGGGCCGCGTGAACTGCGCGTCGATGTCGCGCGCGATGCCTTCGGACGTGAGCTGCGACACGCGCTCCGCGTCCTGCTCGAACGCCTCGCGGTTCGAGTGGTAGCTGATGTAGGAGGTGAGCGCGAAACCCAGCAGGATGATGATGCAGATGAGCGCGTTCGCGCGCCAGGTGATTCGCTTGCCCATGCGCCTCTTCTTCCCGATGCCCGTTGCCTATGCCGCGCCCGGACCAGGCGGCGGGGCGCGGCGTTTTCCCAATTATGACAGCCGGCGGCGCGCCGCATCCGCGCGGCGGGTTGGTTGGAGCAACGGTTGAAGCTCGCGGCGGTTACGAGATGACGGGGTCGGGGGCGTTCTCGCCGTTGGCGTAGGACAGCGTGACGTTCTTGTCGTCGCTCACCTTGAACACGTACTGGACGGTTTTCACGTCTTCGTCCTCCTCGGCGTTCAGCCAGGGGCGCTCCAGCAGGAAGGTGATCGAGGCGTCGCCGTCGCCCGTGCCCTTCTGGGCTTGGAACGTGAAGGTGTCCGTGACGGTGCCGCCCGCCTTGCTCTCGTCGGCCTTCGTGTCGTGGCCCGTCTCCTTGAACACGTCGTCGGGGCTCGCCACGTAGGTCCACTGGTAGCCGGTGCCGGCCTGGCTCTCCAGCGTCACCGCCACGGTGGACTTCGCCTGGCCTCCGCCGCACGAGCTCAACGCCGCCGCCGCGACCAGCGCGAGGGCGCACAGCGCCGCGGTCATGAGCAGGCGGGGCAGGGCGGCGGTTCTCTCGGTTCCGTTCGTTTTGACGCTCATGGGAAACCTCCTGTCGTCGTTGCTCCTTCGGGTTCGCGCAAAGCGCGCCCCGCGGGGCCGCCTCCCGTCCGCGCCGAGGGGGCGGGGAAGCATGCCCTCGCCATGGTAGGCGAGGCAGCACACCAACACTACACCACGCGTCGGCGGAGGGAGCGCGCGCCGCCCGCGGCGACGGCTTCCGAATCGCCTATTCGGACAGGTACCGTTCGAGGGCGGGCCAGACGCGCAAGGCCTCGGCGTAGCCCTGCTCGTAGAGCGCCATGAGCTTGGCCGGGTCCTTCTCCATGCTGGCCACGGTGACGGGCTCGGGTGGCCTGATGAGGAAGATGAGCCCCTCGTCGTGCAGGCACGGCAGGGCCCGGTACAGGCGGTTGTACTCGTAGTGGCGGTGCTGGAGCCTATCGAGGTAGAAGGGGAAGTCGCCGTAGCGCTGGCGCAGAAGCGCCATGAGCTTGTTCGGCCCCTTCACGTAGCCGGAGTCCTGCGTGAGCACCACGATGCGCTTGGCGGGGCCGGTGAGCAGCGAGTAGAGCACGGGCACGCTGTCGCACGTGCCGCCGTCGAGCAGGCGCTTGCCGTCAACCTCCACGATCTGGCTCACGAGCGGCATGGACGACGAGGCTATGAGGTAGGGCACGTCGTCCAGCGCGTCGTGGAACTCGTGGTAGTCGGCCTCGCCGGAGTCCAGGTCGCTCGACACGGCCACGAGGCGCAGGGGCGAGTCGTTGAACGCGTCGTAGTCGAAGGGTTCCAGCTGGTTGGGTATCACGTTGAAGGCGAAGTCGCGGCCGCAGGCGTTTCCCGTGCGCACGAAGCTCTTCATGGAGAGGTAGCGCCAGTCGCCCGCGTACTTCACGTTGAGGTAGCACGAGCGGCCCGCGTCGCCGGCCACGTAGTTGTAGCCGCAAAGCGCCCCCGCCGAAACGCCGATGACGCGCTCGCAGAAGAGCTTGCGGTCCATGAAGGCGTCCAGCACGCCGGCCGTGAACTGGCCGCGCATGGCGCCGCCCTCGAGCACGAGGTCGACGGGCGCCGCGGCGTGCCCGCGCCAGGCGGGCTCGCGGGTTTCCGAGGTTCGGGAAGGGGAGGTGCGGGGGTTCGTTTCGCTCATGCGGGCATCCTTTCTGCGTCTCGCGCCCATTATAGCGCAGCGAGGATGCGGCGGCGCCTTCCGAAAGCGAACCGCAAGGTCGGCCTGCCCGCCGTGCGGGGCGGCCGAGCTGTGGAGCAACGGTGGAGCGCGCTCGCCGTGCAAACCGCTCGCCGCGTGAAAATGTCGGGAAAACCAAGATTTATGCCCCAAACCGTAACAATTAGATGCACAGTTGAGCGAAGGCGTTTACAATACGAGGAGAACAGAAGGAATCGCGCGCCCGCCGGGCGCGGCGATGCGGCGCCGTGGGCACCGCGACGCGGCCGCTCAGCGGCCCGGACACATAAGGAGGCTTTTCATGAGCGAGGTTGTTTCTTCTTCCGATTTCCAGTCCAAGGTGCTCGACGCGCAGGGTCCTGTGCTCGTCGACTTCTTCGCCACGTGGTGCGGCCCGTGCAAGATGCTCGCCCCCACGGTCGACGAGATCGCCAGCGAGCAGGCCGGCAAGGCGTCCGTGTACAAGCTGGACATCGACCAGAGCCCGGACATCGCGCAGAAGTACGGCGTCATGAGCGTCCCCACGCTCATCGTGTTCGAGAACGGCCAGGTGAAGAAGCAGGCCGTGGGCGTGCAGCCCAAGCAGAACATCCTGTCGATGCTGGCCTAGCCCGTCGGGCGCGCAAGGCTTTCAAGGGGCGCCGGTCGCGATCGCGACCGGCGCCCCTTCGCGTATCGGGGCCGGGAGGTCCGCAGGGCGAGGGTTCTTTCATTCGCCGCTGTCCTGCGGAAATGCTTTTCGTTCTATAAGAGCGTGACTCCGCTTTGCGCTGATGACCGGAGTCGCACGGGGGCTAAGTTGGAGCCGCGCCGGATCTGCGCTGGACGCGCGCAAGGGCGGACGGAATTCTCCCAAGCAGCCTGAAGCCTTGCCCGCCCGCCAGCCCGCCCGCTTCCTCGCGTTCGTGGCTCTGGGCGCGTAGCTCCTACCTAATTATGTAAGTAATTCAGTCATGGACAAATTCGACCGCAATGGCAAGTTCTTGAGGGCGTCTGGCGGCATGATGTGGGAAAGCCCCTGGTGGCGCATGCGCGTTTAGAGGGCATTGCCAGGAAAACTTACCATAGCTCCCGATTTTGTCCCGCGAGACCCAAAACGGCTCAGGCGATGACCCAGGCTCGGTAGTAGTCCCAGCGCGGGCCGTCGGTGCCGTCGTCGGCGGCGGCCAGCAGGTAGCTTCCGATGATCAGCCGCGCGCGCAACCCGTAGCGGACGGCTTCGGCGAACAGGGCGGGGGCGTTCGTCTCGTCGGTATCCGGATCGATGCGCAGCAGGCACTCGAGCGACCGGGTGGCCCTGCCGCCCTTCTCGCGACGGTTCGCCTCGGCGCTTTCGGGCCAGATGGTCTCGCCTTCGGAGGCGGGCAGGTCCACCACGGCCTCGCGGTAGACGTCGGGCCGCGCGGCCTCGACGATGATGCCGTAGCGCCACGGCTCGTCGACGAACAGCTGCCATTGCCGCTCGGAATCGTAATCGAGCGGGGAGAGCCGTTTGATGGCGGGGATGCCCGGCCTCATGCCTCCGCGCGCAAGGCGCTTGGCGCAGGCGTTGAGGTTGCGCTGCCGGGCGAGACGGGCGCCCACGGCCTCGAGTTCGGCGATGCGCCGCTCGATGTCCGACTGCGTGTCGGCGAGCGCCTCGTCGAGCGTTTCGAGGGAAAGGGAGCGGTAGCCTTGCAGCTCCTTCACCGGAACCCCGAGCTTGCGGTAAAACACGATCTCGCCCGCGTCGATGAGGTCGTGAACGGAGTAGCGCCGGTAGTCGTTCGCTCCGTTGCGCTCCGCGGTCACCAGGCCCTCGCGCTCCCAGTAGCGCAACGCCGACGGCGCCACGCCCAGGTAGCGCGCCGCGTCCTTGATGTCGTATCGCTTGGGGTACTCCATGCCGCTCCTTTCGAGGCGCGTCGTCCTGTCGCCTTCCGCGGGCCGCTTCGCGCCCTCCCGCTCGCGCCCGCTCCACCGGGTTGCGTCCTTGCGCTTGCTCGCATCCGCGCGTTGCTTCGCACCCGTGCGGATCCCTGCTCCCTCGCACGCTGCCGTCCGGGCGCTCTTTGCGTCCTCGCATCGTCGTTGCTGATGGGGCACGAGGTTTGAAGATTATGCGAATCATCTCTTCTTGCGTCTTTACCTTAAAGCCGCTTTAAGGTTTAGAGTAGCATGCGGTCGATACCTGAAGCAAGAGACTTATCGGAGCGAATCACCATGATCAAGAAAAGCATGTTGAAGGAGTACCTGCGCTACATCCTGCCCACGATGCTCACGTTCACGCTGGCGAGCGTGTACAGCATCGTGGACGGCATGTTCGTGGGCCATGCGGTGGGCGATGCGGGCGTGGCCGGCATCAACGTGGCGTTCCCGCTCGTGGCGTTCGTCATGGCCGTGGGCACGGGCATCGGCATGGGCGGCGGGGTGATCTCGTCCATCGCGCGCGGCGCGGGCGACGAGGCGAAGTCGCGGCGCGCCGTGGGCACGACGTTCGTCATGCTGCTCGTGGCGGCGCTGCCCGTCATGGCGCTGCTGCTGTTCGCGGCCGAGCCCATCTGCCGGCTTCTGGGCGGGCAGGGCGAGACGCTCGCGCAGGCCGTGGCGTACACGAGCGTCATCGCGTGGGGCGTGCCGTTCCAGATATTCGTCACGGGCTGCACGCCGCTCATCCGCAACCAAGGGCGCGTGGGCTTCGCCATGGCGGTGCAGGTGCTCGCGGGCCTGATGAACGTGCTTCTGGACTACGTGTTCGTCATGCTGTTCGGCTGGGGAACGGCCGGCGCCGCAGCCGCCACGGCGGTGTCGCAGGCGGCGGCGTTCGTGCCGGTGCTCGTGTTCTTCCTGCTGAAGAAGAACCGCGTCGCGCGGGCCGATCTGCGCCCGGACGGCAAGATCGTCGCGCACGCGCTCAAGCTGGGCATGGCGCCGTTCGGGCTCACGCTGCTGCCCGAGGCAACCGTGGTGGCCATCAACGTGAACCTGTCGGCCTACGGCGGAGAGACGGCGCTCGCGGCCTACGCGGTGGTGTCGTACACGGCCTGCGTCATCCAGATGCTCATCCAGGGCGTGGGCGACGGAAGCCAGCCGCTCATCTCGAAGCACTACGGCATGGGCGACGCCGACGGCGTGCGGCGGTTCAGGAACACGAACTACGTCATAACCATCAGCTTGGGCGCTGTCGGCCTCCTGGCCATGTACCTGCTGCGCAACCAGGTGCCGCTGCTGTTCGGCTCGTCGGCCGAGACGGCGGCCATCGTGGCCTACGCGCTGCCCATCTTCTCCATGGCCTACGTGTTCTACGGGTTCACGCACGCGTCCACGTCGTACTTCTACGCGGTGGACGACGCGAAGGCGTCGAACGCCATCGTGTACGGCGAGGCCGTGCTCGTGGTGCTGGTGGTGTTCGGCATCGCGCGCGCGGCCGGCGTGGACGGCATCTGGTTCTCGGTCACCATCGTGCAGATGCTGCTGGCCTGTGCGGCCGGCGCGCTCCTGCGCTTCCGCCACCGGAGGCGCGCCGAGCAGGCGGCGGTGCAGCCCGCGGGAGCGGGCGAGGCTTGCTGACGTTTCGAAGGGGACGGACCTCCTTCGGGGCGGCGTCTTGACGGTACTCCAACCGATTCCTGCATATTCGGCGTATATTGGTGCCGATTCGGTGACAGTTGAACGACGAGCCTTATACTGAGCACCAAACGCATAGGTTCCACGATTAGGAGGCTTCCCCATGGCAGAGGAACCCGTCAACAACGAAACGTCCACCGAGTGCAAGGCCGCCGCGGCCGAAGACCAGGTCATCGACGTCGCGGTGGTCGGCGCCGGCCCCGCCGGCCTCACGGCCGGGCTCTACGCCGCGCGCGCCGGGCTCGAAACCGTGCTGTTCGAGCGCATCGCCCCGGGCGGCCAGCTCGCGCAGACCGAGCACATGGAGAACTACCCCGGCTTCCCCGACGGCACGAACGGCTTCGAGCTGGCCTTCTCCATGAAGCAGCAGGCCGACCGCTTCGGCGTGCGCCATGTGGGCGAGGAAATTCTGGGCGTGGACTTCACCCAGAACCCCAAGGTGCTCAAGACCGCGTTCAACGAGTACCGCGCCAACAGCGTGATCATCGCCACCGGCGCGCGCCCGCGCAAGCTGGGGCTGGAGCTGGAAGATGACCTGCAGGGCCGCGGCGTGTCGTACTGCGCCACGTGCGACGGCAACTTCTTCCGCGACAAGGAGGTCATGGTGGTGGGCGGCGGCAACACGGCCGCGGCCGACGCCATCTACCTGTCGCGCATCTGCAAGAAGGTGTACCTGGTGCATCGCCGCGACAAGCTGCGCGCCACCGCCATCTACCACAAGCGCCTGGAGGACCTGCCGAACCTCGAGTTCGTGTGGAACGCCGTGCCGCGCAAGCTGGTGGCGGACGAAGGCAAGCTCGCGGGCGTGCGCGTGGAGCTGCTCGATTCCGGCGAGGAGCGCGACATCGCCGTGGACGGCCTGTTCGTGGCCGTGGGCACCGAGCCCAACACCGAGTTTTTGGACGGCGCGCTGACGATGGACGAGACGGGCTACCTCGTGGCCGACGAGACGGGCGCGACCGAGGTGCCCGGCGTCTACGTGGCCGGCGACGTGCGCACGAAGGGCCTGCGCCAAGTGGTAACTGCCGTGGCCGACGGCGCCCTGTGCGCGGAAGAGGCTGCGGAGTACCTGGCCATTTAGGTTCCGGCGGCCTGCCGGCCGCCGGAACCCCTCGACGCTGCGGCCCGCCCTCGCACCCGACCTCGCGGCGATGCCGGGGGCTCGCGTACCAAAGTACGCTTCGCCCCCGGCCTCCCCACGATCTCGGGTACGAGGACGGCCCTCGCTGGCTTACTAGCGCCAACCTGGGCGGCAGTTTTCGCGCTTCGCGCGAACGGGCGCTCTGGAGAGCGCCCCTACGGTCGACCTGAGGCGTTTGCCTCGCGTCTTGCATTGCCGTGCCTGCTCGCAGCGCCGACCAGCGAGGTTGTTTTCGCGCTTCGCGCGAATAGGCTGCGCTTTGCCGCGCTCTCTGATATCATGGACAGTTGCGAAAAGAGGCGCGCTCGCGGGGATCGCCCGTTGCGCGCACCGGAACCACGTCACGAAGGACACCCACGCACATGCAGGAAACGGATATGCGAGAGAAGCTTGAGAAGATCATCGAGGCCTACGAGGACCTGCAGGCCAAGATGGGCGACCCGGCCGTGCTCTCCGACCAAAAAGAGTACAACCGCCTGGCCAAGGAGTACGCCAACCAGGGGCCGCTCGCGAACAAGGCGCGCGAGTACGTGCAGGCCGCCGATGACTTGGCGGCGGCGAAGGAGATGCTCTCCGACGCGGACATGAAGGAGTTCGCGCAGGAGGAGATCGCCGGCATCGAGGCGCGTCTGCCCGCCTTGGAAGAGGACATCAAGTTCATGCTCATCCCGGCCGACCCGGCCGACGACAAGGACATCATCGTGGAGATCCGCGCCGGCGCCGGCGGCGACGAGGCGGCCATCTTCGCGGGCGACCTGTACAAGATGTACGAGCGGTTCGCCTCCGAGCAGGGCTGGAAGACCGAGACGCTGGACGTGTCGCCTTCCGAAGCCGGCGGCTACAAGGAGATACAGTTCAAGGTCAAAGGCGACAAGGTGTACTCCCTCATGAAGTTCGAGAGCGGCGTGCACCGCGTGCAGCGCGTTCCCAAGACCGAGAGCCAGGGGCGCATCCACACGTCCACGGCCACGGTGGCCGTGCTGCCCGAGGCCGACGAGGTGGAGGTCGAGATCAACCAGAACGACCTGCGCATCGACGTGTACCGCGCCGGCGGCCCGGGCGGCCAGTGCGTGAACACCACCGACTCGGCCGTGCGCATCACGCACCTGCCGTCGGGCTTGGTGGTGCAGTCGCAGGACCAGAAATCGCAGCTGCAGAACAAGATAGCCGCCATGGCCGTGCTGCGCGCGCGCCTGTACGACAAGATGCTGGCCGAGCAGCAGGCCGCCGAGGGCGCCGAGCGCCGCAGCCAGATAGGCACCGGCGACCGAAGCGAGAAGATCCGCACGTACAACGGCCCGCAGGATCGCGTGACCGACCACCGCATCGGCTACAACGGCACGTACAACGGCGTGCTGCTGGGCGCCGGCGGCGCGAGCCTGGGCGAGCTCATCACCGCGCTGCAGGCCGCCGACCGCGCGAAAAAGCTGGAAGCGGCGGTTTAAGGTTCCGCCGGCCTGCCGCCGGGCGAGCCTAGCCCAATGGCAAGGGGCTCTCGCTGGGAGAATCCGTAGGGGCGCTCTCCAGAGCGCCCGCTCGCGCGAAGCGCGAGAACGCGGACGCGGACGTTTTTCCGATAGCCGTTTTCCGTCCGCAGCGGACGCGGGCGCCTTCGAGGGCGCTCCTGCGAACGGCATCCAACATAGAGGGATTCACCATGGCTGAAACCGACATCTGGACCGTCAAGGCGGCGCTCGAGTGGACCGAGGGCTACCTGGCGCGCAAGGGCGACGAGAACCCGCGTCTGTCGGCGGAATGGCTTCTGGGCGAGGCCTGCGGGCTGCGCCGCATCGAGCTGTACACGGGGTTCGAGCGCCCGCTGTCGATGGACGAGCGCGACGTGCTGCGCGACTACGTGGCGCGCCGCGGCAAGGGCGAGCCTCTGCAGTACATCACCGGCGAGGTCGCCTTCCGCCATATCGCGGTGAAGGTGCGTCCCGGCGTGCTGATCCCCCGTCCCGAGACCGAGGTGCTGGTGAGCGAGGCGCTGGCCCTGCTGCCGAGCGCCGACAGGCCGCGCGCGCTCGACTCGCGCATGACCGAGGCCGAGGCGCAGGAACTGCTCGCGGCCATGGCGGCGGAAGGGGAGGGCGCCCCATCTTCCGACTCGGTCGACGCCGCGCCCTCTGACCCTGCCGCCGCCGCGCCCGCCGCGCTCGGCGACGCCTCCACCGGCGAAGCAGCCGCCGTCTCGCCGGGCAGCGCGCCCGTTCCGACAACCGGCGCCGCGCCCGCCTCGTCCCTTCCGTCGCCGCTGTTCGTGGCCGACCTCTGCACGGGGTCGGGCTGCATAGCCTGCTCCATCGCCTACGAGCATCCGCAGGCGCGCGTCATCGCCACCGACATCGCCCCCGAGGCGGTGGCGCTCGCCGGCGAGAACGCCGAGGCGCTCGACGTGGCCGACCGCGTGCGCGTGGTGCAGTGCGACCTGGGCGAGGGCGTTCCCGCAAGCGCTTTGGGCCGGCTCGACCTCGTGGTGTCCAACCCGCCCTACGTCCCCACGGCCGTGCTGGCGGACATCCCGCGCGAAGTCGCCGCCTTCGAGCCCGCGCTCGCGCTCGACGGGGGAGCGGACGGCCTCGACGTGTTCCAACGCCTGCTGGCGTTCTGCGCCCGCGCGCTCAAACCGGGCGGCGGCTTCGCCTTCGAGCTGCACGAGACCTGCCTGGACGACGCGGCCCGCCTCGCCGCCGAAGCGGGCTTCGCGGACGTGCGCGTCGTGCGCGACCTGGCCGACCGGCCGCGCGTGTTGACAGGTCGCCGCGCTTAGGAACCTTCAAGCGGGCGCGCGCTGCACGGGTTCGCGCTCCGAGCCGTGCCACGCGCCGCGCGATGCGCTTTGGGGTTCCGGTTTTCGGGCTCCGTGCAAGGGGGGGATGCTTTTCCGAGCAAAAATCACGGTAGGGAACGCGAGCCGGATGGGGTAGCAGCGCATCAAGCCGCGTTTGCCCAGATCGCAAAATCCATACAAGGGCGATGCGGACGAAAAGGCGGTCGAAGACGTCATTCGGGAGGGTTCGAACTTGCGGAATCCGTACCCTACCGTCAATTCTGCTCGGAAACGGCCGCCGGATTCGCACGGCGTTGCTTCAGCGGATAGCGCCCGCGTCGTCTCGGGCCCTTTTGGCGACGTCGCGGCGCCGGCGGCCTGCTGCTCGGCTTACGGCTGCGCGGTCCCTGCGCTTCGGGCGGCTCCGATGCGCCATGCCGTATAATGAACCTTACGTTAAAAGCCGACAAGGGGGAGGGGTCTCATGAGCGCCATCGTGAACGAGCCCAAGAACACGTTTCCGTTGTTCGTGAAAGTGCGCGAGCAGCTGGAGCACCGGGCGCTGTGGCTGTATCTGCTGGTTGACGAGGCGCGCAAGCACGGGTTGCCCGACGATTCTTTCGCGGCCGACGCCGTGAAGCGCTGCGGGCTGTACCAAGGCGGCGAGATCGTGAAGCAGAGCGGCACAAAGAGCCTCAAGGGCCTGAAGAAGGTGCTGTTCACGAAGAGCGCGCAGATCGTGTTCGAGATGAAGGTGGTGGAGTGCACGGACGACAAGCTCTCCATCGACTTCCACTACTGCCCGCTCGTGAAGGCGTGGCAGAAGCAGGGCTGCACGGACGAGGAGATATCCCGCTTGTGCGATCTGGCCATGTGCGGCGACCGCGGCATCGGCGAGGCGCACGGCGTCGAGCTGGACCTGCCCAAGACCATCGCGCGCGGCGACGACTGCTGCGCCATCCGCTACGTGCGCCGCGACGGCTCGGCCGCGAGCTAGGGAGCGCTGTCGGCGATCGCGCTCGCCTCGTGCTCCTTGGGCCTCGATCGTCCGCGGGCCTTCTCGCGCGGCGGTCGATCGTGCGCTAGAATACGTCTGGCAACAGTCATCATCTCATAGTTCAAGGAGCGCATCCATGTCCCAGCCCAACGTGTTGAAAGAGAACCTGGCCGAATCCGCGCGCGTCGTGGCCGAGCGCATCGGCGGGCGCGCGCCCGAGGTGGGCATGATACTGGGTTCGGGGCTGGGCCCCTTGGCCGAGCAGATAGAGGACGCCGTCTACGTGCCCTTCGGCGAGGTGCCCCACATGAAGACGAGCACGGCCACGAGCCATGTGGGCCGCTTCGTGTGCGGAAACCTGGGCGGGAAGTGCGTGCTGGCCATGCAGGGCCGCCTGCACGGCTACGAGGGCAACACCGCCCAGGAGGTGGCCTACCCCGTGTGGCTCATGCACGGGCTGGGCATCGGCACGCTCGTCACCACGAACGCCGCCGGCGCCATCAACGAAGGCTACCGGGTGGGCGACTTCTGCATCATGGAGGACCACATCAACTTCACCGGGCGTAACCCCGTGGCGGGCCTCGAGCCCGACGGCATCGCGTTTCGGTTCTTCTCCATGCTCGACGCCTACGACCCCGCGCTGCGCCGGCTGGCGCTCCAGGTGGCCGACGAGCTGGGCATCCGCGTGCAGCAAGGCGTGTACCTGGGCCTTCTGGGGCCGAGCTTCGAAACGCCGGCCGAGATCCGCGCCTTCCGCTCGTGGGGGGCCGACACGGTGGCCATGAGCGTGTGCGAGGAGGTCATCGCCGCGCGGCATGTGGGCATGCGCGTGCTGGGCATGTCGCTCGTGTCGAACATGGCGTGCGGCATCGAGGGCGCCTCGCCCACCGACGAGGAGGTGCTCGACGTGGCGCGCGACCGCGAGGCCGACTTCGCCCGCCTGGTCACGGGCATCGTGGAGAGGCTGTAGCAGGCCGCGCCCGAAGCACCGCCCTTTCGGGGTGCTCGCGAGGGGCGCGCGGCCGCCGCCGCGCCCCTTCGGCGGCGCTCAGTCCTCCAGCTTGAGGTCGCCCTCGACGATGAGGCCGGCTTTGCGCATGGCGGCGCACACGGCCCAGCTGATGATGGCGGGCAGCACCAGGCACACCAGCACCAGGCCGATCCACTCGAACGCGCCCGGGGCGGCCGCGCCGGCCTCCATGCCCGCCACCCAGCCGGTGTACACACCGATGGGGCCCACGAGCCCGCACGTGCCCATGCCCGAGGCCACGGCGGGGCCGTTCTGCTGCAGGGCGAACACACAGGTGGCCAGCGGCCCGGTGACGGCGGACGCCACGATGGGCGGCACCCACACGAGCGGTTTCTTCACGATGTTGCCCATCTGCAGCATGGACGTGCCCAGGCCCTGCGAGAGCAGGCCGCCCCAGCTATTCTCGCGGAAGCTCATGACGGCGAAGCCCACCATCTGCGCGCAGCAGCCCGCGAGCGCCGCGCCCCCGGCGAGCCCCGTGAGCCCCAAGGCCGCGCAGATGGCGGCCGACGAGATGGGCAGCGTGAGCGCGATGCCGATGACCACCGACACGATGATGCCCATGAACAGGGGCTGCAGCTCCGTGGCCCACATGATGAACCCGCCCACCGACGAGGCCAGCGCGCCGATCCACGGGGCCACGCCCAGCGCCAGACCGCAGCCGGCGAGGATGGTGACGGCGGGCGTGACGATGATGTCCACCTTCGTCTCCTTCGACACCGCTTTTCCCACCTCGGCGGCGACGATGGCGATAACGAGCACCGCCAAGGGCCCGCCTGCGCCGCCCGCCGCGTTGGCGGCGTAGCCCACGGCCGCGAGCGAGAACAGCACGAGCGCGGGCGCCCGCAGCGCGTAGCCGATGGCGATGGCCATGGCCGGCCCCGCCACGCTCTTGGCGAACGCGCCGATCTCGTTCAGGAAGGCGAGGTGCGCGAGGTCGCCGATGGTGGAGAGGATGGTGCCGATGAGCAACGAGGCGAACAGTCCCTGGGCCATGGCCGACAGGGCGTCGATGGCGTAGCGCTGGAACGATACCTCGATGTCCTTGCGTGCAAGGAATGCTGCGATGGTGTGCTTGGGCATGCCGTTCCCCTTCGGGTGCAGACGCGGTTATGCGATTCTGGTTGGGATTGCTCGTGCATCCATGGTAGGCGAAGCGCGCGGCGCGCGGCGCGGAAGGGCGGCCGGCGCGCGTCTTGGGCGGGTGTTCGGCAGGCTTTCGCGGTTCGGGGAGGGTGCGTTGGGGGCGAAACCGTCATGCGCGGGTCGGCGATCCTGTGTTTGCCGCCGTCCCGATAAGCCGCATCCTATCGAGCGACGGGGTCCGAACGTCCTGAAGGAATGGGGTTGCATCAAAAGCGTCGTTTTCGCTGATCGTGTAGGGCAAGGGCTTTGCCCTTGCCGCTCGACAAGCAATGTTACCCCAGGTAGACGGCAAGGGCAGAGCCCTTGCCCTACGGAACGGCCAAC
The DNA here is from genome assembly GCF_019731765.1 of Gordonibacter massiliensis (ex Traore et al. 2017). Lineage (NCBI taxonomy): Bacteria > Bacillati > Actinomycetota > Coriobacteriia > Eggerthellales > Eggerthellaceae > Gordonibacter > Gordonibacter massiliensis (ex Traore et al. 2017). Next base: position 68,952 of record NZ_JAASIO010000011.1, on the reverse strand, counting down.
GCGAACGAGCGTTTTGGCAGCTTTTGATACAGCCCCATGGTCGTTCCTACATGGTCTTTTGCGCGCGGGCGATGAACACGAGGTAGGCTGCGAACACCGCCACCTCCAAGGCGATGATGGCGAGCACGCCCGCAAGGGTCACCTGGCCCAGAACCCACAGCACGAGGGCGACCACGGGCACGAGCACGGTGAAGAGGTTGAACGCCTTGGTGGCGGCCAGGTTGCCGATGGCGACGTTGCGCTCGTCGGTTTGCTCGATGATCTGGGCCTTCGTGGGCTTCTGCACGAGTGCGAAGATGCCGCAGACCACGAGCGCGAACGCGCAGCCGCCCAGGCCGAAGGCCGCTTGCGCCCCCAACGGCAGCGCGTCGGACACGCCGCCTACGTTGAAGGCGAACGCGACGGTGGCGAGGGCGAACAGGATCCCCAGAGACAGGGTGATGACGGCGGGCTTGTTCTTCATTGGTCTTCCTCTCGGTAGATGAACACGTCTTCTATGCTCAGGTCGAAGCGGCGGGCTATCTTGAACGCCAGCAGGATGGAGGGGTTGTAGCGCCCCTTCTCGAGCGAGCTAATGGTCTGGCGCGACACGCCCAGCTCCAGCGCGAGGTCCTCCTGTTTTATGCCGCGCTCCTTGCGGATCTCCTCCAGGCGGTTCTCCATACGCGGTCCTTTCGAATGCTGTGCAAATGTAAAGCTAGCTTTCCATGCAGTATAAGCGCTTCGGTTCCTAATGTAAAGCTAACTTTCCATTCGAAAACAGAAGGGGGCTGCATCGAAGGCCGGCGAAAGGCTCGTTTTCGATGATCGCAGGCAGACGGCAAGGGCTCTGCTTTTGCCGTCTGCCTGCGAAAACGCACCTTGTCGAGCGGCGAGGGCAGAGCCCTTGCCCTGCGAAACCAACGAAACGGTGCTTTTGGTGCGGCCCCGCCGCGTTCGCCGGCCGACGACGGGGCGCGCCGCGCATGGAGAAGCGCCGGGCGCGCAGGCGTCTGCCCGTGCGCGTCCGGCGCTTCGGGTACAATCGGATGCGAGACAGATGCGGGAGACGGACGGGAAGAGAAGCGAATGGAACGTCGTTTGGCATTGCACGTGCTGGCCAGCGGAAGCCGCGGCAACGCGGCCATCGTCGAGGATACAGCGACGGGCGCGGGCGTGTTGGTGGACTGCGGGATATGCAAGCGCGACTTCTTCGCGCGATCGGCTGAGGCGGGCTTCGATCCGGCGAACCTGGCAGCCATCGTCGTCACCCACGAGCACACCGACCACACGAAGGGCCTCGGCGTGGTGCTGCGGGGCCTGGCGAAGCAGGGGATCGCGCCCGTGGTGTACGTGGACGACGCCGTGCGCGCCGCCAGCAGCGAGGTGGTATCGCTCGAGGGCGCGCACGACGTGCGCGCGCTTCGCGCGGGCGACGCGCTGTCGCTCGCGGGCATGTCCGTGCACGTGTTCCGCACGTCGCACGACGCCGCCGCCTCGTGCGGGTTCCGCTTCGAAGCGGCGGGCGGCGACGTCGCGGGTTTCATGACCGACACCGGCGTCGTGACGGGGGAGGCTGACGAGGCGCTTTCGGGCGTGCGGCTTTTGGCGCTGGAGAGCAACCACGACGTGCAGATGCTCGCCGACGGCCCGTACCCCTACCCGGTGAAGCGCCGCGTGGCGTCCGACGTGGGGCACCTCTCGAACGTGCAGGCGGCCGAGGAGCTGGAGCGGCTTCTGTGCGGCGAGCTGGAGCAGGTGGTGGCCATGCACATCTCCCAGAACAACAACACCTACCGGCTGCCCGCCGAGACGCTGGCGTCCGTCGTCGCGCGGGCCGGCCATCCGGCTTGCGTGCAGGCGGCGTTCCAAGACCTGCTGGTGAGCGTGCGGTAAGGGCGGGTGCGGTTTGCGCGGAGCCGAGAAGGTCGCGCGCTCGATACCGGGCGGGCGGGCCCGCTCCCGCTTTGCCGGTTTACTGGAACCCCGTGATTCCGGCGTAGGCGTCGACGATGCCGGGGCACTCGAACACTCGGTTCCGCTTGCCCTCGGTGATCTGCGCGATGACGCCGGCCTCCATCAGCTCGTCGACGGCCGAGGTGGCCCTCTTGAAGCTGCGGTCGATGTAGGCGGCGGCGCTGGCGGCGGTGAACACCGGAATGCCCGGCAGCGCGCGCACGAGCAACGTGGTGGCCGAGTCCGAGCGCGTTCCCAGGTGGGAAAGCCAGGTTTCCTGCAGCGCCGCCGCCTTCCGCTCGAAGGCGACGGCCTCGTCGACGGCGCGCGTGCAGCAGGTGCAGAAGTAGCGCAGCCAGGCGTTCAGCTCCTGCGGGTCGGGCCGGTCCGCCAGGAGGTTCTGCATGGTGGACACGACGCCTTTCTGGTAGTCGTGCGACGAGATGACCATGGACAGCGACAGCGGCGCGATGGCTTTCGTGATGAGCCCGCGGTGCTGGAACACCAGCTGGATGATGGCCCGCGCCGTTTTGCCGTTGGCGCGCTCGAAGGGATGGATGGCGATGAACTGCACGTGCGCGAGCGCCGCTTGGGCGACGGCGGGCAGCTCGGCGTGGTCGCAGAAGACGGCCAGGTCGCCCAGCAGCGGGGGAATGTCGGCCGGATCGGGCGTGCGGTAGGGCGACCCGAACGAATGGTAGCGGCTGCCGCCCACTTGCTTGGCGTTGGCGCGGAGCTGCCCCCTGAAGGATTCGCGCGTCGTGCCCGTGAGCAGGTGGCGGTGTATCTCGCCGAACGTGTCTCTGCGGATACGCCCTTTCCCCAGCTCGCAAGCCGTTAGAAGGGCGTCGGTGTTCCTGAGCGATTCCGACTTCGCCTGTTCGCCCTTGCTGTCCTTCTGCTGGGGCTGCATGACGGCGGTGCGGAACACGTGCTGCGTGCTGGCCTGCTTGCCGGTCATCTTGATGTTGGCGATGGACTCGATGTGCAGGCAGGCGTCGGCGAACGCCTGCTCGGCGAGTGCGTCGTCCCGATGGCGGTCGAGCGAGCGCACGGCCAGTTCGGCGTCGCCCAGCATGCGCGCGGTCTCGTTGTCCAGCTGCAGCTCGATGCGGGACAAAGGGCGAACGGTGCCGTGTTGGCTCGATGGCGCGTTCGCTTTCTCCAGAGCCATGCAGCAATCCTCCCTTGCGTCGACGATGAATTATGCTCGAATGCCTACAGTATACAAGTGCAAGTGACAATATGGACTAAGTTAACGGCCAGTTCCTTCGTAAAAGCCAATACGCGCGATTCTTCTCAAAATAATTTATTCGGTCAATAGAATAGCATCCATCAAGGAATATGCGGCCTCTGTGCCGACGCGTCCGAGGACAGGCGCGACAGGAAAGGCGACAAGGTTGATTTGCGAATAATACCACAATGAATATAATGCACCATTATTTACAAATAAGAATAATTTGCACGAAGAGGGACACGCTTTACGAGGAGGCTCCTGGGATACCCCGGAGCCCGTTCTCGCGAATGCGGGACGGACGCGTACGGGAGGTAGGCTTCAACATGGGCTTGGCTGAAAAAAGAGAAGCAAGCGGGCAACGCGCCTTCGCGCTCGCTCGGGCGCGCGGGGCTACAGCGCGCGTGGCGTTGAGCGTCGTGCTCGCCTTGAGCATGGTGGTGGCGGTTCCGGCAACCGCGCTAGCGTTCGACGGGCCCCGGCAGGACGCCTACAACGCTGCGACGGCAAGCGGCTCGGCGGACGATCCCTACCGGATACTCGTCACCAAGATAGGCGATCCGGAGCAAACCCGGCCTTCCGCGTTCTGGAGCGGGATGGGCAACAACGCGGCGAGCGGCGAGGACTCCTTCGCTCCGTTCGCCGTCGTGTTCGAGCAGCGCGCGGGCAACGTCGCAGACGGTGCGCTCGCAAGCTCCATGACGTTCGACATGCACGACGGTGCCGGACGACACGTTGGCACGGCCGGCGTCGGCCCCGTCCTCGCCAATGCGAGCGGCGCCGCCGCCGACGTGTGGAGCGGACTGGAATCGAGCACGCAGTCCGATTGGACCTACGCGTTCCGCCTTTCCCCGTACTCCGCGCAGGACACCTCGACGGGGGACCTGCGCATCGCGTTCGCGTGGCACGGTTGCTTCGCCACCTACTTCGACAGCTGGACCTACGCGTTCGATGCGGTGGGTGCCACGTCCGGCCTTTCCGAAGACAAGCAGATCAAAGTCGGCGACACCGTAACGATGTCCTACTACGGAGGCTACGACGTCGGGCAGACCTCCCGCGGCACCGGCTACAGCGTCGATTTCTCCGACACGTCGACGACGAACACCTTCGGCTCCGCCCTGTCGATCCTGGGCGATCCGTCGGGCGCCGTGTACGAGGCGGTGGTCGGTGAAGACGGGTATGTCCGGTTCGACGGCGCGAATTCCATCCAATACGGCGGCAACTACGCGGTTTCCATCAAGGAGCGCGCCGGTGGGGACGGTCCCGGCGAACCCGACTCGTGGGACGCCTCCGCGGCGCAGGACGGCTCGCTGACGGCGACGGTCGAAGCGAATCCCGACCACGCGACGCATACGTTGAGGTTCGAGGGCTCCGGCGCGATGCGGGACTACGCCTCGGCGGGCGAGGCTCCCTGGTTCGCCGCCTATGCCGACACGATCACCGACGCGGTCGTCGGCGACGGCGTCACCAGCATCGGGGCGTATGCCCTGGGCCTGGAGAACCTCGCCACGGTCAAGGGCGGAAACGCGCTTGCCACGGTGGGGGACCACGCCTTCGCCGGAGCGTTCAACCTGACCGGCATCGACCTTTCGGCATGCACGCTCGCCAGCGTGTCGGAAAACTCGTTCGGCGACCGGAAGGACCAGATCAAAACCCAGCGCACGGTGTACGTGAAGGACGCCGACAGCGCGAAGGCCATGGAGGGCTACACCTCGAGCGCCGCGTCGCTGACGGCGGTGGCCGTCATGAACGGCGGCTCCTTCGCGGCGGACACGGTGTTCGAAAGCGGCAAGCTGGCGAAGCCCGAACGGGAAGGCTACACGTTCTCCACGTGGACGTCGGACGCGAGCCTCATGCATCCGGCAAGCGAGTGGAAGCCCGTGACGGACTACGTGCTGTACGCGAGGTTCTCCGAGAACTCCGTTGTGGACGAACCGGAGAAATACAAGGGCTACCAGGGCCTCGACCAGCAGATAAGGCTGCTCGACCTGAACGCCCTGCCCGGTTCCAGCCTTCCCAACCCCGACATCATGTTCTACGGCGAGGACGACGTTCGCTTCGACAACCGCTTCACCGTTCCTTTCAGCGGGTACGACGACATCGTGTTCGCCTTCGGCATGGCTCGCGGAAACAACGCGAACGGCGGCGACGGAACCTACCAGATGAGCTTCTGCTTGCCCTACGTCAGCATCGTCGACGCGGACGGCAACACGGTGGCGGCCTATGACGACGGCAACGGCCTTCTGAAGAAGTTCAACATCGTGTTCGACGGCCAGGACGGCAAGCCCCAGGGCAACGGCATCACGGCCGTCCGCGTGGGCGTCGAAGCCGGATCGTTGCCCGCGGGCACGTACACGCTGCGCTTCGGCAAGGATTTCGGCGCCAACAACGGCATATCGTTCTTGGGCAAGGACGTCGACTTTCGGTTCGTCGTCGACTATCCGGAGCGCTACCTCCTTTCCTACCGCTACGACGTGGCCGCGGGCACGGCCGAGGTCGTGGGCATCGACCTTCTGAGCGAGAAGCCGGTGGACGTGGAGATTCCGGAGACGGTGGAGGACCCGGCGACCGGCACCGTGTGCAAGGTCACGGGCATCGCCGCGCAGGCGTTCGCCTCGAAGGCGACGGTCGCCACGGTGTCGGTCCCGGCATCGGTCGCCTCGATCGGCGACGGTTCGTTCTCCAACATGGGCGCGCTCGCCTCGGTGACGGTGCGGTCCAAGGGCGACGGTTCCCTTCCGGTATGGGGCCAGGGCGTGTTCGCAGGGTCCTCCGCCTGCGTGCTGTACGGCTATCCGACGAGCACGTCGCCGCAGGCCGCCGCCGGCTACGGCAACGTGACCTTCGCCTCGCTCGAAGACGGCATCTACGTGAACCATGCGGCCGTGACCGACGGCGACGTTGTGGAGTTGACGAAAGACGACCCCCGGGCGACCGTGACCGTCGTGCGCGACGGCGGGTTCGTCACGAGCGGCTTCGTCGGCCTTGTCACGAACACGAACGTGGCGACGCACCCCGGCACGGGTCCCTACGATTGGAACGAGCTAACGGGGCGGGCGAACGGCGAGGCCCGTCTCGTCATCCGCACGGCGGCCGGCGGCGATTTCGCCACGCTCACGGTGCGCTGCACGGGTTTCGACGAGCAGGCCTCGACCGACCGGACTCCCGTCTACGGATACCAGGGCAACGGAGCGACGGTGTCCCTTCAAAACGCAGGGCCCTTGGAAGGCGTCTTCTACGACGAAACGAGCGATTATTACGACAACTACCTGCTTTCTCCGGTCGCGGCCGAAGGCGCCCTGTTCTCGCTGGCCTTCGGAGGCCCGGGGTCCGGGTGGCAGCCCGGCCATTCCGGATGGCAGTGGGGCAAGTACCGCGAAGGAATAGACCAGGCGTTCTCGATCGTCGACGAGGACGGCGCCGCGGTGGCCACCATCGGCAACGGGCTGTACTGGCAGACGCTCTCCACGTCCCCGACCATCGTGCTCGGCGTCGACGAGGGCGTGCTCGTGCCGGGCAAGACCTACACGCTCGTAGCCAGCAAGGACACGACCGGCCACAACGTGGCCGCCTCTCTGCAAAAGGAGGCGCGCTGGACCTTCGTTGCCGAGGCGACCGACGTGAGCGCCTGCGCCGTTTCCGACGTCGGGCCGCAGCAATGGACGGGCTTTGAAGTGAAGCCCGACGTTTCCGTGACCATCGCGGTTCCCGAGATCCGCATTTGGGACGAAGCGACGAAAGCGGACATCGTGACGGCCGCCTCGACGCGCGCCTTGGAGCCGGGCAGGGACTACGAGGTGTCCTATTCCGACAACGTCGATCCCGGCACGGCGACGCTGAAGGTGACCGGCACGGGAAGCTATCGCGGAACCGTGTCGAAGACGTTCGTCATCGAGGAGCCGCCGGCCGACTTCGCGAAGCTGCGCGAAGCCGTGGCCGCGGTCCAAGCCTACAAGGACGGCTTGGTTTCCAGCGCCGACGGCAAGGACGTCGCACCGGGAACGGATTGGGCGACGCCCGAGAACCTGGCCGTCCTGCAAGCCGCCATCGACAAGGCGCAAGCCCTGGCAGACGGCGGCGAGGCCACCCAGAAAGAGGCCGACGCGGCCCTCGCCGAGCTCGTCGCCGCCCAAGAAGAGTTCGACCGCACGAGCAAGAACACGGCGGCGCCCACCAAGATCGCGCTGAACGCCGCCATCGCGCAGGTGTCTTCGGAGCTGGGGAGCGTGGCGGAGTCGTTCGACGGCAAGGACGTCGTCGACGGCAAGGTGTGGGCCACCGCTGCCGAGAAGGCCGTCCTGCAAGCCGCCATCGACAAGGCGCGCGGCGTCGCCGCCGACGCGGGCGCGACGCAGAACGACATCGACGCCGCGCAGCGCGAGCTCGCCTCGGCGAAGGAGGACTTCTTCGCCCATGTGGCGCATCGCGCCAGCGTGGACACGACGCGCCTGTCGCAGGCGTGCGAGGCGGCTGCCGCCGACCAAGCGGCGACGAAGGTGAGCACGGACGGCTCGGAGGTGTATTGCACCGAGCAGTGGACGAGCGAGGCGGACGCGGCGGCCTTCGCCGAGGCCATCGAGCGGGCAAGGGCCGCCCTCGCGGCATCGGGCAAGACGCAGAACGCCGTCGACGCGGCGCTGGCGGCGCTGTCCGAGGCGAGGGCGACGTTCGACGCCGCCAAGAAAGACGGGTTGAGGCCCGATCCGCGCCCCTTGGCCTCCGACGTCGAGCGGGCCTCGGAAAACCTCGATTCCGCCGTGGTCGCCTCCGATGCGTCGAGCGTGCCGGCGGGCACGACGTGGGTTACCCGGGAAGCGCACGACGCCCTGTCCGAAGCCCTTGCCGACGCCCGTGCGACGCTGCAGGACCCGAATGCCACGCAGGGCGATTTCGACGCGGCGCGCGCGGCTCTTGCCGAGGCGGTCGCCGTCTTCGACGCGGCCAAGCAGCAGGGGGCGCGCGAGCAGGAAGGGCTCGTCGGCGACGGGTCGGGATCGACGCCCGGCGAAAGCGGGGCATCGAGCGGCTCCGGCGCCGTTCTTCTCAAGACGGGGGACGGCGTCGCCGCGCCCGTCGCATCGCTCGCCCTGCTCGCCTTGGCGGGCCTAGGATGCGCGGCGCTCGCGCGCAGGCGCGGGCGGAACGAGGCGTAATCCGGGATACGGGAATCGGGCCGCGGCGACCGAGCCGGGGCCCGCTCCGCCCGGTCCGAAAGCTGTACGAAAGAAGGCCAAAACCGACAGGAAGGATCTCTATGCTTGTACGACAACGCGCTATTGACAAGCGGCAGACCCGGTTCAAGCTCGAAAGCGCCTTGATGGCGCTCGCACTCGCGCTCGGCATGTGCTTCACGGCCGGGCGGGCCTACGCCTCGCCGACCGCCGACAACAACTGGGAGGGCGCGTCCTACTACCAGGGCTTCCAAGGCGCCTCCACCTACGTCCCCGACAACGCGGGCCGCGCGGCGCTCGAAACCTACGGCATCTGGATGGACGAGCCGGCCGGCGACGGCACGTTCATCGACGACGTCATCGTCACCGACACGAGCAAGTACGTCGCCGAGACCGTCGACCTGAGCGCGCTCGACAGCGGCCTGACGGGCGACGCCCTGTGGAAGGCCGTGAACAAGTCGCCGGCGTACTACTACAACATCATCACGCGCCCCTACGACGCGACCGCGCCGATAGCGTTCCAATGGGAGCGCCAGGGGCCCGGCGGCAACAACGGCGCCTACAGCGGCATGGGCGCGTACGTGAAAATCTACAGCTCGCTCGACGAGAACGGCTTGGGCAAGGACCTCGTCGCCCCGTGCGTCGAGAGCCAGTTCCAATACAACAAGGACTTCGCCCAGCACTACTCGAACTGGGTGACCGGGTTCAGGTGGACGCTGCCCGCGAACGCGCTGGAAGCCGGGAAGACCTACTACCTCGTGTTCGAGCAGGGCTGCACCATGGGCAACGGCGGCACCCTGGGGCGCAGCCTGAGCGCCAACATCGTGTTCGAGTTCACCACCGACACGTCGCAGCAGGCTATCAACTACCCCGAGGGCCAGGACATCGTGACGCCCTACTACGCCAAGCAGGGCGGCGCCGCCATCGTCGACCTCACCGAGCCGAACCCCCGGCACATCACGACGAACCTGACCGTCTCCCGCAACACGAAGAGCTTCTGCAACGACATCGCGAGCTACGTGGACGCGGCGAACCCGAAGTTCACGTTCGTCCTCTCGGGCTCGAACTCGCAGCAGTTCAGCGAGACCATGGCGAAGCAGGTGGCCTATCCCAACATCCACATCTACGCCGCCGACGGCGTCGGCGTGGGAAGCGACGCGGTCTCGCTCGACCCCGGCAAGATCGTGGCAAGCTGGTCGGACGACGATCAGAGCGATATGGACTTCGTGTTCACCGACAAGATCGCGCCCACCTACCTGACCGTGAAGAACGGCGTGCTGGAGTCCGGCAAAGACTACTACCTGGTGTTCGAGAGCGCCTGCGGGGTCTCGACGAACTCGAAGCTCGAGAAACCGGTGCTGTTCAAGTTCACCACCGGCGACGTCGCCGACACCTCCGCGCTCGACAGCGCGCTCGAGAAGGCGAACGCCGACCTTGAGGCGACCATGACCAGCGCCGACGGAACCGACGTCCCCTCCAGCTCGAAGTGGGTCGCGCCCGAGGCGTACGACGCCTTCAAGGCCGCCGCCGTCGCCGCGCAGCAGGTGCGCGACAGCCTGAACCCGACCCAGTCCGCCATCGACGGCGCGCTGTCCGCGCTGGCGGACGCCCAGGTGGCGTTCACGGCCGCGCAGCAGGACGGCACCTATCTCGACACGGCGAAGCTCGCGTCGGCCCTCGAGGCCGCGAACGCGGCCAAGGTCGGCGTGGCGGCCAGCGCCGACGGCGCCGACGTGTCGCGCGGCACCTACTGGGTCACGGCCAACGCGCTCGGCGCCTTCCAGTCGGCCATCGACGCCGCCCAGGCCGTGCTCGACAACGAGAACGCCACGCAGGACGAGGTGGACGCCGCCGTCGCGCCGCTCGAGGGGGCGACGAGCGCGTTCAACGCCGCGAAGACGTACGGCTCCAAGGCCCGCGAGGCAGGGGAGACGTTCTCCTTCACCGACGAGATAGGCACTTGGACCTGCCGCATCGACGACGTGGATGCGGGCGAGGTCACCATCACGGCCATGAGCATTCCTTCCCAGGCCGGCAAGGACGTCGTCATCCCCTCGAGCGTGACGAGCGGCCCCGACGCCTTCACGGTCACCGCCCTGGGCGACGGCGCCAGCATGGGCGGCGGGCAGGCGGCGGGCAAGATCCTGACGTCGGCCAAGACGCTGACCATCCCCTCGACGGTGAAAACCGTCAACGGGTACGCGTTCTACGCGCTGCAGACCAGCCGGCTCATCTTCCCCGAAGACAGCCAGCTGGAAACCATCGAGAAGTTCGGCTTCTCCCGTCTCGGTTTCAGGTCGTCGGAGCTGATGGAGGAGCTGGTGCTCCCGGCGAGCATCGTGACGATCGGAGACGATGCCTTCGACCGGATCGACTGGTGCAAGAAGATCGACCTTTCGAAATGCACGAAGCTGAAGTCCGTGGGAACAGAGGCCTTTTCCGGCACCACCGAAGGCAGCCATGTGGAGTCGATCGACTTCTCGAACTGCGCGGCGCTGGAGACCATCGGCAAATGGGCCTTTACCAGGGCGGCTGTTTCCACCCTCGATCTAAGCCCTCTGGTTAGCTTGAACACCATCGACTCGATGGCGTTTGCCGAAATGCCGAACCTGGAGTCCATCGTCGTCCCCTCGGGCGTGACGACGATAGGCTCGAACGCCTTCTATATGAGCCCGAAGCTCAAAACGGTGGACGTTTCCCTATGCGAGGGATTGACGACGCTGGACGCGTGCAGCCAATGCGAGAGCCTTGAAACCGTCAAGCTTCCCTCGACCGTGACGACGGTCACCTTCTCGAAGTGCCCGCAGCTTGCGAACATCAACCTTCCCGCGTCGACGACCTCCGTTTCGTTCACCGCGTGCCCCCTTATCGCGCCCGATACGCTGGACACGCCTTCGCCCCAGACGCTGCAGTCGCTGACCATCGCCGACAATCCGAACGTCACCTCGATCGATTTGGCGAAGTTCACCGGTTTGACCTCGTGCAGCTTCTCTGGATGCACGGCGCTTGTCGAAGCGAAGAACGTTCCCGCGTCGCTGACGAACTGGACGAGGCTCTTCAACAAATGCTCGTCCCTTTCGAAGCCCCCCGAGATACCCTCGGGCGTGACGACGCTCGACTACGCGTTCTCCGGCACGGCGATCGAGGCGACGCCTTCGGTGCCTGACACCGTCGCAACCATGCGCGGCGCGTTCTCGAGCTGCAAGCAGCTTGCGGATGCTTCCGCCATCCCGTCCTCGGTCACCAATATCTCCGCACTATTCGACGGTTGCTCGAGCTTGGCGCAGGTCCCCGCCATTCCGGAGAACGTGACGGACACCTCGTACGCTTTCCGGGGGACGGCGATCACCGCGTCGCCGGCTATCCCCGAGGGCGTGAAAAGCGTGACGGGCATGTTCTCGGATTGCCAGCAGCTGACCGAGGCGCCTGTGATTCCCGCGAGCGCGACGAAACTCACCCAGATGTTCTCCGGCTGCACGTCGCTTGAGAAGGCTCCGGAGATCCCCGGCACGGTCGTGGGCCTTGAGTCCACGTTCGCAGGTTGCACGAGCCTCAAGGAATCGCCGGTCCTCCCCGAAGGCCTCACCGGCATGGTCATGACGTTCGAGGACTCCGGCATCGTCGAGGCGCCGCTGATCCCCTCGACGGTCACGTCGATGTTCCAAACGTTCTACGGGTGCTCGTCCCTCGTCCACCTGCCGGACGGGTTCACCATCCCATGCAACCTCGGAAGCGCGTCGAACGCGTTCTACGTCGAATCCGCCGACGGCTCGAAGGCCGATATCACGATCTACGCTCCGGCCGACGACAAGCTGGTCATGTACAACTGGGCAAAGGACAACCGCGCGCTCAAGGTGCTCGACGCGGGCGCGGCCAAGATCGGCGGCGCGCACTACGACACGCTGGCCGCCGCGGTCGACGCCGTGGCCGACGGGCAGACCGTCGCGCTTCTGGCGGACAACGCCGAAGAGGTGGTCGTGTCCCGCGCGGTCAGCTTCACGCTGGACGAGAACGGCTTCGCCTTCACGGGCGCCGTCAAGGCCGGCCCCGGCTTCGAAGCGGCGGAGAAGGACGGCGTCTACACCGTGTCCCCCGTCGACATGGGCGCCCTGCGCCCGGCCGTCGACGGCGCCAAGGCCGCTATGGCGGACGTGGCGGTGAGCGCCGACGGCACCGACGTGGCCTCCAACAAAACGTGGGTCACCGAGAAGGCCATGGGCGATCTGGCCAAGGCCGTCGCCGACGCCGAGGCCGTCCTCGCCCAAGAGGCGCCCCGCCAAGCCGACGTCGACGCCGCCGTCCAGGCCATCGCGGACGCGAAGGCCGCGTTCAAGCCCGTTGCCGGCACCAAGGCCGTCGACGGCGACGTGAGCGACCTCGCCGCCTCCGCCGCGGCTGCGAAGGCGGCCCGCGAGGGCGTGGCCTCCAGCGCTGACGGCACCGACGTCGAGTCGACGAAGACGTGGGTGGGCGCGGACGTCGCCCAAGCGCTCGACGACGCCGTTGCCACCGCCGAGGCGCTCGCGAAGCAGGAGAACCCCGATCAGGCCGAGGTCGACGCGGCGGCGAAGGCCCTGGCCGACGCGCTGGCCGCGTTCAAGCCGGCCGCCGGCACCATGGCCGCCTCCGCGTCGGTCGACGCGCTGGGCAGCGCCGCCGCCTCCGCCGCCGAAGCCGCCGACGGGGTCGTCGTCAGCGCCGACGGCTCGGATGTCGCTTCCGACAAAACGTGGGTGACGGAATCGGCGAAGGACGCTTTGGACAAGGCTCTGGCCGACGCGAAGGCCCTTGCCGAGCAGGACAAGCCCTCGCAAGCCGACGTCGACGCCGCCGCCAAGGCCCTGGCCGACGCGAAGGCGGCCTTCCGGCCCGTCGCGGGGCTGAAGGCGTCGCAAGCGGCGATCTCCGGGCTGACCGGCGCCGCCGACGAGGCGGAAGCCGCCCGCAAGGGCGTCGCGGTCGACACCGACGCCTCCCACGTGGACAAGGGCGCGTCTTGGGTGACCCAGGACGTGGCGGACGCCTTGGACGCCGCCATCGCTGCCGCGCGCGCGGTCGCGGCCGACCCCAACGCCACCCAGGCCGAGGTGGACGCCGCCTCTCTGCAGCTGAACAAGGCGCTCGCCGCCTTCGACGCGGCCAAGCAGGCGGGGACCAAGGGCTCCGGCTCGGGCGCGGCGACCGACCCGGGCGAGGGCGGAGCCGGTTCGAGAGGATCCGCGACCGGCGGGACGTCCGTGGCTTCCCAGGGCGGGGCTGCCGCGCCGCTCGTCAAGACGGGCGACGAGGCCCCCATCGTGCCGCTGGTTGTGGCGGCGCTGGTTGCTTCTGCAGCGGTTTGCATTATTCCCAAAAAGAGATTATTCTAGAATAGAGATTAATAGCGAGGAGGGGTTCGATCCTTCACGTGCGCGGGAGGCTTCGAAGGGGTTCCGATATGGCTGGGCAGGCAGGACATACGAACGTGCGCGCACGGGCGATCGCAAGGGTGCTTTCGACGGCCTTCTGCCTTTGCCTGAGCGCGGGCCTGCTCGGCCTCCTCTTCGACGTCGAGGATGCTCACGCCGCACCGGTGTCCGCGTCCGTCGCGGACGGCGAGGTGGGCGTGAGCACCGGTTTGGGCACCATCACGCTGTACTTCGGGAACAACGTGGCCGCCGGCGCGGTGTTCGCCGCCAACGCCGCGCATATCAGCCTGACGGACGAATACGGGTCGCTCGTCGCGGGAAGCGGCTCGGTGTACCGGCTCTACTACGGGGAGGGCGCGCCCGACGGCGACAACCCCGACGACGGCATGCAGCGGCAGTACCTCTACCTGCAGGTTCCTCCTTTGCAGCCGGGCACCACCTACTATCTGTCCGTCACGCCGGGCATCATGTCGATCGGCAACCATGTGTACGACGGCCTCTACGCCGCCTTCACCACCGCCGGCGAGAAGCCGGTGGAGGAACCGCCGGATCCGCCTCCGCCCCCGCCCGACCCCGTGCCCGTCGTGCCTGACGGCGGGGGCGGGTCGGGCGGCATGGCGGGTTCCGACTCCACCGGCGGCGGGCTCGACCAGAGCGGAGCGAACGGTTCGGGCGCATCGACCGGCACCTCGCCCGACGCGTCCTCCGAGGCCGTTGCGGCGCCCGAGGAAGCCGCCGTCGAATCGTCGGCGAAGGACGGCGAGAGCCGTGCGGCCGGGCTGGGCGGCGGCGTGCTCTACACCATAGGAGCGGCCGGCCTCGATACGGGCAAGGCGACCGATGCGGTTCCCGTCGAGGTTCCGGAGCTCACGTGGCAGTTCGTTTTGACGTTGGGCCTGATAGCCGTTTGCCTCGCGTTGCTGGGAGCGGGAAAGCGCGCCGTGGCATGGCGCAGGCGCACGGCGCATTAAGAAGCGATTTGGCCGCAAGGGGGGCGTCCTGCACGGGCGACGGGAACGCGGCGAAAGAGACGAGAGGGAAGACGATTTTGGACGTTGACGTAGCGATAATCGGCGCGGGCATCCTGGGGTGCACCATGGCGCGCGCCCTGGCTCGGTACCGGCTGGACGTGTGCGTGCTGGAAGCCGCCCACGACGTGGGCGAAGGCGCCACCAAGGCGAACAGCGGGCTTGTCCACACCGGGTTCCACCCGCGGGGCGGCAGCCTGAAGGGGACGAGCTGCGTCGAAGGAAACGTGCGCTTCGACGCCATCGCCGACGAGCTGCAGGTGCCGTTCGAGCGCGTGGGTGCCCTGTACGTGGCGTTCCACCCTGCCGGGGTGGAGCATATCGCCGAGAAGCGCGAGCGCGCGCGGCTGAACGGGGCGGGCGACTTGGAGGTCGTCTCGGGCGACGAGGCCCGCCGCTTGGAGCCGCGTCTGTCCGAGCGCGTCGTCGCGGCGCTCGTCGCCCCTACGACGGGCATCGTCTCGCCGTTCGAACTCGCGCTGGCCACGGCGCGCAACGCCGCCGCCAACGGCGTTCGGTTCGAGTTCGGCTTCGAGGTCGACGCCATCGAGCGCGTCTCGGGCCGATGGGAGCTGCGCACGAAGGACGGTCGTCGGGCGAGGGCGCCGTACGTGGTGAACATGGCCGGAGAGGAGGCGGCGCTGTTGGACGTGCAGGTGCACGCGGCCGACATCGTGGTGCGCCCCCGCCGAGGCCAGTTCGTCGTGTTCGACAAGCAGGAAGGCGGCCTTGCGGGCAAGGAGCCCATCCGCCACGTGCTGTTCCAGGCGCAGGAGACCGACGAGGGAGGCACGCTGCTCGCCCCCACCGTCGACGGCAACCTCTTGGCGGGTCCCACGAGCGAGAACGTGCGGTCCTTCGCCGACAACGCCACGACGAAGGCGGGCATCGAGCACGTGAAGCGCGTCGCGCGCAAGCTGGTGCCCGACTTGGATTTCGGGCAGGTCATCACCGAGTTCTCTGGCATCCGGGCCAACATCGTCAACGTCGAGAAGGAGAAGAAGGATTTCGTGGTGCGCGTGTCGGCGCCCGGCTTCGTCAGCGCGCTCGGCATCAAGAACCCGGGGATGACCAGCGCTCCGGCGCTTGCCGACCGGGCGCTTCGGTTGCTGGGGGAGCAAGGCCTGCGCCTGGAGGAGTCGCCCGGCTTCGATCCGCGCGACCAGGGCCCCGAGCACCGGAGGCCCTTCATGGACTGCGCCGCCGCAGAGCAGCGCGCGCTGCTCGAAGCCGACGAGCGCTACGGGCACGTGGTGTGCCGTTGCGAGCGCGTCACCGAAGGCGATGTCCGCAGCTGTTTGCATGACACGCTGCCGCCGCGCACCCTCGACGGGTTGAAGCGCCGGTTGCGCTGCGGCATGGGGCGCTGCCAGGGCGCTTTCTGCACGCCGCGCATCCTGGAGATTATGGCCGACGAGCTGGGGTGCGCGCCTTGGGAGATCGCGAAGGGCGAGCGTGGCGGACGCGTGGTCAAAAGGCAGGTGAAGCGGGCATGGGGAAGCCGGTAGCGGAAGGGCTGGACCTTCCGGCCGCGAAAGGGCGCGTCGACGTGGACGGCGTGTTCGACGTGGTCGTCATAGGGGGCGGTTCGGCGGGATTGGCGGCTGCGGCCGCCGTCGCGGAGAGCGGCCCGTACCGGACGCTCGTGCTGGAGCGCGAGGAGTACCTGGGCGGCGTGCTGCCCCAGTGCGTCCACGACGGGTTCGGCCTGTACCTGTACGGAGAGCCCCTCACGGGCCCCGAGTTCGCCCATCGTTGGATCGAGCGCGTGCGCGGCGACGACGTGCCGACGGCGCTTGCCGCGACGGTGCTGTCGGTGGAGGGCCCGTCGGCCGACGGGCTGCTGCGCATCGACGCCCTCGGAGCATCCTTGGGCGGCCGAGCGACGCTGGTCGCGCGCTCCGCCGTGTGCGCGACCGGGTGCCGCGAGCGAACGCGCGGGGCGCTGCAGATACCGGGAGGCCGCCCGGCCGGCGTGCTGACGGCGGGGTCGGCCCAGTACATGGTCAACGTGGCCAACCAGTTTCCGGGCGACAAGGCCGTCGTTCTGGGGTCGGGCGACATCGGCCTCATCATGGCGCGGCGCATGACGCTGGAAGGCGCCGAGGTGCGCCTGGTTCTGGGGCAGGAGGCCACGGGCCTCGTGCGCAACCATATCCGGTGCATCCAGGATTTCGACATCCCCCTTCGCTACGGCTGGGGCTTGGCGAGCGTCCACGGTTACGGGCAGCTGCAAGGGGTCACCGTGGCGCCCTTGCGGGCCGACGGATCGTTCGACCTGGCGCGCAAGGAATACGTGCGCTGCAACGTCTTGCTGGTGGCGTGCGGGCTCGTCCCCGAGCGCGAGGTGCTGGACTCCCCGGCGCTCGCGCCCGACGCTTCGGGCCTGTTCCTTTGCGGCAACGCCAACGTGCCGCACGACCTGGTGGACCAGGTGGCGCAGGAGGGCTTGCGCACCGGTATCGCCGCGGCGGCCCATGCGGCCGCGCTGTCCGGAAAACCGGCTCCCGCGCTGCCCGACGACCTGGCGCGCATGGTCGGCCTTTCCGTCAGCGAGCCGAAAGGCAGGATGGGCGACGTGGGCGGCGACCTGCCCGCCGGCGTCCAGCGCATCGTGTGCACGGTGTGCCCGACCGGATGCGTGATGGAGGCGTCCGAGCACGGCGGGGTGACGGGCAACACCTGCCCGCGCGGCGAAGAGTTCGCCCGGCGCGAGCTGGCCTGTCCCACGCGGATGTTCACAGGTACCGTCGCCGTTGCCGGCGGCCGCCGTCCGCTCGTGCCCGTGCGCACGGAGCGCCCGGTGCCGAAGGACCGGCTGTTCGACGTCGCCCGCGCCTGCCGCCGCCTGAGCGTCCAAGCCCCCGTGCGCATGGGCGAGGTGCTGGAAAGCGATGTCGCGCGCACCGGCGCCGCGCTCGTGGCGACGGGCGATTGCGAAGGGAGCGCGCATGGCGCGCTCTGACGGCGGCTTCCTCAGGTCGGCGGCGATCTTCGCGTTGCCGCTCGTCTGCGTGTTCGCGTCGCTGTTCTGCGGACGCTACGCGCTGACGCTGCCCGAGGTGTGCCAAGCGCTCGTGTCGTGGCTGCCGGGAGGCCCTGCCGCCCCCGCGCCCGAGTCCGCGACGCTGGTGCTGCAGGTGCGCCTGCCGCGCGCGCTGGCCGCCGCCGCCGTGGGCGCGGCGCTCTCGGCTTCCGGCGCGGCGTTCCAAGGGGTGTTCCGCAACCCGTTGGTGAACCCGGGCCTTCTGGGCGTGAGCAACGGCGCGGGCTTCGGCGCCGCGCTCGCCATCGTGCTGTTCGGCGGCGGCGCGGCCGTCTACCCGTCGGCGTTCTTGTTCGGGATCGTGGCCGTATGCGCCAGCTACTGGATCGCGCGGGTGTACAAAAGCGCGCCCACCATCATGCTCATCCTGGGCGGCACCATCGTGTCGAGCGTGTTCTCGGCGCTGGTGTCGCTCATGAAGTACGTGGCCGACGCCGACACGCAGCTGCCGTCGATCGTGTACTGGCTCATGGGGAGCCTCTCGTCGGTGGGATGGGAGAACTTCTGGTCGGTCGCCGTCATGGCCGCCGGTTGCGTCGTGCTGGTCTTGTTCGCGGGGCGTGTGGACGTGCTGTCCATGGGCGACAAGGAGGCGCGCTCGCTGGGGCTCGAGGTCGGCCGGGACAAGGGCGTCATCGTGGCGGCGGCCACGTTCGCCACGTCCGGCGCCGTGTGCATGGCCGGCGTGGTGGGATGGGTGGGGCTCATCGTGCCGCACATCGGGCGCATGCTGGTGGGAAGCGAGAACAGGCGCCTCATCCCCGTTTCCATGGCGCTCGGCGGCGCCTTCCTCGTTGTCGTCGACACCTGCGCCCGCTGCCTGTGGGCGAGCGAGGTGCCGCTCGGCATACTCACGGCCCTCATCGGCGCGCCGTTCTTCGTGTACCTGCTCAAGAAGACGAAGGGCGGTGGCTGGCGATGACCGGATCGGCAAGCGCGTCGGCGTCGCCGACGGCAGGCCGCGCGGCGGGGGCCGAAGCCGCCCGGTCGGCGTCCCCTCCGATGCTCAAGGCGCGCGACGTGCGGTTCTCATGGGGGGACCATCGCGTGCTGCAGGATTTCTCGCTCGAGGTGGAGCGGGGGTCGGTCGTTTGCCTGATGGGCGTGAACGGGTGCGGAAAATCGACGTTCCTCGACTGCGTGCTGGGCGAGAACAGGCCGGCGTCCGGCGTCATCGAGGTCGACGGCGGCGACACGGCTGGCATGCGGGCCTGGGAGCGGGCGCGCCTTCTGGCCTACGTTCCCCAGATGCACGAGCGCACGTTCCCCTACACGGTGGAGCATCTGGTGCTCATGGGCCGCACGGCCTACCAGGCGGGCTTCGGGTCGACGGACGCGGACGATCGGCGGCGCGCGCTCGAGGCGCTGAAGACGTGCGGCATCGACCGTTTGCGCGAGCGGGCGTGCACGGCGCTTTCCGGCGGCGAAATGCAGATGGTGCTGCTGGCGCGCGCCCTCGTGCAGGACACGCCGCTCATCGTGCTGGACGAGCCCACGGCGCACTTGGACTTCAAAAACGAGCTGGTGTTCCTTGAGACGGTCGAACGGCTGGTGCGCGAGCGCGGCGCGACCGTCCTCATGGCCACGCACGCGCCGAACCAGGCGTTCCACCTGGCGGCCGCCGGGCTGAACGTGAAGGTGGCGCTCATGTCGCACGGGCGGGTGGCGCGGGAAGGGACGCCCGACGAGGTGCTGACGCCCGACGCGCTCTGGCGCTACTTCGGCGTGGCGGCCGCCGTCGCCGAGGTTCGGTTCCGGCGAGGCGGGGACTTGGAGGGTTTCGACGACGGCCGCGCGGCCGTCGTGAGGCAGATCGTTCCCCTGAGCACGACGGGGAGCGAGACGGGAGAGGATGCTCGATGACAACGCAGAAACGCGGTGCGAAAACGGTCTTGGCGTCGGCAGCGGTGGGGTTGCTCATCGTGGCGGTGTGCGGCCTGGGGCTGTTCGCGCTGAACGGGGGCTCGCTTGCGACGCTGTTCGACGTCTCGGCCGTTGCAGGGCAGGGCTCCGCGACGGAGACGAAGGAGGTCGTCGACTCGCTCGGCCGCACGGTGAGCGTGCCGGCGGACCCGCAGCGCATCGCGGCGCTGGACGCCTTCTCGGGCAACGTGTGCGTGCTGGCGGGGGCGGGCGACAAGCTCATGGGGGCGCCGGGCGGCGTCCTGTCCAACGAGCTGCTGCGAGAACTCTGTCCCGGACTCGAATCGGTCGAGCAGCTTTCGGGGAACAGCGTGAACGTGGAGACCCTGCTTTCCGCCGGCGTCGACGTCGCCTTGGTCAAGCGCGACCTGTACGACGGGGGCGAGGAGACCGCCAAGCTCGACAAGCTGGGCATCCCGTACGTGGTGGTGGACTACTCCACGGTGGAGGAGCAGCAGGACGCCATCGAGCTGGTGGGCCGGGTGTGCGGCCCCGCGGCCGCCGAGAAGGCCGCGGCCGTCGCGGAGTACTACCGCGAAACGGCCGCCCTCGTGGAGGAGCGCGCCGCGAGCGTTCCCGAAAGCGAGCGGAAGCGCGTGTACCATTCCATCAACGACCCGCTGCTGACGGACGGGTCCGGATCGCTCGGCGCCGATTGGGTGGCGCGCTGCGGCGCGGTCGACGTCTCCGCCGGCGAGGCCGGCGTGGGCGGCACCGGCGACTACACGGCCACGCTCGAGCAGGTGTACGCGTGGAACCCCGACGTCATCGTGTGCAGCACCGCCGACGCCCGCAGCGCCATCCTGGGCGACGCGCAGTGGCAGGGCATGGCCGCCGTGGCGGCGGGCGAGGTGCGCAACCTGCCGGTGTCCACGAGCCGCTGGGGCCAGCGCGGCGATCCCGAGACGTTTTTGGGCATGCTCTGGCTGGGAAAGACGCTGTACCCGCAGCTCTACGAGGACGTCGATTTGGAGGAAACGGTGCGCTCCTACTACCGCGACGTGGTGGGGCTGGACATCGACGACGCCACGTGGGAAGCCATCGTGGCAGGCGAGGGGCTGCGTGCCGAAGGGTCCGGCGGGCAAGAGGGCCAAGGCAGCGGATCCGGAAGCGGAGGGGGAAGGTAGATGCGCGCCCATCTGATGAACACGCCGGTGGATTCGGCCGCCTCGGACCTCGTCGCGGTTGTCGTGGGCGTCGACGACACCGACGACGAGACCCGCGCGACGTCCACCGGGGAGATAGCGAGCCTCGTCGCATCGGCCGCCGTGGAGCTGGGAGGGAGCTTGCGGCTCGAGGTGACGCGCCACCAGCTTTTGCTGCGCGACGACGTGCCCTACACCTCGCACAACTCCTCGATGGTGTTCGAGGCCCTCATGCCGCCGTCGCGCATCGGGGAGATGCGCTTGCGCGCGATGCGCATCATCGCGGAGCACCGCGCCCCCACGTCGGACCCGGGGCTCTGCGTGGCGCGCGTGCCCAGGGCCGCGCTTTGGGCCGGGACGGGCCTCGAGGGCGAGGACGGACGGATGGTCGAGGCGCTCGTCGCGTTCGGGTACCGGGCGAAGGTCGACTTCTGCAGCATCGAATCGGCCTACGATCTGGCGGGGCGCATCCCCTGGGTGAGCTTGAGCGAGCACGGCGGCGACGGGTCCGGCGTGGTGGGGGCCCTGGCCGGCGTGGGCCTGCGCCTAGGGGGCAACGACGGGCGCTTCCGGGGCAAGTGGAACTTCTCGAAGCTCTGCGCGGGCGAGGCGGCCTGCGACGTGGCGGCGGTCGCCTGCCGTCTCGCCCGCGATTTCCGCGGCCCCGTCCGGCTCGTCGACGCGCGGGGCGAGGGCCTGCCCCCCAACCTTCCCTTCGCCCTCGACGCGGAAGGGAAGCCCGTCCTGCACGACGGCGCGCTCACGGTCGTGTGCGACGTCGTCGACGGCGTGGCGCATCCGTGCTCCAAGGTCGACCTGGGGGAGATCGGCAACGCGGACGACAGCTGGTCGCGCGTGTGCCCCGCCTTCGAGTGGGACAACGACGCGGAAGAATGCATCGACCGCAGGCCGTCGTGCAAGAACTGCCTGCACCGGCGCTGGGTTGCCGGAGGATTCCGATGCGCGCGGGACCTGGTCGTGCAGGCAACCTGACCCCGAGTGCGCAACCGCTTCCCGCTCCGCATCTTCGAGCTCTCTGAAAGGATTTCGACCTCATGAACTTCCTCAACCAATTCTTCGCCAACGACGCGCTGCACGCGCTATCGCAGGGGCTGCTCATACCCACCGTCGTCTGCCTGGTGATCCTGGCCGCGTACGCCGTGTACACGCTCGGCTCGCTGGTGGTGGAGGTGGCGGTGGAGCGCCGGCGCTACCGGGTGGCGCTGCCGCGGCTGATCGCCGACCTCGACGCGGCGTCTTACGGGCAGCTCGACGGCGTGATCGACCGAAGCGGCCTGCTGGACTCCCAAAGGAATGGCCTGAGGGAGCTGGTCTCGTATATGTACCTGCCCGAAGACGCCCTCACCGAGGTGGCCAAGCGCCTGCTGGCCGACGAGAGCGCGCGGTACCAGAAGGCGCTTTCCTTCACCGATTCCGCCGTGAAGATCGCCCCCATGCTGGGCTTGATGGGCACGCTCATCCCCTTGGGCCCGGGCATCGTGGCGCTGAGCTCGGGCGACCTCGAGACGCTGTCGTCGTCGCTTTTGGTGGCGTTCGACACGACCGTGGCCGGCCTCGCGGTGGCCGTTGTGTGCTTCCTGGTGACGAAGGTGCGGCGTCGCTGGTACGCCGACTACCTGATCAGCGTCGAGGGCGCCATGAACACGATCTTGGAGAAGGCGGACGTCCTGCATGCGGAGGGGTTCGCGTTCCCGAGCCGGGCGGGCTTTCCGGCCGGCGCCGCGGCTTCGGCACTCGAGGGAAAGGCGGCCCTCCATGCCGAAGCGTGATCTGAAGGCCTCCCGTTTGGCGGGCTCGAAGCTTCTGGACGACGGCGAGCGCGACCCCATGGGGTCGATGGGCAACCTCATGGACGTGATGCTGGTGTTCGCCTGCGGCCTTCTGCTGGCGCTCATCGCCAACTGGAACGTCGATTTGGAAAGCGTGCGCACGTCGGGCGGCAGCCCCGCCATCCGCGAGATACAGGGCGACTTGGAGGCGGTGGAAGAAGGCATCGCCGCGAGCGGTAGCACCTACGAGAACCTCGGCACCGTCTACCGCGACGAGGAAACCGGCCAACTCTACGTGGTGGCCCCGGAGGGGGACCAGTAGAAGACGGTTTGGGCAAATGGAGCACGCGCGAAGACGGCGGAGTCGCGGGTTGCGCCGAGGCGGATGCCCGCCGTTTTAGCCTGTTGCAAGATGCCGGCAAGGAGCTGATGCGATGTTCGGAGACGGGCCAGCGAGCGAGTCTTTTGACCCTCTGATTGCTTTCCAGATGGGGGAGTATACCTGGCTGTCGCCAGGCGCCTTGTCGGCTGCGGCGATGGCTGCGGTTCTGTTCGTTGCGGTCGCCTTGTTGGATGGCTGGTTGGCCCGGAAGCATCCCGAAGGGAGCTTTGTCATCGGCTGCTCGCTCGGGATCGCATCGGTGGCGAACATCGTGGTCATGCTCAGTGCTTGGATGCTGCCGGCGGGGTTGTTCGTGGTGCTGTCCGCGTGCTTCGCCTGGCCGATACTAGCCGCTTCGATCGCGGTGTCGGTTGCTGGCGCGATTTGGGCGGCGGCGAGGATGGGGGCAGGTGTCGAGTCCGTAAACGGCCTTGCGGGAAAACTGCTGCTTGGATCCGTCGCGGCCGAATTTTTCGTGCTGCTGGCCTTATGCCTGATCGGATACTTGAATTGGACGGTTGTTGTTCCTCTGCTGAGCTAACGTCCGGAGAGAAAGCCGGTTGTTAGCCGTTCGCCGGTGCGGAATGTGGAGAAACCGTGCCGCTGGTGCGCGATGCGCGCTACACTGGAGCCATCTTGCTTGCCTTTGTGGGGCGGAGCAGCGCCGCCGGGTTTCCCGATCGGCACCAACACCAACAAACCACTGGACATCAGTTTCGCGGACGCGCCGCCTGCGCGTCCGCGTGCGTCCGCCGTTGTGCGGCGCGATCGCGAGAAGAAGAGGTGCCGTATGACCCGTTCCGAGAACCCCGGCGAGCGCCGGTTTCACTACACCTACGTCGACTGCCTGCGCGGCGACTTCGACGCGCCCTCCTCGGAAGGCGAGGGCACCTTGTTCCAAACGTTGTTCGTGGTGGGCATGGCCACGACCATGATCCTGTTCGTGAACGTCGTCGTGCACCCGGCTCCCTCGTTCGACCCGCTGGCGCTGCTCGCGTCGTTTCCCCTGTGGTTCTGCATCGCGTTCACCGTGCGAAGCCTGTTCGCGAACAGGCTCAGCTTCTGGCTGCTCGACAAGATCTGCGGCGGCAGGCGCGAGGGCGTGGGCGTGTCGGCCGTGCTCGTGCTGGTGAACGTGTGCATCATGGCGCCCGTCATGTGCGCCATCGGCGTGACGCTCTCGGGCGTTCCCCTGGGCGCGTTCGCCGGTGCCTACGTCGGCACGCTCCCCCTTGCCGCCGCGGCGGCTTACGCGCTCTGCTTCCTTGTGGTGCGCCCCCTGGTCATGCTCGTGTTCAGCAACGCCTGCAAGCCCCTGCTCGCCCGCATGAGGCAGGCGGGGTAGGGGCAGAGCGGTTCTGGAGCCCATGGGGGTCGCCGGCGAACCGGTCTTGCGGGGCGGTTCAGGCGGATGAGGGGCGTGCGCCCCATGGCTTCGAGCACGTTGTCGTAGACCATGCTGCTTCCATCCGTCGTGCGGATGGCCCGAGGCGCGCCGCCGTCCGATAATTCGAGCGATCCCCTCGGTTTTTCCTTCGCGCTTCACCATACGGCAACGCGCCGGTTTCACGAAACGGCGGCATCGTTCATCGCAAGGGATGCAAAGCGCCACGTGACCATGCCGTGCAACGTTGTTGGCGTTGCGAAGCCGTTGCGCCGCGAAGCCTTTCTCCTTCGGTCCCGCATCGCAGCGCGTCGGGGCAGCCTGCTTGCGGCCGGATCGTTCGCGGACGCACGGATTTCGAAAAACGTCGGTCGTTCGCCCAACGGTGAATAAGTGACAATATGGCGGAAGATAACGGCCAGTTCTCGGCGAACAGCCAACATGAGATTTTCTCCGTTCGACTGAATTATTTCGTTACTAGAATATTACCTGTCAGGCAATGCGTGGGCGTTACGATAGAACGCAGCCGCTAACGGCGGTATTCCGATGAAAGGAGCGCATATGGTTTTGACAGAGCAAGAGGAAAAGAAGGGTCTGGCACAGGGCAAGACGAAGCGCGTTCTTGTCAGCCTTGTCGCGGCTGTGGCGTTGACGATGTCGTTGGCGATCCCGGCTTTCGCTGTTGGCGGGCAGATGCAATCTCCTTACAGTGCGTCTGGGGGAGTCACCGATTCTTCTGGTGCGTATTTGGTTGACGTCGACTCGACGGCTTTCACGGCCCCCAGCAAGTTCTGGGGCTTCAATTCTATGGACGGTGGCCCTGGCTCCTTTGCCGTGCATTTTGAGAATGCTGCAAACAACTCCTCGATGTCTTTCGATATGGCTAATGCCCATGCAGGAGTCGCCGCATACGGCCCTCTGTACACTGACGGCTCGAGTTCGGGCACTCCCGGCTCGTACGTCGGCAACATAACGACCGATCCTGCCGAGGCCGCCGACGTGTGGAGCGGCGACTGGGTTTACGCCTTCCGCGTGTGCCCGTCGGCAACGTTCGGAACGGATCCGAGCGGGAACGCAGCGGTCGGCTTCAACTGGAAGGGCTGCTTCGGAACCTACTTCGATACATGGGATTTCTCTTTCAATGCGGCTTCGGTGCTGGGCGATTCGGCCAAGGGCGCTGAAATCACTTTGACGTACTACGGCGGCTACGTCGCGTCCCAGACGAGCCGCGGCACGTCGTACGGAGCCGACCTGGCCTCTACGGCGACCGATCTGTCTTACGGAAGCACCACTGCCGGTGCGACGGTGAACACGCCCGACACGCCGGTTGGCACGTCCTACACGGCAACCGCCGATGCCGAGGGAAACGTCACGTTCCATGGCATCGTGTACGGAGGCAACTACACCATCTCGTAACCGGTTGAGCGGCGGAGCCGCTCGCGATGAGAACCCCTCCGGGGCGCGCATGCGCCTCGGAGGGCGAGATCGAGGTCGAAGATTTCGCTTCCGCAGCTTCTCGATCGAAGGGCTGCGAAAGCGAAATCCATTGCACAGCGTCAGCCTCGCGTTTGCGGAGGCTTGGCGCAAGCGTGTCCATCTAGGAGAACAAGGAGGAACGGTATGGGGTGCGAAGCCGTGAGAAACCGGGGCGTGAAAAGGAGGTTGGGGCTGGCGCTCGCGTTCGCGATCGCTGCGATTCTTGCCGTTTCGCTGGCTCCCGGGCTCTCCTCGAGTGCGTATGCCGAGACGACGCCGATCGTCTACAGCCAGCAAGACGGCTACGAGCCGTACCAGGGCTGGCAGGACTCGCCTTGGGACGAGGCCAGCGATCCGTGGTACGCGTCGTCGGGCGGCACCTCGAGGAAAGGGTTCCCGGCCTGGTCGCTCACCGATCCTTTGTCGAAGGGAGTCACCGGCTACGACAACGGGGCGGTCACGGGGTCGACGATATCCGTGCTCACCGACATGAACAAGACTGACACGTCCGGCTCGGGCACGTACAGCGATCCGTATTACTACAAGAACATCATCCTTCCTTCCTACGACGCGAACGCCGCGACCTTGCAGTTCACGTTGACGTACGTGGGCGCCGGGGGCGTGAACCCCGTGTACCTGTTCGACGGCCACGGCGGGCTGCTCGTCACCAAAAGCGACGATCCCGCATCGTGGAGCGATCCCGCCAACGTGGTTTGGGAGGGGAACGCTTCGAACGTGTCCGTGCTGGGCACCTCCGACAACTGGTGGAAGAACATCGTCTGCACCGTCGATGCAAGCAATATCGACCCTGATCAAACGTACTATTTCGTCGTCAAGAACGGCACTGCCGGCCAGTGGGCCCGCCTGTACGCGAACATCGTGTTCGAATTCAACACTTTCACCGACAAGGCGGCCGTGTGGAGCGGGGACGAATACCAAGCGGGCTACGGGAGGGAACAGGGCAACGGTGGAACGAAGCTCGGCATCATGTCCCCTTCGCCGTCCGAAGTCGTCACCGATCTTTCCAAGATAGGCTCCTGCTGGTTCAACAAGATGCGGCAGCCGATGACTCTGGCCGACGACGGTTCGGTTTCGATGGTGATCCATGCCGACGGCAGCGGGTCGAATTGGCAGTTGCTGAACACCTGGACCGGAACGTGCGCCGACAAAGTGCTGGTGTACGACAGCGACCCGACGGCGGGTGGCTCGTTCGACGCGAGCGCTTTGACGCCGGTCGCCTCCGCCGCCGGCGGTACGCTGGGCTTCTCCTTGGTGAACCCGGATCGCGATTGGCCTTCGTACGACGGCGTGAAGATCACGGCGAGCGGTCTTGAGGCCAACAAGACGTACTACCTGGTGTTCGGCGCCGACTTGCAGCCGCAGACCACTCGATCGCTCGGCAAGCCCATCGTGTACGAGTTCGTCACCGCGGCCCCCGTTACGGCGATCGGGTCGTGGGACATCGGCAAGGAAACGCCGTCCGATGCGACGGCGACGCTTTACAGCGATGGGCAGTTGGTAATAGCGGGTTCGGGAGATTTGAAGACCTATGACGCGGTCGGCAAACCGCCTTGGTGCGCGAACGCCTATAAATCTGAAGTGAAGTCGGTTCGTTTCGAGGGCGTTTCTCCGGCGGACATCTCGAACTACTTTATCCAGTGCAACAAACTTGAAGTCGTTGCGAGCCTGCCTGACACGGTGACGAGTTTGGACCAAACCTTCAACGGGTGCTCGTCGCTGAAAGATGCCCCTGCCATTCCCGAGAACGTGGAGAACCTTCACGCGGCTTTCGGCGGCTGCACCTCCATGGTGAAGCCGCCTCGTATTCCCGATGGTGCCGAGAACATGGAAGGCATGTTTGTTAACTGCTTGTCGCTGGATGAGGCCCCTGAGCTGCCAGAGGGCGTGACTTCTATCGCAAGCATGTTTTCCGGTTGCGGAGCATTGTCCGAGGCCCCTTCGATTCCCTCAAGCGTCACGGACATGAACAACGCCTTCTACGGTTGCGCGTCGCTCGAGGCCATGCCAACCATTCCGGAAGGCGCCGTTAACCTGCAGAACGCGTTCAGCGGCTGCGTTTCGTTGAAAGCCATCGCTGCATTGCCCGATTCCGTTGAGAACATGTCGGGAGCGTTCAACGGCTGTGCCGCGCTTGAAACGGCTCCTGTTTTGCCGAACGGCGTGAAGTACATCACCAATATCTTCAACGGCTGCACTTCCTTGAAGGCGGCGCCCGAGATTCCGGAAAGCGTCGAGGAAAGCATGTTCGGCTCGTTCCAGAACTGCATTGCCATGGAAACGGGTCCTTCCAAGATTCCCGAGGGCGTCACGAACATGTGGCGGGCCTTCCAGAACTGCAGGGCGCTCGAGCAGGCTCCCGAACTCAGCGAAGGCGTTGAAAACATGAGGGAGGCGTTCTCGGGTTGCTCTTCGCTCAAAACGGCTCCCGCGATTCCCGGATCGGTGACCTCGCTGCAGAGCGCCTTCCAGAATTGCTCGGGGATAACCGAGGCGCCGCTGGTTCCTTCCTCGGTGACGAACATGACGAGTGCGTTTATGAACTGCACTTCGTTGGTGCGCTTGCCCGACGGGTTCGCGTTCCCCAATACCGGGCTCACGAACACGTTCAAAGTCAACGATCCGTACTCGCCGAGCAACTTGCTGGCAACCTACACGACGTCGAAGGACGAGTCGCTTTCGAAGTACGACTGGTCGGGTTCCAACCGGCTGCTGGTCGTGCAGGACTTCGATGCGCTGACGGCCGCCGTTTCCGAGGCCGAATCCGCCCTCGAAGCCGTCGCGGTCAGCGCCGACGGCAAGGACGTCGCCAACGGTTCGACCTACGTGGCTTCCAGCGACGCGAGCGCCCTGACGAACGCGATAGCCGCCGCGAAGGCGGTGGCGGAGAAGGCCGATGCCACGCAGGACGAGATCGACGCCGCCGCTCAAGCGCTCGGCAACGCGAGAGCGAGCTTCGACGCTGCCGTGAAGACGGCGGTCACCGACTACGATGCTTTGAAGTCGTCGCTTGCCGAGGCCGCCGCGGCCAAGGACGCGGTCGTCGTCAGCGTCGACGGCAACGACGTGCCCGCCGGCCGGGATTGGGCCACCCAGGAGAACGTCGATCAGCTGCAGGCCGTTGTCGACGCCCAGGGCGCCGTCGCCTCGAACACGGCGGTGACGCAGAACGAGGTCGACGCCGCGCTGCAGGCGGTAAAGAGCGCAACGGCGGCTTTCGAAGCCTCTACGAACACCGCCAACCCCTCCACGGTCTCGTTGGCCGCGGCTTTGTCCATCGCGCGCGCCGCCGCCGATGGGCCGGCGATCTCGACGGACGGCCGAGACGTGCCCCATGGCAAGACGTGGTGCACCTCGGAGGATCTGCAGGCGCTCGAGAACGCCATCGGAGCGTCGCAAGACGTCGTCGACGCCATCGCCTCGGCGGCTGGCAACGGCGTTGCGGCCGACACGTCTCAGGCGGGGGTGGACGCCTCCCTGGCTGCCCTCAACGAAGCCCTGGCGACGTTCAACGCGCACGTCAAAACCGCCGCTGTCGACACGGCTGCGCTGTCCGAAGCCGTGAAGGCCGGCACCGAAGACCTTTCCGCCACGACGGTGAGCGTGGACGGAACCGACGTCCTCGCTCGGAACAAGTGGGTCACGCAGGGACAGTTCGACGCATACGAGCAGGCATTGGCCTCTGCGCGATCGGAGCTGCAGGACGCGTCTCGCACGCAGAACGGCGTGGACGCCGCCCTGAGGGACCTGGCGACCGCCTCGTCGTCGTTCGACGATGCGAAGCGGGCGGGCCTGAAGGCCGACACCTCCGCGTTGGCCTCGCTGGTCAAGGAGGCGCGCGAGGAAGTCTCCGCCGCGACGGTGGCGGCCGGCCCCGGCGAGGTCGCATCCGGTGCCGAGTTCGTCACGCAAGGGGTGCTCGACGCGTACCGCGCGGCGATAGCCCGGGCCCAGGCCGTGCTGGACGACCCCCTCGCTCTGCAAGACGAGGTCGACGCGGCGACGAAGGACCTGATCGAGGCCAAAGCCGCATTCGCCTCCGCCAAGCAGCTCGGCACGTTCGAGCAGGGAGGGAGCGAAGCCGGCTCTGCGGGCGGCGCTTCGGTTGGCTCGCCCCGCTCCGCAAGCGGCATCAAGGCCCTGGCCTCCACGGGCGACGCCGCGATGCCCGTTCTGGCTGCCGGGCTCACGGTCGTCCTCGCGTGCGCGTGCTTTGCCCTCATCGCCCGCAGGCGCCTGCGCGGCTAGCGAGAACACGCTTCATCCTGGTTTCACCGTCTTCCGGCTGCCGGCTCCCCCTCGGGTGAGTCGGCAGCCGGTTTTTCATGCCGTGCGACGAGCGCGAGGTGATCCGCAGGGCGCTGGGCGTATGGTTTCTCCTAGGGACGGATGCGCTTCGCCGTCCTTCCTCCGCCCTCGCCAAACACCGCCCGGAAGGCTAGAATCGAAGGGGTTGTATCGAAAGCCGTGGAAACGCGCGTCCTTCGAGGCCGCCTTGTAGGGCAAGGGCTCTGCCCTTGCCGTCAGCCCGCGGAAACGTTCCCTGTTGGGCGGCAAGGGCAGAGCCCTTGCCCTGCAAGACCGACGAACGGCGTTTTGACGCAGCTTTTGACGGCGTATTCGAGCGAAGGGGTTTGCACATGCTGCTTTTGGTGATAGGCGACGAGGCCCGCACGAGGAAGTACCTGCCCGACCTGCCCATCGTGGGCGAGGTCGACCTGAAGGTCGTGCCGCGCGGCACCGACGACGACGCCATCCTGGCGCAGGCGGGCGACGCCGACTTCATCATGGCCGACGCCATCAGCCCGGTGAGCGCCAAGCTCATCTCGTCCATGCCGAACCTCAAGCTCGTCCACTCCGAGGGCGTGGCCTACAACGCCATCGACCTCGACGCGGCGCGCAAGCGGGGCGTGCACGTGTGCAACAACGCCGGCGTCAACGCGGGCGCGGTGGCCGAGCAGACCGTCCTGCTCATGCTGGCGTGCCTGCGCGACGCGGTGGCGGGCGACGCCGCGGTGCGTGCGGGGCGGCAGATACAGACGAAAGAGCGCATGATGGTGGAGGGCATCCGCGAGCTGGGCGACTGCAAGGTGGGCTTCGTGGGCTTCGGCGCCATCGCCCAGGCCACGGCCGAGCGCCTGGCGAGGTGGGGTTGCGAGATGGTCTACAACAAGCGCACGCCGCTGCCTGCCGAGGACGAGGAGCGCTTGCGCGTGCGTTTCGAGGAGCTGGACCGGCTGGTCTCCACGTGCGACATCGTGAGCCTGCACGTGCCCGTGACCGACGCCACGCGCGGCATGGTGGACGATGACTTCCTCGCCCGCATGAAAAGCGACGCCGTGCTCGTCAACACGGCGCGCGGCGAGATCGTCGACCAGGAGGCGCTGGCTCGCGCCATCGCGAACGGCGCTATCGGGGCCGCGGGCTGCGACACGCTCCACCCCGAGCCCGTTCCCGTCGACCATCCGCTGCTCGCCCTGCCCGCCGAAGCCGCCCATCGCGTGGTGCTCTCGCCCCACATCGGCGGCGTGACCGAGGGCATGTTCCATCGCGCCCATCGCGCGGTATGGGAGAACGTCGCCCGCGTGGCCGCAGGAGAGCGCCCGGTCAACGTGGTGTCATAGCGCGTTGTAACGATTCGTTTGCAGCGGCGGCAAACAAATGCGACGGCGCGCCCGGGTCGCCGGTTGCTAAGATGCACGGAGGGGTTTGAGGGTTCAAGAGGGGGTATCGCGCATGCAGCTTGACGACATCGAGATATTGATGACCGTGGCGGAGACGAAGAGCCTCTCGCAGGCCGCCGAGCGCCTGTACATGTCGCGTCCCGGCCTGTCACAGAAGATCGCGGCCATCGAGCAGCGCTACGGCGCGAAGCTCTACAACCGCACCTCCACGGGCGTCGTCCCCACGGCGGCCGGGCAGATAGTCACGAAGTTCGCGAAGAAGATCACCGCGCTCGAGAACGCGATGGCCTCCGAGCTGGCCGCCGTGGACGAGCATTTCGACAGCACCATCGAGGTGGGCATGAGCCTGGCCGACGGCGTGACGCTGCTCCCCGCGCTCGTGAAGAAGTTCCACGACCTGCACCCCGAGGCGCTCGTGCACCTGGACGCGGGCTACGAGCCCGACCTTCTGGAGAAGCTCAAGAACGGCAAGCTCGACTTCGCGCTCTTGGAGAACCAGCCGCTCGAGGACGAGATATCGCGGGAGACGCTCGGCTACAAGCAGCTCGCGTTCTGCGCGGCCGACATCCCGCCCTACAACTCCACGCCGCAGCCGGTGAAGGTGGAGACGCTGCTCAAGTGGCCCATGATCATCTACGAGTGGAACTCCGGGCGCCACATGGTGGGCAACCGCCACTTCCGCGAGCGCTACGGCCTGTCGCTGCGCGACCACAACATGGTGGCGCGCTTCGACACGCACGAGGCCATGATGAACGGCGCGAAGGCGGGCCTGGGTTGGGCTACCGTGCCCGAATGCATCCGCGAGCGCTACAAGAACGAGCCGGGGCTTATCTGGTTCAAGGTCGACACCGACCCGCTGCGCTACCCGGTGGACCTGGCGTGGCACACGGGCCGCGTCATCTCGCCGCTCGCGCTCGAGTTCAAGGACTTCATCCGCGACAACGCTCCCGAGAAGTACTTCCGCAAGCACTGAACTCCCCGCCTGCTGTAACCTGCCGTTGACAGCCGCGGCAACCACCGCTTTACCGGCAGGTTTCCTTGACCGCCGCCGCAAGCAATCGCGACGGCGAATGTTCCTCCGCGCGCAAACCGTCGCCTTCCAACGGTCTATTCTTCCGTGCATGATAACCGCCCGCAGACGAGGGGCGGAATCGGAAGAGGAGGAGCCGATGGACAAACAAGGCATCATCGATGCGAGCAAGAGGCGGCGCGAGGGCGAGCGCATCTTCTACACGTCGTGCCCGGCCAACGGGTGCTGGGACTCGGCGTGCGTTCTGAAGTGCCACGTGAAAGACGGCGAGATCATCGCGATAGAGCCCGATGATTCCGTCAACCAAAACGACAGCCGCGAGGACTGCGGCTGGGAGAACATCTGGAAGGGCAACGTGCAGATGCGCCCGTGCGCCATGGGCCATTCGTGGAAGAAGGAGCTCCACGCCGAGACGCGCCTTTTGCATCCCATGAAGCGCGTGGGCGAGAAGGGCGCCGGCAAGGGCTACTTCGTGCAGATAAGCTGGGAGGAGGCGCTCGACACCATCGCCGAGAAGATGGTCGAGATCCGTGAGAAGTACGGCCCCTACGGCATCTTCCACTCGCAGTACCCTAGCTTCGAGAAGAACGGGTTTCCGTTGGCTCCCTGGTGGGAAGCGGGCTTCGGCGCATGGGGCGAGCATTCCACGTCGGGTCACGCGGCCGGCGAGATGCTGCATCTGGGCGTCGACCTCTCCAAAACTGCCAAGGGCCTCTCCGACGCGCTACCCGGCTTCGAGGCGAGCGACATCTTCAACTCGAAGCTCTTCGTCATGTGGGGCATGGACCCGGTGGTGGCGTGGTTCGGTCCCACGTCGTACTACATGCAGCTCGCGCACGAGTACGGGTGCAAGACCATCGTCATCGACCCGCGCTACACCCAGTCGGCCGAGATCCTGGCCGACCAGTGGATACCCATCCGCCCCGGCACCGACCTCGCCATGATGCTGGCGGTGGCCCAGGTGCTCTACGAGGAGGACCTCTACGACCACGAGTTCGTCGACGCGTGGGTTGACAGGCAGGGCTTCGAGGAGTGGCGCGCCTACTGCATGGGCGAGGGCGCCGACGGCGTCAAGAAGACGCCCGAGTGGGCCGCTCCCATCTGCGCGGTCCCGGCCGACACCATCCGCGCGTTCGCGCGCCTCTACGGCACTGCGAAGCCGGTGCACCTGCAGTACTTCTACTCTTGCGCCAAGCGGCACATGGGCGACTACAGCGCCGCCGCCTCCATGCTGCTGCAGGCCATGACCGGCAACATCGCGTGCGCCGGCGGCTGCCAGACGGGCGCCTGCCTGCCCACCCCGGGCCGCGTTCCCGCGCCGCTCGCCGACTTCGGCCGCAACCCGGGCGACTACCAGGTGCCGGTGCTGTTCAACAACAACTGCCTGACCGAGATCCTGGCCTGCCAGAAAGACTACTGGGAAGGCCGCATGAGCGAGAGCGAGTTCCGCCACCGCATCGGGTCGCCCACCAACGACGCGCCGCTGCCGAACGTGCAGATGATCATCTTCGAGAACAACTACGCCAACAACCACTCCAACGTGAACAAGCGGTTCGCCGGCATGGCCTCCACGGAGTTCAACTGGGGCTTCCAGTGGCACGTCAACCAGCCCACAGCGGAGCTCTGCGACATCATCCTGCCCGCCCCGGTGTGGCAGTTCGAGGGCATGGACGAGTACATGTACGGCCACCAGCGCTTCGTGAGCGGCCCCAACGGCATGCGCAACTACTTCACGTTCTGCGCTCGCGGCCTCGACTTCCCGGGCGAGGTGCGCTCGAAGGAATGGGTGTGGACGCAGATCGCCAAGCGCCTGGGCGACGAGGTGGTACAGGGCTACAACCCGCGTCTGGCCGACGTGGACGCGGAGCACTGGGTCGACGCCCAGGAGGACATCTACCGCGAGGCCTTCGAGAAGTGGGCCGACAACGAGACGGTCATGGCGTACCTGGGCTACGAGCGTCGGCCTACGTGGGAGGAGTTCAACGCCCATCCCGTCGTGCGCACCGAGATCGACGTGCCGTACTACCCGTTCAAGACCACCATGGAGCGGGGAGCCAGCCCCTTCGGCACGCCGAGCGGCAAGATAGAGTTCTCGTCGAACTTCGTGAAGGACCACGACATGACCGAGACGCGCTGGCGCGGGCAGATCGACCCCATGCCGGTGTGGAGCCCCAGCTACGTGGAGGGCGACATCGGGTCGGCCTCCAACGACGGCTTCTACAACCCGAAGGCGAAGGACTACCCGCTCTCGCTCGTATCGCCGGTGTCCATCTACCGCCAGCATTCCAGCAACGACAACAACCCCTTCATGCGCGAGGACTGCTACCGCCATGCCGTGTGGATCTCGGGCGTAGAAGCGCAGGCGCGCGGAATCAAGGACGGCGACGTTTGCCGTGTGAGCAGCGACCGCGGCGAAGTCCTGCTCACGGCTTACGTGACCAACCGCATGATGCCCGGCACCGCCGCCGTGCACCACGGCGCCTGGTACCAGACCGACGGCACGCCGGCCGAGATGAACGAGTACGGCCAGGACCTGCGCGGCACGCCGAACATCCTGCTCGACGACGGCCATCTGCCCCACATCCTGGGCGCGCTCATCACGGCCGGGCTCGTCGAGGTGGAGAAGGTCGCGGACGGCGATGCGGAGGGCTTCGGCGGAGAATCCGAGCGCGGCGGCATGCGCGGCGCGAGCGTGGCGCTGAAGCTGCGCCGTGCGCTCGGCGAGGGAAGGGAGTAGGGCGATGACCCAGTACGGATTTTTCTTCGATGCGAACCGCTGCTACGCGTGCCAGGCGTGCAGCATCGCGTGCAAGGACTGGAACGGGCTCGAGCCCGGGGCCGAGAAGTGGATGTGCGTCTACGAATGGGAGACCGGCACGTTTCCGCGCATCCGCCTTCATTCGCTGGCGTTTCCCTGCGCGCACTGCGAGGACCCGTCGTGCGTGAAGGCGTGTCCGGAAGGCGCCATCTACAAGGAGGACGAGTTCGGCGCGGTGCTCGTCGACCAGGACAAGTGCAAGGGCTGCCGCACCTGCTACGACGCGTGCCCCTACGGGGCGCCCCGGTTCGCCTCCGACGAGCCCGACTGCAAGATGAGCAAGTGCACCATGTGCGTCGACCGTCTGGCGGAGGGCATGCAGCCGGCCTGCACGATGAGCTGCCCGCTGCGCGCGTTCGATTTCGGACCGCTCGACGAGCTGGTCGAGAAGTACGGCGACGTGCGCTACTGCGAGGGCATGCCCGCGCCCGACGCCACGAAACCGGCGTTCCTCATATGGAACCCGCGCGAGAAAACGCCGCTCGTGCCGTACGACGTGGATGAGGCCGTCGCCCTCAACCGCCAACGCGGCGATCTGGGAACCCTGTTCGAAAGCGAGGAGGACCTGGAGAGCTTCGACGAAGGCGCCATCCGCCGAAACGAGCTGCGCATGAAGCACGCCTCGACCGCGGAGTTCATGAGGGCCACGCGCAACGACATGGCGTAGGCGGTTCTCGGCTCCGGCGGCCTGCAGGCCGCCGGAGCGAAACCGACGCCGCGGGCCTTCCCCGGCTTACTGCGCCAACTGAGAAGGTGCAGAGCCATCCGTAGGGGCGCTCTCCAGAGCGCCCGTTCCGGCGAAGCCGGAAAAGCAACCGAGGGCCGTCTTCTCGCGCTTCGCACGAGCGGGCGCTCTGGAGAGCGCCCCTGTGGCGTGGCCGAGGGGCAAGAAGGAATCGGGATACCAACCAACGAAAGGGGAACGTTATGGAATGGATAGGAGTCGCCGGCATCGTCGTCGGGCTCGTGTTCTTCGTCATCGCGGCTATGAAGGGTTGGAACGTGCTGGTCACGTCCATCGTAACCGCCGTCATCATCGCGCTCACCAACGGCATGGACATCGCCGCCGCCATGGTGGGCGGCGAGTCGTCCTACGTCACCGGGCTCGCGGGCTTCGTGCAGAAGAACCTGCTCATATTCATGGGCGCCGCCATCCTGGGCGAGTACATCGACAAGTCGGGCGCGGCCAGGTCCATCGCCCAGGCCATCATGAACAAGGTGGGCACGAAAAGCCCGTATCTGGTGCTTCTGGGCATAGCCGCGGTGGGCGCCATCCTCACCTACGCGGGCATCTCCATGTTCGTGGCCATGTTCGCGCTCATCCCGCTGGCGCGCCCGCTGTTCAAGGAATGCAACATTCCGTGGCACCTGTTCTGCGCCGCTTGGTCGCTGGCCGCCTGCTCGTTCACCATGGCCATGATTCCCGGCGTGCCCGCCATCGCGTGGATCAACGCGGCCAACGGCTGCGGCGTGTCCCTGACCGCCGCGCCCGTCATGGGCATCGTGGGCTCTGTCGTCGCCATCGTCGTGTCGTGCCTCTACATCAAGTTCGCCTTGAAGCGCGCCCAGGCCAAGGGCGAGGTGTACGAAGCCCCCGCAGGCGAGGAAGCCGTCGACGAGGGCAAGAAGAACCCGAACCTGCTCGTCGCGCTGCTGCCCCTCATCCTGCTCATCGTCATCATCATCGCAGGTTCCCAGATGGGCATCGCGAACGTCGTCTACATCGCCATGATCGTCGCCGTCGTCGCCTCCATGGTCGCGTTCAACAAGTACGTCCCGAGCCAGCGCGACGTCATGGGCAACGGCGCCAAGAACTCCTTGGGGCCGGCGCTCTTCACCTCCGCCGCCGTGGGCGTGGGCACCGTGGCCGCCGCTTCCGTGGGCTTCACCGTCATCTACGAGGCCATCTTCAGCATGCCGGGCGGCACGTACGTGTCGGCCGCCACCATGG
Organism: Gordonibacter massiliensis (ex Traore et al. 2017); assembly: GCF_019731765.1. Classification (NCBI taxonomy): domain Bacteria; kingdom Bacillati; phylum Actinomycetota; class Coriobacteriia; order Eggerthellales; family Eggerthellaceae; genus Gordonibacter; species Gordonibacter massiliensis (ex Traore et al. 2017). The sequence goes on along the minus strand of NZ_JAASIO010000011.1, from coordinate 31,529 downwards.
CCGCGGTTCTGGGAGGCGTCATGGGCTCCGGCTCGGGCGCGGTGGGCATCATAGCCGGCAACTTCCTCGACCCGTATCTGGCCACGGGCGTCGATCCCGCCGCGCTTGCTAAGATCATCGCCACGTCGGCTACCATCGGCGGCGCGCTGCCGAACTCCGGCGCCATGTTCGGCATGCTGGCGGCCATGGGCCTGAACCACAAGAACTCCTACAAGCACATCGCCGCCATCTCCATCGGGGCCGGCCTGTGCGCGCTGGTGGTCATGATCGTGATGGCGAACATCGGCATCGTGTAAGGGCCTGCGGCGGTGTCGGATCCGCACGCCGTGCGGGTGCGGGCCTGCGGTGTGCAGCAGGCCGTCGGCGTTGCCCGCAAAGCGGGAGGCGCTTCGTAGGGGCGGGCTGCTGCCCGCCCGGCGAGGCGATCTCGCAAGGAAGGCGATCGTGCGGCGAGCGCAGAGCGCTCGCCGATCGGCCGATCCGCTTCGCGCTCACCGCGCCCGGCGGCCAGCAGGCCGCCCCTACGGGAGTTTCTAGTTCGGCGGGAAAAGGGGGAGTGCATCATGAAAGAGTCGTCCGTTGCCGGCAAGGCCTCCACCGAGGTGAAGGCGCCGGCGCAGGGGAGGGCGCCCGACGCGGCGGCGCGAACGTCGCTGTTCGAGCGCGTGCCCGACAGCGAGCGGCTGGCATGGCCCGACATCGCGTCCATCCTGTCGGGGGTGGTGTCGAGCCTCTCCAAGCTCATGGGCGGCGGCATCGTGGCGTTCTACGCGGGCTGCCAGCTGGGCGGGGTGGCCATGGCCGTCACGTTCGCTCTGAGCTTCGCGCTCACCTACCTGGTGGGCAAGATCACCCTCCGCGAGGGCTTGCCCAACAACGTGGTCAGCCGGCTGTACATCTTCGGTACCAAGGGCTCAGCGGCCGGGTCGCTCGTGTGGATATTCGTGCTCGTGGGCGTGCTGGCCGTGGGCACCGTGCAGCTGGGCAACGCCGTGCTGTTCGCCCTTGGCTGGAGCGAGGAGTGGATGCGCTGGGCTCTGTTCATCGGCATCTCGTGCGTGTGGGTGTTCATGGCGCTGTCCGGCACGAAGGTCATCGCGCGCATGAACGCGGTGTTCGTGGTGGCGCTGTTCTGCATCATGGGCTACGTGGTGTACCTCGTGGCCGCGAACGGGCAGATGGGCGACGCGCTCACGCACGGCATTCTGATTCCGGGCGTGGACGAGGCGGAGGGCTTCGCCTACGGCGTGAACTACGCCATCATGACGTCGGGGCTGCTCGCGCTGTTCGCGGCCGACTTCACGCGCTTCGCCCGCCGCGAGCGCGACCTGGTGCCTATATCGCTCGTGGGCAGCCTGTTCGCCGTGGTCACGTACCTGTTCGGCGCGCTCATCACCTACTACGGCTTCGAGCGGTCGGCCGCCTACTTCTCCGGCCTGGGCTACGACGCCGCCGGCGCGGCCCACGCCGCCATCACGAATCCCGGCGTGTCGCTCGTGCTCGCCGCCGGCGGGGTGGGGCTGGCCATCATCTGCCTGTCGCAGATGAAGGTTGAGACGTCGAACTCCATCGGCGGGGCGAACGCCGTGTCGAACCTGTTCGACTCGCTGTTCGGCGTGAAGCTCGCGTGGCCGGTCGCCGTGGTGGTGGCCAACGCCGTGGGCCTCGCCTTCATCCTGGGCGGCATCCTGGACCAGGTGAACGCGTTCATGAGCTTCGGCAGCATCCTCACCATCGGATGGTGCGTGCTACTCGTCACCGACTACTACGTCGTGCGCGGCCCGATGAAGATCGGTTCGCGCGGGGTGCCGCTCGACCGGGTGGAGAGCGTGAACTGGCGCGGCGTGACCACGCTGGTCGTGGTGAGCGCCGTCAACGGAGCGCTGTACGCCACCGGCGTCGTGGCGGTGCCGTTCTTGACGACGGCTCCCATGGCGTTCGCGATCTACGTGGGTTTGAGCTGGGCTTTTCGGCGGCAGGTGCGTGAGCGCGACGCGGCACGACGCAACGAGATCGTCGCAGGGGTCGGCAGTGCCGCGGCGGAGGCCTGCGATGTCGACGTTTCGGCGGGTTAGGCGCCAACGGCTTGCCGCTGCGATCCACGGTCGGCGGCTGCGGGCCGAGGTGAAACGGAGAAGTTCCCGGTTCCAAGACCGTGAGCGATAGAAGAAACCATTCGATCAGAAGGAGAGACACCATGTGCTTCAGACCAGCAACGACCGGTATGGGCCCCGTGAGGTGCCCGAAGTGCGGAGCGGAGGTCGACCCTAAGCTCGACGAGTGCCCGAGCTGCGGCGCCAAGGCCGCACCCACGCCCGGCATTCCCGCAGCGCCCGGAGCCCCCGGCATCCCGAAGCCGCCGAGCGCGCCCCAGGCCCCCGAAGCTCCGAGGCCGCCGAGCGCCTAGGCTGCGCCGCCCGTCAGCCGGCCACGCCGTAGGCCCACATCGACGTGCTCGCGGACAGCACGTCGTCGAAGCTCCAGCGCTTCTCCGACCGGTCCACGCTGCCGGGGTCGCAGACGACGAGGCGGCTGTGCTCGTCGATGCCGCACAGCACGATGTACGTGGCGTGCCCTCCGAAGGCGTCGGACGACACGGCGCAGATGACGGGGAAGCCCGCGTTGAGCTGGCGCCGCAGGGCAAGCTCGCTGGCTTCCACGGGGCGCGCCGTCAACCCGATCTCGGCGGCGCCGTCGGTGAGCAGGGCGGTGGCGTCCGGCTGGTCCGCGTAGCCCTTGCGCTGCGCCAGGGAGGCCACTTCGACGGGGCCTGTGGCGGTGTCGCCGGTGAGGCAGGCATGCACCATGGCAAGGCTCAGCGGAGCCGCGCCGGCGGAACCCATGGTGCCGGAACCGTAAGGGCGATCGGCCCACTGGTAGTCGGCCTGGTACAGCTGGGGCACCGTGCCCTGCTCCCATTCCGACGGCGCCGTGCTGAGCGCCACGTTCTCGCTTGCGGTATTGGACGAGTCGATGCTGAGGACGGCTCCGTCGACGATGCCGGTGAAACCGTTCGCCACGCCGATGCCCACGAACGCCGCGACCACGGCGACCACGGCCATGAGCATGACCGCCGCCAATATGCGCAGGGGCTCGACGTCGGAGAGCGCGGGCTGGGCGTCGACTCGGGACGCGCGGGCACGTGGCGGGCACACGGTCTGGCAGGCGCGGTAGGGCGTCACCCGGCGCTCGTCGCTGCGTGGCGCGCTTGAATAGCGAACGCCTTGAGCGCAGTCGGGCAGGGCATGGCGCTCGGAGGCGTAAGGGTCCACGCGGTTGCCCGCGCCCGCTTGCTCGGATACGAAATAGGGTAGTCCGCGGTACGGCATGCCGTGCCTCCTTCCAGTCGTTGGCCCGCCGTGCGCCCGATCGCGGTGCCGCGCCGATTCGTCCAACGGTTTCTCATGATGCGAAGAGGGAGTTTAGGCTCCGCGCGACGTTTCCCGCCTGCGATCGGCCCATCCGTTTCCCGCGTATGGCCGATCAGTCAGCAAGCCGACACCCCGTTTCCCCTTCCGACGCCTTCCCGGCATCCTCCCGTGCCGGCTTTGCGCGGCAGGTTCGCCGCCCGCTGATCTTTTCTGCCGTCGTCTGCACGCGTGCGGCGCGCGCATAGTACAATGCATCCATATCCACCGCCCGCTTGCGCGACGACGCGCTCGCCGACACGCATTGCGGCCGACCGGGGAACAGGACAGAGAGAAGGAGCGCGCATGGCCAGGGTGTACAATTTTTCAGCAGGTCCCGCCGTCTTGCCGGAGGAGGTGCTGGCCGAGGCCGCGTCCGAGATGCTGGACTACCGCGGATGCGGCATGTCCGTCATGGAGATGAGCCACCGCTCCAAGGCGTTCGGCGAGATCATCGAGAACGCCGAGGCCGATCTGCGCGAGCTCATCGGCATTCCCGACAACTACCGCGTGCTGTTTTTGCAGGGCGGCGCGTCGCAGCAGTTCGCCGCCGTGCCCATGAACCTCATGAAGAACCGCGTGGCCGACTACATCATCACGGGATCGTGGGCGAAGAAGGCCTTCAAGGAGGCCAAGATCTACGGTGACGCGCGCGCCATCGCGAGCAGCGAGGACGAGACGTTCTCCTACATTCCCGACTGCTCCGACCTGGACGTGTCCGCCGACGCCGACTACGTCTACATCTGCGAGAACAACACCATCTACGGCACGAAGTTCCATACGCTGCCGAACACCAAGGGCAAGGACCTGGTGGCCGACGTGTCCTCGTGCTTCCTGTCCGAGCCGGTGGACATCACGAAGTACGGCGTGATGTACGGCGGCGCGCAGAAGAACATCGGCCCGGCCGGCGTGGTCATCTCCATCATCCGCGAGGACCTCATCCGCGACGACGTGCTCGAGGGCACGCCCACCATGCTGAAGTGGAAGACGCAGGCCGACGCCGACTCGCTTTACAACACGCCGCCCGCCTACGGCATCTACATCTGCGGCAAGGTGTTCAAGTGGCTGAAGGACCAGGGCGGCCTTGAGGCCATGCAGCAGCGCAACCAGGAGAAGGCGGCGCTGCTCTACGACTACCTGGACCAGAGCAAGCTCTTCCGCGGTACCGTGCGCAAGGAGGACCGCTCGCTCATGAACGTGCCCTTCGTCACGGGCGACGCCGACCTCGACGCCGCGTTCGTGGCCGAGTCGAAGGCCGCCGGCCTCGAGAACCTGAAGGGCCATCGCAGCGTGGGCGGCATGCGCGCCAGCATCTACAACGCCATGCCGAAGGCCGGCGTGGAGGCCCTCGTGGCGTTCATGGACAAGTTCGAGCAGGCGCATTCGTAAGGCTATTTAGCGAGAAGCGCATCGAGGCGAAGGCCCGCGGCTCCGAATAGGACCGCGGGCCTTCGCTGTTTTGCGGTTGCGCTCGACGTGGAGCTGTGCGACCTCTTGGATTTCAAGAAGGCCGCATCTTCGATCCTCCGTAAGTAAGCCGGGTTTTCTTCCTGCGATTAAAAACTCATTGGCACTGCCTACCGCATCGGTAGTGTGGCGAGGGCAGTTGTCTTTGCACTCCGGGCTTGAAAGAGGGTAAAATAAGGTTCCTAATAAAGACCGCAATTAAGAACCTTATTAAGGAGAACGATTATGCCGGCTATTTACCCCTCCACCGCGCTGAAAAATCAGCAGCGCGAAATCAAGGAGATTGCGGACAGCGAGATCGTCTACATCACCGAGAACGGTCGCGGAAAGTACGCTTTCATGTCGGAGGACGTTTTGCAAAGGAAAATTGACGATGCCGTCGAGCAGGCGCTTTACGAGCAGCGTATGGCGCAGGCCCTTCGGCAATCCCGCGACGACTTCGAGAACGGGCGCTATTATTCGTCTCGCGAGGATCTCATGGCCGCAGTGCGCGACAAGCGGGCCTCGCATGCCTAGGATGGAGTACGCGGAGCGTTTCGCCGACGATCTCGCGTCGGTGACGTCGCCGAAGGTGGAAAACCGCATCCTTGAGAATTTGGACAACATCGAACGTTTCGGCGAATTCGGTACTTCGATGGTTCCGGCATCGATCAAGGAAGAGTTCGGCGAAGGCGTTCGCAAAGTGGCGGTGAATCCGTTCGACCTCGTGTACACGCTTTACCCCGAACAAGATCTTGTGCGAGTGGAAGCGCTTGTGCATCAACGGGCCGCACGTTAGATCTCGTCGACCTCTCTGCCCCTATCTCCGACCGCATCCGTGTGAATTTCCTGCGGGAATCCTTCGAGCGTCAAAGTTTTTCTTGCGCCTCAACGATCGTGGAGTATACTAACGCCCAACAACCTCATAGATCGAAATGCGATGACGAGGACCAGTAGGGACGAATCCATCTGACAGAGAGCCGGCGGTTAGCTGCGAGCCGGCGGTGGACGGTCCGAAAGCCCCCTCCGAGCAGTTCGGCATGAACGTTTCGCGTGCGAACGGATGACCTCCGCTCCGCGCGCGGGGCAAGTAAGGCTGAGCCGGCGACAACCGTTACCCGTCGAAGCGTGCAACCTCCGTCAGTCGAGGTGCATCCTTTCTCATTAACCGTGGTCCTGGTGCAGCGACTTGCCTGCAGCGGGATTTTTTTATGGGCACACGGGCCGCAGCCGCAGCGCCGAGGGCGCGCGGGCGGTACGCACGAGGAGAAAGGATCGGCATGCATCGAAGAAGCGAAGCCGTGACCACCGGGGTCGCGCGGGCGCCGCACCGCAGCCTGCTCAAGGCCGACGGCATCACCGACGAGGAGATGGAGCGGCCGCTCGTCGCCGTGTTCAACTCCCGTAACGACATCATCCCCGGCCACAACAACCTGGACAAGATCGCCGAGGCCGTGAAGGCCGGTATCTATATGGCCGGCGGCGTGCCGTTCGAGATATCCACCATCGGCGTGTGCGACGGCATCGCCATGAACCATGACGGCATGCATTACTCGCTCGTGTCGCGCGAGACCATAGCCGACAGCCTGGAATGCGCGGTGCAGGGCCATGCCTTCGACGCGCTCGTGTGCATTCCCAACTGCGACAAGATCGTCCCCGGCATGCTGTTGGGCGCGCTGCGCGTGAACATCCCCACGGTGTTCGTGTCGGGCGGGCCGATGCTCGCCGGCAAGCAGCCGGGCGGGTGCGGGCCCACCACCGACCTGAACACGCTGTTCGACGGGGCGGCCGCCGTGCAGAACGGCACCATGACCGAGGACGAGCTCAAGTACTACGAGGACACCGCGTGCCCCACCTGCGGCAGCTGCTCGGGCATGTTCACGGCGAATTCCATGAACTGTCTCACCGAGGCCCTGGGCATCGCGCTTCCCGGCAACGGCACCGTGCCCGCGGTGTACTCCGAGCGCATCCGCCTGGCGAAGCACGCCGGCATGAAGGTGATGGAGCTGCTGGAACGCGGCGTCTGCGCGCGCGACATCGTGAGCGAGGCGGCCATCAAGAACGCCATGGAATGCGACATGGCCTTCGGCGGCTCCACGAACACGGTGCTGCACCTCACGGCCATCGCGCGCGAGGCGGGGCACCCCATCACCATGGACGACTGGGACGCCGCGAGCGCGCGCACGCCGCACCTCGTGAAGCTGCAACCCTCCGGCCCGCGCCCGCTCACCGACCTCTACGAGGTGGGGGGCGTGCCGGTGGTCATGCACGAGCTGGACCGGCTGGGGCTCATCGACCGCAGCGCGGTGACGTGCATGGGCCCGATGGAGGAGTACCTGCGCGCATGCACGAAGCCCGCCGACGGTGAGGTGGTGCGCGCGCACGACAACCCCTTCTCGCCGGTGGGCGCCCTGCGCGTGCTGCACGGCAACATCGCGCCCGACGGCGCCATCGTGAAGAAGTCGGCCGTGGACCCCTCCATGCTCTGCCACACCGGTCCCGCGCGCTGCTTCGACAGCGAGGAGGAGGCCTGCGCGGCCATCAACGCCGGCAAGATCGTCGCCGGCGACGTGGTGGTCATCCGCTACGAGGGGCCGAAGGGCGGCCCGGGCATGCGCGAGATGCTCACGCCCACGTCGTCCATCGTGGGGATGGGCCTGTCGAAGAGCGTGGCGCTCATCACCGACGGGCGCTTCTCGGGCGCCACGAAGGGCCCGGCCGTGGGGCACGTGAGCCCCGAGGCGGCGGCCGGCGGCCCCATCGCGCTCATCGAGGAGGGTGATTCCGTTACCGTCGACATCGAGGGCGGCGCGCTCACGCTCAATATCGGCGACGCCGAGCTGGATCGCCGCCGCGCGGCGTGGACGCCGCCGGCGCCGAAACACGACCACGGCGTGCTCGCGAAGTACGCGAAGCTCGTCTCGTCCGCAGACAAGGGGGCGTACGTCTCATGACCGAACCGCATCAGAACCAGCAGCAGCCGCGTCCCGGCGCGACGGCGGCCGTCAAGGGCGCGCCGCGCGGCCTGGGCAGCAAGACCGACAAGCAGGGCGCCACCATGACCGGGGCGCAGGCCGTCGTGGCCTCGCTCGAGGCCGAGGGCGTGGACTTGGTGTTCGGCTATCCGGGCGGCCAGGCCATCAAGATATACGACGCGCTGTACGACTCGAAGCAGATCAAGCACGTGCTGTCGCGCCACGAGCAGGGCGCGGTGCACGAGGCCGACGGCTACGCGCGCGCCACGGGCAACGTGGGCGTGGCCATCGTCACCAGCGGCCCCGGCGCCACGAACACGGTCACGGGCATCGCGACCGCCTACATGGACTCCGTGCCGCTCGTGGTCATCACCGGCCAGGTGCCGCGCGGCGTCATCGGCACCGACTCGTTCCAGGAGTCCGACATCGTGGGCATCACCATGCCGGTGGTGAAGCACAGCTACCTGCTGCAGACCGTCGACGAGCTCACGACCACGTTCCGCGAGGCGTTCCACATCGCGAAGACCGGACGTCCCGGCCCCGTGCTCATCGACGTGCCGAGCGACCTGGCCAGCGAGCAGCTGGTGTTCGAGTACCCCGACGAGGTGAACCTTCCCTCGTACAAGCCCACCTACCGCGGCAACGCCAAGCAGGTCAAGCAGGCGGTGGCCCGCATCCGCCGTGCCGAGCGCCCCGTGCTCTACGTGGGCGGCGGCGTGGTGTCCTCCGGCGCGGCGGCGGAGCTGAAGGCGCTCGCCGAGCTCATGCGGATTCCCGTAGTCACCACGCTCATGGGCAAGGGTGCGTTCCCCGCCTCGCATGAGCTCAACCTGGGGCCCGTGGGCATGCACGGCTCCAAGTACGCGAACCTGGCCATGACGGAGAGCGACCTCATCATCGCTGCCGGCGCGCGCTTCTCCGACCGCGTGACGGGGCGTCTGGACGAGTTCGCGCCCCACGCCGAGGTCATCCACATCGACATCGACCCGGCCGAGATCGGCAAGGTGCGCGAGGCGCAGATCCCCATCGTGGGCGACCTGAAGGGCGTGCTCGGGGGCATCGTGGCCCAGCTTGAGAAGGAGGGTGCCCAGCCCGAGACGGCGGCGTGGGTGGCGCAGATCGCCGAATGGCGGCAGCGCCACCCGTTCTACCACCCGAACGTGGGCGACGCTCCGAACGAGATCGTGCCCGAGGTGGTCATGGAGAAGCTCTCCGACGCGCTCGATCCCGAGCGCAGCATCGTGGTGACCGAGGTGGGGCAGCATCAGATGTGGGCCGCGCAGCATGTCGCGCGCGAGGTGCCGCGCTCGTTCATATCGTCGGGCGGCCTCGGCACCATGGGCTTCGGCTTCCCGGCGTCCATCGGCGCCGCCATCGGATGCCCCGACAAGACGGTGGTGTGCGTGGCCGGCGACGGGTCGTTCCAGATGAACAGCCAGGAGATGGCCACGGCCGCCATCCACGGCGTGCCGGTGAAGGTGCTCGTTATGGACAACCGCTGTCTGGGGATGGTGCACCAGTGGCAGCACCTGTTCTACGGCGAGCGCTACTCGTCCACGCTGCTCGACGCCAACCCCGACTTCGTGAAGCTGGCCGACGCCTACGGCTGGCAGGCCGCGCGCGTGGAGGACCCCGACGAGCTGGACGCGGCGCTGGCCGCCCTGCTGGCCGCCGAGGGGCCGTACCTCTTGGACGTGGCCATCTCGCGCGAGCAGAACGTGTTTCCCATGGTGGCGCCCGGCAAGGCCCTCGACGACGTCATCGGCGCCATCGACGTGGCGGTGGGCGCCGTACGCACGGACGTGCCCGAGGCGGACGGCGCCGCAGGCGGGAAAGGGGGAGAGCGATGAGGCACATCCTGTCCGTCTTGGTGGAGAACAAGCCCGGCGTGCTGTCGCGCGTGACGGGGCTCATCTCGCGGCGCGGCTTCAACATCGAGTCGCTGTCCGTGGGCCCCACCGAAGACCCCACCATGTCGCGCGTCACGGCCATCGTGAAGGCCGACGACGTGGCCTACGAGCAGATCACCAAGCAGCTGCACAAGCTCATCAGCGTGCACAAGATCACCGACCTCACCAACGACAACGCCATCGAGCGCGAGCTCGTGCTGTTCAAGGTGAACGCCAGCCCCGAACGGCGCAGCGAGATCATCGAGATAGCCAACGTGTTCCGTGCCAAGATCGTCGACGTGGGCAAAAGCTCGCTCACCATCGAGGCCACGGGCGACGAGAGCAAGCTCAAGGGCATGGAGGACCTCTTCCGCGCCTACGGCATCAAGGAGATCACCCGCACCGGCAAGATAGCGATGTCGAGGAACTCGAAGGACGTGTAGCAACTTGTCATCCTGAGTGGACGTCGAGCTCACCGGTATCCTGAGCGAGCTCTACAGCTGTCATCCTGAGCGCAGGCGCGCAGCGCCGAAGTCGAAGGATCCCGTGCGGCGCCAGCAGTAAGCGTAGCGGCTAACGCCGCACGGGATCCTTCGACTCCGGCCTCCGGCCTCCGCTCAGGATGACGAAGGGGGCCGCGCTCGCTGAGGATGACAAGGAGATCGCCCCTACGGGGCAACCGGCTATAGAAAGGTAAAACCAGCCAACAGAAAGGAAACCAACCATGGCTGTTACGATCTACCACGAGCAGGACGCGAACCCGGAGCTCATCCAGGGCAAGAAGGTGGCCATCATCGGCTACGGCAGCCAGGGCCACGCCCACGCGCTCAACCTGAAGGATTCGGGTTGCGACGTGCGCGTGGGCCTGCGCGAAGGCTCGAAGTCGCGCGAGGCCGCCGAGGAGGCGGGCCTCAAGGTCATGAGCGTGGCCGACGCGGCCGAAGAAGCCGACCTCATCATGATCCTCACGCCCGACGAGGGGCAGGCCGCCACGTACGAGGCCGAGATCGCCCCGCACCTCGAAGCCGGCGACACGCTAGCGTTCGCGCACGGCTTCAACATCCACTTCGGCTACATCGAGCCGCCCGCGGACGTGGACGTGGTGATGATCGCGCCGAAGGGCCCGGGCCACATGGTGCGCCGCGTGTTCACCGAGGGCGCGGGCGTGCCGTGCCTCATCTGCGTGCAGCAGGATGCGTCGGGCCAGGCCAAGGACGTGGCGCTGTCGTATGCCTGGGGCATCGGCGGCGCGCGCGCCGGCGTCATCGAGACCACGTTCAAGAACGAGACCGAAACCGACCTGTTCGGCGAGCAGGCGGTGCTGTGCGGCGGCGTGACGGCGCTCATCAACGCCGGCTTTGAGACGCTGGTGGAGGCGGGCTATCCGCCCGAGATGGCCTACTTCGAGTGCTTCCACGAGATGAAGCTCATCGTGGACCTCATGTACGAGGGCGGCATGGCGAACATGCGTTACTCCATCTCGAACACGGCCGAGTACGGCGACTACTACGCCGGCCCCCAGGTCATCACCGACGAGGCCAAGGCCGCCATGAAAACCATCCTCGCGCGCATCCAGGACGGCAGCTTCGCCCACGAGTTCATGGAGGACTCCAAGAACGGCCAGAAGTGGTTGCTCGAGCAGCGCAAGGAGCACGCCGAGGCGCAGATCGAGGAAGTGGGCGCCAACATCCGCTCGATGTTCAACTTCGCGCGCCGGTAGGTTCGCCGACCGGCCGCAACGGAGAGGGGCCCGACACTGAATTGCCCGGCCCCTCTCCTGCATGCGCTGTCGGCCCAAAAACGCGTTTTGGGGTTGAAAAGCGCGTTTTTGGGCCGACAGCGCATGCGCATCGCCTTGTTTTTCGGGCGCGCTCTGGTTCTCGGCGCGGTGACGGCCGTCGGCCGGAGCGCTTCGCATGCTACAATGCCGCTATGATCCGCAGCGCCGACATATACGAGCTCCGACTCTTCGACCGAACGCTTGCGCGCTTCTCGTTCGGCGAGGACGAGCCCGCCGTGCTCCACGAATACGACGCCGCGTGCGAGAACTTGTTTCCCGCAGGGTTGCGCCTCACCGACGAAGGCCTCTGGCATTGGCTTTCTACGCGGGCTCTGCCGCAGAACCGTCGGTTCGCCACCGAGCTTTGCCGGTCCTTGGGCTTGTCGGTGAACGACCGCAGCGGCATCCTCGCCGTGAGTCGCGGTCTTTCCCTCAACGACTCCTATTGGATCGTGCCGGAGGGATGCGACGACTCCTTCGCCGATTGCAACCTGTACGAGAACGGCTTTTCGTCGGTGCTGGCCGCCGTCGCCTACACCGGCGTCGTGAGCGACCAGCGCGGTCTTACGCCCGCCACGCCCGAACTCACCACCAACGGCGCTTTGCGCAAGGCATGGCGCATCGAGTCGGACGGAACCAGACGGCTCTACAAGGGCAGCACCGATGCCCGCGCCGAGTACGGCGAGGCGCGCGTGGAATTCTTGGCGTCCCAAGTGGCCGAGGCCATGGGATTGCATTCCGTGCGGTACGGATTGTCGCGATGGGACGATGCCTCTCCTGACGTATGCTCGACCTGCGACTGCTTTTGCACGCCCGAGGTGTCTTACGTGCCCCAAGCGCTGGCGTTCGACCAGTCATCGCACACGGCGGCGGCCCGATCGTACCTTCTTTGGGGCTTGGACAGGTTCGAGCACTACGCGTCGATGATGGTGTTCGACTCCCTCGTATACAACACGGATCGCCATCTGACGAACTTCGGCGTGCTGCGTGCAAGCCGCACGGGCGAGTATCTGGGATGCGCTCCCGTGTTCGACAATGGACGCTCGCTGTTCTTCAACTTGACGTTCGACCAAGCGGACTCGTTTGCGACGGAATCGAACTTCGTGCTGCCCTCGTGGCCGCAGGTGACGTTCGACGAGCAGGCGCGGCGTTTGATAGGCGAGGTGCAGGTCGGGCAGCTGAACCGGTTGGCCTCCTTCGAATTCACCAACAGCGAGGCGCATCCTTTCCCCGATGCCTTCTTGAGCTCCCTCTCGTCGTTTGTCAGGCGTCGCGCCGAAGAGCTCTCGACGTTTGAACCCGTTTCGCGGGATATGCTGCTTGAGGCCGCACAGAGGGCTTAGATGCGCTCGCTGCTTTCGCAATTCATAGGTTATTTCGCCGCTCGTCCTTAAAGGGCGGGCGGTTTCGTTTTATCATGGGGGCCGTTGCGCCGGCGGAAGATAGAATGCTCCAGCGCAGTAAAGCGAAAAACATAGGAATCGAACTCTTGCAGAGGTGGTTGCCGTTATGACGAAGAAGGTTCTGGTTGCCGAGAAGCTGGCGGACGCGGGCGTCGCGCTGCTGCGCGACAAGGGCTACGAGGTCGACGTGAAGCTGGATATGTCGCCCGACGAGCTCGTCGCCGAGATTCCCGGCTACGACGCGCTCATCGTGCGCTCGGCCACGAAGGTCACGCGCGACGTGATCGAGGCGGGGAAGAACCTGCGCATCATCGGCCGCGCCGGCGTGGGCGTGGACAACGTGGACGTGGAGGCCGCCACGGACAGCGGCGTCATCGTGTGCAACGCCCCCACGTCGAACATCGTGAGCGCCGCCGAGCACACCATGGCCCTCATGCTGGCCTGCGCGCGCAACGTCGCCCAGGCCAACGCCTCCATGCACGCCGGCAAATGGGAGCGCTCCAAGTTCACGGGCGTAGAGCTTTTCGAGAAGACGCTCGCCATCTTCGGCTTGGGACGCATCGGCGGCCTGGTGGCCGAGCGGGCGAGCGCGTTCGGCATGAAGCTCGTCGGCTACGACCCGTACTGCAGCCCCGAGCGCGCCGAGCAGCTGGGCGTGACGCTCTACGACGACGTGGACGCCATCGTGCCGCTGGCCGACTTCATCACCGTGCACCTGCCCAAGACCAAGCAGACCATCGGCATGTTCGGGCCCGAGCAGTACGCCCGCATGAAGGACGGCGTCATCCTGGTGAACGCGGCGCGCGGCGGCATCTACAACGTGGACTCGCTGGCCGACTTTCTGGCCGCCGGCAAGATCGGCGCCGTGGGCCTGGACGTGTACGAGAGCGAGCCCTGCACGGAGAGCCCGCTGCACGAGTTCGACAACGCCATCCTCACGCCGCATCTGGGCGCGTCCACCAAGGAGGCCCAGCTGCGCGCCGGCGTGCAGACGGCCGAGTACGTGGCCGCCGGGCTCGCGGGCTCCATCGTGCCTACGGCCGTGAACATGGCACCCGTGCCGCCCGAGGTCATGGACGCGGTGGGGCCGTACGTGCCAGCCTGCCAGATGATGGGCAGCATGCTGGCGCAGATCCACGGCGAGGTGCCGCAGTACCTGAAGCTCACGGCCGCCGGCGCGCTCGCCGCCGCCGACCCGTCCATCCTCGTGGCGGGCACGGTGAAGGGCCTCTTGTCCTACCAGGGCCGGGCCACGGTCACGCCCGTGAACGCCGATGCCGTGGCCAAGCGCCACGGCATCAAGGTGGAGACGCAGGCGCGCCCCGACGCCGACGGCTACGCTTCCACGGTGGCCGTCATGGCCGACGGCACGGAGGTGGCCTGCACCCGCGGCGACGCCGCGCAGACGGCGCGCATCGTGTCGCTTCTGGGGTACAAGATAGACATCGCGCCGGGCCGCCAGTCGCTCATATTCGAGTACGTGGACGCTCCGGGCCGCATGGGCACCATCGGCACCATCCTGGGCGAGGCCGGCATCAACATCACCACCATGCAGATCGGCGCGAAGCCCGAGGACCAGTGCGCACTCGTCTACATGAACGTCGAAGGCGCGATCGATGACGCCGTGCTGGACCGCCTGCGCGCCGAGATCCCCGAGCTGAAGAACCTCTGGTACGTGAAGCTGTAGCGAAAAGGGCGAGCATTCGGTCAATCGCACGGACCTGAATGACTGCGAAGGCGAGAAGGGCGGTTCCGGAGAGGAATCGCCCTGTTTCATAGAAGGGCAGATGAAACGAACGAAGAGGGCATGGAGCGCGCTCGCCGCCGCCTTTGTTCGAATCCGCCATCCGCCGCAGATCCGCATGCTTGCAAAGGTGGAATCCGTTGTGCAAGAATGAAGTTCGTTCTGTGCGGGGGGGGGGATCGCCGATGAATCTATTCCAATTGAATTTGTTTGTGAACACGATCCACAGCGGCTCAATGAAGGTTGCTGCGGATAACTTCTATATTTCGCAGTCCGCCCTGAGCCAAAACATCAAGAAGCTCGAATCCGAATTGGGATGCACGCTCATCGATCGCACGCATTCTCCCCTGAAGCCGACCCTCTATGGGAAAATCGTGCTCGACCGCGCTGAAAGAATCCTTTTTCTCGCGAACGAGATCGAGGAGGAGATAGCGCGTCGGAAACGAATCGATGCGCGAACGATAAGGGTTGGCTCTTTCTATCCCACCTTGGCCAATTCGGAGATGGTGTACGTGGCCAACGCTCATCCGGATTTGAATTTCAAGGTGACGATCGATGACGAGCCTGCGGTTCTATCGGGATTGATCAAAGGGCTATACGATTTTGTTTTCCTCTCGAAATCTCGTTCCGTACCAGGCTTCGATTCCTTTGAATTGACGAGAGAGCAGCTTTTCGTATCGCTTCCAAACAAACCTCCGTTCTCGGACAAGGACTCGATCGAATGCAACGAGATAACCCATCTGAAGGTTACCGTGCCGACCGATCTCGATGGCGTCAGCCCTTGGTACTATGAATTTCTCGACGAGATCGGAATGAACTGGGAAAACGTTCAGGAATCCAGCTCGGAAGAGTACTTTGCATCCATGGTCGACCCGAACGTGATACATTTCCGGTCGTCTCTCATGACCGCGCCCCTAACGATGCTTTCGGAAAAACGGCATCTTCCGATCGTGGAGCCGGAAATATGGCGATCCATACTCGTGATGTATCCAACCGTGAAAACCGATGACCTCGAGCCTATTCTGAAAACGCTGAAAAGGGGAGTGCAGGCCGCATCGGCTATATCGGTCATTCCGAAGCTGCTCCAATTCAGCGCGTCTTCAAATCTGACGATCGAGGAATCCGCAAAAAAGAACGACGAATAGAACCTGGTAGGGCTCGACCATCCGGCAACCTTCAGGTTTGCTTAACTATAGTGAAGCAAAGAGCGGGAATGAAAAAGACCTGCTTGCTCTAGGCTTGTTTTCAGGAGCTCGATCGACAAGTTTCTTTGTTGGTCGGATGAGAGAAAGAGGAGGCCATGGCAAGCACACAGGACAAAACGGTCTACAAGACCACGGGATGGTGCGGATTCGCATCGGGCAGCAATACGGCTGCCGTTGACGTCAAAGACGGCAAGATCGCCCGCATCCGCCCCGTGCATTTCGACGAGGAATACGCCGAAGACGAGATCAATCCATGGAAGATCGAGGTGAGGGGCCACACCCTTACGAGCGGCATGACCACTACGGTGTCGCCCATGGCGCTTGCCTACAAGAAGCGCGTCTATTCTCCGAACCGCGTTCCTTACCCGCTCAAACGCGTGGATTGGGACCCCCAGGGCGAGAGGAACCCGCAAAACCGCGGCATCTCGAAGTACGAGCGCATCAGCTGGGATGAGGCGACCCAGATTTGCGCCGATGAGATTCGTCGCGTCATAGACACGTACGGGAATTACTCGATTCTCTGCCAGGGCGACGGGCATGGCGAAACCAAGGTCATACATGCAAGCCATGGCTGCAACACTCGTCTCATGGGCCTGATGGGCGGCTTCACCCTTCAAGCAAGGCAGCCGGACAGCTGGGAAGGCTGGTATTGGGGCGCCAAGCACATGTGGGGCATGAATCCGCTCGGCCAGCAGGCCTTGCAGGAGAACACGCTTTGGGATATCAGCGAAAATGCCGACGCCGTTATCTGCGTCGGTTGCGATCCCGAGACCACGCCCTGGGGCTGGGGCGGATTCATGGCCTCCAAGATCAGCTATTTCTGGTCGGAGATCGGCATCAAGCAGATATACATTTGCCCGGACCTCAATTACGGCGCGGCGATCCATGCGGACAAATGGATAACCCCGCTTCCGAACACCGACGCTGCCCTTTGGCTGGGAATAGCCTATACCTGGATCGAGGAGGGAACGTACGAAAAAGAGTACGTCGCAACGCATACGGACGGGTTCGACTGGTTCGAACGCTACGTCATGGGCGGCGAGGACGGCATTCCCAAAACCCCTCGGTGGGCAGAGTCGAAATGCGGCGTTCCGGCGGCGGAGATCAAGGCGCTTGCGCGCTATTGGGCAACGCACAACGTCTCAACGGCTCACTGCAACGGCGGCGGGTACATCCGCAGCTGCTTCTCGACGGAGCCCGCGCGTTTAGAGGTCGCCCTTCTCGCGATGCAGGGCGTGGGGGCTCCCGGCCGCACGATGTTCAAGTTCATCGAGTGGGGGTTGTTCGGCATGGAGGGCTTGAACTCGCTTCCCAAGGGCGAATGGGGCACCTTCATGTGGGCGGCTTATTCCGGGCATGTCCAAGGAACGTACCTCACGAGCTTCATCCCGCAAACGCTGGTTCCGAAAGCGATCCTCATGCCCGAAGGGGAAAAGCTCACCTGGCCGGGACGCGTCGTGTGTAACATGCCGCTGGAGGATCAGTACGTCGACTACGAGTTCCCGCTTCCTGGTGCCGAGCGCATACATATGATCTGGACGGACACTCCTTGCTGGTCGACGTGCTGGAACGGCGGGAACACCATGCAAGAGGCCCTGCGCGACGAATCGATAGAGTTTTACCTGGTGCAGCATCCTTGGATGGAGAACGACACGCTGTTCGCCGATATCATCTTGCCCATCTCGACCAAATTCGAGCAGGACGACATCGGGACGTCGTTCCAGTGCGGTGAAAACGACATGGTGGTCGACGAGTTGCCGGCGATCGATCCGCTTGGCGAGGCCAAGTCCGATGCGGAAGCCGTATTGGCTATCGCTGAAAAGCTCGGCATGGCGGAAGAGCTTATGGAAGAGTGGTGCTATTCCCCCGATTTGAAGGGCGCCGTTGCCGGCAAGTCGGGTGGACAGATCGCGCCCGACCAGGTAGGCCACATCATGGGCGAGCCGTCGTTTGAAACGATGAAGCGCGTCGGTTACGAATTCGGCGGATGCAGCGAGCATATGCCGTTTGAGAAATTCCAAGAAAAGGGATACCTGCCCATTCGCTTCAAGGACGAAGCCGATTGGAAAAGCGATCCTGTCGGCATGCGCGCGTTCTACGAAGACCCTGAGAACAACCCGCTCGAAACGCCGACGGGCAAGATCGAGTTCTACTCGCTGAGCATCCACGAGCATTGGCCGAACGACCCTGAGCGACCTGAGGTTCCGCATTGGATCGAAGAGTCCGACGAGCACAAAGAGCGCCTGTCGAGCGATCGGGCCAAGGACTATCCTTTCTTGCTCATGTCGAATCATCCTCGCTGGCGCGTTCATGCGCAGGGAGACGACATCACCTGGTTCCGCGAGATTGCGACATGCAAGGTCACCGGGCCCGACGGGTACCAGTACGAACCCGTTTGGATCAACCCGCGCGATGCCGAAAGGCTTGGCATCGAGGACGGCGACATCGTTCGTCTGCACAACGAACGCGGCAGCGTTTTGGGCGGGGCGATGATAACCGAGCGCATCCGCGAGAACGTGTTGAGCCAAGACCATGGAGCGCGTGTGGACGGCATCGTCCTCGGCACGGGCGGGCTCGATCGCGGCGGCGCGAACAACCTCATCTGCCCGACCGCAACGACGTCCAAGAACGCGCCCGGCGAAGTGACCAACGGCTTCCTCGTCGGCATCGAAAAGGTCGATGTTTTCGAATTGGCCGAGAAATACCCCGACCAGTTCAATCGGCCGTTCGACAAGTCCGAGGGCGCTCTCGCCAGCACGAAAATCGTTCAAGCTTAAATGAGACTCCGTGGAGAGGATGGAAATATGTCCAGGAAAGTGTTTGTAATAGACGTCGATAGGTGCAATGGCTGCCATAGCTGCCAAATTGCCTGCAAGGACGAGCACTGCGGTACCGCTTGGCTTCCGTATGCCGCGGAGCAGCCGGACACGGGGCAATTCTGGTGCAAGGTGCAGGAGGAGGTGCACGGAAGCGTCCCGAAGGTCAACATCACGTACACGCCGATAATCGGAGCTCAAAGCGATGCTGTTCGGGATTACGCTCCCGAGTTGCTTATGGACAGGGACGACGGGCTGATCGTCATCGATCCGAAGAAGGCGAAGGGCCGCAAGGACTTGGCGGAGAAATTCGAGGGCATCTATTGGAACGAGGCGCTGGAGATCCCCCAGGGATGCACCGGTTGCGCGCACCTGATAGACGACGGCTGGAGCGTCCCGCGCTGCGTCGACGCCTGCCCGGTGGGAGGCTTGCGCTTCGGCGATGAAAGCGACTTTGCGGAAGAGATCGGCAAGGCGGAGAGGCTCGACCCCGAATCGAACGTCTATTACCTCAATCTTCCCCAGCGCTGGGTCGCTGGTCAGGTCATCGACGACGCGGCCGACGAGGTGGTCATAGGGGCGACGGTGTCCCTAGAGCCTCTTGACGGTTCTTTCGAGGCCCTGGAGACGGCAACCGACGAATTCGGCGACTTCTGGTTCAGGGACCTGAAGGAGGCGGATTACCGCCTGACGGTTTCGGCTGCAGGGTACGCTTCCCGGGAACGAACCGCATCCACCAAGGAAGCCGATTGCAATGCGGGAATGATTCTCTTGGAAAAGTCTGCCTAGGCACACGGAACAACGTTCTTGTCGTAGGGGTTGCATCGAAAATGAACGAGACTCCGAATATTGGACGGTTGCATAAAGTTCTCAAGCGGCTCTGATCGAATGGCCTCGGTATTGCACCGGGGCCATTCCTTTAGACCGACTTGGTAGCGGCCGTTGTTCCGATAGTGCAAGTGCTGAACATGTCCTGATTGGGGACAGTCCCCAACCAGGACGTTTTTGCCGCAGGTGCGGCGGTTCTGGCACGAATGGGGCCGATCTGGCAGGTACGGATCCGCGCCCTGGTCACGATGCGACGTACACTTATTTCATAGCCGATATCGCCCGCGCCGCACAGGCTGGCCGTGTTCGTGCGGACGACTTCGGACGGCTCGACGTGAACGGGGTGGTCGCATGGAAACTTTGGGGAAGCGCGCGTTTTCGATGGCGATGGCGCTGGTTTTGGCGCTGGGGCTCGTGCCCGCGGCCGCCTTCGCCGAGGAGCCTGGGGCGACGCCCCCGGCCGGCGAGACTACTCCCGGCGAAACCGCAACCGGCGGGACGGCGCCCGGCGAGACCCCGCCGGAGGCGACGGGCGAAACCGCAGCCGACGGCGCCGCCAAGCCCGTGCCCGAGAACACGGTGTCCGGCGAGGCCCCGTCGTCTGAAGACGCCGCGGACGCGCCCGCGCCCGACGGTGCCGAGGATGCGGCTTCCAACGTTCTCGACGCGAGCGCTCCCACGATGAAGCAGCATGATTTCGGTGACGGGAGCGGCCCGCAGGAGGCCATCTACATCGAAAACGATGCCGAGTTGGCGAAGGTCGGGAAAGACCCCGCGTATCCGGCCGACGGGAACTACTACCTCGCCCCCTCGACGTTTCGGCCGAAGTCCGATTTCGCTCCCATCGATGCGACGTTCACCGGGCGCTTCGACGGCAACGGCGCGCGAATCGAGCTCGCGATGGACGTTCGCTTCGTGCGTGGGACGGCCGACGGTGGCATCTCCTTCCTGTCGATGTTCCGCAAGAACGCCGGCCTGATCGAGAACCTGCTCATAACCGGAGCGGTCACCACGTCCAATTCCCTCGAACCCGCCGCCGCCATGTACGCCTCGGCGCTGGCGTACGAGAACAGCGGCACCATCCGCAACGTGAAGCTGGACTGCGCCATCGGGCCGGTGGGCCTGGTGGGCGGCATCGCGTGTTTCAACGAGGCCGGCGGCGTCATCGAAGGCTGCACCGCGGACGGCGACTTGCAGGGAACGGCCGTCGGCGGCATCGCGCTGTCGTCGTCGGGCCGCATCGCGTCTTGCGAGAGCCATCTCGACCTCGAGGGGCAGGGTGCGGGCATCGCAGCCCGCGCGGAGGGCAACGCGGTTTTCGAAAGCTGCGTCAATTACGGGAACATCACGGGCACGGTTGCCGATGCGGCCGGTTGCTTCCTCTACTTCAACGACGACGCGCATGCGATCAACTGCGCGAACCACGGTGCCGTGACGAACACCAGTTCCGACAACAACTCGCTGACGGGCGGCATCCTGGCGCATTTGGACGGCAAGGGCGTTCTGGAGAACTGCGAGAACCACGGCACCGTGTCGGGCGACGGCTCGGTCGGCGGCATCGTGGGCAGCATCAGCCCCGAAATCGATTACGACTGCTACATCACGGGATGCGTGAACCACGGCGCCGTGTCGGGCACGGGCGACGGCGTGGGCGGCATCGTGGGCGCCAACAACGCCGGCGTCTTACTGTGCGTGAACCACGGCACCGTGCAGGGCCGCTCAGAAGTCGGCGGCGTGATCGGCGACAACAAGACGTTCGGCATGGCCCAGTCGCTTTTGAACGACGGCGACGTGAGCGGCGTGGACAACGTGGGCGGCATCGCTGGCTCCACGTCGGCCTCGCGGGTGATCTTCAAGGTGCCCATCGGGTTGGACCACGCGCTCGGCCTATGCGCCAACTACGGCGCCGTGACGGGAACCGGTACGGGATGCGGCGGTGTGGTGGGCTATCTGAGCGGCCACTACCTGGAAGATTGCTTCAGCGAGGGAGCCGTGCACGGCAACCTGCGGGTGGGCGGCGTCGTGGGCGACGCGAGTGCGGATATCGCGTACTGCTACTCCACGGGCGACGTGGAGGGCGAAAGCGCGGTGGGCGGCATCGCAGGCGACATGACGGACACGCCCCAGCCGCGCAGCTTGAGCGAATGCTACGTGGCGGGCGGCGTTTCGGGCTCGGACGACGTGGGAACATTCGTCGGCACGCGCAACAAGAGCACGGGGAACTCCCGCCTGAGCGATCTGTACTACAACGCCGACCGCGTGAACCTCTCCCCGGTGGGCAACAACTCGACCAACGACAACGACGTCCGCGTCGAGGGGCGCACGACCGACCAGATGTTGGAAGAGGGCTTGCGCGACGAGCTGGGCGACGGCCGGTGGTCGTACACGAGCGCGCGCTCGACATCGCATGACGGCGCGTTCGAGCTGCGCTGCTATCCGCTGCTGGCCCCGTTCGCGCCGGGTGGGGCGGCGGCTGCGCTCGGCGTCGGATACTCCGGCGTCGTGTCGCGGCACGACTTCGAGAGCCAGGAGCTCGACGGTTCGGAGGAGCCGGTGTTCGAGGAGTTCGCCTTCCTCTACACCGCAGACGATCTGCTTGAGGCCGCGAACCATCCCGATCAGAACTACGTGCTGGCAAACGACATCTACCTGGGCACGGCGTTCGCCGGGTTGGGCGGCGCGCAGGGATATCGCGGCAAATTCGACGGCATGGGACATACCGTCACGCTGTCATACGACATGGCTGGATTGGCGGCCGTGCTCGACGGCGGTAGGATCATGAACGTGAAGGTGGACGGCGTTCCGCGCGCCGACGGCGAACCGTGCGGCTCCCTTGCGGGCGAGGTCCGCAGCAACGCGATGCTGTACAACTGCATAGGCAGCGCGATGCCCGAAGGCAGCATGGCCGGCGGCGTGGCGGGCCTCGTGTCCGGCGACGACGTGCTCATCCGCGCGTGCGCGTGCGAGGAGGACATCATGGCGCCGGATGCCGACGGCGTGGGCGGTCTGGTGGGCGCGGTGACCGGCGATCGGCTGCATGTTCAGGATTGCCGCGTCGAAACGGACTTCCTGTGGGGCGGCGATCGCACGGGCGGCCTGGTGGGAAGGCTTGCGGGCGATGACGCGCAGATTTCCGATTGCACCGTGCGCAGCGAGGTTCAAGGCGATGATATGACGGGCGGTCTGGTGGGCGAGCTGTCCGGTGCGAACGCGCGGATAACGGGCTGCTCGTGCGTCGGCAAGACCTGGGGCGCCTCGATAACCGGCGGGCTCGTGGGCAGCCTGTCGGGCATCAGCGTGCAGGTGGAAGGGGCTTCCCACGACGGTCTCGTCTCCTGCTGGGGCGGAAAGATCGGCGGCGTCGTCGGGCGACTGTCGGGTGCGGGCGCGCATTTGGAAGACGTTTCCTGCAGCGGAGGCGTTGTCGGGCATGACGCGACCGGCGGTTTCGTCGGCGAGCTGGCGGCGGACGACTTCGCGCTCGCGTCGTATACGAACACGGCACCGGTGCGCGGCGACAGCGGCGTGGGCGGCATCTACGGGCTTGTGACGGGTGCGCGCGCGATCCTGTCCGCATGCGCCAACGCCGCCGCCGTGTCCGTCGACGAGGAAGCGAAGAACCCTGAGGGGGTTGGCGGCTTGGTGGGCCGCATCGAGGGCGCGGGCGCCGTGCTGGACGGATGCTCGAACGTCGGCGCTATCAGCGGCGACAGGTGCACGGGCGGTATCGTGGGCAGCATGGCCGCTGCGAACGCCGTCGTGCGTTCTGCCGGGAACGACGGCAAGGTGACGGGCGGCTACTCGACCGGCGGCCTGGTCGGACGCGCGGAAGGCGACGGCGCGCGGATCGAGTCCGGCTCGAACACGGCCAGCGTGACGGGCAACGATGCGACCGGTGGCCTCGTCGGCTCCGTCTACCGCATCGACGGCGTGTACGCTTCGTACAACACCGGCAAGGTGACGGGCGGCGAAGGGGTGGGCGGGGTCGCGGGGTCCTCGGAAGGCCCGACTTCGGGCGACCCGTCGAGGATCAAGGGATGCGCCAACCATGCCCGGGTGCTCGGCAGAAACGAGGCGGGCGGCGTTGTGGGCGAGATGGCCTCTTCCGTTCCCTTCGCCGACAGCTCTGTGACCGAGAGCCTCAACATCGGCGAGGTTTCCGTCGAGGAGCAGGAGCACGCCTACGTGGGCGGCATCGTCGGCCGCTACTATGCGTACGGCACCATCGAAGACTGCTACAACGGCGGGCGCGTGACCGCGCCCGCCATCGAGGCGAGCTATGCCGGCGGCGTCGCGTCCTACTCGTCGGGACTGCGGGGCAAGGTGGAGAACTGCTGGTATGCAACGGAATCGAACATGCAGATCGAAGGAGCGCTTGTATCCAACGGCGGCTCCGTGAAGGACGACGAGTACGACAACGTGGGCGGGCTTTCCATCGTCGATATGACCGGCGAAGGTGCGTTGTCCGCGCTCAAGTTCTCGGAGCCGACGCATTGGCAGACGCGGGCGAACGAGGGGGCTGCGGCGCAAGAGGGCGTGCCCGCGCAAACCATGAACTTCCCCGCGCCCGCCGTGCTGGCCGAGCGCGACGGCTACCCGTGGCCGCGCATCGAGAACCGCGTCGTGGACCTCGACTCCGACGATCTCGTGCAGACGAAGACCTACACGGGCAAGCCGGCAGCCTTCGATCTGGAGCTTCCCGGCAACCCGCACTACACGGTGCAGTACTGGCGGCCCTTGTGGCGCGAGGATCTAGGCTACAACGTGTACACGCTGACGTCCGAGCCGCCCACGTTGCCGAGCACCGAGGTGAGCGAGGGGCGCTATATGGTCAAGATCGCCATCGACGAGCCGTACTACACGGCGAACGGCGACAGGGACGAGGACGGGTGCTTCACCGGGTATCTCACCGTCGAAAAGGCCCCCTGCGCCATCAAGGCCGATGACCAGGCCATCCTGTACGGCGAGGACGAGCCGGATTACACGTATACGGTGGAAGGGCTGGTGAACGGCGAGACGCCCGACGTAATCGACAGCGTGGGTGCGCCGCGCATCTCCGGCTGGTGGGAGCTCGGCACGCATGAGATCGCTTTCTACGGCGCAAGCGACGACTGCTACGACATCACCTTGCTTCCCGGTACGCTCACGGTGACCCAGGACAGCGCGGAGGGGCGCTACTCCGTCAGCGGCGAGAAGGGCGGCAACGGCCACGACGACTGGTACGTGGGCCCCGTGACCATCGCGCCGGACGGACGCGACGGCTACGACCGCATACGCGACCAGAGAAGCGCGGAGTGGAAGACCTCGCTCGCCATCACGAGCGACACGCCCCAGGAAATCATCGAGACCATCGAGGTGGGGAAGTCGTCGACGGGGGCGTGCACGTCGAAGTCCGAAGTGTCGCTCAACGTGTGCACGGCGCCGCTCACGCTGACACGGCTCTCAGCCGCGAACGGCGCGGTCTCCTACGACCCGGCCACCGCGACGTTGGAGCTGACGTTCAGCCAACCCGTGGAGCGGGGCCACGGCTTCTTCGCGGTGCGCGCGCCCGACGGCGCCGAGTTGGCCCGTCTCGATGCGAACGGCTCGCAGGTGCAGGTTTCGGAGGACGGCTTGGTTGTCAGGCTGGTTCTACCGCAAGCGTTTGAGGCGGGTAAGCTCTATCGACTTGCGGTCGACGGCGACGCGCTGTACAGCCGCTACGGCGCGCGGCTGGTCGGCGCGGGGGCGGGCGCGTGGAGGTTCGGCGCGGGCGAGGATGCGGACGAGCCGGTGTTCGAGTCCGCGTCCGTTGCGGCCGAAAGCACCGGGTCGGGCGGTGGCGAGGCTCCCTCGTCGCCGGCGCTCGCGAGCACGGGCGACGCGGCGGCTCCGCTCGTCGTGGGCTTGGCGCTGGCATCCCTCGCTACGGCGGCTGCAGCGCTCGCGGCCCGCAAGCGGCGCGTGTCGAAGTAAGATCGGGCGACGAGCGACGAAGCGGGGCCGCTTTGCGCGTTCGTCGTGATTTCCCACTTCCGCACTCGGCATATTTGCTATGATAGTCAAACCAAATTGAGCCGCCCGTCGTCTATGGTTTCCACCGGGCGCGATGGCGACGGGCACGTGACGGAAAGGACGTACGCACATGACGCGCAAGATCGACATCTTCGACACCACGCTGCGCGACGGCGAGCAATCGCCGGGCGCTTCCATGAACACCGAGGAGAAGCTGGTGGTCGCGCGTCAGCTGCTGCGTCTGAACGTGGACGTCATCGAGGCCGGCTTCCCCATCTCGAGTCCCGGTGACTTCGAGTCCGTGCGCCGCATCGCGGAGCTCGCGGGCGACGCGGCCGTCGTCTGCGGCCTCACGCGCGCCGTGGAGAAGGACATCGACTCGGCCGCCGACGCGCTCAAGTACGCCAAGCGCCCCCGTATCCACACGGGCCTGGGCGTGAGCCCCAGCCACTTGCGCGACAAGCTGCGCATTTCCGAGGACGAGTGCGTGGAGCGCGCCGTCAAATGCGTGAAATACGCCAAGAAGTACGTGGAGGACGTGCAGTTCTACGCCGAGGACGCGGGCCGTTCCGACTACAACTTCCTCGTGCGCGTCATCCAGGCCGTCGTGGACGCCGGCGCCACCGTGGTGAACATCCCCGACACGACGGGCTACTCGCTGCCCACCGAGTTCGGCCAGCGCATCAAGTACCTCATGGAGGGCGTGCGCGGCATCGAGAACGTCACGGTGTCCGTGCACTGCCACAACGACTTGGGCATGGCCACGGCCTTGGCCATGGAGGGCGTGAAGAACGGCGCCACGCAGGTGGAGTGCACCATCAACGGCCTGGGCGAGCGCGCGGGCAACACGGCCATGGAGGAAGTGGTCATGGCCATCAAGATGCACGGCGACGAGTTGGACGCCCACACCGACATCGCCACGCGCGAGTTCTGCAAGGCGAGCCGCCTCGTGTCGTCCATCACCGGCATGAACGTGCAGGCCAACAAGGCCATCGTGGGCGCGAACGCCTTCGCGCACTCCTCCGGCATCCACCAGGACGGCGTGCTGAAGAAGCGTGACACCTACGAGATCATCGACCCGGCCGACGTTGGTGCCGGCACGAGCCAGATCGTGCTCACGGCCCGCTCGGGCCATGCGGCCTTGAAGCACCGCTTGGAGGAGCTGGGCTACGAGCTGGAGGGCGAGGCGCTCGACCAGGTGTACGAGGCGTTCCTCAACCTGGCCGACAAGAAGAAGGAAGTGTACGACGAGGACCTCGAGAGCCTCGTGAACGAGCGCGATCGCAACGAGAGCGCGCTCTACACGCTCGAAGGCGTGCAGATCAGCTGCGGCTTCCCGCTCACGCCCACGGCCACCGTCACCCTGAAGAACGCGGCCGACCAGACGGTCACGGCATGCGAGTACGGCACGGGCCCCATCGACGCCATGTGCAAGGCCGTGAACAAGATCGTGCAGGTGGACAACGACCTCACCGAATTCGCCGTGCAGTCCGTCACGCGCGGCATCGACGCGCTGGGCGAGGTGACCATCCGCGTGACCGACCCGTCGGGCGACATCTACACGGGCCGCGGCGCCGATGGCGACATCGTGGTGTCGTCCACGAAGGCGTACCTGAACGCCCTCAACCGCCTGCTCAACGACAAGCAGGAGAAGCGCGGCTAATCGCGGCGCGCACGTTCCGGAGTTTTTTGCGGCGGCCCGTCTTCGGACGGGCCGCCCTGGCTTTCAAGAGGGAGTCGGCATCCTCTTTGCTTCACCCGAAGTGTTGGTACGGCGCGAGCGCGCCTTGGCAGCCCGTCCGGGCCTGCTTGCACAAAAATCACCGATCTCCCCCTACTTGACGAGGCGGCGCGGCCTGTCTTGCAGTATATGCTTCCTGCGAGCAGGAAAAACGCTAGCTCATTAGTGCTGAGCGCATGCGTGGCGAGGCGCTTCCGGGCTCCTGGAGGGGGAGATCGGTGATTTTTGCGCATCCGGGACCGGCTTGGCGGTGTCGGCTGGCCGTCCGCCGCGCGTTGACGCCGTGCAATCCCCAACGATCCGCTTTGAATTGTTACTGCGCCGACAGCGTTTCCCGACCGTTGACGGGTTTCCACAAAACAACGACTGACAGGTGGGCGATGCGCGCGGTATGCTGACGGGAGCGGTCGGGTTGGCCGCGAGGTTGGGGGTGACGGCGCCGCCGTCGCCGGATGAAAGGATGCACGAATGGAAAATCCCGCTCAGAAATCCTATCAGCTCTACATCGACGGCCAGTGGGTCGACGCCTCGGACGGCGGCACGATCGACGTGTTCTGCCCGGCCAACGGCGAGCAGCTTTCCACCATCGCCGACGCGACGAAGGACGACGTCGATCGCGCGGTCGACGCGGCGTGGAAGGCATTCGAGACCTGGGGCAAGACCGACAAGGCCCAGCGCGCCATCATCCTGAACAAGGTCGCCGACGTCATCGAGGCCAACGCCGAGAAGCTCGCTCTTCTTGAGTCGCTCGACAACGGCAAGCCCATTCGCGAGACGCGCGCTATCGACGTGGCGCTCTCCGTCGATCACTTCCGCTACTTCGCCGGCGTGCTGCTGGCAGATACGGGCGAAGCCGACTTGCTGCCCGGCAACATGATGTCGCTCGTGCTGCACGAGCCCATCGGCGTGGTCGGCCAGATCGTGCCGTGGAACTTCCCGTTCCTCATGGCCGCTTGGAAGCTCGCCCCCGTGCTCGCCGCCGGCGACTGCACGGTGTTCAAGCCCTCTTCCACCACCTCGCTCACGGTACTCGAGCTGGCCAAGCTCACCGAGGACATCATCCCGGCCGGCGTGTTCAACGTGGTCACGGGCCGCGGTTCCAAGTCGGGCCAGTACATCCTCGACAACCCGAAGATCAGCAAGCTCGCGTTCACCGGCTCCACCGAAGTGGGTCGCGACGTGGCCCGCGCTGCGGCCGAGCGCCTGATCCCGGCCACGCTCGAGCTGGGCGGCAAGTCCGCGAACATCATCTTCCCCGACTGCAAGTGGGACATGATGCTCGACGGCATCCAGCTGGGCATCCTGTTCAACCAGGGCCAGGTGTGCTGCGCCGGTAGCCGCATCTTCGTGCACGAGAGCATCTACGACAAGTTCGTCGAGGACGCGTGCCGGGTGTTCGGCAACGTGAAGGTGGGCATGCCCTGGGAGGACGACACCCAGATGGGCAGCCAGGTGGACCAGAACCAGCTCAACAAGATCCTCGAGTACGTGGACATCGCCAAGCAGGAGGGCGGCAAGGTGCTCTGCGGCGGCGAGCGCATCACGGAGGGCGAGCTCGCCAAGGGCGCGTTCATGAAGCCGACGCTTATCGAGGTGCCGAACAACTCCTGCCGCGTGGCGCAGGAGGAGATCTTCGGGCCTGTGGCCGTGGTCATCAAGTTCTCCGACGAGCAAGAGGTCATCGACCTGGCGAACGACTCGGTGTACGGCCTGGGCGGCGCCGTGTGGACCCGCGACATCAACCGCGCCTTCCGCGTGGCGCAGGGCGTGCGCACGGGCCGCATGTGGGTGAACACCTACAACCAGATTCCCTCCGGCGCGCCGTTCGGCGGCTACAAGGAGTCCGGCATCGGCCGCGAGACGCACAAGATCATGCTCGAGCACTACACCCAGACGAAGAACATCATGATCAACCTGGGCGAGGAGCCGAGCGGGTTCTACCCCGAGAAGTAAGCAAACGTGACGGATGCTAGAAGGAACGGGGCGCTTCGGCGCCCCGTTTTTGCGCCCCGCCTCTCTCGCTCGCAGTCGGGCGTGGCGGCTTCTACAGCATGCGCCGAAGCTGCTGCTCTTTGATCTCGTTTTCCAACGAGGAGTGCACGATGTTTGCGAAAGGTCCAACGCCCTCCATGAGGCGGGCGCGATGCAGGTCGCAGGTGCGCCGCACGAGATAGGACAGAAACGCGCCGGTGTAGAACTCGGCAAGGAACTCGACGCTCGCATCCTTGAGCCGCCGGTTGCTCAACACGAACGCGATGTCGGAGCGCACGGCGGGAAGGTACAGGTCGTACAGATAGTCCTTCAGGCAACCCGCCTCGCTCATGCGCAGCACGCGCGCGTAGTAGGCACGCCTCCCCTCGAAGCACGCCGCCAACGCCTCGAAGAACTCCGAGCCGTCGAGCGAGCGCACGCCCTTCTTGATGAAAACGTAATAGGGAAGGGAGGAGCACGGATCGTCCGTCGGCTGTTCGAACACGAGCTGGCCCGCGTTGAAACGACGGTGCAGCTCGCAGGCTAGATCGTGGCGAAACGTCCAGGCTATCAGGTGGTTCTTGTCGGTGAAATGATAGTAGAACGTCTTGCGATTCTTGCCTGCCTGGGCGATGATGTCCGACACCGATATCTTCTCCGGCGGTTTGCTTTCCGTCAGGGCGACGAACGACTCGGCGATTTCGAGCATGGTTGCTGGCGATCCCATGATCAACCTCCCAAAAAACGAACCCTGTCTATCGCAGCAGGCGAACGACGAGGCGCGCACCTCCACGGTGCCCCCGTCATCCTTGTTCCCGCTGCCCTCATTATGACCACAAAAACCAAAAAGTGGATAACAAAGTGCTCCGTTTTTACCCAGATCAAAAGATTTGCTGGTCCATTCGTTTGAACGTGCGGCGTATCCTTTGACTCAAGAGGCCGGGTGTTTCCGGCGCTATGTTCGGAAATGAACGGAGGACGAGATGGACTTTTCTTTGACCGACGAGCAAGAGCTTCTTCTTGAGAGCGTGCGCGAGTTCTGCGAGCGTTACTTCACCGAAGACGTTATCAAGGAGATGTACGAGACGCAGAAGATGCCCGACGAGGTGGCCGAGGCGTACCGCGACATGGGCTTCGGCCTCATGGGCATCCCTGAGGAGTACGGCGGAATTCCGGCTGACAAAGTCACGTTGGGCCTGATGATCGAGGAACTGTACCACTCGAGCGGCTGCAACCACATCCTGTACCAGAACTCGCTTACCATGTTCGACATCGTGGAGTTCGGCTCGCCCGAGCAGATCCAGAAGTGCATGGACGCCTATCTCGAAACGGGTTGGCCGCTGTGCTCGCTCTCGATATCCGAGCCGGGCGCGGGCTCCGACAACCGCAACATGAGCTGCACGGCCAAGAGGCAAGACGACGGCACCTACCGCCTGAACGGCCAGAAGACGTGGGTGACCATGGGCGAGCACCTGCCTTACACCATCGTGGTGGCCAAGGACGAGGACCCGTCGCGCGACAACGCCAAGATGAGTCTGTGGCTGGTGAACATGGACCGCGCGGGCATCTCCACCGCGTCGCTGCACAAGATAGGGCAGCAGTGCATCCCGTTTTGCGAGGTGTACTTCGACGACGTGGTGCTCACCGAGGACGACCGCATGGGCGCGCCGGGCGACGGCTTCATGATGCTGATGAAGAACTTCGAGGTGGAGCGCGCCTTCCTCGTGGCCGAGCAGGTGGGCCTGGCGCAGGCGGCCCTCGAGGACGCGGCGGCCTACGCCAACCAGCGCATCGCATTCAACAAGCCCATCGCGAACTTCCAGATGATCCAGGAGAAGCTCACCGAGATGGAGATCCGCGTGCAGAACACCCGCAACATGCTGTACAAGACGCTGTGGGAGCTGGACAACGGCATCTCCGTGCAGCTGGACTCCGCCCTGCTCAAGCGCTACGGCTGCACCGAGTGCTTCAACGTGGCCGACATGGCGCTGGCCATCTACGGCGGCCTGGGCTACACCACCGAGGTGCGCATCGGCCGCATCTGGGCCGACATGCGCGGCAATATGTTCGGTGGCGGCACGCCCGAGATCATGGCCTACATCGCCGGTCGCCAGGTGGCGAAGAAGTACGCCCAGTAAGCCTCCTCTTCTCCTTGCGGGCGAGATGCGCGGCGCGAACCCCCCCCCTCCGCGTCGCGCCTCCCGCTTGCGTACTTATCGGATTCAGCCTTCGAAGGAAAGGACCCGCATATCATGAACATCATCGTCTCGTGCAAGATCGTCCCCGACGACCAGGACATCCAGGTGGCGTCCGACCGCACCCTGGACTAC
>NZ_JAASIO010000010.1:51312-137141 GCF_019731765.1 Gordonibacter massiliensis (ex Traore et al. 2017) | reverse complement strand
TGCGGATCGACCTGGGCGGCCGTTATGCGGCCTTCGGCCGCATGGCAGGCATCGCTGCGCTCGCCTGCCGAGGCAACCTGGACGGCGGATTTCGCGCTTCGCGCGAACGACAGTGTCCGCAGAGAAAGCCGCATGCCTCATAGACTCCGTAGGGGCGCTCTCCAGAGCGCCCGCTCGCGCGGAGCGCGAGACGAGTCTCGGTTGCTTTTCCGGCTGCGCCGGAACGGGTGCTCTGGAGAGCGCCCCTACGGGACAACCCGGGCTAGCCTTCTTTCTCAAGCAGCCCCCATCGCCCCCATCCTCCGCCCCTGCGCGGTTTTTGCGGCAGCTTTCGTGAAACGGGGCCGATCGAAGGCCGTTCGGCGGTACAATATTCCGACATGCGATCAAGCGCGTGGGATGGGAGAGGCGTATGTCCTGCACAGCAAGGCCGAACGAGGCGACCCGGCGGGTCATGGTGGGCGACGTGCCGCTCGGCGGCGGCGCGCCCGTCGTCGTGCAGTCTATGCTGAACGCCCCTGCCGACGACGTGGCTGCGAACCTCGCGCAGATCGAGGCGCTGGCCGCCGCCGGCTGCGAGGTCGTGCGCATGGCCATCCCGCACAAAGCCGATCTCGACGCCTTCGAGGCCGTGTGCGCCCAATCGCCGTTGCCGGTGGTGGCCGACATCCACTTCTCGGCGGACATCGCGGTGGAGGCGGCGCGGCGCGGCGCGGCGAAGCTGCGCATCAACCCCGGCAACATCGGGGGATTGGCCAAGACCGACGCCGTGCTCGACGCGGCGGGAGAGGCGGGTATCCCCATCCGTATCGGCGTGAACGCCGGCTCGCTCGACGCCGAGCTGGCCGCGCGCGACGATTTGACGCTGGCTCAGAAGCTGGCGCGTTCGGCCGCCGACTACGTGCGCTACTGCGAGGGGCGCGGTTTCCGCGACCTGGTGGTCAGCGCGAAAGCGCACGACGTCATGGCCACGGTGGCCACGTACCGCCAGCTCGCGCGCGAGCTTCCCCAGGTGCCGCTGCATATCGGCGTCACGGAGGCCGGCACGACGTTCCAAGGCGTCATCAAGTCGGCCTGCGGTTTGGGCATTCTGCTGGAAGAGGGTATCGGTGACACGCTGCGCATCTCGCTCACCGACGATCCCGTGCAGGAGGTGCGTGCCTGCTGGACGCTGCTTGCGGCGTTCGACCTGCGTCGACGCTCGCCGGAGCTCATCAGCTGCCCCACGTGCGGGCGCTGCCAGGTGGACCTCATCGGGCTGGCACGCGAGGTGGAGGAGCGCATCGCGAATTTGGACAAGCCGCTCAAGGTGGCCGTCATGGGCTGCGTGGTGAACGGCCCGGGCGAGGCCGCCGACGCCGACATCGGCGTGGCGTGCGGAGCGGGATCGGGCGTGGTGTTTTCCCATGGTAACGTCGTCCGCAAGGTGGAGGAGAAGGCCATCGTGGACGCTTTGATGGAGGAGATAGGAAGATTATGACGAACGCGAATATCATGCGCATGAGCGAGCTGTACGTGCCCACGCTCAAGGAAGACCCCACCGACGCGGAGATCGCCAGCCACAAGCTGCTGCTGCGCGCCGGCAT
This sequence comes from Gordonibacter massiliensis (ex Traore et al. 2017), assembly GCF_019731765.1. Lineage (NCBI taxonomy): Bacteria > Bacillati > Actinomycetota > Coriobacteriia > Eggerthellales > Eggerthellaceae > Gordonibacter > Gordonibacter massiliensis (ex Traore et al. 2017). The sequence goes on along the minus strand of NZ_JAASIO010000010.1, from coordinate 135,555 downwards.
GATCCGCAAGACGGCTTCGGGCGTGTACACGTTCCTGCCGCTGGGCAAGCGCGTGCTGGCCAAGGTGGAGCGCATCGTGCGCGAGGAAATGGACGCCATCGGCGCGCAGGAGATCATGATGCCGGCGCTGCAGCCGGGCGAGCTGTGGCACGAGAGCGGCCGCTGGGACGACTACGGTCCGGAGCTCATGCGCCTGGTCGACCGCCACGATCGCGAGTTCTGCCTCGGGCCCACCCACGAAGAGCTCATCACCGCGCTCGTGCGCAACGAGCTGCGCTCGTACAAGGAGCTGCCGCTTTCGCTCTACCAGATCCAGGTGAAGTTCCGCGACGAGATCCGTCCGCGCTTCGGCCTTTTGCGCAGCCGCGAGTTCATCATGAAGGACGCCTACAGCTTCCACGCGAGTCAGGAGTCGCTGCAGAAGACCTACGACGAGATGAGCGAGGCGTACGGGCGCATCTGCGATCGCATGGATATGGACTACCGTCCCGTCGAAGCCGATTCCGGCCAGATCGGCGGCAGCGTGACCTGCGAGTTCATGGCGCTCGCCGACGCGGGCGAGGCCGAGCTCGTGCACTGCACGTGCGGCTGGGCGGCCAACGCCGAGGCGGGCGACTGCCTGGCGCGTCCGACCGTCTACGACGTGCCGGCCATGGAGAAGGTGGCCACGCCGGGCGTGCACACCATCGCCGAGCTGGCGGCGTTCTTGGACATTCCCGAATCGTCCACGGTGAAGGCGCTGTCGGGCAAGAACGACGCGGGCGACCTCGTGGTCATGTTCATTCCCGGCGATCACGAGCTCAACGAGTTGAAGGCGGAGCGCGCTGCCGGCGGCTTCACGCTGCTTACCGACGAGGACATGGAGGCGTTCGGTCTGCACAAGGGTTCCATGGGCCCGGTCGGCCTGCCCGAGAGCGCGCACGTCATCGCGGCGCGCAGCCTGCAGGCCGTGCCGAAGTGGGTCGTGGGCGCGAACGAGGACGGCTACCACTACGTGGGCGCGCAGCTGGGCGTCGATTTCAAGGTGAACGAGTGGGCCGACCTCTGCATCGTGAAGCCCGGCGACAGCTGCCCGAAGTGCGGGCTGCCGCTCGAGGGCGCGCGCGGCATCGAAGTGTCGCAGGTGTTCCAGCTGGGCGACAAGTACTCGAAGTCCATGGGCGCGACGTTCATGGCGGAGGACGGCAGCGAGCAGCCGTTCCTCATGGGCTGCTACGGCGTGGGCATCTCGCGCTCCATGGCTGCCATCGTGGAGCAGCACAACGACGAGAACGGCATCGCGTGGCCCTTCTCGGTGGCGCCGGCGCACGTATGCGTGCTGCCGCTCACCGTGGGCGACGACGAGGTGCAGCCGGCGGCCGAGAAGCTGGCCGTCGACTTGGCCAAGCTCGGCTTGGAGATTGTCATCGACGACCGCAGCGAGCGCGCCGGCGTGAAGTTCGCCGACGCCGACCTGGTGGGTTGGCCCTTGCAGGTCGTGGTGGGCAAGCGCGGGCTGGCCGAAGGCAAGGTTGAGATCAAGCACCGCAAGACGGGGGCGCGGCGCGACATCTCGCTTACGGCGCTCACCGAGGCCATCGCGTTCACGCAGCGCAACACGAAGGTGTGGGGCTCCGAGGCCGACCTGTTCGGCGAGCTGTTCGCCCGATGAGCGACGGGTTTTCCGGCGGCGCGGCTTCCGGGGCCGCGCCGCTTTCGGCATGTCCCGGGGCGGCGCTTGCCGGCGTGCGCGGAGTGCTTTTCGACTTGGACGGCACCCTGCTCGACACCGAGCGCCTGATCTTGGTGTCGTTTCGGCACGCGGTGGAAACGGTGTTGGGAAAGAGCATCCCCGACGAGCGGCTCATGGCGAAGGTGGGCCAGCCCCTTACCGTCCAGATGTGGGATTTCACGGATGACCAGGTTGTGCATGACGAACTGCTCGGCACCTATCGTGCGTACAACGAGCGGGTTCACGACGACCTTGTCGGCATCTTCCCCGGTGTTGCCGATGCGCTTGTCGAGTTGCGGGGCAGGGGACTGGCCCTCGGCGTGGTGACTTCGAAGCGTCACGAGGCGGCCCTGCGCGGCCTGTCCGTGTTTGGGTTGGATGCAGGTTTCGACTTCCTCATAGGCTCCGATGACTGGCCCGCCTACAAGCCCGATCCGGGTCCGGTGGTTCACGGTTGCGACTTGCTCGGCCTGCAACCAAGGGAATGTGTCTACGTCGGCGACAGCCCCTTCGACATCCAAGCCGGAAACGGTGCCGGCTGCACTACCGTGGCGGCGCTATGGGGCATGTTCCCAGAGGTGGTGCTGGAGGCCGAAAACCCTGATTACGCGTGCCGAACCATAGACGAGCTGCCGAAGTTGCTTGGAGAGGCTTAGGGGCTGCAGCGGATTATATTCTCAGATTAGTTATATATAAAAATATATAATATTAATTGATGTAATAATAAGTTTTAAACAAACGGAATCACGGGGTCACTATGACCCCGTGATTCCTGCAGAGCTGTATTGCATCGGATCATTGATACGGCTTTATTCAAATTGGGAACCCTGGTTTAGCGAATGACGCTATCGTCTTTACGTTTTGCAGTCATCCCACTGAACTGGGATTTCACTCCATTTTCTCATGTCGGAACCCATCTTTTATTGATAACCCGGGTTATGGAAATCTGACCGACGGGGTAACCGACGGTGAGGCCGGGGCGGCCGACGCGGCCGGCGACGGCGGCTGGGGGGCCATGGCCGCGCGCCTGCACCCCGGCGTGGAGGTCCGCCCGCCGCTCTCTCGCATCCCGAACCGGGGCTACGCCCACGCCAAGCGCGCCCTGGACGTCGCCTCCGCCGCGCTCGCCCTCGTCGCCCTCTCGCCCGTGCTGCTCGCCTGCGCCGTGGCCGTCAAGGTGACCAGCCCCGGCCCCGTGCTCTTCCGCCAGGAGCGGTGGGGGCGGGGCCGCACCCGCTTCGAGTGCTGGAAGTTCCGCACCATGGTCGTGGGGACCCCGCCCGACATGCCGGCGGCGTCCTTCGGGGACAAGGCCGCCTTCATGACGCCCGCGGGCGACTTCCTGCGCCGCTGGTCGCTCGACGAGCTCCCGCAGCTGGCCAACATCCTCAAGGGCGACATGTCGGTGGTGGGCCCGCGCCCCGTCATCGTGCGCGAGGGGCGCCTGATCGATTTGCGCGAGCCCCTGAACGCGACCGCCGTGCGCCCCGGCCTCACCGGCTGGGCCCAGGTCAACGGCCGCAACCTGGTCACGGACGAGGAGAAGGCGTTCCTAGACGGCGAGTACGTCGCCAACATGTCGCTGGCCTTCGACGCGCGGGTGTTCTTCAGGACGATCGCGACGGTGGCCAGCCGGCGGGGCGTGGACCGGGACGCGCGGAAGGGGGAGGGGCGGTGAGGGTTCTTACGGTCTGCCAGCACTACTGGCCCGAGGACTTTCAGATCACCGCCGTCTGCGAGGAGCTCGTACGTAGGGGTCACGAGGTGACGGTGCTCGCCGGCCTGCCGAACTACCCGTCGGGCGTCGTTCCCGAAGAATATCACCGAGGGTGCAACCGAAGGCAGGAAAAGGATGGTGTTTCCATTGTCCGTTCCTTCGAGATCGGTAGAAAGCCTGGCCCGCTCCGACTTGCCCTCAACTATTACAGTTACGCCCGCTCGGCGACGCGCATCGCGAAAAGCATGCCGGGCGACTTCGATGCCGTCTTTGCCTACCAGCTGTCCCCCGTCATGATGGCGGAGCCTGCCGTCGCGTATAAGGAGCGAACGGGAGCCCCCCTTCTCTTGTATTGCTGCGATCTCTGGCCTGAATCTATGAAGGTGATGCTCGGGGACCGATTCCCGTTCCTCCTGAAGCACTATGAGAAGGTGAGCGGAGAGATCTACGGGCAAGCCGATCTTCTAGCGGTTCAGTCGAGCGCGTTTTCGGACTACTTCGCGCAAGTCCACGGGATCCCCGCGAAGCGCGTGCGCTACGTGCCGCAGTTCGCCCCCTCTAAGTTCCTCGATGAGGATTTCTCGTGCAATGAGCACTCTGGGGTGAACTTTGCCCTCATGGGGAACATAGGCCGCGCCCAGAGCATCCCCTGCATCTTAGAGGCTGTTGCGAAAATGCGGCACGATAACGGGTTCGCCGTGCATTTCGTGGGCGACGGCGCTTGCCTGCAGGAGGCGCGCGACCTTGTGCGGAGATACTCCCTGGAAGACCGCGTAGTGTTTCACGGCAGAAGGCCCTTCTCGGAGATGCCAAGCTATTACCAGATGGCCGACGCCTGCCTTCTCGCTCTCGACGGTTCAACGTGGGTCGGCGCTACGCTGCCCTCGCGGCTGCAGGGCTACATGGCCGCGGGGAAGCCCATCATTGCCGCCATAAACGGTGGCGCTCGCCACGTCATCGAGGAGTCTGGGTGCGGGAGGGCGGTCGACGCGGGCGATTCCGATGGTCTCGCGGCGCTCATGGACGGCTTCGTCGACGATCCGGAGGCCTACTCGGCATGCGGCGGGGCGGGTCGGCGCTACTTCAGGGAGCATTTCATGAAAGAGCAGCACATGGACGCGATCGAAGGGCTTTTGAGGCAGATCGCAGATGGGAGGCAGGGTGTTTAGCTCGTTCGAAGGCAAGGTCCTCCTTATCACCGGCGGGACCGGCTCGTTCGGCAACACGGTGCTCGAGCACTTCTTGGAATCGGAAGTGGGGGAGATACGCATTTTCAGCCGCGACGAGAAGAAGCAGGACGACATGCGCCATCGCCTGCAGTCTCGTCATCCGGATATGGCTTCCCGTGTGCGCTTCCATATCGGCGACGTGCGCGACGAGCGGTCGGTTCGCGACGCGATGCGCGGGGTGGACTACGTGTTCCACGCAGCGGCCCTCAAGCAGGTCCCCTCCTGCGAGTTCTTCCCCATGGAGGCCGTGAAGACCAACGTTGTCGGCACCGACAACGTGCTGCACGCGGCCATCGACGAGGGGGTGGGCAAGGTGGTGTGCCTGTCCACCGACAAGGCGGCCTACCCCATCAACGCCATGGGCACCTCCAAGGCCATGATGGAGAAGATCATCTACGCGAACGCCCGCAACGGCGCGGGGCGCACTACCATCTGCTGCACGCGCTACGGCAACGTCATGTGCTCGCGGGGCAGCGTCATCCCCCTGTTCATCAAGCAGATAAAGAAGGGGTTCCCCGTCACCGTGACGGATCCTACGATGACGCGCTTCCTCATGAATCTGGATGAGGCGGTCGACCTTGTGCGGTTCGCCTTCGAGCATGCGAACCCCGGCGATCTCTTCATACAGAAGGCCCCGGCGGCGACTATCGGTGATTTGGCCGAGGCCGTGCAGGAGCTGTTTGGACGCACGGGCACGAGAGTCATCGGCACGCGCCACGGTGAGAAGCTTTTCGAGACGCTCATGACGCGCGAGGAGCGCCTACGCGCTGAGGACATAGGGGACTACTTCAGGGTGCGCGCCGACACCCGCGACCTCAACTACGACAAGTTCTTCGTGGAGGGCGAGGTGGAGACCCAGGCCGACGAGTCGTATACGAGCCATAACACCGAGCGGCTCGACGTTGCGGGAACGGTGGAGAAGATCAAAACCGCCGAGTACGTGGAGCTCGCCCTCAAGGGCCGCGAATCGGAGGCGGTCCAATGAGGTTCCTCGTTCTTGGCGCGACGGGCATGGCGGGACACGCCATTGCCCTTTACCTCAAAGAACGAGGTCATTGCGTAACGGGTTTCAGTCGGCGTGGTGTGCCGTTCCTTGGCGAGCAGGTCCTGGGCGACGCTCGCGACGAGAGCGAGCTTAGGGCTATTGTGGAGCGAGGCGCGTATGACGTGGTGATCAACTGCGTCGGCGTGCTCAACTCTTTTGCCGAGGCCGACCCCGAGGGGGCGGCGTATCTCAACGGGAAGCTGCCGCACGTTCTGGCGAGCATCTGCGAGGGCGCGCCGACGCGCGTGTTCCACATGAGCACGGACTGCGTGTTCGCCGGCAACACCGGCCCCTATGCGGAAGGCGGCGAGCCCGACGGCGAAAGCGTCTACGACAGAACCAAGGCCGCGGGCGAGCTGAACGACTCCAAGAACCTGACGTTTCGCAACTCCATCGTCGGACCCGACATGTCGCCCGCCGGCATCGGGCTGCTCAACTGGTTCATGGCGCAGGACGGCTCTATTGGGGGCTACACCCGCGCGATGTGGACCGGGCTCACCACGCTCGAGCTTGCGAAGGCTATGGAGGCGGCGGCGAGCGCAGGTACGTCGGGGCTCGTCAACATGGTGCCGGAGGGCAACATCTCCAAATACGATTTGCTCGCGCTCTTCAACGAGGAGCTACGGGGCGGATCGGTGGAGATTCGCGAAGACCCCTCCCTCGTCCTCGACAAGACGCTCGTGCGCACCAACTTCGATCTCGGCTTCCGCCCTGCCGGGTATCCTCAGCAGGTGAAGGAGCTGGCCGCGTGGATGCGTGCGCACAAAGACCTCTATCCCCACTACACGTTAGGCTAGAAACATGAAGAAGCTCAAGCTCATGACGGTGATCGGCACACGGCCGGAGATCATCAAGATGAGCGAGGTCATCAAGCGCTGCGACGAGGTGTTCGAGCACATCCTCGTGCACACCGGGCAGAACTACGACTACGAGCTCAACCAGGTGTTCTTCGACGATCTCGGCCTGCGGGAGCCCGACCACTACCTTAACGTCGTGGGGATCGATCTCGGAGAGACCATGGGCAACGTCCTCGCGAGGTCCTACGCGCTCATGCGCGAGGTGCGGCCCGACGCCCTCATCGTCCTCGGCGACACGAACTCCTGCCTGTGCGTGATCTCGGCCAAGAGGCTGAAGATCCCGATCTTCCACATGGAGGCGGGCAACCGCTGCTTCGACGAGAACCTGCCCGAGGAGGTGAACCGTCGCATCGTGGACACCACGAGCGACGTGAACCTGTGCTATTCGGAGCATGCCCGCCGCAACCTCGCCGCCATGGGCTGCGACCCGGCGCGCACCTTCGTGGTGGGGTCCCCCATGCGGGAGGTGCTGTCAGCCCACGCGGAGAAGATCGACGCGAGCGACGTGCTCGGACGGCTGGGGCTCGAGAAGGGCGGCTACCTCCTGCTGTCGGCGCACCGCGAGGAGAACATCGACGACGAGCGGAACTTCGCCGAGATGGTCGGCGCGGTTAACGCATTGGCCGAGGAGTTCGGCCGGCCCGTCCTGTACAGCATGCATCCGCGCAGCCGAAGGTTCATCGAGGAACGTGGCGTGGAGTTTCATCCACTTGTCAGAGCGCACAAACCCTTCGGCTTCCATGATTACGTCCAGCTTCAACGCAACGCCTTCTGCGTTGTGTCGGACAGCGGGACCCTCGCCGAGGAGTCGGCAATCCTCGGCTTCCCCGCCGTGTCTTTGAGGACATCAACAGAGCGGCCCGAGGCTATTGATGCGGGGGCGTTTACACTGGGTAGCTTATCGTCGGATAGAGTTATTCAATCGGTGCGAGTCGAAACCACCCTTTCCAGTAATAGTTTATCGGTACCCAGTTATTCGAATAAGGACATGAGCTCGGAGGTCATCAAGATCGTGCAAGGTTTCACTAGCTACGTTGAGAGAAGCGTGTGGAGGCGGGCATGTCTCTGATCTTGGTGTACGACGTTGCCGCCTCGACATCGGGAGCTCTGGGAATACTTCAATCGTATCATGCACGAGCGATTGATGATCGAGACAATGGATACATCTTCCTTGTGAGCGTCCCTGAATTGGCATCTTCTAAGAACGTTAGGGTGAAACGATTTCCTTGGGTAAAGAAAAGCTGGCTACATCGCCTGATCTTCGATTTGTTTATAGGGCCGAAAATTGTTCGTGATTACTCTCCTGACTCGATTCTCTCTCTCCAGAACACCATGATGCCTCTGGTGAAAATACGCCAGACAGTATATGAGCACAACTGTATTCCGAAGCCTTTTTGCGATATCTCGTTTAACTTCTTTAAGGATCCGAATCTTTGGATAAGGCAGAACATTTTAGGTGCGATGGTCGTGCGTTCGTTAAAAAAAGCCTCCCATGTTATTGTTCAAACGAAGTGGATGGCTCGCTGTTGCTCGGCGAACATAGGAATTGACGAAGCCAAAATCACGGTTGAGCCCCCGTTCATCAATGTGCTCCCCACGGAGAAATACAGACGGATCTATCCAACAATTTTTTTCTATCCGGCTACGGAGATGCCCTTTAAAAATCACAGGATCATTGTCGATGCATGTCGTCTGATAAGGGCTTCGCATCCCGATAGTGTTTACCGTGTTCTCTTTACGTTGAATGGTGCCGAGAGTCGCAAGATTTCCAGAGCGAAACACGAAATAGAGAAGGATAGTTTGCCTATTGAATTTTTGGGATGGAAAAAGCAAGACGAAGTATATGATCTTTATGCGAAAAGTATCCTGCTCTTTCCTTCTCTTATGGAATCATTCCCGCTCCCGCTTTACGAGGCTCGTAAAGTCGGGACCCCCGTCATTGCGCCTGATCTGCCATATGCCCGCGAAGCATTGAGCGGCTACGTTGGAGCCAGCTTTTACAATGCGGAGAGCGCAGAAGCCTTGAGCGAGGTTATGCTTCGAGGCATGCGAGGTGATCTTGGCCCCGATAACCATGCAAAATAGCGAACTCAGGAAAGAGCACGCTTTGCACGCTCAAAAGTCGGTTTTCGTCGTGCGCGCCCTGATTCTTATGGGCGCCATGATGGCGCTGATCGTCAATTGCTGCGAGCCGGGTAACTTGAGCTCTGCCTTCGCTGCTGTGATGACGATTCTGCTGTCTTTTTACTTGGTGATTATCGCACGAAAGAACTGGCTGCTCGTCGTGGTGTTCTTTTTTGTTGCCTTATGCTGTTATAGTTTTTGCATAGTCAATTACTTCGATATACAAATAATTTCTCCTTATGTTCAGTTGAGAGGAACATTGGACGCGTTCACCGGCATCAATGTGATGCTTGTGTTTCTTACGTGCATCACGGTGTTGATGCCCTTGAGAATAAACGTTTTTCCACGGAAATTTGTATTTATCGATCCGAAAAGGGAAAGTGCGACTGTCGCTATTGCGTGTGGTGCCTGCGTTATTGCGACCGGTCTTTTGGGATTGGGCGAGGCCTACGGAATCGGATCGCGTATACGTATCACGAGCATATACGAATACGCTGTTATCCTGTTCATGCTTGGCTTGTTTTTCTCGGGAGGGAACAGGAAAACACTCGTCTTTCTTACCTGCGCCCTTGTGTTTCGTGTATTTTTGGACTTCTCGATAGGCGGGCGTATTACCTCTATAGAGCTCGTGAGTGTGTGGTTTCTTATGGTGGTCTCGGACAGGGTCAATATCCGTAAAGTTGCTCCCTTTGCGGTCTTGGCATTCGTCATCATGCTCACCGTCGGCGAACTTCGGGGGGATTCCTTTTCCCTTGATGCGACTCTTCAAGGTGTTCGGGATTTCAGTCAAGCAGGTTTCGCTTGGGACGGGGCATATTCGGCGTATTACACCTCTCTAACATTCCTTTCTTATGAAAACATGGTTTCGGTTGCCGAGCGTCTTCATTCTTTCTTTTTGTTCTTGGCATCTATTGTTCTCGGCGGATCGGTTGAAGGATCTAATCTTGCGCTTGTAACACGCGAGGGTATTTGGAATATGGGTGGTGGGTACTATCCCTTCTTCTTCCATTACTATCTTGGGTGGGGTGGAGTGGTGGTTTTCTCCCTTTTGCTCGGCGCCATTCTGCGTTTTATGGCGAATATGGGTGATGGCCGTCCCTTGTCAGGTTTCCAACTGATTTGCAGCGTATGGGTTTCCGCGATGGCGTTCAGGTGGTTTCAGTACAATCCAATGCTTTTGCCGAGGGGTTTGTTTTTCCTCGCGTGTCTTTATGCCGTTTTGTACATTTTCAGTGCACGTCGAAACGGGATTCCCTCAACCTTTTCTGACGCAATGCTTTTCCGGAGCAACAATTAACGTAAACGGAAGTGACTATGAATAGAAAAGCTTTAATAATTACCTATCATCATTCGTATAGTTACGGCGCTTGCCTTCAAGCTTGGGCGACATGGAAGATCATGGAATCGATGGGTCTGGACACCGCCTTTATTGATTATCGAAATAGAATTGAGGAATTGTCTCTCGGCAAGACGGCTACATTCTTTTTGAAAAGGAGACAGGTAGTCGACGCGTGTAAAACAGCAATTAGAAATGCTATGGGCTATCGGAGCTTTGCCCTGCGCGGTTTCAAAGAATTCCATCGCTGCCTCCCAAAAACTGAAAAGCGATACGAAGACCGCGAGCAACTTAATGACATCGACTGCGACGTTCTCGCTGTTGGAAGCGATCAGGTTTGGAATCCTTCGATTTCTGGTTCGCTAGATCCGGCTTTCCTGCTTGGTTTTGGGCATGCGAAGAAGCGATTGTCGGTGGCGTCAAGTATGGGCAATCACGTTGTCACTGATCCGAATGAATCATCGCTGCTTCGCGGCTCGCTGTGTTCTTTCTCTGGTGTCAGTGTTAGGGAGTTTCACACGAAACAGCAGGTTGATCGCATCGCTGGGGTTGATAGCTATCTATGCCCCGACCCTACATTGATGCTGGAGTCGGCTATATGGCGTGACTTCGCGAAAAAGCCCAAAGACGTTGAAGAAAACGCTCAGTATTTGCTGGTATTCACGTTGAATACCCGATCAAAGGAAGAAGAGGAGGCTTGGCGGCGCTACTCGAAGTCGATGGGGCTCCCAGTGTACCGGATTATTAACAACCGGTATCGCGGCAGATTCATTGACCGGAACCTTCACGGCGTGACGCCTTGGGAATTCGTATGGCTTATAGATCACGCCCGGTTTGTTTGCACCGACTCCTACCATGGAACTGCGTTTTCTGTTGCCTTGCAGACGCCATTTGCTCTGTTCCCTTCAAAAACTGGAAATAATGTGCGGATGAACGAATTGCTCGAAGAAACAAAGTTACGTGATCGTTCAGATAATTTGGACGGAGAGATGGTTGCACAAGTTGTTGATTTTCATTTTGCTGCTGAAGTGCTACGAAAAAGAAGATCGGAGGCACTCGAGTGGCTTTCTGCAGTATTGGGCGGCTTGAATGACGGTGAATGAGGGAGGAGGCGCAATGCACGTCAAAGAAACAGTGAATCTGGCAGAAGAGGAGTGCACTGGTTGCTCAGCATGTTCGGTCGTATGCCCGTGCGGGGCGATCGCCATGAAGGAAAACGAGAAGGGCTTTATCGCTTATGTGATTACCGATTCTTGCATAGGTTGCAAAAAGTGCGAATCTGCCTGCCCTATTGTAAACGCGGAGAATGCCAAGAATCCAGGTTTGCGCGATTCGCGAGTCATCTACTCGTTCGCCGTGAGAGACGAGGATCGCTTGAGAAGCTCGTCGGGAGGAATATTTTATCTGCTCGCAAAGGAAGTTCTGAAGGCGGACGGTATGGTTTGCGGATGCATTTGGGATGACGATATCGTTGCTCGCCATGTTCTATCCAGCGACCTCGCGGGTATTGAGAAGATGCGCAGTTCAAAATATGTTCAAAGCGATATGGGGAGTTGTTTCTCGGAAATCACAGAAGTGCTGCCTGATCGTCTTGTGCTATTCAGCGGAACTCCCTGCCAGGTTGCAGGTTTGAGGCGGTTGGTTGGAAAGTGCGATAACTTGCTGACGTGTAGTTTTGTGTGCGGAGGTGCTCCTTCTCCAAAGGTGTGGAGGGAGTATAGACAGGCGGTTTCGAGAGCGCTGGGCTCCCGTATAACGTCAGTGAACATGAGAAGCAAAGATACCAATTGGCTCATTCCGGAACTTAAGATCGTATGTGAGGATGGACGAGTTCATAGAGAAGTGCTCCTGAATCAGAACCATTATGGGGTGGCGTTTGGATCTGGCCTAATTACTATGAACAGCTGTACGAACTGCAAATTTCGGGGTGATGCTCTATTTGCGGACATTGTGGTTAGCGATCATTGGGGAATCTCTAGGGAGATGCTAAACCGTTCACAAAACAAGGGTGCCTCGGCGTTACTAATAAGAACTCAAAAGGGAGAGCGCCTGTTCGATTTGATTGAAGGGGACATTTTCGCCACTGAGGGAAATCTTGAAGATATGAAAGCTAGTCACATGGTGATGTGTTGCAATTCTGACGGAGGAGAGAGAAGATCGGCGTTTATTGCGAGTGATGAATGCGATATTGTCAAAAGGATAGAAGATGGCCTTGGTCGAGGGTGGGTAATAAAAAACAGGATCGTACGCGTTCTAAATGCGATGCGGCTTTACATTCCTTTTCTCACACTGAGGTGGCGGCACCGTGCGAAATAAATCAAAGATCGTCATCGGAGCCCCGTTTGTTGTAGAGGTCGACGGAAAAGTTCGGTTGTGCTCCTCTGTCATATGCGAGGATCGAACAGAAACAATCTACTATGAGTTCGATCTGAGATTCAAAGAGTACCTTTGCTGGGAGCGGTCAGATTCGTTTTTTTTGGGTCTTTTCCAATATGCGATGTATAAGGATTTGGACATCGTCTGCGAGGCACCGATTACCGAAGATATCTATTTTCAAATGGTTCGGTATTACATGCCTGTTCTATCTCGGTCAATAGCTCCCTTTCATGAAATCGAGGTGCAGGCTCCCCTCGCTCCACCTATAGCCTGCATCACACAAGGCGTGGGTGCGGGTATCTCTTGCGGAGTGGATTCGTTCTACACCGTCATGAAGATGAAGGAAGAGCCCATCGAGAAGTTTCGACTGACTTTTCTTCTTTTTGCGAACGTCAACGCTCTCACGATAGAACTCGACACATCCCAACGTATCTTTGAAAGCAAAGCGAGTCGTTATTCCAAGGTTGCCGACAAGTTGGGGCTTGATTTTGTAAGCGTGAATACGAATTATCTTGTATTTCACCATGAATTACTTGAAAAGGGCGTGACCGCTATCTCTTCCTCGTGCAAAACATGCAGTTGCGTGTTCGCAATACAGAAGATGATTGATACCTATTACTATTCTTCAAGCGATTCGCTCGACAAGTTTTTGCTCAGCGAGCATGATCCAACGCGTTATGATCTGTTCACTCTCAAGGAGTTGGCGACGGATACCATCCGCTTCTATTCAAGTGGAGTCGAGGAACTGACTCGCATGGGAAAGCTGAAGGACATCAAGAAGTTCGACGTAGTAAGAGAAAACCTCTGTGTTTGCGCGGGAGACAATTGCGGGCAATGCGCAAAATGCTTGCGGACTCAAGCGGAGCTATATGCCCTCGGCGCTTTGGATGAGTTCCGCGGAGTTTTCGATGTGCAAGATTTTTGCGATCATTTGGCAACGAGACTCGGCAAGTTGTTTTCATATCCATCCGAGAGGAAGGATGGATATGTGAAGGAAATTATTAGTGCGGCACATGCTAATGGCGTACATATTCCATTGAGCTCCCATATTCTGTCGGCATTCTTTTTTAGGCCTGCGGGAGCTATACATAGAACTCTGAAGAAACATCCTTGGTATCGTCGTCTTTACTACGGGAAAGGCATTGATGAATTCATTTCTGGTAAAAGCGCTGCCGAGCTAAACAGGCCTAAAGACTTTCGATGAGACTTGTCTCTACCTATCGCGCGTTGCAGAGGCCGGTTAAGGCTACTCTGTGGTTTGCATTCGCGAACTTTTTTCAAAAAGGCATCGCTTTCCTGCTGATTCCGGTATTCACTCGCTTTATGTTGCCGGAGCAATACGGGCAGTATTCGGTATTCCAATCTTGGTACAGCGTGCTTGTCATCGTGGTGACACTGTCTTTGGGCAAAAGCGTATTTCACAAAGGAATGGTAGAGTTTGCCGACAGTAAGGAACAGTACACATCTTCGATGGTCGGATTGGGCATGTTGTCGACCGCGATATTTACTGTGGTGTATCTTGCAGCTCCTTCGTTTTGGAATGGGCTCACGGGGTTGTCTACTGAGCTGACTTTGCTCATGTTCGTTGAGTTCTTTTTCTTTTCCGCCTTTGATTGCTGGTGCTCGCGCAAAAGATTCGACTTCGATTACGCTGGAGTTGTTGCTCTTTCTTTGATTATCGCCGCCGTAACGGCTATCGTGAGTGTTCCCGCGGTTGTGCTGACGCACTCGGAGGCTCCAGGTGCTGAGGGTCTCGTTGCCATCGTGTGCAAGGTCGTGGTGAGCATCGTGGTTTATGCGATACCGCTCATCTTCGTTCTTAAAAAAAGCCGAGAGGTTTTCAATTGGAAATACTGGAAGTTCGCCCTTCTGTTTAACCTTCCAGTAATAGTTCATTTGCTTTCTACTGTTCTGCTTCAAAATGCTGACAGGCTCATGATCGCGCAAATATGCGGAGACTACGAAGCGGGCATATACAGCATTGCCTACAGCATGGCCATGGTTCTTTTGATAGTTAACGTCTCAATTAACGGATCGCTGACTCCGTGGACGTTCAAGGCGATAGAGGCTAACAGTGTTCGGGAGATACGGAGAATCGGATCAATATACCTGGTATTTGTGGCATTCATCAACGTTTTGCTTGTGTGCGTTGCTCCAGAAGTCGTGAACCTTGTCGCAACGGAGGCGTATCGCGATGCCGTCTACATCATTCCTCCCGTAGCTGCGAGCGTCGTATTTATTGCTTTGCAGGATCTGTTTTTGAACATTGAATACTACTATTCTAAAACGAAACTTATAATGGGAGCGACGGTGATTGCGGCTACCGTCAACGTGCTGCTCAATTTGGTGTTCATCAATTTGTTCGGATACCTTGCTGCAGGATATACTACGTTGGTATGTTATGTTTTGGTAAGCGTGGTTCATTTCGCTTGTTATCGTTCAATATGCATGCAGAAAAAACTCAACGGTTTCTATGATCTGCGTTTCCTTGTAGTGGTGGCGCTGGTATCTACAATTTTTATGCTGTGTATGCTCTTGTTGTATCCTTATCCAACCATAAGATATGCTTTCCTGCTTCTTCTTGCAGCGGTTGCTTTCTTAAAGCGAAAGGCTATCGGTCTTGCCATCAGGACTTTGATCTCGAATAGGTCATAAAAGAAAGCGGCTGCGTCTTCCCGGCAGTGAGTTGCCATGCTTTTTTGCGGCACGCACATGCTCGTGCACGTAGACCGCATGGCCATCGGCGAACCCCCCGCGCATTGCATGGTCGCACGATTGATATACCGTAGTGGAGAGCCGTTGCGCCTCATTTGCCTGTATGATGAAAGTATGCTGCGTCCGTTTTTCGCACTGAGGCCATCCTCGATGTTGGTCACGTGGCTGCGGCTGTAGCCCGCCATGTCGGCCAGCTTCGTCTTCGTGAGGTTTTTGGCTCCAACCAACAGATCTTTTGTCTCTTGCCGAGCGATCAAGAATAGGAGCGCTTATGGGATCGAAGAGGCGCCCTGCCTCTTAGGATGCGGCAGATATCTCTTCGACCATGGCAAGCACATCGCGCGTCTCGTTCGCGAGCGTCTCGTCGCTGATGTCGATTGCCGGCTGGAACACATTGACGTTCCACTCGAAATGACTGAAGCTGTTCAGGAGGGTTTTCTTGGACAGTATCTTTCGTCGCCATTTTCTCTCGGTTTCGTCCTCTCCGTTGCACAGACAGGCGCTGACGTAGTTGTAGAGCTTCGGTTTGCGCGGCAGCGACGCTTCGGCTTCGGGGGCGTAGCTCAGAAGGGCATGCTCCACTTTCAATCTCAAGAGGTAGAACGCGAAGTTGTGCGCGAGCGTTTTGTTCAGAAGGGGATACCTCTCTTTGTCTACGAACGATTCGGGAAGCTCGCCAAGTTCTCTGATCGCCAAACTAGCGGAGGATACGCATACCTCGCTGAAGTCGGTCGATTCGATTTCGAACACCTCTTGATATAGAGATGTCAGCTCCACCGACGAATCGTCCTGATTTCTGCAATGCATGAGCGAGCAGCATTGCTCGTAGGCTTCGGTCTTGCCGGTCAAATTCGCCCATGACCGGATATACGGAATCAGCGCGATGAGGAACGGCTCGCTGTCCTCGACGCCGAGCTTTGGGCCCTTGGACAAGAGTTTGGGAAGCTTGTCTGCATAGAGAAGAATTGCCATCTCGTTGTGATCGACCCGCTGAAAGCCGTTCGGGCCGTTGTCGGATGCTGCGAGCATATACAAATTGAAGCAGTCTTGATGCTGTTCATGCAGCAACCTCACGAACTCGAGGTTGTGGGTTAGCATCATTACTTTTTTATCCTTGAGCATATCCAACAGAAGATACGCGATTCTGTTTTTGTAGATTGAGTCGAAGCTGGAAACGGGGTCGTCGATCACGATGCAGCTGGCGTTTGAGCGCTTTGCTCTGACCAAATCGAGTAGAAGCGAAAGGAAGTTCTTTTCGCCCGTGCTCAAGGGGAATTCCTGCGGGTGGCTGGGAAGCTCGGCTTCGGCGAGCTCGATCTTGAGGTTGCCTCCCATAATTCGAACATCGAGCTGTTTGCCCAAATAGCTCGAAGCCACCTCCTTCATCAGCTCGATGTCTTCCATGGCATCGTCGAAACCGATTTTGCCTTGAATCTCTCTGTACTCTCTCCATACTTCGATGTATTCGCTTGATCGAGCGACTTCGGAAATAGCGTGCTTGGCAAACTGAGCTGCGTCACAAAGGTCTTGCTGCATAACTCTGAGTTCTTTTTCTAAGGAGGCCAAATCGCCTCTTTCCAGATAAATCGAGCATGCTCTGTACAGGCCGGGATGGCTCTGAGAAATGGCGTTGACCGCTTCACGCTGTTTGTCGCTGAGCGAGTCCTTTATGCTGCTAGCCTTAAGGATGAGGTTGCAATAGACGTTGTTCCAACCTTCCCACTCAGCGCCGCACATAGGGCATTCTAATCCCTCCGGTTTGAATTGCATGAGCAGTTCCGCTTCTTTCTCGAAAAGCGGTAGGTTGCCGGCTTCCTTGACTCGTTCGGTAGGGGATTTGCTCTTCCATGAGGCAATAGTTTTGTATGCTGCTCCGGATTCTTTGTTGGCCAAACAGGTGCGTGTCTGATGCCCCTTTATTCGCCCCACGTCTTTGAACGGGTCTTTATACTGCCATTCGGCGCAAATGCGATCCATGAAATCGAAGAAGTTGTCTCGGGTAGCCGTTTTCCCGAATACAAGATCGATCGCTTCTCCTAACTCGCCGTCGATCTCCTTCAGCTTTGTTGCAAGGGCGCTGGATTTCGACGACAATCCTATTTTGGCGAGCTCGTCCTTAAAGGCTTTACGCAGTGTGCTAAGCCCGTTCGACAGTGCGTGGTCTAACTCCATCTCCCTTGCAACGTTGTCTCCCAAAAGAAGGGCGCGGCCTTCTGGCAGCTCGGCTACGTTTCTCCCTTCCTGGTCTTTGATGAGGTAGAATTCTGCGCCGTCATCCGAAGAGGAGAATCGGCGGCCGAACACCTCTCCGTCGCAATACACCGAACGGCCGAGGGTGCCGCATAGGGCGTTGGCGATAGTCGATTTGCCGCTTCCGTTGGGAGCGTAGACGACAACGTTTCCCTGCCGGGAGAATTCGAGTTCGTTCAATTCCTCCATGTGTCGGAAACCGTTCGGAAGCCTTCCGGGAGCCGTAATCGAGTCGATCGTCATTGTGCTCGCGGCCATATCCGCCATGCCTTTCGATGCCGCATCGCCTCGGTTGGCTTGCGGCGATCCTCGTTATCAGATTTTGCATTTTGAAGTACAGCAACAGATTCTCATAGTGATGAGATCATGTAAAGCTATGTGACCCGTATTCATGCTATTCGCCCTTCACGCCTTTGCGCTGCCTCCCGTGTCGCCTGCGCTTTCGCCATCACGGGTTCACCTTCCAGAAGCCTCCCTTGTCCGGCCCTTCCCGCTTGAGCAATTCGGCGGCCTTCAGCTTCTTTATCATGCGGTTGATTGTGCTCTCGCTCATGCCGAGCTCCTTGCGCATGCCGGAGATGGTCAGCGCGGGGTTTTCCTGGAGCAAATCGAGCAGTGCGCGCTCTTTTCCCTTGAGGGATCCCTTCGCGTCGTTTTCTCTATCAGTTTCTCTGTCGTTTTCTCTGTCATTCTGCCGGGTCTCGACGTCCAGCGCCTTGTCCTCTGCCGCTTTTAGCGCGGCGAACTCCTCGTTGACAAACATGGTTACCTGGGTGTAGTCGTCGGTGTCGTTCGACGGCTCGAACAGCAGATCGGGGGAGCAGTTCCTCTTCAAAGCGGTTTCGTTCGACGTGCGTCGTCGGCCTGTTCGGAAGAACCTCACTTGAGATTGCCGTGAGTAATGCCGGCGCTCGTGCGCCGATTCCTCTTCACCCACCCCTCCGCCACTTCCGCGAACGCCCGCGCGGCGGCGCTGGCCGTCTCCTCCGAGCGCATGCAGAGGGCTATCTCGCGGTCGGTGGGGACCTCGGGCGGCAGGCTCGCCAGGGGGAAGGGGGCGTTGCCCAGGATGAGGGCGGGCAGCACGCTGAAGCCCAGGCCCGCGCTCACCAGCGACATGACGGCGTAGTCGCTGTCTATGGTGAAGCGCGCCTTGGGCTCGACGCCGTTTCGGCGGAAGAGCTCGTCCATCTCGGAGTGCACGCCGCTCTCCAGCCTCACGTAGGGCTCTCGCGCCAGCGCCGAGGCGGGGAAGCGATCCGCCCCCGCGAGCGGGTGGTCGGGGGCGACCACCACGAGCAGCGGGTCGCGGGCGAGCGGCACCGCGCGCAGGGCCCGCTTGACGGGCAGCACGGCGAAGCCGACGTCCGCCTCGCCGTCCCACACCATCTCCTCCAGGCGGTCCTGGTCGTCCATGCAGACGATGTCCAGGTCCACGGCGGGGTGGAGCCGCTCGAACTCCCGCGCCATGCCGGGCAGCCACTGGATGGCCGTGCTGGTGAACGCGGCCACGCGCACCGACCCGCCCTCCAGGTGCCTGAGCTCGGCTGCGCGCGCGGCGAGCCGGCGGTCGGCGCCGCACGCCTCCTGGACCCACGGCAGCAGGTCCGCGCCGTCGGCGGTGGGGTGCGCGCCGCCGTAGTCGCGCACGAGCAGCGGCATCCCCAGCTCCTTCTCCAGCGCGCCCACCAGGTAGCTTACGCCCGCCTGGGTGTAGCCCAGCTCGCGAGCGGCCTCCTTGAAGCTGCCGGTCTCGGCCACTTTCACGAACGCCTCGTACTTCTGGTTCGCCATGCGGGGCTCCCTCCTGCGCCGTTCGCCGCCCGTCCCTTCCGTTCGCTCCAGTATGGGATGCTCTATCTGCGTTAACAAGTGATCCTTTCATTTCTTTAAAGAAATTCTCGTTTTACTTTCAATTGTATGAGCACTACCATGCAGGTACACCAGAACAACGGTTTAGGGCACCCCGCAGGGCCGGGGCGGCCGCATTGCGCTGAAAAGGCAGCCGGCGTCGGCGCGCTCCCCCTTGTCGGGAGCCCCGGTCGGCCGGGAAGGCGAATCGCTCGAGAGGAGGCGGGACATGACCCGACTCATGGACATACGGGGAATATGCGTTGCCAGCGTCGTACTGCAAACCATCATCTTCGGATCGGGCAGCGCCTTCACGAAGCTCGCCTACGACAGCATCTCGCCCATGTGGGCGCTCGCCGTCCGCTTCGGGCTGGCGAGCGCGGTGTTCGCGGTGCTGTTCGGGCCGCGCATCGTGCGCGGGCTCAAGGGCGCGCGCCTCGCGGACTGGCTTCCGGCGGCGCTGTGCATGGCGGTGTCCTACATCTCCTGCAACGTGGCGCTCGACTTGACCACCGCCACGAACGTGGGCTTCCTCATGGCGCTTCCCGTGGTGTTCACGCCCATCCTCGCGGCTTTCGTGACGCGTCGCCGCTACCGGCTGGCGCACCTACCGTTTCAAGTGGCCGTGGTGGGAGGGCTCTACCTTCTGTGCTCGAGCGGCGGATCGTTCACGTTCGGCTGGGGCGAGTTCTGCGGGCTACTCACGGCCGTGTCGCTGGCCGGCGCGCTCGTGTTCGGGGAGCGGGGGCTGGCCCGCCTGGACGTGGTCACGGTGTCCGGCACGCAGATATTCGTCACGTTCGCCGCGTCGCTCGCGGGCGCGCTGTTGTTCGACAAGCCGTTCGACGCAGGTGCGGTGCAGCCCATGGCCTGGGGCGTCGTGATGTTCCTCGCCTTGGCCAGCACATGTTTGACGTTCGCCTTGCAGAACATGGCGCTGACGCGTCTGCCGTCCTCCACCGTGTCCATGCTGCTCACCGGCGAGCCCATCTTCACGGCGCTGTTCTCGTGGGGCGTGCTCGGCGAGACGCTGTCCGCGATGGGGCTTGTGGGCGCGGCGATCATCATCGTGTGCGTGGTGGCGGAGACGTGGATCGATTCCCGTGCGGCCTCTCCGTCTGGGAAGGCGGCGGGGAAGGGGACGGCGCCTGCGGCGGATCCGGTTTCGGCGCTCGCGGATGCGACGACGTCCGCCTCGGTCGCGGTGCCGCAGCTCGGCGTATCCCAGCCGCAGGCTGCTTACGAGAGGTTGTAGGGGCGCACGACGTCGGTGCCCCATGGCTGCGTTTTGCGCTTTGCGCGAATGTTTGCGACGGCGATGGCTCGCGGGTTGCGTGTGCTTCCGCGGCTGTGTTTTCGCGCTTTGCGCGAACGGGCGCTCTGGAGAGCGCCCCTACGGGGCGGTTCCATCCTGCGGGTTTTGCGCCTTGCGGGTTGGTTCGGCGCGAACAGGTGGCCCAGTTTTCGAGTTGGCTTTTCCGGCGCGCGCTTCCGTTCTTCCCATTTTCCGACGACTTCCCACCTCGCATTGCCCTTTTCGGCGAATTGGTGCATCATGGTTCTACGAGCCCGGCGGCGCTGCGGCGCGCGGGCTGAATCGCGCGAAAAAGGAGGCTCTCATGGCTACCATAGGCGACGGATTCAAGGACATCTTTCTGGCGGGCATCGGCGCGATGGCCATCACCGCCGAGAAATCGAAGGAGCTGGTGGACCAGCTCATCTCCAAAGGCGAGCTCACGGTCGACCAGGGCAAGCAGATCAACACCGAGCTGAAGCACAAGGCCGAAGACGTGGCACAGACGATGCGCTACGACGCGCTCGAGGCGCGCATGGCCGTCATGACGCCCGAGGAGCGCGCGGCGTTCGCTGCCAAGGCCGCCGAGTTCGCCGCCAAGGCGAACGCGAAGCCCGCGTCCGCGGAAGTGGGGGACGCGTCGCCCGTCGAGGCGGAGCCGGCGCCGGCCGAGCAGCCCGCCGAAGGCGAGCCTCCCGCCACGCCCCAGACGCCCGGCGCCTAGCCGCGCCCGCGCTCTCGTGAAAAGAGCGGTCTCCCATGGCCATGGCCGATAACACGCTGCTCAAATACTTCTTCAGCTCCGGTGCGGAGATCGACCCCGAAGGGCGGTTCAACCTCAGCCGCAAGACGCGCACGCGCCGGCTGCGGGAGATCTACTCCATCCTGCAGCGGCACCATTTCCTGCGCGGCTTTTCGCCCGAGTCGTTCCGCGCCATGCTGGAGGATCTGGGCCCCAGCTTCGTGAAGATCGGCCAAACGCTGTCCACGCGCTCGGAGATCCTGCCGAAGGCCTACTGCGACGAACTGGCGAAGCTGCAGATGGAATGCGATCCGCTTCCGTTCGACCAGATGCTGGCCGCCCTCGATGACATCTACGGCGAACGCCAGGGCGACATCTTCGACGCCATCGATCCCACGCCGCTCGGCAGCGCCTCGCTCGCGCAGGTGCACAAGGCGCGCCTGGCGAGCGGGGAGGTGGTGGCCGTGAAGATCCAGCGTCCTGGCGTGAAGGCCACCATGGCGCTCGACATCGACATCATGCGCATGGTGGCTCGCCAGGCCTCGCGCTTCATGAAGGACGAGCAGATGCTCGACCTGCGCGACGTGGTTGAGGAGCTGTGGGCCACGTTTCTGGAGGAGACGGACTTCGCTCGCGAGGCCGCGAACCTCGAGGAGTTCGCGCAGCTGAACAAGGACGTGGCGTTCATCGACTGCCCGCGGGTGTATCCGGAACTCTGCGGCGAGTACGTGCTGGTCATGGAGTACATCGACGGCATCCCCATCCTGGCGACCGACCGGCTGCGCGCCGCCGGCTACGACTTGGAGGAGATCGGCGAGAAGATCCTCGACAACTACGCCACGCAGATCCTCGACCACGGGTTCTTCCACGCCGACCCGCATCCCGGCAACTTGCTCATCCGCAACGGGAAGATCGTCTATATCGACTTGGGGATCATGGGCCGCCTGTCCCCGCGCGACCGCGCCGGTTTTGGCAACATCATCCAGGCCGTGGGCATGCAGAGCGCCACCGAGCTCAAGGACGCGCTGCTCGCCTTCGCCATCGCGAAGGACAACGCGGCTATCGACCACACGCGCTTCCTCGCCGACCTCGATCTGTTGCTGGACGATTACGGCTCCTGCGACGTGGGTGACATCGATATCGGGCAGTTCCTGAACGACATCCTCATGCTCACGCGCTCGTGCAAGGTCACGCTGCCGCCGTCTATCACCAGCGTGTCGCGCGGCCTGGTGACGCTGGAGGGCACCATCCTGCCGTTCATTCCGAACGAGAACGTGGTGTCCATCATCAACGCGCACATCCAGCGCACGAAGAACCAGGGCGACGAACTGGTGAGCGCCATGGAGGATCTGGCGCTGGCGCTGCGCTCGTCCGCGCGCGGCACGCTGGACGCCGCGCAGTACACCGGCGAGGCGCTCAAGATGCTCACGCGCGGGCAGCTGAAGGTGAACACCGAGATGCTGGGCGCCGAGGCGCCGCTCACGCATCTGGGCAAGATCGTGAACCGCCTGACCATCGGCATCATCATCGCGGGGCTGTTCGTGGGCTCGAGCCTGCTGGCGAACTCGACCATGGAACCGCGGTTGCTTGGCGTGCCGGTGCTGTCGTTCTTCGGGTACCTGGGTGCCGCCATCCTGTCCATATGGGTGGTCGTGGACATCGCGCGCAGGAAGTGAGCCACCGGCAGGCGCGACGGCGCGATCAACGCGCCGCGACAATGGTTTCGTTCTTCGGACGTCCGCTTCTTAGCGGCTTGATACTGCGGGCCGCATCAGGCGCTTTCCGCTTTACGGGAAGTCTTCTGAAATTGTTTGCATATAGTTTCCCCAGTTCAGATGCCCCGCAACCAATAATTGCGGAAAATTCCAACTGGAATTGGTCGCGCGGCGATTCCCGCAACCGTACCCTTTTGAGTACGCTATGATGAACGAAACGAGAAAGGGCTCGCAACCATGAACGTCGAGATCGCCCAGCGCCTGTCGGCGCGCCGCAAGCAGTCGGGATTGTCGCAGGAAGCGCTGGCTGAGAAGCTGGGCGTGTCGCGCCAGGCCGTGTCGAAGTGGGAGCGCTCGGAGTCGTCTCCCGACACCGACAACCTCATCGCGCTGGCGCAGCTCTACGGCGTGTCGCTCGACGAGCTTTTGTACGTGGACGACGAGATGCGCGACGACGTGGCGTTCGAGGCGGTGGACCGCGCAGCCGAACGCGCGGCGGCTGCCGGCGTGGCAGGACCTGCCGCCGCTGCGACGGCCGATCCCGGCGCGCGAGCTACGGGATCCTCCGTCGCGTCGGGCGCGAACTCTGCGACCGCGCAACCCGCAGGATCGGGCTCGGGTGCGGCGGACGGAACTCCTGCTTCGAACGCTGCGCAGGCAACGGACGCCGCTGCGGCAGGGTCGGCTGGGAGCGCGAGCGACGGGGGAGCGGATGACCCGGCTTCCTCCGAGACCAGCGGCGCGGGTGGCAAGAACTCGAAAGTGCGCATCGGTTTGGGCGGCATCCACGTGCTCGACGGCGACGACTACGTTCATGTGTCGTGGCGCGACGGCGTGCACGTGAAGGACTCGAAGAAGGGCGACGAGGTGCACGTTGGCTGGGACGGCATCCATGTGAAGGAGGCCTCCGGCTCGCAGGACGGCGATTGGCGCGCTGCGGCCGAAGCCTGGTGCGACGAGGACGACCCGCGGGAGCGCGACCATCGTGCCGCCCGCGCGTGGTACGGCAAAGACGGCGCCCGTCAAGAGCGCGACGCGCCGAAGAACGGCGGCGACAGCCGGTGCACGCTCGAGGACGACGAGGGCAACGAGGTTGTCATCGACGGCGACGGGGTGGTCATCAACGGCGAGCACTTCGACGATTGGCGCGACGCGCACGACCGTTACGGGTACGGCCACATCCACGAGGATCGTTGGTACGACCCCTGCGGCTACGCGGTGAACGGCGAGCGCTTCGACACGCTCGACGACGCGAAAGCGAAGTACGGGCCGGAAGTGGGGCGCACCATCCCCGTGCGCAAGCACTATCTGCGCACGTTCGAGAAGTCGTGGGCGCGGTTTCCGTACCCGCTCGTCGTGATCTTGGCGTACCTGCTGCTGGGCATCTTCAACGGGGCGTGGGGTATGGGGCTGTTCCTGTTCTTCACCATTCCCGTGTACTACATGATCGGGCACGCCATCGGCCGCCGCCGCATCGCGCCGCTCATCGAGGGCGCGTACCCGATCGGCGTCACCGCGTGGTTCTGCTACATGGCGTTCGTGCTGAACCAGTGGCATCCCGCCTGGGTGGCGTTCCTCACCATCCCGCTGGTCGAATGGCTGGTGCACAGCCTTTCGCGCTGGTGGCGCGGCCGCAAGCGCGAGCGAGAGGCGGCGAAGCACGCACCCATCGACGTCGAGGCGCAGTAGGCACCGAGCAATCGAACAGACGACCTTCTTCGGCCGAGTCGCAAACATGCGGCTCGGCTTTTTCCATAAGGAAAGAGGCGCGGTAGATTCAACACCTATATCAGAATTATTCTCAAAATAGAGTAACTAAACACCTTAATAAAACCAAAAACCTATGGTAATATGACAATAGTTCAATCAGACAACTAGGAGAGCTCGGGGGAGGGCTCGAGGGAGTTGGTCTTATGAGGGTGAGCTACTAGTCCGCGTCGGTCGCATCCGATCGTCCAATCCATTCGACAACACGTTATGCAAACAGGCCGGAAGGCCCGGCGGAGCCGTGCTCGGCTTCGTTCAAAAGCGTCGCGTTTTTTCGTCGGGATCGGAAGCGAGCCGATGGGGCGCCGAAGCAAGCCGTCCGCGCGGAGGGAGTCGCGGGCGAACCAGCCAGACGAAGACAGGAGGAAGGGCATGACACAGGAAGGGAAGCTGACGAGGCGCGCGTTCCTGCAGGGGACGGCCGCTCTGGGCGCGATGGCCGCGCTCTCGGGCTGTGCGAGCCAGGAGACGCTCAAACCGAGTCCCGCCGGCGAGGCCGGCGTCGCTTCGGGCGAGGTGGAAGTCCGCCACGCCTGGTGCCAGATGTGCGGTCCCGCCCGCACGCACTGCTCCACGCTGTGCTACATCAAGGACGGGCGCTGGACGAACGTCGAGGGCAATCCCGAGGCGGGCAACAACTGGGGCCGCGGCAGTCGCAGCCTCTGCGCGAAGGGCAATGCGGCCATGGCCGTGCTTTACGCGCCCGGTCGCATTCTGTATCCCATGAAGCGCACGGGCGAGAAGGGCGAGGGCAAGTTCGAGCGCTGCACGTGGGACGAGGCCATGGACGCCATCGCCGCAAAGCTGCTCGAACAGAAAGAACAGTACGGCGCCAAGTCCTACGGCGTGCTTTCGCCGCAATTCTACGCGGTGCTCGGCATGATGGGCCGTCGTTTCCTGAACGTTCACGGCAGCCCGAACTACATGCACAGCGCCATCTGCAACTCGCAGCGCATGTTCTCGCGCCTGGTGACCATCGGCGGCCCGAAACACGCGCAGGCCACCGACACGGCTCCCGGCCAGCTGAACAAGACGAAGCTTTTGGTGGTGTGGGGCTACAACAGCGAGAACTCCGCCGTCAACCAGGGCAACCCTTACGCCCGTCTCAACGCCATCGAGAAGGGCCTCAAGGTCATCGACATCCGCCCCATGCAGGACGGGTTGGCCTCGAAGGCCGACATCTGGGTGCCGGTGCGTCCCGGCACGGACGGCGCGCTGGCCATGGCCTTCCTGAACGTCATCATCGGCGAGGACCTGTACGACCACGACTTCGTGGAGAACTGGTGCAACGGCTTCGACCAGCTTTCCGAGCACATCAAGCAGTACACGCCCGAGTGGGCCTCTCCCATAACGGGCATTCCGGTGGAGCAGATCTACGAGGTGGCCCGCACGATGGGCACCGTGAAGCCCATGGGCATCAACATCGGCAACGGCATCGGCGACCAGCAGAACGACGGCCATTGGACCGTGGCTTGCGCCTGCCTCATCGAGGCCATCACCGGCAACCTGGGCATCGCCGGCGGCGGCGGTGCCGCGATGGTTCCGCCTCCGTCGCTCATCAAGACGAAGGGCGTCGACGAGCTTACCGAGAAGCTTCCCAAGAGCAAGGAAGACGAGGAGAAGGGCTATATGGCCGGTGTGTCCGACCTCGTCGGTCCCGAGACGCCGCGCTGGTTCCAGACCATGGACACGCAGGAGTCCGGTCCCACCACGGCCTACTACAAGGGCATCATGAGCATTCTCACCGAGAAGCCCTACCCGTTGCGCTGCATATTCGGCCAGTCGTCGAACCCGCTTTCCGCCACGCGCCAACCCAAGAAGGTCGAGGAGGCGTTGAAGAAGCTGGACTTCTACGTGGTCATGGATACGCAGTGGAACTCGTCGTGCGACTTCGCCGACTACGTGCTGCCCGCATGCACGAACTACGAGACCGACCAGCAGTTCGGTACGAAGAACGGCGTTGACGGCACGTTCATCGCCATCAACCAGAAGATCGCGGAGCCCATGGGCGAGTCGCGTTCCGACTGGGAGTACTACCTCGACTTGGCCGTGCGCATGGGCTACGGCGAGGACTTCTGGAACGGCGACATGGACGCCTGCCTGCGCGAGCAGTTGGACGGCTCCGGTATCGAGCTGGAGGAGCTGCGCGCCGCCAACAAGGGCATCTTCGTGGAGCGCACCGACGGCGCGAAGGCCACCGAGCCGAAGTACCAGGACTACGAGAAGATGTTCGCCAGCCTGCCGAACGGAAAGGTGCAGTGCTACAACGAGTGGATCGGCAACAAACCGAACTGCGACGACACCGGCACGATATCCCCGTTGCCCGTGTACAACGGCCCGGCCGAGAGCATCGCGGGCACGCCCGACATCGCGGAAGAGTACCCGCTGGTCATCTCCGACGTGCATGCGTACCGTCTATGCAACCACAGCTACTATGTGGACGTTCCGTACCTGCGTGAGTTGCAACCTTATCCTTGGGTGAAGATCAACCCCGCCACGGCGAAGCAGTACGGCATTGCCGACGGCGACTGGGTGAAGATCGAATCGAAGCACGGCTGGGTGAAGATGGTGGCGCGCTATCTGGAAAGCATCGCGCCCGACGTGCTCATGTCGCGCCGTGGCTGGTGGCAGCCTTGCGAGGAGCTCGACCTGCCCGGATACGAGCATCTGGACGGCGGCAGCGAGATCAACGTGCTGTACGACTCCGAGCTGGAGAATTTCGACCCGTTCAACTCGGCCATGTCGAAGCAGACGCTCGTGAAGATCAGCAAGCTGGAGGAGGGTAACTAGCCATGGCGAAACAATACGGCTTCTATATGGACACCGAGCGCTGCATCAAGTGCTGGGCGTGCGAGGTGGCCTGCAAACAGTGGAACGGCATCGAGGCGGGAACCATCGCCCGGCGCAAGGTCCACGAGATTGAAAGCGGAACGTTCCCGAACGTCACGCGAAAGTTCGTGTCGATGTCCTGCATGCACTGCGGTGATCCCGCCTGCGCGAAGGTGTGTCCGGCGGGCGCCATCTCGAAGCGCGGCGAGGACGGCATCGTGGTGGTGGACAAAGAGAAGTGCATAGGCTGCCGCTACTGCTTCTTCGCCTGCCCGTTCGGCGTGCCTCAGTACACCGAGGCCGGCATGGACAAGTGCGACTGCTGCATCGGCAACGGCGTGACGCCGGGCGACATGCCGCATTGCGTGGCCACGTGCCCGACGCAGGCCTTGCAGTACGGTGAGATGGGCGAGCTGGCCGAGAAGGTCGCCGGCAAGAAGGCAAGGCAGATGGCCGACAGCGCGACGAAGCCCTCGGTCGTCGTGTCGTGACAACTCGACGCCGGGGGTCGCGGACCGCAAGGTTCGGGTCGCTTCCGGCTGACATGACGGAAAGGAGGAACACTCATGGTTGAGTTGCAGACGACGTGGGGTTGGCTGCCGGCGATATACCTGTTCCTCGGCGGTTTGGGCGCGGGCGCGTTTCTGACGGTGTCCATCTTGCGCCTAGCTAAGCCGGGGCGGTTCAAGAAAACCGTGACGGGAGGCGTGTGGACGGCGGTGGTCGCGCTGGCCATCGGCCTGCTGGCATTGGTCTCCGAGGTGGCGAAGCCCTTCCAGGCCATGATCCTGCTCAAGAGCTTTGTGAACGGTTCGTCGTGGATGGCGGTGGGCGCATGGCTCCTGTTCGCCACGATCATCGTGTTTGCGTTGAGCGCGCTGTTCACCACCGACAAGATAGCCGACTGGCTGGGGTCGGTTGTGAAGCCGCTCGGCCGGGCGCGCGACGGCATCAACAAGGCACTCGCCATCATCGGCATTCCGTGCGCGCTCGCCGTGGCGGCGTACACGGGCGTGCTGTTGAGCGCGGCGCCGGCCATCCCCCTGTGGGGTTCGTGGCTGCTGCCGGCCCTGTTCACCGTGTCGGCGCTTGACACGGGCGTGGCGGCGGTGGCCATCTTCGCCACCGTGCTGGAGAAGGACGAAGGCGCGCACGGCGTGCGCACGGCACTCGAGTGGGCGGTGGTGTGCCTGGTGGTTCTGGAGGCCATCGTGCTGGCGGCGTTCGTGCTGACGATGCAGGGTGCGGGTTCGAACGAGGCGCTGTCGGTGGGCTTGCTCACCAACGGCGTGCTGAGCGTGCAGTTCTGGCTGCTCGTGGTTGTCGTGGGACTGGGCGTTCCGCTCGTGACGGCCTTGGTTCAGGTTGTGGTTTCGAGGCGAAAGGGCGGCGGCAAGATCGCTCTCGCCGTTCCGATAGGAGGCGCGACCTGCGCGCTCGTCGGCGGGTTCACGCTGCGGTTCCTGGTGCTGTCGGCCGGCTTGCACGCTGCGCTCATCAGTCCGGCGGCGCTGCAGGCGGCCCAGAACGTGGTTATGCTGATATCGTAGAAGACGAGTAGGCAGATGTCGAGGGAGGCGGATATGGAAGCGCATGTCGATCGCGCGAGTTGCGAGGCGAGGGAGGCCACGTACTCGTTTCTGTCCCACATGTTCCTTGAAGAGGTGACGGAGGAGTTTTTGGCGCGTTTGGCCGAGCGGCCTCCGCGGCTCGAAGGGGAGTTGGGCCGGTTCGTGGCCGAGCTGCCGTCCGCCGACCTCGCCTCCGTGCGAACGGAGGCGGCGGCCGAGTTCGCGGCGCTGCTGCTGAACATGTCCGCCGACCCGGTGTTCCCCTACGAATCGGTGTACACGAGCGCCGAGCGCCTGCTCATGCAGAAGGCGCGCGACGAGGTGCTCGCAGACTACCGGAGCTCGGGGTTCGAGCGCGCGGGGGACTTGAACGTTCCCGAAGACCACGTGGCCATCGAGTTCGAGTTCATGGCCCGGCTCTGCCGCAAGGAGCTGGACGCCGCGTCGGCAGGCGACGATGCGGCCGCCGATGCGGCGCATGAGGCGCAGCGGGCGTTTGCGCGCGACCACCTGCTGACGTGGGTGCCGCAGCTTTGCGACGACCTTGAAAGACGCGCGAAGCTGGGTCTGTACCGCGGGCTCGCCGAAACGACGCGCCAGTTCTTGGAATTCGAACGGGAGGAGCTTGCCCTCGCCTAGCCATCGCACCTTCGCGAGCCCCAAGGGTCGGCGTTCGCCGATTCGGCGGGGCGTCCGGTTTGCGGGCTCCGCCCGGTCGGCCAACCCTCCCTCCAGGTCGGCCGCGCGGAGCCTCGATGCTGATGGCGGACGTGCGTGGCAAGCGCGACGAGGAATGCTATCATGTGACGAAACAATGTGGCGAACGAAGGTGGGGACTATCTCAGAGTGAGCGCCGCCAATCAAACCGTGCAGATCACCATCGACAGCGACAGCGGAATCCCGCTGTGGCTCCAGTTGCGCAATCGTTTGATATACCTGATAGCGTCTGGGAAGTTCCAAGTTGGCGACAAGCTGCCCACCGTGCGCGAGCTGGCCGTTGATCTGGGCGTGAACTACAACACGGTGAGCAAGGTGTACCAAGACATCGAGCGCGACGGCTACATCGTGTCGAAGCGCGGCAAGGGGACGTTCGTGGCCGAGAGGGCCCCCGCCGAGGCCGAGGCGGCGAAGTCCGAGGTCGAGTTTCTGGCGGACGAGTTCATCCGTCAATGCCGGGAGTTGGGCGTGCCTCGCCAGGATATCGCCGATCTGGTGAGGGGCCGGCTGGCCGCCGCAGGCGAAGCGGAGTGAACGACGATCGATCGGAGGGGCGACGATGGGATTGTTCAAGCGTAATGGTGCCGGAAACGACGCGCAGGGCGAGCGGAAGATCGCCGAGACCGAACTCGAGGCCAACGACGCTTCCCGCGGAGGGGTGTACCTGTTCTTCCTCGCCGTGTTCGCGGTGGGGTTCCTCGTTCCGTTCCTGTTGACGATTGGGCTCGCGTCGCCGTTGACCGTCGCCGCTTCCATCGTGGTAGGCTTCGTGGCCGCCACGTCGGTGCGCATCGCGCCGCATTGGGAGCGCGTGGCCATCCTACGCCTCGGCAAGTTCAACCGCATCGCCGGGCCGGGGCTGTACTGCTGCATTCCGTTCGTCGAGTACGCAGCTATCCACGTTGACCAGCGCATCACCACCGCCTCGTTTTCCGCCGAGGCCGCGCTCACGGCCGACCTCGTGCCGGTGGATGTGGACGCCATCCTGTTCTGGATGGTGTGGGACGCCGAGAAGGCATGCCTGGAGGTGGAGAACTACCCCAAGGCCGTGCTCCGTTCGGCGCAGACGGCCATGCGCGACGTGATAGGCCAGCTGAACCTGGCCGACATCTCCACGCGTCGCAAGCAGATCGACCGCGATTTGGAGGAGATGCTGGGCAAGAAGTGCGAGCAGTGGGGCGTGACGGTTATCTCGGTGGAGATCCGCGACATCATGATCCCGCGCGAGCTGCAGGACGCGCTGTCGAAGGAAGCCCAGGCCGAGCGCGAGCGCAACGCCCGCATCATCCTGGCCGAGGTGGAGAAGGACATCTCCGAGATGTTCGTGGAAGCGGCCGAGGTGTACGACCGCAACCCCCGCGCCATGAAGCTGCGCGCCATGAACCTGGCCTACGAGGGCGCCAAGGACTCGAAGGGCGTGCTGCTGGCCCCGAGCTCTCTAGCCGACGGCTTCAACGTGGGCAAGCTGGATCTGGGCGAGTGAGGGCGAGCGGGGCCGTAGATCCGGGCTTCTAAAGCCGACTGAGCGTTGTTCGGCACAGCTCGGCGATGGGCTCTTCCAAGCGATCCCTCAGCTCGTCTGCTCCTTCCGCCGCTTGTGCGTCGTTGAACGCCTCGGCAAGGTTGTCCAGCACTGCTTGGGCGAGTTCGGACATGAGCTCGACGCACGCGGCTTCTCCCAAATCGAAGCGAGCGAGGTCGTTCGCTTCGGCGTAGCGTTTGATGCTGTTGCGGGTCACGTGTCCGATCCTGTTCTCGCCTCCGATGCTCATGGCCAAACGTGCTTTGCGGCGCAGTTCGTCGTAGGCCAGCCCTGACGCAATATCGTACAGCGGCGCCACAAGCGCATCGCACCCCTCGCCGAGGAGCAGCGAGTAGTTCTTCGCGTGGGCGTCGGGTGCGCCCACCAGGTAGTTGAAGAACAACATGGCGGTGAACAGCTTGGTGTTTCTCGCTGCCTTCGCAGTCGATGCGATGACGCCCAAGATGTCCGCTGCTCCCGGTCCTCCGTACTCCGGATACTTGTTTTCGGGGAGGATGCCGAGGATCTGGCAGAAATCCTCTTGATGCAGTCGCAGGGTTGCGCCGCCGGGCAGCTTTGCCCGGTCGTAGCGCTCGATCACGATGGCCGGCTCTCCGTCAAAGGTTTCGTAGCTCACCCCGGCGGCCGGAAGGCCGCATCGAGCCGCCAGACGCATGCAGACGAATTCGTTCAAGGCTTGCAAGCGGAACCCATGCACGCCGTTTTTGAAGATGTGCGTGGTTGGGGCAAAGCCGTGGCACTCGAACCAGCGATCGCCGTGACGCGCGAGCGCGAATTTTCCTTGGTTGCCGCCGAGGGACCAATGCTCTTGGGATCCGAGCCACGAGTCTTCACGGCGCTCCCTCAGCGCCGCCAGCCGCCGGCCAATGGCCGCCTCGTCGATGGGCTCGAACTCGGCTGTGCGCCCGAGCAGGCCGTCGACCTGTTCGGGAAGGCAGAATTGCACGGCTCCCGGACAGTCGAAGCCTATGTTTTGAAGCAGTAGGAAGGGGTTGTCGCTTCTCACGCCGAACTCGAGGCCGATGCTCCTGCGAACGCTTCGGTCATCTGGCAGAAGACCGAAAAGAAAAGGCTGCACCACCTTGTGGGGGAAGGTGCGGTTCGACACCGGCATAGAGAGGGAAAGCGGGATACCGTTGTAGTCGGGGTCGTAGCGGAAGCTGAGCAAACCGGCGTTGTCCTGTTCGACAGTGCCGGCGCGGCGGCCGCAGACGAACACGATCAGGGTCGATTCGGCCACAGCTACCTGCCTTTTTCTGCAGGGGTTGCTGCGTCGGACCCCGCTTGACGAAGCGCGGCGACGACAATGCCGTCGAGGGCTTCTTGATACGACGGTTCGCCCTGCTTGGTCGAGGGAAGAGGCTTGCCGGTTTGGTTTTGAGGTTTCGGCGATCCGGACATTTCTTGCCAACTCACGGACAGATCCATGTTCAAGGTGTCGAGGATGCGAAGAACGTTGCTGAGAGCAATGCCGTCGGCGTCGCCAAGCTCCAGGTTCGTTATGAGCCTGCGGGACACGCGGGAACGCTCGGCCAGCTGGGCTTGCGTTAGGTTGAGGCGCTTGCGTTGGTCGCGCACCGCCACGCCAAGTTGCCGGGGAAGCGCTATGGTTTTGGCGGGCATCGAGCCTCCTTTTGCTGATTACCGTACCTGATGGTGCGCATTATACTGCATATACTAAGATGCGCAATATAATACACATATCTATATGAGAAATATATTGCGCGTATTGGGCGAAGAAACCGATTCCGGGTTAGATGTTTTCCTGCGCTTTCCCCCAATACAAGAAACAGGCGCTCGAGGCGCCTGTTTCTCATGGTCTGGATCCGTTTTGCGTCAACCGGCGGGGCTATCTTTAGCGGCTCTCCACCTCGGCGCTCTCGTTCTTGGCGAAGCGGCTGTAGTCGTAGCCGCCGTTGCCCTTCTTGGAGCGCTGCTTCTTCGCGGGCTTGCCGCCTTCGCGCTGCGGCTTGTCGAAGCCCCTCTCGCCGCGGGCTCCCGCCGGCTTGCCGGAGCGCTTGCCCGCGCCCGTGCGGTCGTAGCCGTTGCCGGGGCGCTTGGCGCCGTCGTGCTCGAAGCGCTTGCCGCCTTTGGCGTTGCTGCGGTTCTCGGCACCTGCGGCCTCGCCCGAGCGCTTGGCGCCGCCCTTGCCCTCGAAGCTCTTACCGTGCGACGGCTTGCCGCCGGAGCGGTCCTCGCTCTTGTGGTAGCCGCCCTTGCCGTAGGACTTGCCGGCGGGACGCTTGCCGTACGGCTTGGAGCCGGCGCCCTTCGCGCCGCCCTGGCGGCCCGCGCCCTTCTTCGGCTTCTGCAGCAGCGACGGATCCAGCTGGTAGGTCTCCAGCTCCATGAACGGGATGTCCTTGCCGATGAGGCGCTCGATGTCCTTGAGCGTGCGGCTGGTCTCGCGGGTGACGAACGAGATGGCGTAGCCCTTCTCGCCCGCGCGGCCCGTGCGGCCGATGCGGTGCACGTAGTCCTCGGGCATGTCGGGCAGATCGAAGTTGATGACATGGTCCACGTCGGGCACGTCGATGCCGCGCGCCAGCACGTCGGTGGCTACGAGGATGGACGTCTTGCCACGGCGGAAGTTCTCCAGCGCGCGACGGCGAGCGCCCTGCGACTTGTCGGAGTGGATGGACTCGGCGCGGAAGCCGGCGTCGCACAGCGCCTCGGCGCAGTCCTCGGTGCGGTTCTTGGTGCGCGCGAACACGATGATGCGCTCGGAACCCTTCTCGCGCAGCACGGCCTGCAACAGCTCGGGCTTGTCGTAGTTCTTGATGGGCATCATGAACTGCTCGACCGTCTTGGCGGTCTCGCCGTTGCGGGCGACCTCCACCACGGCGGGGTCCTTCAAAAGCGAACCCAGGTTCTTCTCGATGGAGCGGTCGATGGTGGCCGAGAACAAAAGCGTTTGGCGGCACTCCGGCGTGGCGTCCACGATGGTGGTGACGTCGGGCAGAAAGCCCATGTCCAGCATGCGGTCGGCCTCGTCCAACACGAGCGCCTGCACGCTGCGCAGGTCGACCACGCCGCGCTTCATGAGGTCCATCAGGCGGCCGGGGGTGGCGATGAGCACGTCGGTGCCGCCGCGCAGCTCTTTGATCTGCGGGCCGTAGGGCGTGCCGCCGAACACCGTGGTGGTGAAATGGCCGGTCTTGCGGGATATCTGCATGCACGTGCGAGCGATCTGCTGGGCGAGCTCGCGGGTGGGGCTCACCACCAGCACGCGCGGCGCGCGGTTGCGGCCCTTCACGCGGGGGAGCGTGCTCAGGATGGGCAGCAGGAACGCGGCCGTCTTGCCGGTGCCGGTGCTGGCGGCGGCGATGAGGTCGCGGCCTTCCAGAACCAGCGGGATGGCCTGCTCTTGGACGGGGGTGGGGTTCTCGTAGCCCAGGCGCTCGACCGCCGCGAGGGCGTCTTTGGACAAGCCGAGGTCGGCGAATTTCGTCATAAGGGTATTCCGTTTCTCTTCGACGGACGGCCGCCCGTGCGGCCCGCTTTCCGCTTTCGCACCCGCTCCAGCGGCGTGCATTGCGCTTGACTCGAGCAGCTTTCTGCAATCCGTTGGCCTAAGCGCGAAAAGAAACGAGAAAGAGTTTCGTGTGAAGCGACTGTCCAGTATGGGGGCTCGAGGGCCGTGCTGCGCCGAGAACCTCGCGAAACGTCCCGCTTGTGCGCGAAACTCCATAAATGGAGGCAGGTTGTCCGTGTGGTGTGCCGCTATCGTTCTTCGCGTGTGCTTTGCGGTGGAGGGTCGTCTTGCCGTCGCGCGGAAACATACGGATGAAAACAGCCGACACGAGCGCGAGCCTCGGATTTCCGAAATTGGATACTCAGATTCAATACCAATCAAAGAATAACTCCCACCAGCAAAAACAAGGTGACTAGTCCCTTTTGAACGCCTGAGAATCACCATGCCGAGCCGCGTGAAACGTCCCTTTAGGGGCATGCGCGCGCCCTCGGCCGCTTCCTATACTCGCAGCGAGGGTTTGAAGGAGGACAAGGCGGGGAGCGGATGGGGCGTCGCTTGCGAACATGCGGCGCGTCGCTGCGCACCAACCCCCGCCCTGCGAGAAAAGAAGGGGACCCATCGTGGCGAGCGAACTGATCGAGCACAACCCGTTGCTCAAGAAACCGTTGCTTACTCTATTGTCTTTGGCCGAACGGCACGAAGGCGAAAGCCGCTCATCTCTGGAGCAAGCCGCGTTCGAAGCGTGGGACGACGCGTACCGGCAAAGCCCGTCCGCCTGCGTGGACATCCTCGTACGCGGCGGCGCGCTGAACGAGCAGGTGCTGCTCGACGGCGAACCCTACGACGGCACCTTCGAGGATCTGCAGTTCGACGCCGCCGCGGCGGAAGACGCCGCCGTCGAAGCGCGCCTCTCCGTAACCGGCGAAGGCCGCGAGCTGCTCCGGGCGTACGCGCCCGACCGGACGCTCCATGCGCTGATCGCCGACAAGCCCCGGCACCGCGACGTGTTCGAGGCCATCCTCGACGCCTGCAACGCCGAGCGGGGCGCGACGCGCGAAGAGCTCGAACGCCTCGTCGGCGACATGCCCCCAACCCAACCCGACCCAGCGACGAAGCAAGCCGCCGTGTATCCCCAGTACTTCATCGACGCGCTCGAGTCGGCGGGCGGCATCGCCTGGCAGGGAACGTGGCGCACGACCGACGCGGGCAAGGCCCACGTCGCCGTCTAACCTATCCGTCTCGGGCCCTTTCCCCTCCCTCCCCGGGCCCGGGAACATCCTCCGACCAGGGGCGCTCCGCCTTTTGCGAGACGGCGCCCCGGGTGCGGACGGAGGGGGCGTGCGCCGAGGGGCCGCAGCGCGCGTTGAATTTCCAAGCCGACCCCGCATCTCTGATCGGATCCAGCCGTAGGGGACGCCCGCAGGCTCCGAATAGCAATCAGCAGCAAGACGAGAAGGGAAGGAACGTTTTGGCTAAAACAGACATCAGCCGACGCAGTTTCGTGAAGCTCGGTGCTTTCACAGCTGCGGCCGCCGCGATGAGCGGCTCGGTCGGGTCGAACCTGATGCAGGTCGAGCCCGCCGTTGCGGCCGAATCAAGCAAGACGGAGAAGGTGCGCACCATCTGCCGTGCCTGCCTCAACAACTGCGGCATGATCGCGCACGTGCGCGACGGCAAGGTGGTCAAGCTCGAAGGCGATCCGGACGACCCCATGAACAAGGGAGCCGCCTGCGCGAAGGGCCTCGCCGGCATCCAGGCGCTGTACAACCCCAACCGCATCAAGTACCCCATGAAGCGCGTGGGCGAGCGCGGCTCCAACCAGTGGGAGCGCATCTCATGGGAGCAGGCCATCAACGAGATCGCCGACGTGATGTGGGAGTACTACCAAAAGGAAGGCCCGAAGAGCCTCGTGTGCTCCACGGGCGGCGGCGGCAACCCGCAGTTCTTCAGCCCGGCGCGCTTCCTGTCCGTGTGGGGCGGCGGCAACTTCTTCGAGCCCGGCTGCGCGCAGTGCTACCTGCCGCGCAACCACATGGAGTTCTGCCTGAACGGCACGGCCGACACGTCGCTGGCCGACGGCCCGGTGACCGAGGTGTATTTGCCCGGCATCCTGCCCGACGACAAATGCACGCCCACGAAGACTTACGTCATGTGGGGCGTGGGGCCCAGCTACCACGGCATCGGCTCCACCGGTCGCGTGGTCACCGACCTGCGCAACGCCGGCATGAAGACGGTGGTCATCGACCCGCGCCTCACGCCCGACGCCGCGCGCGCCGACGTGTGGCTGGCCATCCGCCCCGGCACCGACGTGGCGCTCATGCTGGCCTGGATGAACTACATCATCGAGCACGAGCTGTGGGACCAGGACTTCTGTCGCGAGTGGACGAACCTGCCCTTCCTGGTGAACGAGGCCACCGGCCTCACGTACCGCGCCGACGAGCTGGGGCTGGGCGCGCACGACGAGTACGTTGTGTGGGACAAGGCCACCAACAGCGCGAAGGCCATGCTCTATCCGTTCGACAAAGCCCTCGACCCCCAGATGTTCGGCACCTACGAGCTGCCGGGCGGGCAGAAGGCGCGCACCGCGTTCCAGGTCATGAAGGACCACGTGGCCGAATGGACGCTCGAGAAGGCGGCCGACATCTGCTGGCTCAACGCTGACGACATCGAGCGCGCCATCAACATCTACGTGGAGGGCTGCCCGAACGCCGGCATCTCGCTGGGCGTGGCAACCGACCAGGCGCGCAACTCCGCGCAGGCCGCCCAAGGCGACGCCATTCTCGACATCCTCATGGGCTGCATCCGCCAGCCGGGTTCCATCGTGCAGGACCGCCCCTGCTACGTCGAGCCGTGCAACTACGTCGTGCAGCCCTTCGGCCTGCACCATCCCGACCACCCGCTGCGCATGCCCGAGGAAGAGGCGAACGCGCGCCTCGGCTACACCGAGCACAAGGGACTGGGCCACTGGCTGGCCAGCCACATCCCCACGGTGCTCAAGGCCATCGAGACCGGCGAGCCCTACCGTCCGCGCATCTGGATCGAGCGCAGCGGCAACAAGCTGGCCATGATCGGCAACGCCACGCGCTTCTACGAGGCCATGATGACCACCGACCTGAACGTGCACATGTACATGCACTGGACCACCACCAGCGTGTGCCTGGCCGACTACGTGCTGCCCACCGCCGAGTGGCTTGAAACGGCGTACGCGCAGGACCGCCTGAACACCTACGCCATCCGCCGTCCCTGCACGCAGCTCTACGAAGCCGTGGACGAGTGCATGCACTGGTCGTGGCTGGCCGCGGCGCTGGCCGATCGCGGGCATCAGCGCGCCATCGACTCGTTCAACCCCGACATCGCGGGCAAGTTCTACGGCACGTACTGGCGCACCTACGAGGAGTACAAGGACTACGTAGGCTACTTCGTGGGCAGCTTCTATTACGACCGTGACGACTGGAACTGGGAGAAGTTCGACGCGCAGGCGCCCAGCGAGTACCAGACTATCGAGGAGTACGCCGAGAAGTCGTACAACAGCCACCTGTTCCCCGACGAGGAGAACCCGGAGCTGCCGGCCGGCTTCCATACCACCTCGAAGCGCTGCGAACCGTATTTCGACGGCAACATCCTCTTGGGCAACACGGGCGCCATCGACGGCTCGGGCAGCATGGAGCCGGCCACCGACGTGTACCCCAAATCCGACAACTACAACCCGCTGCCGTACTACCTGGAGCCGTTCGAGTCGCCGCTCACCGACACCGAGTACCCCTACGTGCTCACCCAGGGCCGCATCCCGTTCTTCCACCACGGCACGCTGCGCAACACGCCCTACACGCGCGAGCTGTACCCCTATCCCGAGACGTGGATCAACCCCGTGACGGCCAAGGAGATCGGTATCGAGAACGGCGACTGGCTGTGGCTGGAATCGCGCCGCGGCAAGACCCAGGGCCGTGCTCGCGTCACGAAGAGCGTGGCGCCGAAGGTCATCTACCAGGAGCGTTTCTGGAACCCGGAACTGCTGGACTCGGACGATCCGAACCGCGCGTGGCAGGTGATGAACATCAACCTGCTGACCCAGAACAACGACGAGTGCCCGTTCAACGACGTGTACGGAACCTACACCCTGCGCGGCATCACCATCAAGATAACCAAGGCCGACGGCGCGCCCGAGGGCGTGTGGACCGAGCCCGAGGACTTCACCCCGTGGCTGCCCGAACCGTCTGAGAACACCGGAGGAGGTAATGCCGTCTATGGCGCGTAATTGCTTGGTAGTCAACCTCGACCGCTGCATCGGCTGCTATGCCTGTGAAGTGGCGTGCAAGATGGAGAACGACATCGCTTTGGGCGAGCGTTGGAACAAGGTGGTGCAGGTGGAGCCGTTCGGCGAGTTCCCCGACGTGTCCACTTACTGGCTGCCGACGATGTGCCAGCAGTGCGAGGACTCGCCCTGCACCCGCGTGTGCCCCACCGGCGCGTCGTATCGCGACGAGGCCACCGGCATGGTGCTGGTGAACAAGGAGAAGTGCATCGGCTGCAAGTACTGCATGATGGCCTGCCCCTACGGCGTGCGCAGCTGGAACAAAGAGCAGCGCGTGGTGGAGAAGTGCACGCTGTGCAACCACCTGACGTCGGCGGGCGAGAAACCGGCGTGCGTGAAGAACTGCTGCGGCAAGGCGCGCTTCTACGGCGACTTGGACGACCCGAACTCCGATGTGTCGAAGGAGCTGGCGGCGGCGTCGCCCGACGCGATCCACCACCTGCCCGACGCGGGCAACGGGCCGCTTTCCGCCTACATCCTGTCGCCGAAGTTCGGCGAGTGGCGCGCGGAAGACCTGACCCAAACCACCAACTTGTACGTGACGACCGAGGGGAGCGTGGACTAATGGAAATCCAATGGGCATTGGTCCTGTTCACCGTCATCAGCGGGGCCGGCGCGTGGCTGTTCGCCTGCTCGATGCTGGCGAGCCTGTTCAAGAAAGACGAGGCGCCCAACAAAGCCGAGACCGTCGCGTCCTTCGTGCTCGTGGCCGTGGGCGGCTGCATGTCGGTCATGCACTTGAGCCACGTCGACCGCATCTTGGAGGCGTTGAACCATCCCACCTCCGGCATCTTCGTCGAAGCGGCCATGATCGGGGTTTTGTGCGTGATCCTGGCCGTGTACTTCGTGCTGCTCGTGCGCGGTTCGTCCGAGAAGGCGCGCACGGTGGTTGGCGTGCTGGCGCTGTGCGTGGGTGTGGTGTTCACGTACCTGTGCGGCTCGTCCTACCTGATGGAAGCCCGTCCCGCGTGGATGTCGGTGGCGCTTCCGCTGGCGTACTTCGGCACGGCCGCTTCGGCCGGTGCCGGGCTCAACCTGTTCATGAAGGCCGTTCAGAAGCGCGAGGGTACGGCCATGTCCTTCTCGGGACTGCTCGCCGTGATCGGCGGCGCCCTGGGAGCCGTGTTGGCCGCCGCCTTCTGCATCACGGCGGGGTCGTATCTGGCCGAGGCGCAGAACGGCGCCATCGTGTGGGCGGTCGCCCTGTTCGTGGCCGTCGTTGCGGTTATCGCATGCGGCGTGCTGGCCATGAAGCAGCCGAAGAACGCACTTGCCTGGGGCGCCATCGCCTTGGTTGCGGGCGTGGTGGCCGCGATAGCGCTGCGCGCGGCCATGTGGTTGGTAGGCTCGCCGTTCATGAACTTCTTCCTGGTGGCGCTGGACTAGGAAAGGGGTGCGGGCCCGCGTTCTTGCCCGGCAAGCGCGGGCCCCGCCGCACGGGATCCTTCGACTCCCTTCGGTCGCTCAGGATGACAACAAGGACCTTGCCTGCGCTCAGGATGACAAGCGAAAACCTCCGTTCGCTCATAACGACAAGCAAACAGTCACAACAAAAGGAGACCTCACCATGCTCACCCATACCGAACTGCTCGACTTCTTCAGCGAGAGCGCCGGTACGTACCGGTTCCTTTCCCAGGTGTTCTTCAAAGAGCTGAACGACGAGGCCATCGAAGAGCTGGCGCGCGGCGACTATCCGAGCGACACCGGCAACGCCCGCCTTGACCAGGGCTACCGGCTGGTGCGGCGCTACTTCGCCTTCTCCACGCCCGATCGGCGCACGCAGCTCGCCTGCGAGTACGCTCGCGTTTTCCTGGCGGCCGGCGTGTTCACGAAGGACCGTCAAACGGCGGTTCCCTACGAGTCGGTTTTCACGGGAGAGGAGCGCATCATGATGGGCGACGCGCGCGACGACGTGGTGGCGCGCTTTCTCGAGGACGGCTTCCAGGTGAATCCCGACCTGCACGAACCGGAGGACCACCTGGCCTTCGAGCTGGAGTACCTCGTCGACATGAACGAGCGCGCCGCCGCGTGGGCCCAGGCGAAGGACAAGGCCGAACTGCGTCGCAACGTCGTCCGCCAGCTGGAGTTCATCGAGCGGCACCTGCTGAACTGGATCCCCGAGCTGCGCGAGGTGGCGCAGGAGTACGCGACGCTCGCGTTCTACCCGGGCATGCTGCTGGTGGCGCAGGGCGCCCTCGAGCAGGGAAGCGACCTGCTGCGCAGCATCTTGGCCCAGCTCGACGGCACCAGCGCCGCGGCGTAGGCGGAAAGGGTTTCGGCCATGCCAGTGAACAACCCCACGCGCAGGACATTCGTCATCGGAGGTGCGGCGCTCCTTGCGAGCGTTGTGGCAGGGGCGGGCGTGCGGCCCTTCGTTGCCGAGGCCGACGTGCTGCGCCCGCCCGGTGCGCTTCCCGAAAGCGACTTCATGGCGCGCTGCATCAAGTGCGAGCGGTGCATCAGCGTGTGTCCGACCGACGTCCTGGAACCGCTCGGCGTCGAGGGCGGGCTTCTGCAGGCCCGCACGCCGGTGGTCAGCTTCGCGGGCGACAGCTGCACGTTCTGCGACAAATGCCGCGAGGTTTGCCCGACCGCCGCCATCGGAGCGGTCGACCCGTACGCGCCCGAGCGGGGGCGCATCGGCGCGGCCATCCTGCATGAGGATCGCTGCCTGGCGTTTTTGGAAACGAACAGCTGTGGCATCTGCGTGGACGCGTGCCCCTACGAGGCGCTTTCATTCGACGCGGGCCGGCGTCCCGTAGTGGACGAGGCGAAGTGCAACGGCTGCGGCGAGTGCGTGAAGATCTGTCCCGCCAACGTGTTCACGTCCTTCAGCGGCGGCAAGGCGCGCGGCATCGAAGTGGTCACCGAGAAGACGTTCCGAGCGGGGGAGGATGCACGATGAAGCAGGGCGATCGCATAACGAAAGCGCGCGTCGTAACGCTGACCTTGGTGTTGGTGGCGGTCATCGCGTCGCTCGCCTTCGATACGGGAATAGGCACCCCCTCCTCGTTCGGCATCGGGCAGTTCTTCCTGCTGTGTCCCCTTGGCGGCATCGAGGTGCTGTTGGCGTCCAAGGCCCTCGTGCCCGTCACGCTGATCTCGCTTGGCGTGGTCGTGGCGTTCGCCCTGCTGTTCGGGCGAGCCTGGTGCGCCTGGGGCTGTCCCGCCCCGGTGATCCGCAGGTTCTTCAAGCGCGACCCGAAGGTCGAAGGCGCGGGGGAGGCGTGCGGCGCGAACGACGGCGGGTCGGGAGCGGGTGGCGGCGTCGAGCCGGGCGCGCTCGCCGAAGAAGCCGCACGGGCGATCGCCGTTCCCGCCGCCCCGCCCCATGCGTGCTCGGCTGTGCGCGAGGCGAAGGGCGCCGCCGCGAGCCTGCGCCGCCTCGTGCGCGACAAGCGCACCTGGGCCCTCGGCGTCGTGCTCGTCGCCACGCTCGTTGCGGGCATCCCGCTGTTCTGCCTCGTGTGCCCTATTGGCTTGACGTTCGGTACGGTAGGATCTCTGTGGCATCTCGTCGTGGACAAGCAGGTGACCATGTCGGTGGTCGTGTTCCCCGCGGCGCTCGCCGTCGAGCTGGTGCTGTACCGCAAGTGGTGCATGAACCTGTGCCCCGTGGCCGGGCTGCTCAACGTGTTCGGCCACTTCGCGCGCTTGTTCCGTCCGCGCATCGATGCTTCGACCTGCCTGCGCGCCTCGCAGGGCAAGCCCTGCACGGTGTGCGCCTCGGCGTGCGCCGAGCGCATCGACCTGCACGCAGAGGACGCCGCCGTGCAGCTGGGCGAGTGCACCCGCTGCGGCGAATGCGTCAAGCAGTGCCCCACCGCGTCCATCCGCATCAAGGCGAAGCCGGCCGGCTCGGCGGCGTATGACGGAAGATCCACCCGATCGGCCGCTTCAAGCGACCGGGGCGACGATCCCGTCAAAGCCGGTTGAGTCGATTGCGCGCAACGTCCGTCCGGAGTTAGAGGGAAGATCCCGCCAGGAAGTCCAACAGCTCTTGGCGCGTGTGCACGTCGAGCTTCGTGTAGATGGCGCGCAGGTGCGAGCGCACGGTGTTCTTGGAGATAACCAAGTGGTCGG
Source organism: Gordonibacter massiliensis (ex Traore et al. 2017) (assembly GCF_019731765.1). Lineage (NCBI taxonomy): Bacteria > Bacillati > Actinomycetota > Coriobacteriia > Eggerthellales > Eggerthellaceae > Gordonibacter > Gordonibacter massiliensis (ex Traore et al. 2017). The sequence continues at coordinate 92,296 of NZ_JAASIO010000010.1, read as the reverse complement.
CGATCCAGTTCGCGCTGCGTCCTTGGGCGAACAGGTCGAGTATCTCCAGCTCGCGCGCGGACAGGCCGAACCGCGGGTCGGCCGCGCGGGCCGTGCTGGGCTGCCTCGGAGCGTCCGGAGCAACCGGGCTTGCAAGCTCCTGTGGATCGGCGGTCGCCTGCCCTCCGCCGTGCCGCTCGCGTCTCGCGTCGACCGCGTCCCCGTCCACCGACCATGCCATGATGCGTTTGAGATCGTTTTCCGGGAACACGTACACCAGCACGATGATCACCAAGAACGCCAGCGCCACGCCCACGCCCATGCGCACCATGCCCTCGCCGTACGAGGGCGCGATGGCGGCGCCCAGGGCCCAACCGGCCGTCGATGCCAGGAAGTAGGCGCCCTGCCCGATGCCGAACACGCGCACGGGCGATAGGTCGTAGCGAAACGCCAAATAGGCCATGAAGCACGAGAACACGAGCCAAAGCGCCTCCTTGCCCACGCTCAGGTACGCGATATCGAGGCCGAAGCACGTGCCGAGCATCATGGCCATGCCCAGCACCATGAGCGCCGAGTACGCCTGGCGCGCTCCCCGCACGACGTCGCCTCGGTTGACCACGTAGGTTATAAGCACCGCCGCCACGCCGATGCAGAACACGATGACGGTTCCCTCGTGCGCGAACAGCGCGTTGTCCGCGAGCGTGCTGGAGATGCCCTTGCCTATGCCGGCGGTTAACGCCACCAGGGCCGATGCGGCCACAAGCTTGCGGTACAGGCGCTGTACCGGCCCTCTTCCGCGCCCCTCGCCCGTGCCCGACACGGCGGAGGGGAACGGGTCGATAGAGCCTATCGACAAGAGCAGTCCCGACGCCACCGGAAGCGCTGCAAGGTAGAACAGCCGCCACTCGGCGGGGATGCCCACGCCCACGAAGTAGAGCAGCGCCGCCAGCAGAAGCGAGATGCCACCCGCCGTGAGCGAGTCACCCAACGAAACGCTGCCGTACAGTCGCCCCACCTTCAAGCAGAGCATGGACGTGCCGATTCCCGTGAACACGGCGGCCAGCACGAAGAACACCCCGGCGCCCATGATCACCGAGAACCCCAGCAGGATGGTTGAGAGGCCTGCGAACGCGCCGAACCCGATGACGAACGGGCGCTTGTCGATAAGCCTTGTCATGCGCTTCCAGGCGACTGCTGCCGTGAACATGGAACCTGCGATGCCCAGCGTGGAAAACAGGTACATCTGCAGCACGTAGGTTGGCTGCTGATCGGCCGGGAACATGCGCGTGATCTCGATGCTGTTGTAGCACAGCCATATCCACGCCCACCAGGCACCCAGGCCCAGAAACCGCAGGTAGGGCCACTGCTCGGCTAAAGGCGACATCCAATCTTCACGTTCCGCCCTCCGCGCGTCGACCATGCGTATCTCCCTTCAAGTAAGGTGCAATCCATGGTAGCACACCCTTTGAACTGCGGGATTGCAGGCGTGGTTGGGAGACGCGTCTGCGAAGGAGTTGGATTCGGTTCGCATCGAGTCCGTCTTGCGGCGCCTTAACCGAGCATATGACAGGGTGTCATATGCAGAACGGCCGTTTTGTGGGATACTGGCGGGGCGCCGTTTCGGCGCGTTTTGCGCCGCGCGACGAATCGCGTTCAAACGAATGGCCGTATGCTGCGGAAAACCTTGCGGCATTGGGAGGTAATATGTTCGGCGCGTTAACAGTGGGCTATCTGTTTCTCGGCGGTGCCGGGGCGGGCGCGATCGTGGTCGGGTGCATGCTCGACCTCGTGGCGGTGCGCGCTCCTTTCGGAACCGACGCGCGCGTGTCCGTCGACGAGGCCCCGCCTGTCGAGCGGGTGGCGTCCTTCACGTTGCTCGCGGGTTTCGCCGCGCTCGTGCTGGGCACGCTGTGCCTGATCATCGACTTGGGTCGCATCGACCGAGTGCTCGCGTTGTTCCTGAACCCGTCGCTCACGTATTTGACCGTGGGCTCCTACGCGCTGGCGGTGCTGGTGCTGTGCGGGGCGTTTCTCGCCCTGGTGCGGTTCGTCTACCTGCCGTCCGTGCCGCGCTCGGTCGTGGTGGCCGTGGAGGCGGTGGCTGCGGCGGTGGGCACGGTCGTGGCGCTGTACACCGGCCTGCTGCTGCAGGGGTTGAACGCCGTGGCGTTGTGGAAGTCCCCGTTGCTGCCGGTGATGTTCGTGCTGTCGTCGCTGTCGTGCGGCATCGCCGTGGCGCTGGCGGCGTCGTTCTTCTCCGAGCTCGACGCCGATCTCACCCGCGCGGTGCATTCGCTTGCCTGCGTCGATGCAGCGGTGATCGCGCTGGAGGCGGTGGCGTCCGCGGCGTTCGCGGAGATTTCCCTAGGCGGCGGCAACCCTGCCGCCTCTGCGTCGGCAGCGCAGCTCATGGGCGGCAGCGAGGCGTTGGCATGGTGGGTCGGCTTCGTTCTGTGCGGCCTTATCGTGCCGTTCGTCGTGGAAGCCGTCAGCGCCGTGCGCGGGCGCACGAAGCCGGTTCTGCGTGCGGCGCTGGCCGTGGCGGCCGTGCTCGTGCTGGTGGGCGGCCTGTGCCTGCGCGGCAGCGTCGTGGGCGCCGGCGCGCATCGCGCCTTGGAACTGGAAGAGCCCGCTGCGCAAACGCAACGGGCGATGTAGGGGGAAGCGGATCCGTGGCCCTGTTCGAGATCAACGAGAAGAGCAGCATCCCCATCTGGCTTCAGCTGAAGAACCGGTTCATATACCTTATCACCTCGGGGTACTACAAGCCGGACGACCAGCTGCCCACGGTGCGCGGCCTGGCCGCCGAGGTCGAGGTGAACTACAACACCGTGAGCAAGGTGTACATGAGCCTCGAGCAGGACGGCTACATCCAGTCGAAGCGCCGCCAGGGCGCGTTCGTGCTCGACGTGAGCGACAAGCCGGGCGTGAGCATATCGTCCACGGCCGAGATCGTGACGCAGGAGTACCTCAAACGCTGCTTCGAGCTGGGCATGTCCCTCGAGGACGTGGAGGAGCAGTTCGCTGCCAGCATCAAGGCCGCGAAGGAGAAGCGAGACGCGGGCAACTAGCCTCGTTTCGAGATCGGAGGAGCTACGATGAAGCGCGACAAGAAGAACGCGGGTTCGACTGCGGCGGGCGCGGGGGGAGCGACCGCATCCGCGTTCGGCAACGCACGACCCGTGCCGGAGGGCGTGCGCATGGAGACGGGCCGGCGCCGCGCCTCCCGCAACGGGGCCGTGGTGTTCGCCGTGGTCGTGTTCGTGGTGGCGTTCGGCATCGTGCTGGCCTTGTTCCAGGCGGCGCTCGGAGGCATCGGCCTGGTTGCGTTGGCGGTGGCCGCCGTCGCGGGCTGGCTGGCCGCGTCGTCGGTGCACGTCGTGCTGGAATGGGAGAAGGCCGTGGTGCTGCGCTTCGGCAAGTTCAACCGCGTGGCCGGCCCCGGCATCGTGTTCACCTGGCCCATCATCGAGTTCTACACGCTGCGCATCGACCAGCGCGTGGCCACCACGTACTTCGGTGCCGAAGAAACGCTCACGAGCGACCTCGTGCCCATCAATGTCGACGCCGTCTTGTTCTGGATGGTGTGGAGCGCCAAGAACGCCACCGTGGAGGTGGAGGACTACTCGTCGGCCGTGGCGTGGATCGCGCAGACGGCCATGCGCAAGGCCATCGGCCGCGCCACCGTGGCCGAGGTGGCCACGCGTCGCGACCAGCTCGACGAGGAGCTGAAGGAAGCCATCGAGGAAAAGCTGAACCCATGGGGCATCACCATCATCGACGTGGAGATCCGCGACATCGTGGTGCCGAAGGAGCTGCAGGAGGCCATGGCCATGGAGGCCGTGGCCGAGCGCAAGCGCAACGCCCGCATGGTGCTGGCCGAGGCCGAGAAGGACATCTCCGAAATGCTCAAGGACGCCTCCGAGGTGTACGACGGCGACCAGGACGCCCTGCGCCTGCGCACCATGCACCTGGCCTACGAGAGCGTGGAGAAATCCGGCGGCACGCTGGTCATCCCCAGCGCGTTTTCCGAGGGCTTCGTGGAAGGCGACGCCGAGAAAGCGGCAGAGCGCACGGCGAGAACGGCGAAGGGCGCCGGGGAGTGAAAGCAGGAGGCGCGGCGGTCGCTGGGCGACGGTCGCGCCCTCCACGTTGTCATCCTGAGCGGAGCGCCGCTAGGCGCGTAGTCGAAGGATCCCGCACGGCGTCAGCCGGGAGGCGGGGCGGGGCTATTTCTGCCTGCCCTGTCATACGCTACAGATACCTTGACTAGACATATCAAGGTATAAAACACCAGTTCAATCAATATTATCTCAAAAATAGAATAATATTTTGTCATACTCTGTCATAGTTCTGTATTGATAATCATAGTGACGTATGGCAGACTATGACAAGAGGGAATCGGCCGATTTCTGATATGAGGGGGAAATCTCGGAAATGCACCGTGTGCGAACGCTCGCGCGCCACGCAGCCGAAGGGGAAAGCCGTTCGCGGAACGCTCACCTTCGTCCGATACGCCCCTAGGCATTCTGCAACATGAATGGAGGAGGAGACATGTCGGAAACGAAGAGCCCGCACGCCGGACTCACGCGCAGGAGCTTCCTGAAGACGACCGGTTTGGCGGCAGGCACCGTTGCGGTTGCTGGAACGACGCCGACCCTGCAGGCGCTCGCAGCAGACTACGAAGCCGGGCAGAAAGCTACCGACGAGGAGCAAATATTCTGCGGAGTGTGTCGCGGTAACTGCTCGGGTACGTGCAAGCTCAATATACATGTGCGCGATAATAAAGTCGTTAAGACCTCTAAACGCAAATTCAATTCATATCCAAACGGGGAGATCGATCGGATTTGTTTGCGCGGGTTGAGCCATCCTTACAACATCTACGGGCCTAATCGGGTGCAGTATCCCATGAGGCGCGTCGGCGAGCGAGGCTCAGGAGAGTGGGAGCGCATCAGCTGGGACGAGGCGCTAAACGAGATTTCCGAAAGATGGCAAAAGATCCGGGAAGAGTACGGGGACCAGGCCATCGCCTATACACGCGGATCTGGAAACATGGGAACGATCAGCGGCGTTGCCTCGCCTATGTTCAACGTTTTCTTCAACAAGATCAACGCCACCCAGATCAAGATCGCGCGTGACCAGGCCAATACGCGCGGTATCAACCGCGTGGTTGGAAATCTAGGGGACTGGGTTTTGAATGATCCTTCTGACTTCAAGAATTCGAAAACGCTCTTTGTCTGGGGTGCGAATATCACCGATGCGCAGATGCACGACTGGCACTTCATTGTAGAGGCGCAAGAGACGGGAACAAAGCTGGTGGTCATCGATCCCGTTTTAACTCAGCTTGCCGCCAAGGCTGACAAGTGGGTTCCTGTGCGACCGGCAACTGACGCTGCCCTCGCCTTGTCGATGATGTATGTTATGGTCAACGAGGATCTTGTCAATAAACCATTCCTCAAACAGCACACATGCGCTCCGTTTTTGGTGCGAAGCGATACGGGAAAATTCCTCCGGATGAGCGATTTGGGTGTGGAGCCGCAGGTGGTCGAGACGCAGCGCGATCAGGTCTCGTCGGCTTCGAGCTCCAATAAAGGCGCTGCCGTAGGCCAAAGCTCGACTGTTACCAAAACCATCGACCAGCCAGCGGTTCTTGATTCCGATGGAAAGGCGGTTGGAGCCGACGAAGCGGCCGATCCGCTTCTGAACGGCACCTACGATTTCAACGGGATCGCTTGCCGCACGGCGTATGATCTTCTCGTTGAGGACATTATGGATTATGCACCAGAGGCGGCTTCGGAAATTTGCGACGTACCCGCCGATACCATTGTCGAATTAGCCCATATGGCCATAGACGGCCCCTGCATTCATAGGCTCGGATGGGGTTCTAACTCTTACACGAACGGCGTTCACGCTGCGCATGCCAACATCACGATGGCGGCGTTGACCGGTCAGATAGGCTATTCGGGTGCCGGAACGGGCATTGGCGATTTCAAGCCCTGCTGGGGAATAAACGCTTTGGTCAAGGGTATGACTGCTGCGAAGTATCCTATGATCTCGGCGTTGTTCCTTCCCGAGATCATGAGGACGGGCAAGTACAAGGGCAAAGATTATCCCATTAAATCGCTCTATATTTATTCGGGCAACCCTATGTGCAATCAGGTCAATACCAACGAGTACTTGCGCGATATCGTTGGAAACCTCGATTTTCTCGTAGTTGCCGATTACACCTTCACCGATACCGTGAAGTATGCCGACATCGTCCTACCGGCCGCGCATTGGTTCGAGCAGCAAGACGTGGTCGCGATCTCGGCCACCCAATGCTTCATTTACAGCGAGAAGGCAATCGAGCCGCTCTATGAATCGAAATCCGATATCGACATCCTCAGATTGTTTGCTGAAAAGATGGGCCATCCTGATTTGCTTTCATTGACGGATGACGAGTATATGGCACAGGTCATCGATACGCCTTCGCTCGCCAAGCTTGGAATCACTTGGGAAAACATCAAGGAGAATGAAGACATGTACTGGTATCCAGACAAGCCGTGGATTCCATGGGAGAACGCTCAATTCAAGACCGATTCGGGACGTATGGAATTTTACGTAGAAAACCCCACGGTTCAGTTCGATATGGGGCAGGAGTTCGATGTCGACAGGGAGCACCTTCCTCATTACTTCGATCCGGCAGAGGCGTACGAAGGCAGCCCAGAGTGGAGCAAGTACAAACTGATTCTGCTAAGCGAGCGCCCTCGTTTCCGCGTGCATTCCATGTGGTCCGACAATCAGTATCTGCGAGAACTCGATCCCGAGCCGACGATCAAGATGAACCCCGTCGATGCTCGCGAGCGCGGCATCGCCGACGGGAGCTATGTCGAAGTGTTCAACGACCGCGGGCATTGCGTTGCGAAGGCTGTTCTCAACGAAGGCATCCGCCCTGGCTGCACCGTGTATCCAAAAAGCTGGCAACAGAACCAGTTCAAGGCGGGGTCTTGGTCGGAGTTGCTGACGTCGGTTTACGATCCCGTCGGGGTCAATGAGAGCTACTTTGACAATCTAGTCGAAGTTCGCGTTTGGAATGAGGGGTAGGAGCCATGGCTAATCAACGACTGGGCATGACGATCGACACTAAGCGTTGCATAGCCTGCAACTCGTGTGCGGTCGCCTGCAAGATAGAGAACAATCTTCCCAACAACAATTGGTGGAATCGCGTTATGACGGTGGGGGGCGAGCATTTGGATGCCCCTGAGGGAACGTATCCGAACGTCAAGATGCACAATATAACGGTTGCTTGCCAGCATTGCGACAACCCCGCCTGTGTGAAGGTGTGTCCTGTTGGGGCGACGTACAAGGACGAAGAGACGGGCGTCGTGCGTCAGGATTACGACAAGTGCATCGGTTGCCGCATGTGCATGGCGGCGTGCCCCTACACGGGCGTGCGTTCCTTCAACTGGGAGGAGCCGGCATATCATCTTGATTTCTCGGTCGGCGATCCCGATGTCCCCACCCATCAAAAGCATGTTGTTGAGAAATGCACGTTGTGCTGGCATCGCTTGGCGAAAGGGCTTGCTCCCGCTTGCGTGGAGGCGTGTTCTGCTCGCGCGCGTCATTTCGGCGATTTCAACGATCCCGATTCCGAGGTGTCTCAACTTCTTTCCGTACGTTCGTATGAGCAACTGCTACCGAGTGAAGGCACCGACCCCTCCATGTACTATCTCGTCTAGGTAGATAAGGAGAAAACCATGACTGAGACTACTTCGGCGGCTGGGTCCGCCAAGACTCCTGCTGCCAAATTCGGGGGCAGGGGGTTGAATATAGGCATAATCGTGGCGGCCGTTCTGACTGTGATCGGTTTGGTTCTATGGGGCGTGCAGCTCTCGGGCGGCATGGTTCAGACGAACATGCGCAACCTCGACTCGTGGGGGCTCTACATCACCTGCTTTATGTTCCTGGTGGGCTTGTCGGCCGGCGGCCTCATCATATCCAGCGCGCCGCGCGTGTTCGGGATGGAGGGCTTCGGCGGCATTTCGAAGATCGCCGTGTGGACGTCCATCTGCTGTACGGTGCTGGCCATTGGCTTCGTGGTGGTCGATCTGGGGCAGCCCCTGCGTCTGTGGGAGCTGTTTGCCTATTCGAATCTGGGGTCGCCGCTCATGTGGGACATCATCGTGCTGGCCACGTACCTCATCCTGTCCATCGTGTACCTGTGGGCCACCCTGCGCTTCGAAGGCGGCAAGGGGTCGGCCACGTCGCTGCGCGTCATCTCGGTGATCGCGCTCGTGTGCGCCATCCTCGTGCACTCCGTTACTGCTTGGATCTTCGGTCTGCAGCAAGGGCGCGAGATGTGGCATACGGCGCTTTTGGGCCCGTGGTTCGTGTCGTCCGCGCTCGTGTGCGGCGTGGCGCTCGTGCTCGTGGTGGTCATCGCGTTGCGCCGTGCGGGTTACTTGCAGCTCGACCAGAAGAACGTCGTGAAGATGGTGAAGCTGCTGGGCGTGTTCGTGTGCGTCGACTTGTACTTCTTCGGCTGCGACCTTTTGACCGAGGCGTTTCCGGCGGGATCCGGCGCCGACATCGTGGCCATGCTGACCACGGGGCCGCTCGCCCTGTTCTTCTGGATCGAGGTCGTGGGATGCGCCGTCACCGCCGTGATCGCCTTCACGCCGAAGCTGCGCACGAACCCGCTCATCGTGGTGGGAGCCTTGCTGGCCATCGTGGGCATCTTCTGCAAGCGCGTGCAGCTTTTGGTGGGCGGCTTCCAGATTCCGAACCTCGATCTGCCGGCCGTGGTGTCCGGGCCTGCGCTGACCGATGCGGGCGCGGCGCTGCAGAGCGCGGGAGGGGCGATGGTCTACTTCCCCTCGTTGCTCGAGTTCGGCGTGACTCTGGGTGTGGTGGGGCTGGGCGCCCTGCTGCTCCTGCTGGGGCTGAAGTTCCTGCCGCTCAAACCTGTGGAGAAGTCTCACTAACCGTTTGGTCGGAGCGCGCCGGGCCATCCCTCCCTGTCCGGTGCCCCCGTTGTCCGACGGAGCGCCCGCCTGTCCGTTCGTCTGGCCTTGCGCTGCGGGCGCTCCCGTCTTGAAGGGCGATGTGCGTCTATGGCAAGAAAACTCTTAGCGACCCTGGCGGCGTTCCTGCTGGTCGGCGCCTGCGTGTTCGGCGCGGGGCTTGCGGCCGACCCGTCGGTGGCCGTCTCGCAGGCCATCGAGGCGGACTCCCCGTGCCCGGCCGTGGGCTGCGCGTCGGGGGAGTGCCACGGCTTCGAAGACGTGCCCGAGCCCGACGGCGTGCACGAGATGGTCTGCCCGAAGGCGGGCTGCTCCTCGGTCGAGTGCCATGCGTGGAACACGCTCGCGACGCGCTACTACCAGGCGTCCGACGCCAGCCTGAACCTCTGGGTGCTGGCGCCGGTGGTGCTGGTGGTGGGCCTGGTGCTGCTCGTTCGAAAACTTTAAGGGGCGCTCATGGATGCTAAGAGAAACCTCTCGGTCGACGCGGTTGCGCTCGCGGTGTACCTGGTGGCGGCCAACCCCGCGCTGACCGGCATCGGCGTGCACGAGTGGCTCGGGCTCGCCGTCTTCGTCGTGCTGCTCGTGCACGCCGCACTGCACTTCGATTGGATCGTCGATACGGTCAAGGGGGCGGCGAAAGCGCCGTCGGCCGTGCGCTTGGGCAACCTCCTGCTCGATGCGCTGTCCTTGGCCGCCTTCGTCGTGGTGACGGTGTCGGGCCTCGGGGTGTCGGGCTCGGTGCTCGCCTCCTTCGGGCTTTACGCGAACGGCTACTACTTCTGGGATCCGCTCCATGCGATCTCGGCCAAGGTGCTGCTGGCACTGCTCGTCGTGCACGTGGTCGTGCATTGGAAGTGGTTCTACAACGTTCTGAAAAAGGAAAGGGGCGAGAAGAATGGAAACGACGCCTGCGAAAGACCTGACGCTTGAGTCCGAGGCGCTCTGGCGAACCCGCGCGACCGCCTGGGAGCTGCTGGCGTTCTCGCTGCGCTACCCGGACGCCGAGCTGGCCGGGGCCGTGGCGAGCGGCGAGTGGGCCGAGGCGGCCCGCGAGGTGGCGGACGCCCTGGGGCTGGCGCTGCCGGAGGGTTTCGCCGGCGAGCCCGCCCCGGCCGGCGGGCATGCGCCCGGCGCCCGGCTCCACTCCCTGCGCGCGGAGGCCACCCGCCTGTTCGTGGGCGCGCCTGATGAGGCCTGCAGCCCCTACGAGGGGGTGTGGCGCGCGGCCGACGACGGCGTGCAGGCGCTCCTGTTCGTGAACCCGCACTCCATGGAGGTGGAGCGCTTCATGCGCGCCTGCGGCCTGGGCCAGCCCGAGGGGACGAACGAGCCGCTCGACCACATCGCCACCGAGTGCGAGCTCCTGCAGTACCTGGCCATGCTGGAGGCCGGCCTGGCCGGACCGCCCGAGGGCATGGATCCCGCCGACCTCCCCGGCGGCTCGCCGGCCGCCGCCTACGGCAAGTTCCTCGGGGACCACGCCCGCGCCTGGATGCCCCGCTTCGCCGAGAAGCTCGGCGCCGAGTCCCGCGAGCCGTTCTACCGCGCGGTCGCCCGGCTGCTGGGGGTGATAGTGGGGTAGCGTGCTATCTGCGTTTTCTACTGATACAAGCGACGTTGCACTCGACTTCCGAGCCTTGTGTTGTTCCGCTTGTCCTTTGGTTTTATCAGATTGCATTACATAATGCAATCTGATAAAATAGCCTCAAGATCACGAAGTGCAAGGAGGTTGGCTATGGCAGCGGTGGCGACGTTGAACGTGCGCCTGCCCGAGGATCTCAAAGAGCGCGGCATGCAGGTGCTCGAGCGCGAGGGCGTGAGCGTGTCCGAGCTGATCCGCGATTTGTTCCGGGAGCTAGAGGCCACGCAGGAGCTTCCCGATTTCGCACGCGCGCGGGAAATCGAGCGCAGCGCGGGGGAAGCGAAGCGGGCTGCATTGCGTGAATTCGTGCGGCTGGGCCGTACGTTCGAAGACGCCGAAGTCTCGATTGATTCGCGCGACGCATATCGCGAGCATCTTCTGTGGAAGCATCGACCGGGGGTGCGGGCGTGAAGGTGCTCTTCGATACCAACGTCATTATCGACTTGTGGGATACAACGGGCGATTTCGAGAGCTCGTATCAATCGGTCGACATTGCGTTCCATCGAGGGTTCGAGGCCAGTATCACGGTGACCATGGCTCCGTCCATCGTGTATCTGCTCTCCGCGCGCAAGATCATGTCGAAACGGGATGCCCACAAGGCGTTCGGCAAGATCATGGATATGTTCGAGATACTCGATGTTACTGCTGCCGATTGCCGCCTTGGACACGAAGAAGGCAAGGGCGACTTCGAAGACGACCTTATCGCTTGGGCAGCCTACCGCCACGGCATCGATTTCATCGTGACGCGCAACAAGCGGGATTTCTCGAAGTCGCCCGTTCCCGTATTGACGCCGGAGGAGTTCGTGAACATTTATCAACCCGCCGACCTCGAGTACGAGTCGATAGACTGGCCCGAAGACTAGCAGGGTTCAACTTTCCCATACGACGCACGAGGGCTGGGGGACGGCGATCCGGGCTTCCCCTTGGAGTGCGCCCGAAACGGCATCGAGGGCGAACAGGACCACTTCGCCGCTGTCCTGGTTTGCCACGGCCAGGTGGTCGCCAGCGGGGGACAGCGAGAAGTGGCGCGGCCCGCGTCCGCCCGACGAATAGTCCGCCTGCAGTGAAGCGTTGCCGTTCGCGTCGAAGTTAAACAATGCGATGCGATCGCTGCCGCGTACCGACACGTACAGGTGCCGTCCGTCAGGCGAGAACGCAGGATGCGCGGCCAACACGGTGCGTTCGCTCGCTGCTGTCGTGTCATCTTGGGTCGCGCCAACCGTATCGCTGCTGCCGTTGAGCGCGCCGCGCTTGCCGGGCGCAGTGGGCAGTTCAAGGCACCCTATCTGCTCCCAATGCCGTCCCGCCCGGTCGAAACGGAGCAGCAGCACGTCGTCGGCCAGCTCGTTAACGAGGCCCGCCAGCGGCAGGCGGGGATGGAACGCCAGCATGCGCGGCCCCGAGCCGGCCGGTACGCGCACCGTCTCGACCGGAGGCATCTCGAGCGCGCCTGTGGCTTCGGCCCGATACAGTGTGACGGTGTCGCATCCCAAGTCCGCCACGGCCAGCAAGGCGGTGCCCGGCACGAAACTCGCCGAATGCACGTGGGGCGCGCTCTGCCGCGCACGGTTCGGCCCGCTTCCCACATGGCGCACCGACGGCAGGCCTCCGCAGGGGTTTCCGTCAGCGGTGAGCAGGCACAGGCCTACCGATCCGCTTTCGTAGTTCGCGCCGTACAGGCAGCGCCTGTTCGGATGCGCGGCGACGAAGCACGTGCCGGCGTCCGCAGGGGAAGAACACGCGCCGCGGCAGGCGAGCGACCCGTCGTCCGCAACAGAGTAGACGGCGAGGCAGCTTCGGTCGGACAGCTCGTGGGCGACATAGAGCGCCGATCCCGACCGCACGAGAAACGAGGGGTTCGGCGCGTGCGTGCCGGCATGCTCCACGCGCAAGCTCCGCTCAAACTCGTTGAACGCGAGCACGTAGATACCTTCGCTCGCACCGCCGTCGGTGTAGGTCCCTACGAACAGACGACGGCTTCTCGGCAGCTGCTCCATAAACCTCGCCTCCTTTCTTCGCCTGCTCCGCTTGGCAACGGTTCGGGCCGGCCTACCGGCTTTGGTTGGACGGCGGGCCCTTCCTGTTTCGCACGAAAATCGCCGGAATGTTGCATCGGAAAAGCCTTTTCCAAAAGCCGTTTTTCACGACCTGCGCAAACGCCGACAGCTTGGGCGTCGAGCAATGCAGAAAACGCTCGAAAGCGGGCCGAAACGCAACATTCCGGCGATTTTCGTGCGGAAAGGAAGGTTCTCGCTGCGCGACCGCGCCTTGATGACTTACGGCGATGATCGCGATGGTGCTGATGGGCCGCTATCCGGTCCATTGCCGGCAGAGCCGAGAAGGGGTTTGGCCGCGTCCGCTCGCTCGGCCTGCTGCCGACCTCGAGCAGGTAGCGCATGCGCTAGCCCCTCTCCGCTGCGAGCTCTTCCCGATCCAGCACGTGGAAGCGCCGGTACAGGCGCAACGTGGCCAGCCGGTTCCACGCCGTGATCAAAGGCCCGGTCATGAACGCGGCCACCACGGTGAACACGCCGATGGGCCCTCCCGCGAGCACGGCCACCACGGTTACGAGGATGTCCTGCGTCATGCGCACGGGCGTGTAGGAGAACCGCGTGCGCGCCACGATCACGGGCGCGATGGCGTCGATGGGCGCCACGCCCATGCGCGTCTTCAGGTACAGCGACACGCCCAGCGTGAACAGTAGCGTGCCCGCCACCAGATGGACGCCGGCGCTCACCAGGCCCGACGGTTGCCATGGCAGCAGGCGGTACACCCACGTGAAGAATTCGATGAGGTATCCCACCGCCACCATGTTGATGATCGTGCCCAAGCCTATTTGGAAGCGGTCGAACGCGAACACCACCACCAATATCACCAGGTTCACCAGCAGCTGGAACGTGCCGAAGTTCACGCCCGCAAGCGCGCTCAGCCCCAGGTTCATGGCGGTGAAAGGGTCCACGCCCACGTCGCCCACGCGGCAGATCGTCGTGCCCAGCGCGATGCACACGACGCCGATGCACGAGAACAGCAGCTTGCCGGGCAGGTTGTACGTGTGGCGCAGGTCCATCCACCGGGCCATCAGCCGTCGCCTCGCTCGAACGACGGGTACAGGGCCATGCCTCCGTCCACGAACAGGCTCGTGCCGGTGACGTAGCTCGACTCGCTTGAAGCGAGCCAGGCTGCCGCTGCTGCCACCTGCTCCACCGTGCCGATGCGCCCCAAGGGGATCATGCGCTCGGTTTGGGCGCGGGCGTCAGGGTCGGCGAACTTCTCCGCGTTGATGGGCGTTTCGATGGCGCCCGGCGCGATGCAGTTCACGCGGATGCCCCGGTGCGCGTACTCGAGCGCGATGGTCTCGCTGAACAGCTTCACGCCGCCTTTGCTGGCTGCGTAGTGCGCGAACGTGGGCCAGGGTATGCGCTCGTGCACGGACGACAGGTTGATGATGCAGCCCGGCCGGTCGCGCTCCACGAAGTGCGCGAGCGCCGCTTTCGAGCCCAGGAACACGCCGGTCAGGTTCACGGCGAGCGTCTTCTCCCACACATCGAGCGGCAGCTCGTGGGTGGGGTTGCGCGACTCGATGCCGGCGTTGTTCACCCAAACGTCCAAGCCGCCGAACTGCTCGAGCGCCGCCGAGAGGAGCTTCGGGGCGCCTTCTTCGCGAGCCACGTCGGCCTGCACGAGCACGACGCGCTCGGGCTCTCCGTCGCGGTTGAACTCGTCGGCGAGTTTCTGGGCCTCGCCGCGATGCTCGTCGCTGTGGTAGTTCACGACGACGTTCATGCCCTCTTGAAGAAAGCGCCGTGCAATGCCGTGGCCGAGCCCGACGGACGCGCCGGTGACGACGGCCGTTTTGCCGTTGAGGTCGGAGTACATGGAACACCTCCTGGTAGCGGTTGTTGTCGAAGAGTATGGGGAGCGCACCGGGTACGGGAGGCGGGATGTCCGAATCGGCGTGCGTTCGTCATGGCTTTGCCATGCGGCCGAAACCGACAGGGTTTCGCCGGTGGTGGAGGCGAGCGGGAGGGGGCTGTGCTGTTTCGTCGGTTCGGAAGCGCGCTTGCCGCCGTGCTGCTTGCAGGCTGTTGGGGCGTTTGCCGAAGAAGGGCGTGGTATGCCGCAGCGCCGTCAGTGGACGCCGAGAAGGTACAGGACGCCGAAGACGAGCGCGGCGACAACGCCCAAAACGACCAAGAGGCACAAGACGACCCAGAAGGGATGCAACTGCCCCTCATCGTCCTTGACCCTATCGGGCGACAACAGGATCAGGCTGTCGAGTATGAATTCGAGGAAATCAAGCATGCACGCATGCTAGCATGCCGATGTGCGGGTTTCGCGGTCGCATGTTATAATACCTATGAATTGGTACATTGCGACAAAGCGCCAGGCCAGCTGCTTACGACGGGCGCTCAGGGGATCGAGGCTCGCGTGTTCAACCTGCTCACGATAAGCTATCTGTTCCTCGGCGGCGCCGGGGCGGGCGCGCTTGTCGTGCTGGGCGTTTTGGAGTGCGCCAACGTGCGCCGTCGCTTCACGCGGCTGCCGGGCGCGCCCTTCCGTATCGAACGGGCCTTCGCACTTCCCGACGAGTTCTTCGCGCGCGGTTGGCCTGTGTGCTTCGTCGCCTTGGCTGCGGGCATGCTCTGTTTGCTCGTCGATCTCGGGCATCCCGAACGCCTGCTCAACCTGCTCACCTCTCCCGAGCTGTCGGCCATCGCCGTGGGAGCCTACGCGCTTGCCGTCGCGCTGGTGTGCGCCGGAGCGTTCTCGCTGTTCGAGCTGCTCGACCGGCCGCGCATCCGCATTGCCGCCGTGTGGACGGTGGCGGCACTCGGCGTGGCGGCCGGGCTCGTGGCCGTGATGTACACGGGCGTCCTGCTGCAGGGTCTGGCCTCGGTGCTGTTCTGGCAGACGCCCTTGCTGCCGACGGTGTTCGCGTTGTCGTCGCTGTCGTGCGGCATCGCCTGCGCCTTCCTCGGGGCGGCGTTCGTCGAAACGCGCCATCCGTTCACGCGCCCGCTCGCACGCCTCGCGTTGGTTGACGGGGTCCTCGTAGCCGCGGAGGCGCTGGTCCTGCTCGTGTACGTGGTCTGGGCGCTGGGAGGCGAGGGCACGGCGCTGGCGGCGCAAGCGCTCGTAGCCGGCGATATGCGCTGGTTGTTCTGGGGAGGCGTGGTGCTGTGCGGCCTGGTCGTCCCCTTCGTGCTGGAGCGGTACCTCACGCACGGCAACAGCCGCACGCAGCTGCTCTGGATCGCGGCGGCCCTGCTCGCGGGCGGGTTCGTGCTCAGGTTCTGCGTGGTGGGCGCGGCGGCCTACGACGTGACGCAGATGCCCGGCATGCTGTACGGTTTGACGATGTGACGAAAGGCGACACCATGAAACGACGCGCTATCGACCGCACGATGCGGGACGCCCCCTACGAGCTCACCGACAAGGAAGCCGAGATCAGGGCCGCCACCTCGTACGTTCCCCGCAAGTCCTCGCGCAACGGCGCGGTTATCTTCAGCATAGCCGTGTTTGTGGCGACCTGCGCCGTGGTGCTGGGCGTCGCCTACCTCGCCACCGGCGGCATCGGCCTTGCGGCCATCGTCGCCATGCTGCTGGTGGCGCTGCTCGTGCTGTCGTCCACGCACATCGCGCTTTCCTGGGAGAAGGTGGTGGTGCTGCGCTTCGGCAAGCTGGCGCGCGTGGTGGGGCCGGGGCTGTACTTCACCATCCCCATCATCGAGCACGGCACCATCCGCGTGGACCAGCGCACCATCGCCACGCCGTTCTACGCCGAGAAAACGCTCACGGCCGACCTCGTGCCCGTCACCGTGGACGCCGTGCTGTTCTGGGTGGTGTGGGATGCCGAGAAGGCGTGCACCGAGGTGGAGGACTACTACGCCGCCGTGTCGTTCCTCGCGCAAACGGCCATGCGCGAGGCCGTGGGCCGCTCCACCGTGGCCGAGGTGGCGCTGCGCCGCGACCAGCTGGACGTGGAGATCAAGGAGGACATCGAGAAGGAGGCGGGCGACTGGGGCGTCGACATCATCTCGGTGAAGGTGCGCGACATCGTCATCCCCGACGAGCTGCAAGAGGCCATGTCGCTGGAGGCCCAAGCCGATCGCGAGAAGAACGCCCGCATGTCGGTGGTGGGGGTGGAGGCCGACCTGGCCGAGATGCTGACCGAGGCCGCGCAGATCTACGGCGACCCCGAGGCCGCCCTCAAGCTGCGCACGATGCTCATGCAGTACGACACGGTGAAGAAGTCCAAGAGTGCCGTGGTCACGGTGCCCAGCTCGTTCTCCGACGGGTTCGCCGACGCGGCGGAGAAGGCCGGCGACGCAGGCCGCAGCCGCTGACCGTGTCGGCCGCGTGCGTTTGCCGCTGCCCCGTCCGCGCGCTGAGGTGGGGAAGGCGGGCGATGCGCCCCGCGTTGGCTAAGATCGGGCGCCTGTCGTGCCCCGTGTGCGTTGATTGAGAGGACGTGCGAGGGGCGGAAACGCGCGGTTGCCTGCGTCTGTTATCATAAGCTAACCAAGAATGTGAGAGAAAGCCCGTATGAGCCCGCTTGAATCCTTTGAAATAGACTACAGCAGCGGTTTGCCTGTGTGGATACAGGTGAAGAACCGCATCGCCTACCTCATAGGGTCGGGGGCGTATGTCGCGGGCGACCGGCTTCCCACGGTGCGCGCGCTGGCAGTGGATCTGGACATCAGCTACAACACCGTGAACCGCGCTTACATGGACTTGGAGCGCGAGGGTTACATCTCCACGCGCAAGGGCAGGGGCACGTTCGTGGCCGAGCGTCACGCCGTGGGCGCCGCGCTCGCCACCGACAGTCCCGTGGAACTGCTGGTAGACGACCTCATCCGCACCTGTTCCAACGCCGGCATGGCCGACGACGACATCCTCGCCATGGTGCGGGCTCGTCTGGCTCAGAAGAAGCCGGTGGGCGAGCGGGCGTAGCGCTCGGATTCGAATCCGCTACTCTCCGCATGAGCGGAACAGTCTTTGGAAGCATTTCTCTGCTGACTGTTAAGAGAAATAAAGTTCCCCCAGTTGAAAAGCCTGATATCCCGGCATCGTCTCATTCCTAGTATTCCCAAACAAGGCTAGTTTGTTAGATTGATTGTCGCAAATCATTGTGATAAGATGACAATCAAGGATTTGGCCAATTCTTATCAGGAACCGAAGGGGATATCCGATAAGATTGCGCTTGGGCTGGGGCTGGCTTTCGCGATGCGCGGTTGAGAGGTCGACAAGGCGCTGCGATCAGTCCGTCGCTAAACCATTCGCAGGGGATATCCTGGCACGATCTTTGAAGGAGGAGATATGTCAGGAACAACCAGCCCGCAAGTCGGGCTCACCCGTCGAACCTTTCTCAAGACAACCGGCGTCGCCGCTGGCGTCGTTGCAATAGGAGGAGCGATAACGCCCAATTTGCAGGCGTTGGCGGAAAACGAGCGGAAGACACCGTCCGGAGACCAGGTCTTCCACGGCGTGTGTCGCGGAAACTGCATGAACGGCTGTCCGCTGGAAATACATGTGCGCGACGGAAAGGTGGCGCGCGTGCGCAACGCCGAATGCCCCGACCCTCAGTACAACCGCATCTGCCTGAAGGGCATCACGCATCCGCAGCGCATCTACTCTCCGGATCGCCCGCTTTATCCCATGAAGCGTGTCGGGAAGCGCGGCTCGGGTGAGTTCGAGCGCATCACGTGGGAAGAGGCCATCGACACCATCTGCTCGAAATGGAAGGAGCTCCGCGAGGAATACGGCCCGGCCGCCATAGGCTGCTGGTCGCAATCGGGTAGTTTCGGCCTGCTCAACGGCTGCCATTACCTTGGAGCGTACAACCGCTTGATGGGAAAGCTCGGAGCCATCCCCATCTCCGGAGCCATCGATATGAACTACTACACGGCTTCCTCGGCGATGTACGGCAGCGGTTTGTCGGGTTCGTACAACGAGATCACCGACTTGCGCAACGCACGCACGGTCATCGCGTGGGGAACGAACTTCACAGAAGCGCAGATGCAGTCGTGGCATTTCCTGGCCGACGCCATCGATGCTGGCTGCAAGGTCGTCGTCATCGATCCGTCGTTCACGACGCTCGCGTCCAAGGCCGACATGTTCGTGCCGATTCGCCCTGGCTCCGATGCCGTTTTGGCTTTCGCCATGGCCAACATCCTCATCGACGAAGATATGATCGACGTTCCGTTCCTTCTCAAGTCGACGGTGGCTCCCTTCCTCGTCAAAGAGGATGGCGCGTACCTGCGCATGAGCGATCTCGGCGTGGCTCCCGCCGAAGGCCCGGTGGACGCAAAGACCGGGAAACCGTCGGTCATCGATCCGATTGCCGTCTGGGACGAGGCGGAGGGCAAACCCCGAGCGGAAGGCGAGGCGACATCGCCTGCGCTCGAAGGTGCGTACCAGGCGGGGGACTTCGCGGTGAGGACCGCGTACGACCTGCTGCTTGATCGCGTTCGCGAGTATCCGCCCGAGGTCGCGACGGACATCTGCGAGGTGCCGGTCGAGACGATGCGCGAAATCGCGCATTTGTACGCGAACAACAAGCCGGCGAGCATTTTCCAGGGATTCGGGTACGACCGCTACTACAACGGCCATAGCACCTTCACGGCTATCGGAGCGTTCGCCATGCTTTCGGGCAACATAGGCAAGCCGGGTTCGAGCGCGGGCATTTGCCAGCCAGGCCCTGTACCTCTTGATATGGCGCGCTGCCTTGCCCCCATCAGGCAAGCTGCAAACATCGATCAATCCGTTATAGACCAAGGGCAAAGCTCTTATGCAGCCGGCGTACTTGCCCATAAGCTTTCGGAGGCGCTCGAGACGGGAATGTACAACGGCTCGAAGTTCGTTATGAAGAGCATTTACATCAACAACTGCAACCCCCTCAACTACATCGCCGATCGTCAGACCTTGATCAAGGTGATCGAGCAGATGGAGCTTGTCGTGGCGGTCGATATCCGCATGACCGACACTTCCCAGTACGCGGATATCGTGCTGCCTGCGGCGCACTGGTTCGAGGTTGACGACTTCACTTGCGGAACCGCGTTTCTCACGCCGTACGTGTGCCTGCAGGAGAAGGCGGTTGACCCGCCGGGCGAATGCAAATCCGACTACGAGATACTCGGCCTTCTGGCAAAAGGCATGGGCTGGCCTGAGGTGTACGACGACCTTTCTCCCCAGGAGGCAATGCGGTATATTCTCGACACCGATACTGCGAAGAAATTCGGTGTCTCGTGGGAGCGCTTGCAGAAGGAGAAGATCATCCGCTGGTTCCCCGAGGGCGAGTATATCTACGGCGCCGACGGCACGTTCGGCACGCCCACCAAGCGCGCCCAATTCTATTTTGAAAAGCTTGCACCTAGCATGAACTGGGGGCAGGAAATCGACAAGGAGCTCGAGCGCCTGCCGTTCTTCGTTCCTCCGCAAGAGGCTTGGCCTGAAAACCCGCTGTTCGAGAAATACCCCTTGGTGTGCTTCCAAGAACATACGCGTTGGCGTGTTCACTCGAATTTCAGCGAGGTTCCTTGGCTGCGCGAGCTCGATCCCGAACCGACGGTCAAGGTCAATCCCATCGATGCGCACGCGCGTGGTATTGCAGACGGCGATATGGTGCGCGTGTTCAATGATCGCGGGCAAGCGGTGATGAAGGTGATTCTGAGCGAGGGCATCCGTCCCGGCATGTGCAACATGCCGAAGGGCTGGCAGGCCTGCCAGTACGTCGAAGGCCATTACAACGATCTGTCGAGCCGTGAAACGAACCCGTATGTGGCGAATTCGCAGTTCTCGGACCTGCTGGTTGAGATCGAGAAGGCGTAAAGGAGGAGGACTATGCATTACGGAATGGCTATTGACCTTAAACGCTGCATCGGATGCCACACGTGCGCCATGGCGTGCAAAGTGGCGAACAACATTCCCGAAGACGTGTGGTGGAACCGTATATTGACTGACGGCGGAGACACCATAGACACTCCGCGTGGCGAGTACCCGAACCTCTCCATGCGATTCATGGCGGTGTCGTGCCAGCATTGCGAAAATCCGGCATGCGTGAAGGTGTGCCCCGTGGGCGCCACCTACAAGGACGCCGAGACCGGCATCGTCCGCCAGGACTACGACAAGTGCATCGGCTGCCGCATGTGCATGGCGGCGTGCCCGTACACGGGTGTGCGCTCGTTCAACTGGGAGGAGCCGAAGTACGCCGTCGACGCGTCGTTCGGCGACGCCGACGTTCCGAAGCATCAGAAACACGTGGTGGAGAAATGCACCTTCTGCTATCAGCGAATCGCGAGAGACGAGGATCCCGCCTGTATGGAACTTTGCCCCGGTCGTGCGCGATTCTGGGGCGACTTCGACGACCCCGATTCGGAGGTTTCAAGGCTTATTCGCGAGCGCGAGTATATGCAGCTTCTTCCCGATCGCGGGACGAGTCCTTCCGTCTATTACCTCGTCTAGGGAGATAAGGAGAACAACATGTCTGAGACAACTTCGGCGGCCAAGCCCGCCAAGGCTCCTGCTGCCAAGTTCGGGGGTAAAGGGCTCAACATCGGCATCGTCGTGGCCGCGATCGTGACCGTTGCGGGCCTGGTCCTCTGGGGTGTCCAGCTCTCCGGCGGCCTCGTGCAGACCGGCATGCGCAACCTCGACTCGTGGGGGCTCTACATCACCATGTTCATGTTCCTCGTGGGCCTGTCGGCCGGCGGCCTCATCATCAGCTCGGTGCCGCGCGCCTTCGGCATGAAGGGCTTCGGGGGCATCAGCAAGGTGGCCGTGTGGACGTCCATCTGCTGCACGGTGCTGGCCATCGGGTTCGTGGTGGTCGACCTCGGGCACCCGCTGCGCCTGTGGGAGCTGTTCGCGTACTCGAACCTAGGATCGCCGCTCATGTGGGACATCATCGTGCTGGCGGTGTACCTCATCCTGTCGATCGTGTACCTGTGGGCCACGCTTCGCTTCGAGGGAGGCAAGGGGTCCGAGAAGTCCCTGCGCGTCATCTCGGTGGTCGCGCTCGTGTGCGCCATCCTCGTGCACTCCGTGACGGCTTGGATATTCGGCCTGCAGCAAGGCCGCGAGATGTGGTACACGGCGCTTCTGGCTCCGTGGTTCGTGTCGTCGGCCCTCGTGTGCGGCACGGCTCTCGTGCTGGTGGTGGTCATCGCGCTGCGAAAAGCGGGCTACCTGGAGCTCGCCCAGGAGAACGTGGTCAAGATGGTGAAGCTGCTGGGAGCGTTCGTGCTTGTCGACCTGTACTTTTTCGGCTGCGACCTGCTCACGGCCGGCTTTCCGAACGCCTCGGGTGCCGAGGTCGTGGCCATGCTGGTGTCCGGCCCGCTCGCGCCGTTCTTCTGGATCGAGGTGATCGGCTGCGCCGTCACGGCGATCATCGCCTTCACGCCGAGGCTGCGCACGAACCCGCTCATCGTGGCGGGCGCCCTGCTGGCCATCGTGGGCATCTTCTGCAAGCGCGTGCAGCTGCTGGTGGGCGGTTTCCAGATCCCCAACATCGACTACGCCGGCGTCGTGACGCCTTACACGGCGACAAACTGGGCGGGCGGTATGGCCGGCGCCTACCAGGGTATGGTGTACTGGCCCCAGCCCATCGAGTTCGGCGTGGTGCTGGGCGTGGTGGGGCTGGGCGCCCTGCTGCTCCTGCTGGGCCTGAAGTTCCTGCCGCTCAAACCGGTCGAGAAGCCTCAGTAACCATTCGTTCGGAACGCGCCGGACAACCCTCCCTGCCCGGCGCGCCTCCGTTGTTCGACGGAGCGCCCGCTTGCCTGTTCGTCAGGTGTTGCACGGTGGGCGCTCCCGTCTTGAAGGGCGATGGTGTCCATGGCAAGAAAACTTGTTTTCGCGTTGGCCGCCTTCCTGCTCGTCGGCGCGTGCGTGTTCGCAGCGGGGTCGGCACTCGATCCGTCGGTGGATTTCCCGCAGGCTATTGCAGCCGACTCCCCGTGCCCGGCCGTGGGCTGCGCGTCGGGGAAGTGCCACGGCTTCGACGATGTGCCCGAACCCGACGGCGTGCACGAGATGACGTGCCCCGAGGCGAGCTGCTCGTCGGTCGACTGCCATGCATGGGACACGCTGGCCACCCGCTACCACCAGGCGTCCGACGCCAGCCTGAACCTGTGGGTGCTGGCGCCGGTGGTGCTGGTGCTGGCTTTGGTGCTGCTCGTTCGTAAAATGTAGGGGGAGGGTTATGGACGCGAAGAAGAACCTGATCGTCGATGCGGTGGCGCTTGCGGTGTACGCGGTTGTGGCCAATCCTGCTTTGACGGGCATCGCGCTGCACGAATGGGTGGGACTCGGTCTGGTGCTCGTTTTTCTGGTGCATGCGGCCGCGCACGCTGACTGGGTTGCGGAAACGACGCGATCGGCGTTGCGTTGCCCATCGTGGAGCCGAGCGGGGAATCTGGCGCTGGACGCGTGCATCGTCGTGGCTTTCATGGTGTGCGTCGTGTCGGGCGTTTTGGTATCCGGCGCGGTCTTGCCCGCTTTGGGATACTATGCGCAAGGCTATTATTTCTGGGATCCGCTCCATGCGGTCTCGGCCAAGGTGCTGCTGGCTTTGCTGCTGGTGCACGTGGTGGTCCACGCGCGATGGTTCATGCGGTTTGCAATGAGGGGAAAGGATACGGAGCATGCAGACGAACTCGAATGACGAGCGGAGGGCATGGCGGGCCCGTGCGACCATGTGGGAGCTGCTGGCGTTCTCGCTGCGCTACCCGGACGCCGAGCTGGCGGAGGCCGTGGCGAGCGGCGAGTGGGCCGACGCGGCCAGCGAGGTGGCGGATGCGCTCGGGCTGGACGCCGCCCCCTGTCGCTCCGAGGGAGCTGCCGAAGGGCCGGCTCGCCTCCGTTCCGAAAGCGACGCCGAAGCGCCCGTCCCCGGCCATCCCGAGCGCGGCGCCGAAACGCCTTCCCTCTGTCGTCCCGAGCAGAGCGCGGCGACGCCCGTCCCCTGTCATCCTGAGCGCAGCGCCGCAGGCGCGGAGTCGAAGGATCTCCCGCAGCCCGGGGCCCTGGCCGGCGATCGCGTCCCCGACGCCCTGCTCAGCTCCCTGCGCGCGGAGGCCACGCGCCTGTTCGTGGGCGCGCCCGACGCGGCGTGCAGCCCCTACGAGGGCGTGCACCGCGCGGCCGAGGACGGCGTTCAGGCGCTCCTGTTCGTGAACCCCCACTCCATGGAGGTGGAGCGCTTCATGAGGGCGTGCGGCTTGGGCCAGCCCGAGGGCACGAACGAGCCCTTGGACCACGCCGCCACCGAGTGCGAGCTTTTGCAATACCTGGCCATGCTGGAGGCCGGCATCGCCGGGCCGCCCGAGGGCACGGGCCCCGCCGCCCTGCCCGGCGGATCCCCGGCCGCGGCCTACGCGTCCTTCCTCGAGGACCACGCCCGCGCCTGGATGCCCCGCTTCGCCGAGCGCCTCGCCACCGAGTCCCGCGAGTCGTTCTACCGCGCGGCCGCGCAGCTGCTTAGCGCAGCTGTTAGATAGGAGGGCATGCCGTACGCCCCATCTTCATGCGTTCGAACACCTATAAACGAAGCCGATTCGGAGTAACCCAAATCGGCTTCTTGGTTTGGACATTATTTTGTTCCCGATATCAGAAAAGTTCGCTACCGTTTCTCCACCGCCTGCCTGAAGCAGGCGACGACCCACGCGTCATCGAACGGGATGCCCCTCATCTCCTCGAGCCCCTCGCGACGGGCCGTCAACCAGAGCGCATGCCAACCGAACGTACGCGGTTGCACGCCGCGTGGCCGAGGGAACGCGACCCACAGCCTTCCTCGTTGCGAGAGCGCCTCGCGCGCCTCCACGGCGCGCGCCCGGTACTCTTCGATGCTTGCGGCGAACAGCAAGGCGAAATCGTACGGCCCGCTGCTGGGGAACGCGACCAGCCGCTGCCTTGCCGCCATTTCGTGAAACTCGGGAGGGGCGTTCAGCGCAATGCCCCGCGCGCCTTCTTGCAAGCGCATTTTCCTGAAAACAGTGGACTCCATGCGTCCTCCTTCCCTCATGGGTTCGTCGGTTTCCCGGCCAGTGTAGCGTGCGCGCTCCGGCAACGCCCAAACCGCCACCGTCCCGCAACGTGCCCGCCGCAAGGTCTTCGCATGAGATGAGTTTCGCCAGCCTGCTTTACTTGAAATAGAAATTTCGTTACACTTTTAACGGAATTTCCTGAAATTTCGTTACACTTTTAACGGAATTTCAATTTAATAGCCAAAGCAGAAAGAGGCTCCGTCATGAGGCGAAAAATCGAAGAAGCGCTTCTCGCGTGGAAAAACTCGCGCGTCCGCAAGCCGCTCGTGCTGAACGGTGCCCGCCAAGTGGGAAAAACCTATTCGATTCTTGATTTTGCGCAAAAACAGTACCGCAATCTGCTCTATATCGATTTCTCGGCACAGAAAAACGCATGCGCATTGTTCGAAGGCGACATCACGCCGGAAGCGCTGTTACCGCAACTCGAGGTCATAACGAAAACGTCCGTCGATCCCGAAAGCACGTTGCTGTTTTTCGATGAGGTGCAGGCATGCCCCCGAGCGCTCACCTCTTTGAAATACTTTTTCGAGCGCGCTCCCGAATACCACGTCGTTGCTGCGGGGAGCTTGCTGGGGGTTGCCCTTGGGCGAGAGGAGTACTCGTATCCCGTTGGCAAAGTTGATACGTTGACCATGCATCCGCTCGATTTCGAGGAGTTCCTCTGGGCGTTCCGGGAGGAGCAGCTTGCCGATTTGATTCGCGCCGCTTATGCGGACGACCGCCCGATGGGGTTGCATGACTACGCGCTGGGCCATTACCGTCGCTACCTGTTGGTTGGCGGCATGCCCGAGGCGGTTGACGCCGCTTCGTCAAGTGCCTCCCCGAGCGAGATTCAACCCATCCAGTTAGGCATCGCCGACGCGTATATCGCCGATATGACGAAATACGCGAGCCCGCTCGACAGCGCGAAGATACTCAACGTATGGCGAAGCGTTCCAGAGCAGCTTGCAAAGGAGAACCACAAGTTCCAGTACGCCACGATCTCGTCCTCGGCGCGGGCGTTTCAGTACGAGGCCCCTATCAACTGGCTCAATGCCGCCGGACTCGTGTCGTTCTGCTATCGGGTGAGCGAAGGTCGGAAGCCGCTCGGGGCTTTCGTGGAGCAGGATTTCTTCAAGCTGTATCTGCTCGATGTCGGTTTGCTCGCAGCGTGGTACGGCGTCGATGCCGCCGACCTTGAACCCGCCGCGGATAAGGGATCGCACTATCGGGGCGGCATAGCCGAAAACTACGTTATGCAGCAAATGGTTGCCAACGGTTTCGAGCCGTTCTACTGGGGAACGACGAGCAGGGCGGAAGTGGACTTTGTCGTTCAGATGTCCGAGGGCGATGTGGTGCCGGTCGAGGTGAAGTCGGGCGGAAACGTTTCGGCGCGCAGTTTGGAGGCGTATCGCAAGGCGTATCAACCGCCTTATGTGCTGCGAGTCTCAACGAAGCAGTTCGGCTTCGAGAACGGCATCAAGAGCGTGCCCCTCTATGCGGCGTTCTGCATCGGGAGCTAAGTCGGACGTATCTGCGGTTGGGCGACGCTCAGGTTCGGCTTGGAATAGGCTGTACCAAAAAAGTTGTCTTAACGTGCTCTCTCGGCGGCCGTTCTGTGTAGGGCAAGGGCTCTGCCCTTGCCGACGACGTGCGGAAATGTTCCCTGTTGAGCGGCAAGGGCAGAGCCCTTGCCCTACACAGAACGAGAGAGAATCGGCTCTTTTGGCACAGCCCGTCCCAGGCCGAGCGTGAGGTCGTGGTGGCAAGATTCGGCGGCGAGGCGTAAAAGCGGGCCTTTGCGCGTTGTGCTCGCAACGCGCGCGCTGCAATATCTGGCTTGGCTCGACGAAATGTCATACAATGTCCCCGTGATTGTCTTATGATAATTTGGGCGCGTCGTCGGGCGGGCGGCTCGCGGAGCGGGGCGCATGACAGGTGCGCGCAGGGTCCGCCTGTCATGCGCAAGCGCCGGTCGGAAGGGGAAGGGGTGGCTCGATGCTCGGTCCGATGATCGTGTGCTACCTGTTCCTGGGCGGTACGGGTGCGGGTGCGTGCCTGGTGCTCGCGGTGCTGGGCCTGCTGGCTCCGCGCGAGCGCGTGGCGGTCGCGATCGACGGGGCGCGAGGGAGCGTTTCGCGCCGGTCCTCTCCGCGCGTGGTGCTGCGCGTTCCCGAGCCGTACCGCAAGCTGCTGGCTCCCGGCTACGCGGCGGCTTTGGTGACGCTTGCGCTGGGCATGGTCTTCCTGCTGGCCGACGTGGGGCGCGCCGACCGGGTCCTGCTGTTGCTCGCGAATCCCACGCTGTCGTTCGTGGCGGTGGGCGCTTGGTCGCTCGCCGCATGCGCAGTGCTCGCCGCGCTCGCAGCGCTTGCGTGGGGCGGATTCGCGCGCCGTGCGAGCTTGCGGGCGGTGCGCGTGCTTGCGGTGGCGCTTGCGGTGGCGGCCCTCGTGGTCATGGCGTACACGGGGTTGCTCCTGCAGAGCTTGAGCGCGGTGCCCCTGTGGGCCTCGCCCTGGCTGCCGGTGCTGTTCGTGCTGTCGTCGCTCTCATGCGGCGCGGCGCTCGTGCTTGCCGTAGCGCAGTTCACGGGCGCGGCGCGCACGTTCGCCACGGCGCTCGGCCGCTTGGCGGCGGCCGACGCGGTTGTCATCGTGCTGGAGGCGGTAGTCGCGGCCGTGTTCGTTGGCTTGGCGCTCGCCGGCATCGGCGGCGACTTCGTGGCGGGACGCACGGCCGAGGCGCTGGCGGTATCGGCCGAGGCGCTGGTGGCCGGCGAGGCGGCATGGTTGTTCTGGGGCGGGTTCGTGCTGGTGGGGCTTGCCGTTCCGCTCGTGCTCGACGCGGTTCTGGCGCGCCCGCGCAGCGTTTGTCCGCCGCTCGCCATCGCAGCGGCGGCGTGCATTCTGGTAGGCGGGTTCGCCATGCGGTTCTGCGTGGTGGAGGCGGGCATGCATCCGCTGCTCGCGATGACGGTAGGGTAGAGAAGGGTTTGAGGCTCATGTTCCCGTTCGAAGTGGATACCGCGACCGACGTGCCCCTTTGGGTGCAGCTGCGGCAACGGCTGATCTACCTGATAAACTCCGGCTACTTCAAGCCGGGCGACCAGCTGCCCACGGTGCGCGGTTTGGCTTCGGAGATATCCATCAATTACAACACGGTGAACAAAGCGTACCTGAGCTTGGTGACGGACGGATACTTGGAGTCGACGCGCGGCCGCGGCGTGTTCGTGCGCGATCTTGACGCCGACGTGGGTGAGGAGCACGCGCAGGAGATCGACGGCATCCTCGACGATTGCGTGGCGTCGTGCCGCGACCTGGGCCTCACGCTCGACGACATCCAGAGCTGCATGACGCGCAAGATCAAGCAGCTGAAGCGCGACGCCGGCGAAGGTTCGGCAGCCGACGGCGAAGCGGGCGGCAGGGGCCGCATAGTGGAGATAGACGTGAGCCCAAAGGGCCGCGCGAAGCAGACGGGAGCGTGATTTCCGTGGGTAGAAGATTCGACGCGCAGGACGTTTCGTCGAACGCGGCGGCGTTCGGCCGCGCCGAGGCGGTGGCGCCCGTGCGCAGGCGCAAGGCCTTCCAGGTGGTGCCCGACGCGAACACGGAGATCGTGGGCGAACGCGCCTCGAACGCCGGCGTGCTGCTGTTCTCGGCGGTCGTGTTCGTCGTGTCGTTCTGCGTGGTGCTCGCCGTCGCGGGCGTGCTGGCCGGGGGCGTCGGCGTGGCGGGCATCGTCTGCGCGCTCGTCTTGGCGGTGCTGGCCACCATGTCGGTGCACATCGCGCAGCAGTGGGAGAAGGTGGTCGTGCTGCGTCTGGGCAGGTTCAACCGCGTGTCGGGGCCGGGCCTGTTCTGGACGCTTCCCGTCATCGAGCAGAACACCATGCGCGTGGACGGCCGTGTGCGCGTGACCACGTTCGGCGCCGAGGAAACGCTCACGGCCGACCTCGTTCCGCTCGACGTGAACGCCGTGCTGTTCTGGCACGTGTGGGACGCGAAGGCCGCCTGCACCGAGGTGGGCGACTTCACGCGCGCCGTGGAGCTGGCCGCGCAGACTGCCCTGCGCGACGCCATCGGCCGCGCCGGTGCCGCCGAGGTGGCCATTCGTCGCGAGCAGCTCGATCGCGAGCTCAAGCGCGCGCTGGAGGAGAAGGTGGCGCCCTGGGGCATCACCGTGCTGTCGGTGGAGGTGCGCGACATCCTGCTGCCGAAGGAGCTGCAGGAGGTCATGTCCTTGGAGGCGCAGGCCGAGCAGCGCAAGAAGGCCCGCATCATCCTCATGGAGGCCGAGCAGGACATCTGCGAGATGATGGACGACATGGGCGACACCTACGCCAAAAACGACGCCGCCCTGCGCCTGCGCGCCATGCACCTGCTGTACGAGAGCGTCCGCGAGACGGGCGGCACCGTCGTGGTGCCCTCGAGCTTCAGCGAAGGCTTCGGCGACGTTCTGGGCGACCATGCGAAGGACGTGCTGGGCGGCGCGGCGGGGAAGTAGCGGGGCGGCGTGAAGCTGCGGGGAGTTTCGACGTTGTGGCGATCGTTTCTCCGATCATTTAATAAAGTTTTTTCGGGCGTTGTCCCGGTATCGGCTAAACGCACGCGATGTAAAACAGCAGAAAGCCACCACGGGCATGCACCGATTAAAGGCCGTTTTTCGTGCTGGAACCACAGCTACCTTTTCAAAGGTTCCCTATGTGGAATATTTAATTTCCAATCTATAGAAACTAAATATTCCGCACTTGGCACAACTGAAGAAGCGGTGCCCAGTGGGTTCTGGAAAACGTCGCAAATGACAAGTTGCAATATTTAAGCGTTGCGGTTTACTGTGCTTCCAAATGCGAAAGGTGCCGCAAAGCGACAAACGTCTGCGGTTGAATAATCCGCGACAAGGCGTCGTTTCCGAAAACTCAGCACGCTTTTCTCCATGAATCGCCGTTCGACATGTTCGACGGTTTCGTATGCTTTTCGCAACGATGTTTCACGTGAAACATTTGTTCGTAAATCAAATGAAAAGGGGTATGCGATAGGGGATTGATTCCCCCGATGATCGTAAAATTATAACTTGAACGATCACTCAAATATTTTCCGATTGTATACCTGACCTGCGGAATCAATAAGTTGCATCAACCAGTATTATGTTGAAAATAGAATAATGACAATCGAAAATTATCATATGACAATCCTTGATTGTCATATGATAATTTCGTATAGTACAGGAAGAAGAATTTGGCCAATTCTCACGAGGGATAGAAAGGCATTCTCGTACGAGTCGTGCCGCAGGGGGAATCGATCGCAGGGGGAGTGCGCTTGACTGCGCAACGGCCGTCCAGACGAGGTTCCAACTTCGCAGGCACGATGCGAAATGCCCTGATACCATCTTAGGAGGAGACATGTCAGAAGCGATCGGTTCGCAAAGCGGACTTACGCGAAGGAGCTTTATCAAGGCCGCCGGCGTTGCTGCGGGAGCGCTTGGCCTTGTGGGGGCTGCCGGCATGACGACGGCTGACGGGTGGCTTGCACCGACGGAGGCGCATGCAGCACCCGAGGAACATTGCGGTTACACCTTTCACTATCGCCATTGCCAGTGCAACTGCCATTTGAAGTGCACGGTGCGCGACGGACGCATGGTTTTGGTCGAGCCGAACGATTGGCCGGACAAGCGTAACGAGACCATCTGCCTGAAGGGTATTTCCGAAATACAACATACTTACAGCGAAGAGCGCTTGCAGGTTCCCCTCAAACGCGTAGGTGAGCGCGGGACGGGCGAATTCGTTGAAATCACCTGGGACGAAGCTCTCGACACTATCGCCGACAAGGTGAAAGAGACGCAGGAAAAGTACGGTGTTGGGGCTATAGCCATCCAGACGGCCGTCGACTCGCTCACCACGTTTCTTCCCCAGCTGCTCAAGGGACAGGAAAAGCCCCACCGTGGCATCGACATAGGTATGGGCAACGGTTTTTCGCCAGCGCTTGCCGAGTCGGGCCAACAGGGTGCCTCGTCGAACGAGGTTACCGACTGGAAGAACGCCAAAACCATCCTGAACGTTGGCTGCAACATGTTGGAGACGTGCATGGTGACCGCGCAGTATTTCTTTGAGGCGAAGGAGGCGGGGGCCGAGATCATCACGCTCGACCCCAATTTCTGCATCACCGCCGAGAAGAGCTCGCGATGGATTCCCATGGTTGCGGGCACCGATCCGGCGCTTTACCTCGGTATGATATCGCTCATTTTGGATAACGGGTGGTACAACGCTCCGTATTTGAAGGCCAATACGAGCATGCCCTTCCTGGTCAAGCGCTCGGACGGGTCTCTCTTGCGAAAAGGTCCCGTCGACGACGTCAAGCAGGCGGGATCCGACAATCCTTTCATGGTGTGGGACGAGAGCGCTGGTGCTTTGGCCGCGTACAATGAGGCTGACGTAGATCCAGTCCTCAATTTCGAGACTTCTATCGACGGCGAGGAATACGCTACCGTGTTCAAGCTGCTCAGAGAGAACCAGAGCCAGTACCCATCCTCCTGGGCCGCCGAGACCACCGGCATCGACGAGAGCGTTCTCATCGAGATCACCGACAAATACGCAAACAACGGGCCCTCGATCCTGTCGTTCGGGTTTGGCGGCGGCGAGAAATTCTACAATGCCGATGTTGCCGGCCATGCAGCGGTTCTTCTCGCCACGCTGGTCGGCTCTTTTGGAACCGACATCCCCGGTTGGGGAGCGGGCGCATACGTGAATGCGTATCAGAAAATATTCGGGGCGGGCAAGCTGGCCTCTTGGCCCTTGCCTTCCGAATGCAAAACAGCGCCGGCGCCCAAGGCGAGCGTCGACTATCGCGACGAGGAAAGCGGCATACGTTTCATGTGGGTTCAAAACGGCGCCTTCCAGCAAATCGCAGGCAATCAAAACCGCACGAACGAGTGGGCGAAGAGCCTCGATTTCGTAGTGGTTCAGGATATCTGGCATACGCCTTCGGTGGATTGGGCCGATATCGTTCTGCCCGTGTGCTCTCATTTCGAAGTCGATGAGGAAGTCGGCTTTCTCCGAGCTCTGCGAGGGCACGTTCTCCTGCAGCAAAAGGTGCTGGACCCTCTCTTTGAGAGCAAGACGGACTTCTGGATCGATCGCGAAATGGCCAAGCGTTTAGGGTATGGCGATGCGCTACCAAAGAGCCAAGAGGAGCTTGCGCGCTTCCAGTTGGACAAAGCGACTGACAAGGCGATCGTCGGCATCACCCTCGACGACTTGCTTGCCAACAACGGAGTGGTTGCTCTCAAGAACCAGCCGGATATCGCGCGCAGCTACAGCGGGCAAACATACAAGACAACGTCAGGAAAGATCGACTTGTATTACGAGAATCTGGTGAGCTACGGACAGGCGCTGCCCCAGTACGAAGCACCTAACGAAGCATACGAGGACAACCCTCTGCGAGACGAATACCCTCTTATCATGACGCAGCGAAGGTCAAAGTATTTCATTCACCAAAACTTTATGGACGCCACGTGGTTGCGCCAGCATTACGAGCCGACACTGGAAATGAACCCCTCTGATATGGCTGCTCGTGGCTTGGCGTCCGGCGATGTGATCGAGGCGTTCAACGATCGAGGCTCGTTCCGATGCGCATGCGTTGCCACTGAAGCGGTTCGTCCTGGGACGGCTGCCGTCGTCGAGGGCATTTGGGACAAGTACATGGATGCCGGAAACGTGCAAAACGTCACCAACGATGCCGTGAATCCTCGTGGAAAAGCGCTTGCCAAGGGAAGAGTCACTCCCTTCAATGACACGCTTATCGAAGTGAAGAAAGCGTAGGTGGTTCAAATGACTCGATTGGCCATAGCCATCAACCTTGATCGTTGCACGGGCTGCAATACGTGCGCCATGGCGTGCAAAATGCAGAACAACGTGCCCATGGGCATGGCGTGGAACCGCGTGCTCAACGAGGATTGCGAGTTCGAGGTCGGCGTGAGGGGCGTCTATCCCAACGTCTCTCGCTCGCATTTGCCCGTGGCTTGCCAGCACTGCGAGAATCCCGCCTGTATGCGCGTGTGCCCCACGGGCGCCACGTACAAGGACGAAAAAGGGCGCGTGGAGATCGATTACGACAAGTGCATCGGCTGCCGCATGTGCATGGCGGCGTGCCCGTACAATGCCCGTGTTTTCAATTGGAACGAGCCGGTACGCGATCCCGATTTCAATTATGGGGACAAGGACGTGCCCGTGCGCCCGAAGGGCGTGGCGGAGAAATGCACGTTGTGCAAAGAGCGCACCGATCGCGGCGACGAGCCCATGTGCGTAAGATGCTGTCTTTCCAAAGCGCGCGTTTTCGGCGATCTTGACGATCCTGAGAGCGAGATATCGACCGTGCTCCGCGAGCGCAATGCCGGCGTTCTTCTTGAAGAGCAGGGTACGCGTCCGCAAGTTCACTATTTCAACTAAGAAGGGGGTGCGAATCATGGGAACCTCAACGAAATTCAAAGTGGTTGCCGGCGTGCTCGGCGCGCTGACGGTGGCCGGCATCGCCGCCTGGATCTACCAACTGATGAACGGTTTGGGTGTCACCGGTATGAACAACGGCACGTCGTGGGGCCTGTACATCACCTGTTTCATGTTCTTTGTTGGCCTCTCGGCCGGTGGCTTGATCGTGGCCTCCTCTGCCAGCGTGTTCCATGTGGCCGAGTACAAGAAGGTGGCGCTTCCCGCCGTCATCCTGTCCACGGTGTGCATCTGCTGTGCCGGTATGTTCGTGCTCATCGACCTTGGCGGCATCGGGCGCGTTTGGCGCATCGTTACGGGGCCGAACCCCACGTCGCCGCTGTTCTGGGATATTTGCGTCATCACGTTGTACCTGGTCATCAACGTCGTGTACCTGTACTTCATGAAGTCGAAGAAGCCGGGTGCGCAGAACAAGGTGGCTATCGTGTCACGTTTCGCATTGCCCGTGGCGATCCTCGTGCATTCCGTGACCGCATGGATCTTCGGTCTGGAAATGGCGAAGGAGGGCTGGTACTCGGCCATCATGGCACCGCTGTTCGTGGTGTCTGCCATGGACTCCGGTCTGGCGTTGCTGCTGCTGTCGCTCATGGGCCTCAACAAGTCCGGCGCGTTCAAGGTGGAGAAGAAGCTCATTTCCAACCTGGCTGGTTTGTTGGCCGCGTGCATCGCCGTCGACGGGTTCTTCGTGGGCTGCGAAGCGCTGACCATGGCGTACCCGGGCGCTGCCGGCGCCGAGACGCTCGCCATCATGGCGACGGGCGTCACGGCCCCGTTCTTCTGGTTCGAAATCATCGTGGGAGTGCTCATCCCATTCTGCATTCTCGTGTTCGCGAGGAATCGTGCGCGTATGGGTTTGGTGGCTGCGGCGAGCGTCTGCGTGGTGATGGGCGTGTTCTTCAAACGCGTGTGGCTTCTGCTGACCTCGTTCGTCGTTCCCAATGTGGCGGGGGCTCCCGGCATCATGTCGGGATCGTCCTCTGCTGCTCATGCTGGGGGCGTGGACGTATGGGCTATCACGAGCTCGTATGTCCCCACTTGGGTGGAGATAACGGTTGCGGCTGGCGTGGTCTCGCTTGGTGTCCTGGCCTTCATGCTGCTGTCAAAGAAACTGCTTTCGAAAGCTCCGCAACCGGTTTCGGCTGGAGAGACGGCGGAGGGCGGGATAGCCGCAAAAGCCGTTTAAACCGGGGATTCGCGATACGGAGTCCGTATGCCTGGCGTTTGGGCTCCGTGCCTCCCTCATACTGTCGCGTCCTGCCTTTCGGTGTCGTACCGCTTGCGGGTCGCGCTCCCTTCCTCACCCGTGCCCTGCCGCTCCCGCTGGTGGATGCGGGTATCCTTGCAAGCAACGCTCGGCGCCTTAAGCGCCCTGATCGAAGGAGTCCATTATGTCGGCAGACATCCCTTGGAGTGCGCTTTCCGAAGTCTACGGGTTCGTGGGGAACTCGTTATTGAAGCCCATGACGCAAACGCTGTCGGTCGGTCTCGACTATGCGTTTTGGGAGTCGTTCCCCGATTTCGGTGACGAGGCTATCCGGGCGTGCATCGACGCCTGCGGTCGATATGCGGAAGCGGCGGCAACCCGGCCGCGTGACGAGGCGGTCCAGCAGGTAGCCGTTGAATACACGCGCCTGTTCGTGGGCCCTCCGTCGCCCGCTGCGCCCCCGTGGGAAACCATGCACCGCGGCGAGGGCGTTACCGTGGGCTTCGGCCAGGCCACGTTCGAGATGCGCGAGCTTTTGCGCGAGGCCGGGCTGGAGTTGCGCAACGAGAATCGCCAGTACGAGGATCATATGGGAATCGAGTTGCTGTACCTGTCGGAGTGCTGTCGCCGATTCGCCGCCGGTGAAGCAGCGGACGAGGCCGCTCTCGACTCGTTTATCGAACGACATCCCCTATCGTGGATCGCATCGTTGCGTGGCCGCGTGATTGAAGCGTTTCCCGACGGATACTTCACCAGGTTGCTCGCGCTTGCTCAGAGCGTTCTCGAATTTCAAGCGGCCCGGCTCTCCCGCTAGCTCCTGCGTGCTGTCGAGCGGTGCTCGAACGTCGTTGCCGAACGTTTCGTCAGCTCCCGTTTAAACCCGGCCGTGCCTGGCCAAATACGTTGCGGCGCGCAGCTCGGCGTTCGCGCGTAGGTCGTAATAGTAGAACGCGTAGTCCTGGGCGTGGTACACGCCTCGGGGGAATACCCCGTTCGCGGAGCTGTGCTCGTCGGGGTCCACCGTGGAGCAGATCACCGCGCCGCGTGCGCGGTCGACGGTGGCGTCCGCCAAGGGTCCTACGTCCACGCCGCCGATGCGGGCGCCCTTGCTTGCGCTGGCGGGAGCCGTCTCGCTCGTGCGCGTCCAGGTGATGGGGTTGATGTTCAGCGCTCCGGGCTCGGTCACGGGGTTCGTGCCTTCGATTTCGGGAGCCTCGGTGTTGTACGAGATCACCACGCCGGTGTCGTCGGGGCCCTCGGCGAACTTGAAGGCGTTCGAGCCGGTCAGGTATCCTGTGTTTTTCATAACCCCGTACCCGATCAAATAGGCGGCCACCATGCGCTCTTTGAGCTCCGGATGCTCGTTCATGTAACCGGTCAGCACGTATTCGAGCAGGTTCGACCCCTGCGAATGTCCGGCCAAGATGAACGGACGTCCCTCGTTGCAGTGCTCGAAATAGTAGTCCAAGGCCGCAAACGCGTCGAGCAGCGGCGCCCCGGACATCAGCTTCATCTGGTTGATCTTCGATTCGCCCAGATAATATGCTGCGTCGATCTGCCGGTAGTACGGCGCGAACACGTTGCCCGCCGTCTCGAACGCCGTGGCCTGCTCCTCGAACACCGCCGGCGCCGTTTCCCGCATGATCTCGTTGTCGATGGCGCACAGGTTCGACTCGTCGTCGCTCACCTTGTACCAAGAGGTGGGGTAGAAGTAGAACACGTCCACGGGCAGCGGCGTCTCGCTCGGCCGCGACACCCAGTACGCGGGATCGGCGTAGTCCACGGGTTGGTCCCTGATGTGGGCCGAGAGGTCGTCTGGGTCGTAAACGGAGGTGAAGAGGGCCTTGTTTGTGGAATATCCGCCCCGTCCGTCCGAGCAGCCGGCAAGCGCCGTTCCTGCGAACGTCAGGCAAAGGGCGAGCAGCGCGGCCATCAGGTTTCGAGGGCGCTGCGTTAGGCGGAGCGGGGCGGGCGGGTGCTTCATCTCGGACCCTCCTTGCATATGGGGAGCGCGACGGGCGTTGCCTCATTGTACGGCATCGCGAGCCCTGCCTGCGACGGCGAGCGCGAAAGCGGTGCCTTTGCGCGTCGTGCCGGCAGCGATGCGCGGAATCGGCGGGTGGCCGGGATCGCGCCGCGTGGCCGATCCGCCCCGTCCCTTCGCGGGTCCAGCGAATCGCGGCAGTTGAGCGCCGCGATTCGCGCGTCGCCTAGAACAAGAACGCGCCGTCCACGGTCATCGATATGCAGTTGCCGTTCGCCTCGCAGATCAGGCGCACGTTCGCTGTGGTGGGCGCGCCGTCGCCCCCGGTGACGGTGACGTCGTTGACGTACTCGTAGCCGCCGCCTTCCTGAGGCGTCACGGTGGCGGTGGACGTGTCGACGCTTTGGAACGTGTAGAACGTGTTGTTCTCGAACAGCGAGGGCATCTCGGCCTCGAGCGCCGCAACGGCCTGCTTCTGCGCCTCGGCGGCCTCGTCCTTCTTCGGCTCCTCCTGCTTGGCGTTCTCGGTCTTGGCCGGCTCGGTTCCCTCGCTTTCGGCGCCCTGTCGCTCGGGCTGCACCGCCGGCAGCGTGAGGTCCCACGTGCCCTCGGTGGCGCCGTCGTTCCAGAAGAGGCGCTGCGAGGTGTACTGGTCGTCGAACGTGAGCGTGCCCGACGCCGTCTCGCCGGCGGGCACGGTGATAACGTCGCCGTCGAACGACGAGCTCACGGGCGGCATGCCGAACGACAACAGGCACTCGGTGCTCAGCGACTGGGCCAGCGTGTGGCCCTTCACGTCGATATGGGCGGTGAGCTTGCCGTCGGCGCGGTCGACGGACGTTACGGTGACCTCGTAGTCGCGCCACACGGCCGTCTCGCCTATGGCCAGGGCCTTCAGCTTCTCCGCGTCGGTGAGCGTGTACCCGTAGCCGCCGGTGGAGCCCGATGCCGAGTCGGTCGGAACGTTCGGCTCCTCGACCTGCGAGTCGCAGCCGACCAACGTCAAAGACAAGGCCACGGCACAGGCCGCGGTCGCGCAGGCGATCCATTTGTTCACAGCGTTCCCCTTCGTTATCGAAAGCGAGCGGACAGGCGGTTTGGCCCCCGTTTTTCGTTTGAGACGTATCATACCAGTTCGCAAGGTATTCGTGGGCCGATCATCGAATACGCATGCCGCATCGGCTCCGTTTTTCCGCATCGTCGGCTCGCCGCTATGGTCAACCGGCCCGGCGCCTTGCGTGTCCGAAAATGGCTAGCGCGCGTCGCTGGAGTGTGGTTTCATGGGCGCAGGGGGAAACCGTCGCTGAAAGGACGCGATCATGGATGACCGGGAAGTTGAAACGGAGGGCGGGGCGTTTCCCGCCGATGCGTTCGCGGGATCCGTGCTGCCTGACGGCGACACGTGCTGGGAGGCGCTGGGGGCGCACGACGCGCGCTTCGACGGGTTGTTCTTCGTGGGCGTGAAGTCCACGGGCGTGTACTGCCGCGCCGTGTGCCCCGCCAAGCGCCCGAAGCGCGAGAACTGCACGTTCTATCGAACCGCCGCCGAGGCCGAGGCGGCCGGATTCCGCCCCTGCCTGAAGTGCCGTCCCGAGCTGGCTCCCGGGGCTCCCATCGCGCAGGACACCGACCGGGCCGTCCAGCGCGCCGCCGAGCTCATCCGCGAGCACGCGGGCTCGTGCCGCATCGCCGACGTGGCCGCGCAGCTGGGCCTGTCCGAGCGCCAGCTGCGTCGCTTGTTCGAGCGCACGTACGGCGTCACGCCCACGGCGTACCGCACCACCTGCCGCTTGCTTCTGGCGAAGAGCCTGCTCACCGACACCGACCTTCCGGTGACGCGCGTGGCTTTCGCCTGCGGCTTCTCGTCGGTGCGCCGCTTCAACGACGCGTTCTCGCAGCGCTACCGCATGGCGCCCAGCCATTTTCGCCGGAAGGCGGCGGGGGCCGTGCGCGCGGACGCCGGACCGGTGGTGCTGCACGTGGGGTACCGCCCGCCGTACCGCTTCGACCTGCTGCTGGACTTCCTGCGCCTGCGCGCCATCGAAGGCGTCGAGGCGGTCGAGGGCGGCGCGTACCTGCGCACCGTGCGCCTCGATCGCGGCGGGCCCGGTA
The DNA here is from genome assembly GCF_019731765.1 of Gordonibacter massiliensis (ex Traore et al. 2017). NCBI lineage: Bacteria > Bacillati > Actinomycetota > Coriobacteriia > Eggerthellales > Eggerthellaceae > Gordonibacter > Gordonibacter massiliensis (ex Traore et al. 2017). Next base: position 53,845 of record NZ_JAASIO010000010.1, on the reverse strand, counting down.
CGGTTTCCGTGAGCGATTCCGCCGCCGCGCCCACCGCTTCCGACGCCTCCATCGGCTCCGCGGGCTTCTCGCCCGCCGCCCCGTCCGCCGGTTTCGCCGCGGGGACGTCGCCGCTCGTCGGCTGGATCAAGGTGGTCGACGAACCGGCGCGTAACCGCCTGGCGCTCACCGTGTCGCCGGAGCTGTTCGACGAGCTGCCCCTCGTGGTGGCGCGCGTGCGGCGCCTGTTCGACACCGACTGCCTTCCCGCTGCGGTGGAGGCCGGCCTCGCCGACTTCCACGCGCGCGTTCCCGTCGCGAACCGGATGCCCGGCATCCGGCTGCCGTGCTGCTTCGACGGCTTCGAGATGGCGGTGCGCGCCATCCTGGGCCAGCAGATCACCGTGAAGGCGGCCGGCACGTTGGCGGGACGGGTGGCGCGGGAGTTCGGCGCGCCGGCGGCCACGCCGCATCCGGCGCTCGACACGGCGTTCCCGCCGCCCTCCGCTTTCTGCGCCGACGACGCGACCGACCGCTTGGGCGCCTTGGGCGTCATCGGCCAGCGGGCCCGCGCCATCTGCGCGCTCGCGCAGGCCGTGTGCGCGGGCGAGGTGACGCTGCGCCCCGGCGCCGACCTCGAGGCCGAGGCGCGCGCCTTGGCCGCCATCCCCGGCATCGGCGACTGGACCGTGCAGTACCTGCTCATGCGCGCCTACGGCCACCCCGACGGCTTTCCGGCGTCCGACCTGGGCGTGAAGAGCGCCTTTCCCGACCTCAAGCCGCGCGAGCTCACGGCGCTCTCGAAGGCGTGGAGCCCCTGGCGCTCCTACGCCGTCATGTCGCTGTGGTCGGTGCCGCACGAGCCGGCCCCGCCTGCGAAGGCCCCGCCGTCCGACCGGTCCGCCGCAAACCCGTCACCCGAACGATAGGATCAACCATGGACTACCTCAGCACCCTCAATTCACCCGTCGGCCCCCTCACCGTCGCCAGCGACGGCGACGCCCTCGTGGGCCTGTGGCTCGACGGCCAGAAGTACTTCGAGGCCACGCTCGGCGAAACCGAGGAGCGCCCCGACCTGCCCGTGCTCCACGAGGCGCGCGCCTGGCTCGACCGCTACTTCGAAGGCGCCGATCCCGGCCCCATCCCGCCCGTGCGCCCGCGCGGCACGGCGTTTCGCCAGCGCGTGTGGACGATGCTCGCGGAGATCCCCTACGGCCAGCTGACCACGTACGGCGAGCTGGCGCGCCGCATCGAGGAAGAGACCGGTGCGCGCACCTCGGCCCGCGCCGTGGGCGGGGCGGTGGGGCACAACCCCATCTCCATCATCCTGCCGTGCCACCGCGTGGTGGGCTCCACCCGCAGCCTCACCGGCTACGCCGGCGGCCTGCAGAAGAAGATCGCCCTGCTGAAGCTGGAAGGCGTCGACGTCGACGCCCTGAAAGTCCCCACGAAGGGAACCGCGCTGTAGGCTAGCATAACCCCGCCCCTTGACCGAGCCGCCGAAAATGGTGACACTGGGCACCGCAGGTTTACCGGGGCTCGCAGGAAGGCGCGCATGGACATAGCGGGACTCATCGGCTCGGCGTTCGCGGACGGGCAGGTGCTCACGGTGCCGTGGGGCATCGACTACTTCTCCGTCGTCGTGGGCGTGCTCACGGGCGCGCTGTTCGCGTGCGACCGCAAGCTCGACATCATCGGCACCGTGGTGTTGGGCTTGCTCACGGGCTACGGCGGCGGCATCATCCGCGACGTGCTGCTGCAGGACAAGGGCGTGTACTTCACGTCGCATCCCGACCTCATCCTGCTGTGCATCGTGCTGTGCGCGTTCGTGTTCTACTTCCGCGGCCTGTTCAAGCACCTCGACGCCACGGTGTTCTTCGCCGACGCGCTGTCGGTGGGCCTGTTCGCGCTCGCGGGCGCCAGCAAGGCGTACGCCTGCGGCGAGGGCTTCGTGCTCACCGTCGTCCTGGGCGCCATCACGGCCGTGGGCGGCGGCGCGGTGCGCGACATCTGCGTGGGCGAGACGCCCGGCATATTCCAACAGTCGAACTTCTACGCGGTGGCGGGCCTGGGCGGCGCGCTGCTCTTCACCGTGCTCGCGTACCTGGGAAGCCCGCTCGTCGTGGCCGGCATCGCCTGCGTGCTCGCCGTGGTGCTCTTGCGCTACTGGAGCGTGTACTTCGATTGGAAGACGCGCGACGAGGCCGACCTCACCCCGCACGTCACGCGCGGCCTGGGCTCGCTCAAACGGCTCGTGTCCGGCGTGTTCCTGCACGGCGGCGATCGCATCTCGGTACGACGGCAGCGCAAGCGCTCGCGCGCGCGGAAAGGGGATCGCGAGGGCGAAGGGCGCCGATAGGGGCAGGGCCCGACGGAATGCGCGAAAGGAAGAAATCGAAGGCGAAGACCCCCGCGAGAGGGCGGGTGCAACCGGGGGAAGCGGACCTGCGTCGAAGGAAACGGATCGGCGTCGAAACCACAACCTCGTGGGTAAGTGATGAAAATCGGGGGGGGGGGGGGGCGGGTTTTTGCGGGGCAAGATGGTAGACGGTGG
>NZ_JAASIO010000010.1:0-51302 GCF_019731765.1 Gordonibacter massiliensis (ex Traore et al. 2017) | reverse complement strand
CCCCGGGGGCGCCCCCCCCCCGCGGGGGGGGGGGCGGCCCGCATTGTGCCTTGACATTATGCTAGCATGGTGCCCTCAATTGAGACGGAAAACGCCGATCCGACGAAGCGGGCGAGGGAAGCGAACACGATGGGGAGCCTGGCATTCTTGCTGGTCGATAAAACGCGCGGGTTCGTGGAAGCCTGCTACGAACGGGGCGACCTCGACGCCACGCTTGCCTACCTCGACCCATCGCGAGCGACCTGCTTCGGCTACGTTGCGGACCTGCACGCCTTCAACAGCGACGACGTCGCGCGCCTGCTCGAGGCCTCGTGCGCGTACGCGCGCCGCATCGGATCGCGCATCGTGTCCCACGAATGCCACCTGACCTACCGCAACGAGGCATGTGCGGTCGTGCTGTCCAGCCTGCGCACGCGCGCCACGAAAGGGGACGCCGCCGACGAGTATGTGCGCCGCCTCACGTTCGTGTACGCGCCGGTCGGCGACGAGTGGCTTGTCGTTCACGTGCACAGCTCGGCTCCCGATACGCCGGAGGGCGAGGCGGCGTCGCGCGGCATGACCGCGCGGGACGTGGGCGCGGTCGACGTCGACGCCGTGCTGTCCCAGGCCAAGATCGAGCGCGAGCGCTACGAGATCGTCTCGGAGCTGTCCGACGACATCATTTACGAGTACGACGTGGTGCGCGACACGCTGCACCTTTTCTCCACCCGCTTCGGCGAAAACCCTAACATCAGGCGCAACAAGGTCGTGGTGGAGCACTGCAAGAGCACGCTCGACCCCAGCGGCTTCGTGCATCCCGACGACCGCGAACGCTACGTCGCCGACACGCGCCTGCTGTCCCAGGCCAAGCCCGAGCCCGGCACGGAGCACGACGCGTACGCGTACGTATACCGCCTGCGCCCCGTGTTCTTCTTCGACGATTGCAAAGGCGATCGCGACACGTACGTGCACCAGCGCGTCCTGGGCCGCCGCATCTACGACAGCGAGGGCAGGCTCGTGAAGTACGTGGGCAAGATCGTGGACGTTTCGGGGGAATACGAGCTTTTGGAGCAGTCTTCCACCGATTCGTTGACGCGGGCCTACAACCGCTCGTACCTCCAAAGCCGGCTGCGGGAGTACTGCGCTTCCAAGCAACCCGACGTGTCCTATGCGTGCCTGCTGGCCGACGTGGACTGCTTCAAGTCGGTCAACGACCAGTTCGGCCACCTGGTGGGCGACGAGCTGCTCACGTCTTTCGCGGACACCGCCCGCGCGCTGTTCCGCACGAGCGACGTCGTCGCGCGCTTGGGCGGCGACGAGTTCATGGTGTTCATGCGCGACGTGTACGACCCGCGCGTCGCCATGGAGCGCTCCGAGGCCCTTATCGCCGCGTTCCGCAGCGCGGCGGCCGATCGCGGCCTTCCGCACGACGTCAGCCTCAGCGTGGGCGTGGTGGTCTCGCAAGACCCGCATCCGTTCTCCGAGCTGTACCGCCGTGCCGACATCGCCCTCTACCGCGCGAAGGCCGAGGGAAAGAACTGCGCCGTGGCCTACTTGGAGGGCATGGCCTATCCGGAGGGCGGCTGCCCGGCGAAGCCGGCGCCCCCGGCGTTCCCGCCGCCTTCGCTGGGCGATTGACGCGGTTTTTTATCGAAGGCCCGCTCGCGCGCGCACGGGCGTGGTACACTTTTCGTTCGATATCGAACCCGAAGCGCGACAAGCCGGCCGGTCCGGCTGCGGAAAGCGACACTGTTCATGGCTGACTACATCGAGGGCAAACGCCCCATCATCGAGGCGCTGCGCACGCAGGTGCCCATCAAGCGCATCCTGCTGGCCGACAACGCGAAGCGCGACGGCCTCGTGGAGGACATCCTGCGCAAGGCGAAGCGTTTCGACGTGCCCGTGGTCACGGTGCCGCGCAAGCAGCTCGACGAGAAGTCCGAGCGCGGCAGCCACCAGGGCGTCATGGCGGAGACGAAGCCGCACGCCTACGTGGACATCACCGAGATCGAGCGCGCAGCGGAAACCTACTCCGAAGAGCACGACGGCCGGGCGCTCGTCGTCATCCTCGACCACCTCACCGACGCCGGCAACCTGGGCGCCATCGCGCGCAGCGCCGAGGCCGTGGGCGCCTGCGGCCTGGTCATCCCCAACAAGCGCAGCGCGAAGGTGGACGCCTCCACCTACAAGAGCTCGGCCGGCGCCATCGCGCACATGCCCGTGGCGCAGGTGCCGAACCTCGTGCAGATCATGGCGCGCCTCAAGGAGCGCGGCTTCTGGGTGGCGGGTGCTAGCGAGCAGGCCGACGACGTCATCTGGCGCTCGAACCTGAAGGGCAAGATCGCGCTCGTCATGGGCAACGAGGCCGAGGGCCTGTCCCGCGTGGTGAAGGAGAGCTGCGACTTTCTGGTGAAGCTGCCCCAGATGGGCGAAGTGGCCTCCCTCAACGTCGCGCAAGCCTCCACCGCCTGCATGTACGAGTGGCTCCGCCAAAACTACTAGGTTGAGCCGGTGCCCAAGCAACGCAAAAAACTGCTGCTCGTCGACGGGTACAACGTGCTGCGCTCCGGCAGTCGCTACCAGCAGATAGCCGGGCCCGACTACACGGACGACGCGTTCAACACCGCCCGCGAGGCGCTCATCAACGACGTGGTGAACTACGCCGGGCGCGATTGGCGCGCCATCATTGTGTTCGACGGCGGCCGCAACGAGTTCTCCACGGGCGAGGCCGAGAGCGTGGGCGGCGTGCGCATCATGTTCTCGCCGGCGGGGCAGTCGGCCGACAAGGTCATCGAGAAGCTCGCCCATGACGCGCGCGAGCGCCAGGTGGAAACACTCGTCGTCACCAGCGATGCCACCATCCAAGACACCGTGTTCGGCTTCGGCATCGACCGCATGAGCGCGAACGGCTTCTCCCGCGAGGTCGCCATGCACTACGAGGAAGCCCGCCTCGACGACACCCCGAAGGTGGCCGAGAAGAACACCGTGGCCGCCCGCATCGACCCGGCAACCCTGGCGAAGCTGAAAGCTCTGCGCGACAACGCGCGGTGACGTTCTTGTCGCTCGCGCTCGTCCCAGCCGCCGTCCCCCAAGGCGGCCGTGTCTTCCGCCCCGGTGCTCGGAAGGCGGTTTCCCTCGGTATCACCCGATAAGGTGATAGCTCCATCAGGTGTTTCATCCATTCAGGCGATAAACGCCCCATGCTTTTCGCCGTATGCTTGCCATCAGGAGGGTGGGGGTCGACGAAGGGATCGGCCCGCCTCGGTGCATAAGGAGGAAGCACGATGTCTGAAAACAAGTTCTCGCTCGATAGGCGGCAGTTCCTCGGTTTCGGCGCGGTGGCCGCTGGTGCGGCGGCGTTCGGCTTGGCGGGCTGCAGTCCGAAAACGAGCGATGCGAAGGCCGCCGACTCGTCGTCCAAGGGCTCGACGTCCTCTGCCGGCAATCCGGCGGCTTCGGGCGAGCTCACCTGGCTCGGTGCCGAGCCCGCTATCGCCGACGCCGACGTGAAGGAGACGGTGGAGGCCGACGTCGTGGTCGTCGGCTGCGGATTGGCCGGCGTGGCGGCGGCACGCGCCGCAGGCGAAGAGGGCGCTCAGGTCGTCGTGTTCGAGAAGGCCGAGGGCCCGCAGTGCCGCAGCGGCGAGTTCGCCGTCATCAACGGCGATCTGGAGGCGCGTTGGGGGCGCGACACGTTCGATGCCGATCAGATCGTCGACCACCATATGGACGAGTGCTCGTACAAGACGAAGCGCTCCATCATGAGCAAGTGGGCCCGGCACGGCGCCGAGGTGTTCGACTGGTACATCGGCGCGAAGGAGGACCTCTACATCTGCGACACCACGCGCAGCGAAGTTCCCGACGAGGGCGCCGCGTCGTACCTCATTCCCATCTTCCAGCCGTTGCCCGAGGCTTACGACTGGACGAAGGAGGAGCATCCGGTGTATCCGACGTCCGTGGAGCTGCTGCCCAGCCAAGCGCCGGTCCTCGAGGCCAATATGGAGAAGGCCGTAAGCGAAAGCGACGTCACGCCGTTCTACGGCTACTTCGTGGAGAAGCTGATTATGGAAGACGGCCGCTGCACCGGCTGCTATGCGCGCAACGCGAAGGACGGCTCCTACGTGAAGGCGACGGCGAAGAAGGGCGTTATCCTGGCAACCGGCGACTATGCCAGCAACACCGACATCCTGGGCTACTACTGCCCCGAAGTCGTGGAGAACGGCATTCAGGAGATGTTCCCGAACGTCGACGTGGAGGGCAACCCCACGAACACGGGCGACGGCCTGAAGCTGGGCGCCTGGGTCGATGCGGCCATCCAGCAGCATCATGCCCCCATGATCCACCACATGGGCGGCGGGGCCGACATCAGCGGCGAGGGCGTCATGGGCATCGCCGGTTTCCTGCAGCTGGACAAGCACGGCAAGCGCTTCATGAACGAGGACGTGCCCGGCCAGCAGGTTGAGAACCAGATAGAGCTTCTGAAGGACAAGACGTCCTATCAGATTTGGGACGGCGCGTGGAAGGACGAGCTGCAGTACATGCCGGCCGGTCATGGCGTGGCATGCTACTACGACGAGTCGCTGCCGAAGAACAACGAGACCTACCGCAACTACAAGTCCCAGGCGAAGCTCGACGCGGCCGTGGCCGAGGGCCGTTGCTTCAAGGCGGACACGCTGGAAGAACTGTTCGACCAGATAGGCGACATCGACAAGGAGGCGGCCCTCGCATCGGTGGCGCGTTACAACGAGCTGGCTCACGCCGGCAAAGACGAGGACTTCGGCAAGGTGTCCTCGCGCCTGTTCGCGTTGGAGACGCCGCCGTACTACGCCGTGGCCATGGAGCCTGCGCTCATGCTGGTGTGCCTGGGCGGCCTGGCCAGCGACGAGGACGCGCACGTGTACAGCAACGCGGGAGACGTTATCCCCGGTCTGTACGCCGCCGGCAACATCCAGGGCGACCGCTTCGCCGTGCAGTATCCCATCAGCCTGAAGGGCGTGAGCCATTCCATGGCGCTGTACTACGGCTACGTGGCCGGCAAGAACGCCGTCCAGCAGGTGTAAAGCCGCAGGCAACGACGAGGGGTCGCGCCTGTTCGCAGGAGGCGTCGCGCCGGCGATGCCGCCGACCATCGCCGCAACCAACGCCGCGATGAACGGCGCGACGCCGCTATCATCGATCTTCTGCCCGCCGTCCAAGCTCCCTCCCTCCTTGGCGGTGCGGCGTCCGGGGCCGGTCTCTGCGACCGGCTCCGCTCTGTTCTCGCGGCGCATGGTAGAATGCAGCGGCAGGATTAGGCATGCGAGGAAAGAGGATCCATGGCGGAAACCGAAGCGGCGCTGTCGCAGGCGCGACCGTACGTCGCCGTCGGCGGCTTGGTGGGCGTCGTCGTCATGCTCATGGACAACCCCCATGTGATCGACCCGTTGTTCGGTTCGTCCGCTTCCGTGCACGTGTTCTTTCGCGCGGCGCTCGTCGCGGCCGTGGTTGCCGGTCTGCTGCTGGCTTTGCGGGCGCGGCGGTCTACCGTGAAGCCGGCTGGCCGTGCGAGTTTCGGCTCGCTGCTCGCGGCCCTCGCGTTCGTTGGCGCTTGGGGCGTTCGGATGGCCGGACTGTCCGAAGCGGCCCTTGCTTTGTGCGGGATCGTGTTCGGGGCCGGCTTCGCTGCCGCCGTGATTCGCTGGGGATCGGCCTTCTCGGCCCTTGACGAGCGCGTCGCGCTGTTCGGCATCTCGCTCGCCGGGGTCGCGGCGGCGCTGCTCAAGCTTCTCGCGCTGGCTTTGCATGATGCGTTCCCGCTCACGCCTTCTCTCGTCGTGGCGGTCGGCCTTGTCGCGGCCGCCGTCGTTCCGCGCTCGGCATCTCCCGCCGCCTCGCCCGTCGCATCCGTGCCGGTCGATCGGGCGCCGTTTCGGGTCTTGGGAGCCTTCTCCCAGAACTGGGAGATCGTCGTGGGCTTGCTGCTGTGCGCTTTCATCTCGGCGTCCCAGTGGGGAGCTCACCTGACGGGAACATCCATTGCGAACAATCCGGGGCCCGAGAGCGCATGGGGCACGGCCACGGGCTTCCTCGTCGGCTCGATGCTGTTGTGCGTCGCCGTGCGCCGGACGGCGTGGCGCGATTTCAAGGTGGTCTACCAGTTGGCCCCGCTCTTGTGCGTCGCCAGCCTGCAGCTCATCTGGTTCTTCGGCGCGCTCACGGGAACCGTCGGGCGCTTCGCGTTCAGCATCCCGCTCGGTTGCGCCATCGCGATCATGGCCGAGCTGTTCTGGGTGCGCCTGTCCACGGGCGACGATGCCTCGCTCGTCGCGACGTGGGGCGTTGCCACGGCGGCCTTCGCGACATGGTTCTTCGCCGTGGTGGAGGTGTGGCCGTGGGTGGGCGACGCCGCTATGAGTACCACGGCTCAAACGGGCATGGTGCTGTACCTGATGGCCGTGGGCCTGGTGCCGGTGCTGCGCCAACGCCGGCGCGGTGCGGAGGAGCCCACCGACCTCGCGCGCTTGCAGGAGGAGCGCTGCCGCGACTTGGCCGAGCGCGCCCAGCTCTCCAAGCGCGAGGCCGAGATCCTATCCTACCTTGCCCAAGGTCGCAGCGCGCCGTTCATTGCCGAGGAACTGTTCGTGTCCACGAACACCGTCAAGACCCACGTGCGCCATATCTACGGGAAGCTGGGCGTCCATTCCAAGGAGGAGCTCCTGGACGTCGTTCACGACGTTCGTTGACAACCCGAAGTTGTCAAAGTGCGCACTCGAATTACTGGCGCGCCGCCTGCGCAGCCGGTATGATCGGGCCATCGCTTCCGAACTGCAGCACAAACGTTCCCGCCGGAAGCGCGGAAGGAGCGCCGCATGGAATTCTCGGTCGCCGATCGGTTGGCGCGGCTGCGCCGTGCCCAGGGGTATTCTCAAGGAGAGCTCGCCCGAAAGCTGGGCCTGTCGCGCCAGGCCGTGTCGAAGTGGGAGAGGGCCGAGGCGGCTCCCGACACGGAGAACCTCATCGCGCTCGCGCACCTGTACGGAGTGACGCTCGACGAGCTTGCGGGCCTCGACGCAGTAAACGAGGCGGCGGAAGAGCGTTCCGCCCGAACGCTCGAACCGAGCGCAGCTACGGGTGACGCGCGCCCAGGACGCTCCGACAACGGGTCGTCCAGGATCGACACCGTCAAGTTCGGAGCCGCCCCTGTTGCTAGCGGGGCGAGCCGCGACGCACCCGCGGATTCTCTTTCCGGTGCGGCGCCCGGGCTCGACTCGGACGCGACCGGCGCTCCCGCCCTCGAGGCGCCGACGGGCGGGCCGCCGACGCCGGCCGCCCCCGACCCGTCCGGCACCGGGGAATCGCCAGCCGGCCAAGCTGCCGAGGGGCCGTCCGGTGCGGCTGCTCCGCGCGTTTGGCGAAGGGGCTTCTACCGAGCCGTCGTCTGCGTGCTGTGCGTCGCCTTGCTTGCTCTGAGCGCGCTCGGCTGGTTCGTCCTCACGGGTCCCCATCCGCGCGTCACCGACGCGCTCGGCGTCACGAGCACCCATGTGGACGAGATCAACTTCTCCGGCATCGACCGCATCGTGGTGAACTGGCCGGCCGGCGAGGTCAAGATCGAATCGATGCCGAACCTCCGTCCTCTGCGCATCGAAGAGCACGGCCTCGACGTCATCAAGCAGGGCTGCTTCCAAAAGAAGGGGTCGACGCTCGAGGTGTGGGCGGGCGATACGCGCGCATGGGACGATCGGGAAGCGATCGCCCACGACCTGACCATCTCCGTTCCGTTGTCGAGCCCGCCGTCCGCTGCGTCGGCGGAAGACGCGCCGCGCTTGGCGGAGCTCGTGCTGAACACCGGCTACGGCAGCTTCAGCGTGGAGAACATCGAGGCCGAAGCGCTCGACGCCGCCATGCGCGACGGCAGCCTCGAGCTGGCCCGGTGCTCGTTCGGTGAATACCGGTTCTCGTAGAGGGCTCCGAAGGGCATAAGGAAGCTCGGCACGATGCGCCCACCGCAGGGTCCGAGGATCCGCTGTGCTCCCGTTTCGGTGCAAAAATCACCGATGCCCCCGTGTTCGGAGGCGTTGTAGAGGCGTCTTGGCATGCGAGCCTGATTCGTTGGGCTCGTTTGCGCAGGTCGCAATTTTTCCATGACGGCGAACCCTTGCCGAGGGAGCTGCCTAGACGGGGGCATCGGTGATTTTTGCACCAAGCGGCCGCCTCCCGAAAGCATGATCTTGGGGATGCCTGGCCGCGAGCGCGCCGAGCGAGCAGGTGCGTCCGTGCGCGCGGCAAGCCTTCGGGCGCGGGACGTCGGGGAACCGGGCGTTTATGCCAACGGCACGTTTCGGCATGGCGTCCCGTCGATTCCCGCCATGACAAATGTCATGGATTCCGCTGCGGCGGGTAACGAAATCCCTTTTCACACGGCTAGGCAACCGGCGGTTGCGTAAAATGATTACCAGAGATGCTGGTGCAACTGGCCGCGCAACTGCACACTGGGGGCGAGAAAGAGGTTCGTATGACGCCAACGCCGAAGAAGGGATCGTTCATGAACGTCGAAATCGCCCAGCGCCTCGCCGAGATGAGGCGCGAGCAGGGTTTCAGCCAGGAGGAGCTGGCCGCGCAGCTGGGGCTGTCGCGCCAAGCCGTGTCGAAGTGGGAGCGCGCCGAGTCGTCGCCCGACACGGGCAACCTCATCGCCCTCGCCGATCTGTACGGCGTCACGCTGGACGAGCTCGTGCGCGTGGACGCCGACATCGCCGACGACGTGACGTTCGAGGCGCGGGATCGCGGAGCCTCGGCCGAAGTGGAGGCGCGCGAGGCCGCCGTGGCCGCGAGCGCCGCCGCCGCGACGGCCGCCGCCGCAGCCGCCGCGGCCCAGGTCGCCGCCCGGCAGGAGCCGCCCGCTGCCGCGGCGTCGCAACCGTCCCCGTCGCAGCCCGCCCCGGCGCAGCCCGCCCCGGCGCAGCCCGTCGGCGATCCGAGCGCAGCGTCCCAAACGGCAGCGCCCGCCGCAGGGTCGGCCCCCGCTCCCGCCTCGGCGTCCGCCGCCGCAACGGCTCCCGGCACCTCGCCCGCGCAGGCCCCCGTTCCGCCCGTTCCCCCGCACGGCTATCCGCCCCCCGCGCAGCAGCCCGTTTACGGCGTGCCCGTCCCGCCGCAGCCGCAACAGTCTGCGCCCGGCTATGACGATCGCGACGGAAGGCATCGCCGCGGCCCCTGGTCGACGTTCCCGTATCCCATCCTGTGCGTCATCCTGTTCATGCTCGCCGGTTTCGCGTTCGGAGCCTGGCACCCCGCCTGGGTGCTGTTCCTCACCATCCCGCTGTACTACTGGATCGCGCACATCATCGAGAACGACCCGAACTATCGGGCCGGGCGTCGATAGCGGAGGGCGGCAGACATGGCAAAGCTCACCAGATCGTCGTACGTGAAAATCGCGCTCATCATCGCGCTCGGCCTGCTGCTGTTCGCTGTGGCGGGGCTCGGCTCGATGCGCGGGTGCTCGTCGCAGGGATTCTATCTCGGAGGAGGAGCGGAAATGGGCAACGCGAGCGTGGACGCGAAAAGCGTGAAGAACCTGTCCATCAGCTGGGCTGCCGGATCGGTGGACGTGTCGGTGGTCGACGACGCGGCCGGTGACACCATCGAGCTCGTGGAGACGGCACCCAACGGCATGACGAAGGCGCAGCAGATGCGCTGGAGCGTATCGGGCGACACGCTCAAAGTGGACTACGGCAGCTGGTGGTCGTGCTTCGCGCTGGGGCAGAAGCGCCTGGAGGTGCGCATCCCGGAGCGGTACGCCAGGAATCTGGGCAACGTGGCCGTCGACGGCGCGTCGGGTTACTACCGCGTCTCGGGCATCGGTTGCGACGCATTGAACTTCAAGCTCGCATCGGGCGAGATCGACGCGGATGACCTCGCCGCCGACACCCTCGGCGTGGACGTGGCCAGCGGCCAGGCGCGCGTGGAGGGCTCGTTCGCGAACCGCGTGAGCACCAAGACGGCCTCGGGCCAGCTCGACGTGGTCTGCCTCGGCACGGCGCCGAGACAGGTGGACGCCGACCTCGCCAGCGGCCAGACGAGCGTGGCCCTGCCCGAGGACACCGGCTTCTCGGTGAAGGTCGACAAGGCGTCGGGCAGCTTCGCCAGCGCGTTCGAAACCACGCAGCAGGGCAATTCCTACCTGCACGGCGACGGCACCACGTCCATCGGCGTGCATATCGCCAGCGGCCAGTTCAGCTTGGAGAAGTCGCGCGGTTAGACCCGCCGCCGAGCAGGGCGTGCAGGGCGGGCGCGTCCGCAAAACAGAAGGGGCCGTATCGAAAGCCCCCAAAACGCTCGTTGGCGTTGACCGTTTCGTAGGGCAAGGGCTCTGCCCTTGCCGTCTACCCGGGGAAACGTTGCCTGTCGAGCGGCAAGGGCAGAGCCCTTGCCCTATGCGACAAGCGAAAACGACGCTTTTGATGCCGCCCCTTCCTCGGCGTCAGTCTTCTTCGCCGTCGATGCGGCAGAGCGACGATCCTTGGCGCTTGGCGCGGTACAGCGCCTCGTCGCTGCGCTTGATAAGCTCGTCGATGGAGCAGGGCAGGCCCGTGGCGATGCCCGCGCTCGCCGTGAACGGGTACGACTCGCTCGCGGCGAGCGACTTGCGATGAAGCTGCTCGATCATGTCCTGCACGGCCGCGCAGACCTCGCGCGGGTCCCGGTCGCTCGGAAGGGCCACCACGAACTCGTCGCCGCCCCAGCGCACCACGAGGCCGTCGGGGAACGTCTCGCGCAGGATCCGCGCCGTCTGCACGAGCGCCACGTCGCCTGCGGCGTGGCCATATCGGTCGTTGATGTCCTTGAAGTCGTCGAGGTCGAGCGTGACGATGGTGATGGGCTCGTCGCGCGGGCTCTCTTCCAGGCGCTCGTAGAAGTAGCGGCGGTTGTACAGGCCGGTCAGGTAATCGGTCCGCGCGGCCTCCGCAGCGCGTCGCTCCAGCACGCGCTCGATCGTGACGTCGCGGTAGATGCGCAGCTGGCCGGTCACGTTGCCGAACACGTCCACGATGGGCGCCTTGTTCAGCTCGAACGTCGTGTCGGTTCCGGCGATGTTGGCGGTGAACTCGCACGTCTCCTTCTCCTCGCGCGCATCGGCCAACTCGTCGCCGAACACGACGCGGCGCCAATGCTTGATCTTGCCGCCGATTACGTTGTCGCGCTTTACTCGGAAGTACTGCTCGGTGACGTGGTTGACGTTCAAGATCACGCCGTCCGTGTCCTCCACCACGATGGCGAAGGGCATGGCGTTTATGAGGATGTCCAGCTCGGTGGCCACGTTGCCCAGGTCGGTGACGTCGTGGGCAACGCCTACCGTGCCCATGACGGTGCCGTCCGCGTCGAACAGGGGCGATTTGTACGTTTTGAACTGGCGCATGCCGCGCTTCGTCTTCACCTGCTCGTCGAACAGCAGCGTCGTGCTCGACCGCATGGTCTCCTCTTCGGACTCCAGGCACACGTACTCGCCCTGCGCGTACTCGTCGGGCGTGATGTCCCATATATAGTAGTGGCCGCGCCCTTCCACCTGCTCCTTCGTCTTTCCCACCGTCTCGCAGAAGGCGTCGTTCACCTTGAGGTGCGCGCCGCGCGCGTCCTTGAACCACACGAGCTCCGGCATGGAGTCGATGGCGGTGTCCAGGTACTGGCGGGTGAGGGCCAGGTCGGCATCCTCCTTCTCGCGCTCCAGCAGCTTGCGGAAATGGAAGGCCGCGAGCGCCGGCGGGAACGGCCCCGCCCACACGTCGAGGAAGGCAGAGACGGCCGCAGCGTCGAGTTCGGCGACCGCTTCGGCGCTCGCGCACAGCACGAGCCGGGCCCGGTGCGGCGTCTGGGCGGCATCGGGGGAGGGCACGAGGGCGATGTCGCACTCGTCGAGGTCCGCGCCGGCCGGCCAGGGCCCTTCGACGACGCTCACCTCGAAGCGCGCGGGCGCCTCGACGGAGCGCATGCCCTCTGCCACGGCGGCATCGAGTCCGAAGACCCCCACCTTCAACGTCCTCCGGTACATACGCGCCTCCTATACATAGTGATGCTGCCTAAATTGTACGCCTCTCCGCCGCCAAGTCGGCCCAAATACAAGTGATTTGCTCTAATATCGGCGACGATGCGTTGCCGTTCGCGGCCTTTCCGTCAATCCGTGCCGAGGCTCGACGGTTCGGCGAGCTGTCGTAACCCCGGGCATGCGAAGCGGGCGCGGGGCGAAGCGCCTTCAGCGCGAGCGGCAGCGGGCTCGCCCCTGCGCATGCGACTCCTGCCCGCAGGTGTCGGGCCGGACACCTCGGATGTTGCCGAAAGGAGGGTGTTCGCAGCCGCCGTGTTCCTCTAAACTGAGCTGTCGATGGAAAAACGCGCTCCCTGCAGCGCGCGACGGCCGAAGAGGGGATCGATGGAGTTCAGGGCACTGCAGCTTTCAGACAAAAGCCTCGTCGAGGAGGTGCTCGCGCCCCTGCGCCGCAACGACTCGGCGCTCGGGTTCGCCAACCTGTTCTCGCTGCAAGAGAAGTACGCCACGAAGATCTGCCTCGAGGGAGGCGTGCTGCGCGTGCGCCAAGACGATCGTCTGCCGGGCGTCGCGGCGTGCTATCCGCCTCTGGGAAGCGCGAACCTGGTCGGCGAGGTCGAGCGGCTGCTGGACGAGTCCGCGCAGGCGGGGGAGCGCGTCGCGCTGGTGGGCGTGACGCCCGAAGAACGGCTCGAGCTGGAAACCGCGCTGCCCGGCGCCTTCGCCTTCTCGACCGACCGGGCCTTCGCCGACTACCTCTACCGCACCGAGACCATCGCCGCCTACGCGGGTCCCGCGCTTGCGAAGAAGCGCCGCGAGACCAATAAGTTCTACCAGCTGTACGGCGACGACGTGACCTTCGAATCCCTTTCTCCCCGGCACCTCGACGAGTTGCGCGCGTTCCAGCAAGCGTGGTTCGAGGGCAGCCGGCGCCGCGGTTCCGAGGAGCACCCCCTGGAGCTGGAGCATCGCAAGATCCTGCTCGACCTCGACCATTTCGAGGAGCTAGATCTGGAGGGCATCCTGCTGCGCATCGCCGGCGACGTGCAGGGCTACGCCTACGGCGCCCTGCTGCCCGGCGGCGCGTTCGACGTCATGGTGCTCAAAGGCAACCTGGGCTTCCGTTACATCTGGCGCGCCCTGCTGCGCGAGCTGGCCGGCACCGTGGTGGACCGGGCCGAGTATCTCAACCTGGAGGAGGACCTGGGCCTGCCCGGCCTGCGCGAGAACAAGCTGAGCTACCAACCCTGCGCCCTGCTGGAGCGCTACCAGGCAACGCTCGTGTGATTTCTGCCCGGCCTGCGGGGCGTTTGCCCCTACGAGGCAGCCGCGCCTGTCGGGCGCGAGCGGCGAAGCCGCCATGCGCCCCTCGCCGGTGGAAGGCGAAGCCCGCCGCCGCAGGCGGCGCATCCCCACCGCTTCGTGATCCGGGGGTCCCTCAACAAGCACGAGGCCGGCCGGTCGGGGGCGGGCGAGATTTCGCGGAGGGCGCCCCCTGGCCGACGCCGCCCTCCCAAGGCCAAGCCCCGGATTGCCGGCCGGTGATGCGGGGACACCCTGACCCATGCGCCGGCTCGTTTCGCTTGGCCCCTTCGGCGGCGTCGGCCAGGGGGCCGTTTGCGCGGAGTGTTCTCGCCCGCCCCCGACCGGCCGGCCGTCCTTCAAGTCGCCAAAACCACCTCCGCAACCAAAAAGTTTTCCGTCTATTATCCCAGCTAAAACCCTGAATCAACAGCAAATCCCCACAGTTCGTAAAAATTTTTCTTGACACCGCCCACTCCGCGTCGTATTTTTAGAAATTGCGACTTTTCGCAGATTTTAAGATTCTCTTGAAGGAGGAAAAGCCTCGTGGCTCAAGCAAAAACCAGTGCTCCCACCAGCCTTTATAGGAATCGCCGCAGCTTCGCCAAGATCCCCGACGTCATGGACGTCCCCAACCTCATCGCCATCCAAACCGACAGTTTCGAATTTTTCAAGGGAGAGGGCCTCGCTGCCGCTTTCCAGGACATCAGTCCCATTGAAAACTCGACGAAGGACATGTGCGTGGAGTTCGGCAAGCACGAGTTCGGCGAGCCGAAGTACACGGTGGACGAGTGCAAGGAGAAGGACGTCTCCTACCAGGCGCCGCTTTTCGTGGAGATCCGCTTCATCAACCGCGAGACGGGCGAGATCAAGGAGCAGGACGTGTTCATGGGCGACTTCCCGCTCATGACCCCGCGCGGCACCTTCATCATCAACGGCACCGAGCGCGTCGTGGTGTCCCAGCTCGTGCGTTCCCCCGGCGTCTACTTCGCCGCCGAGCGCGACAAGACGTCCGACAAGACCATCTACAACGCGAAGGTCATCCCGAGCCGCGGCGCGTGGCTCGAGTTCGAGACCGACAAGCGCGACATCCTGTCCGTGCGCATCGACCGCAAGCGCAAGCAGCCGGCGACGCTGCTCGTGCGCGCCCTCGGCCTGGCCGAGACGCGCGAGGAGATCATCGAGCTCCTCGGCAGCGACGAGATGGTGCTGCGCACGCTCGACCGCGACCCGGCCACCACGAAGGAAGAGTCGCTCATCGAGCTGTACAAGCGCTTCCGTCCCGGCGAGCCGCCCACCATCGACTCCGCCCGCACGCTGCTCGAGGGCCTGTTCTTCAACCCGCAGCGCTACGACCTGGCGAAGGTCGGCCGCTACAAGATCAACAAGAAGCTGGGCTTCGACCCCGACTACGAGGCGTCCACCCTCACCGACGACGACATCGTGAAGACGATGCAGTACATCGTCGCGCTGCATGCCGGCGAAGAGGGCGTGCAGACCGACGACATCGACCACTTCGGCAACCGCCGCATCCGCACGGTGGGCGAGCTGATCCAGAACCAGTTCCGCATCGGCCTATCGCGCATGGAGCGCGTCGTGCGCGAGCGCATGAGCATGCAGGAGCCCGACGAGATCACGCCGCAGTCCCTCATCAACATCCGTCCCATCGTGGCGGCCATCAAGGAGTTCTTCGGCTCCTCGCAGCTGTCGCAGTTCATGGACCAGACGAACCCCGCCGCCGGCATCACGCACAAGCGCCGCCTGTCGGCCCTCGGCCCGGGCGGCCTGTCCCGCGAGCGCGCCGGCTTCGAGGTGCGCGACGTGCACACGTCCCACTACGGCCGCATGTGCCCCATCGAGACGCCTGAAGGCCCGAACATCGGCCTCATCGGCTCGCTGGCCACCTACGCTCGCATCAACCCCTACGGCTTCATCGAGACGCCGTACCGCCGCGTCGTCGACGGCAAGGTCACCGACGATATCGACTACCTCACGGCCGACGAGGAGGAGAAGTACACCATCGCGCAGGCCAACGAGACGTTCGACCTCGAAACGCGCCAGTTCGTCACGTACGCCGAGGACGGCTCGTTCACGGTGGACAAGAAGGTGCTCTGCCGCACGACGAGCCCCGACGGCGTGTTCGGCGAGCCCGACGAGGTCCCGCCCGCGCAGATCGACTACATGGACGTGTCCCCGCGCCAGATGGTGTCGGTGGCAACCTCGCTCATCCCGTTCCTCGAGCACGACGACGCGAACCGCGCCCTCATGGGCTCGAACATGCAGCGCCAGGCCGTGCCCCTGCTGCGCCCGAACGCGCCGCTGGTGGGCACCGGCATCGAGCACCGCATCGCGGTGGACTCCGGCGAGATCCTCGTCGCCCAGAACCCGGGCGTCGTGGACTACGTGGACGGTCAGACCATCATCGTACTGAACGACGACGGCGAGTACGACGAGTACCTCGTGCCGAAGTTCCAGCGCTCGAACCAGTCGGGCTGCATCAACCACCGCCCCATCGTGCGCAAGGGCGACGAGGTGCAGAAGGGTGACGTGCTGGCCGACGGCCCGTCCTGCGACGGCGGCGAGCTGGCGCTGGGCCAGAACCTCATGGTGGCCTACATGCCCTGGGAAGGCTACAACTACGAGGACGCCATCATCGTGTCGGAGCGCGTGGTGTCCGAGGACCTGCTCACGTCCGTGCACATCTCCGAGTACGAGATCGACGCGCGCGACACGAAGCTGGGCCCCGAGGAGATCACCCGCGAGATCCCGAACATCTCCGACGACATGATCAGCGACCTGGACGCCGACGGCATCATCCGCGTGGGCGCCGAGGTGTTCCCGGGCGACGTGCTGGTGGGCAAGGTCACGCCGAAGGGCGAGACGGAGCTCACGGCCGAGGAGCGCCTGCTGCGCGCCATCTTCGGCGAGAAGGCCCGCGAGGTGCGCGACACGTCCCTCAAGGTGCCCCACGGCTCCGGCGGCCGCGTCATCGGCATGGCGCGCTTCAGCCGTGCCGCCGGCGACGAGCTGGCCCCCGGCGTGAACGAGCTCGTGCGCATCTACGTGGCGCAGAAGCGCAAGGTGCAGCAGGGCGACAAGCTGTCCGGCCGCCACGGCAACAAGGGCGTCATCAGCCGCGTGCTGCCCATCGAGGACATGCCCTACCTCGCCGACGGCACCCCCATCGACGTCATCCTGAACCCGCTGGGCGTTCCCAGCCGTATGAACGTGGGCCAGCTGCTCGAGAACCACCTGGGCTGGGCCGCCAAATGGGGCTGGTCCGACGCCGAGGAGACCGACGAGGTCGTAGAGGGCCCCATGCACGTGGCCACGCCCGTGTTCGACGGCGCCACGGAGAAGGAGATCTCCGACGCCATCGAGAAGGCGAACCGCAACCTCATCAACATCAACCACGAGAAGTACGGCGACCTGGCGCGCGACGAGTTCGTGCCGCAGCTGTCCCGCACCGGCAAGACGTGGCTCTACGACGGCCGCACGGGCGAGAAGTTCCGCGAGCCCATCACGGTCGGCCAGAGCTACATCCTGAAACTCGGCCACATGGTCGACGACAAGATCCACGCCCGCTCCACCGGCCCCTACAGCCTCATCACCCAGCAGCCGCTGGGCGGCAAGGCGCAGTTCGGCGGCCAGCGCTTCGGCGAGATGGAAGTGTGGGCGCTCTACGCCTACGGCGCGTCCAACGTGCTGCAGGAGATCCTCACCGTGAAGTCCGACGACACCGCCGGCCGCGTGAAGTCCTACGAGTCCATCGTCAAGGGCGAGAACATCCCGGCCGCCGAGGTGCCCGAGTCCTTCAAGGTGCTGGTGAAGGAAATGAAGTCGCTCTGCCTGAACGTTGAGCTCGAGGGCCACGACCACCAGACCATCGACGTCACGGTGGAGTCCGAGGGCCAGGAAGACGACGACCGCGCGCTGTTCGAGGCCATCGCGGCCGACGCGCGCAAGACGGAGGAAGACGCGGCGAACGCGCTTGACGACATCGCCGCCGAACTGGGAGAGCTGATGAGCGACGTCTCTGACGACAACGATACCAACGACCTGATCGGTGAAGGAGAGGAGCGATAGATGACGACGGAATTCGACGTTACCAATTTCGACGCCCTGCGTATTTCGCTTGCCAACGCCGAGGACGTGCGCGGCTGGTCGCGCGGCGAGGTCAAGAAGCCCGAAACCATCAACTACCGCACGCTCAAGCCCGAGAAGGACGGCCTGTTCTGCGAGAAGATCTTCGGCCCCACGAAGGACTGGGAGTGCGCCTGCGGCAAGTACAAGCGCGTGCGCTTCAAGGGCATCGTGTGCGAGCGCTGCGGCGTGGAGGTCACGCGCAGCAAGGTTCGCCGCGAGCGCATGGGTCACATCGAGCTGGCCGCGCCCGTGAGCCACATCTGGTACTTCAAGGGCTCGCCCTCGCGTTTGGGCTACCTCTTGGACATCCCGCCGAAAGAGCTGGAGAAGGTGCTGTACTTCGCGTCCTCCATCATCACCTCGGTTGACAAAGAGGCCCGCGAGGAGGACGTCGACGAGCTGCGCGACGAGCTGGCCGCCGACCTCGAGGAGCTGGACGCCGAGCGCGACCGCCTCATCGAGGCCACGCGCAAGCTGTCCACGAGCTACGTGCCCGAGGACGACGACTTCGTGGACGAGGTCGACGAGGACGAGCGCTTGACGCCCGAGGAGGTCGACGAGGAGATCGCCGACATCTACGAGGAGTTCAACGAGCGCAAGGCCCTGCGCCAGGACGCCTTCGAGGCGTTCATGAAGATCGAGCCCAAGCAACTCGTGCCCGACGAGGCCCTGTACCGCGAGATGCGCCTGAACTACCGCGACTACTTCACGGGCGGCATGGGCGCCGAGTCCGTGCGCGACCTGCTGGACGCCATGGACCTGGCCGCCACGGCCGATGAGCTGCGCGACACCATCGCCAACGGCAAGGGCCAGAAGCGCGCCAAGGCCATCAAGCGCCTGAAGGTGGTCGACGCGTTCCTGAAGTCCACGAACAAGCCCACGGACATGATCCTGGACGTCATCCCGGTCATCCCGCCCGATCTGCGCCCCATGGTGCAGCTCGACGGCGGCCGCTTCGCCACGTCCGACCTGAACGACCTGTACCGCCGCGTCATCAACCGCAACAACCGCTTGAAGCGCCTGCTCGACCTGGGCGCCCCCGAGATCATCGTGAACAACGAGAAGCGCATGCTGCAGGAGGCCGTCGACAGCCTGTTCGACAACGGCCGCCGCGGCCGTCCCGTCACGGGCCCGGGCAACCGCCCGCTGAAGTCGCTTTCCGACATGCTCAAGGGCAAGCAGGGCCGCTTCCGCCAGAACCTGCTGGGCAAGCGCGTGGACTACTCCGGCCGTTCGGTTATCGTCGTGGGCCCGCAGCTCAAGCTGCACCAGTGCGGCCTGCCGAGCCAGATGGCGCTCGAGCTGTTCAAGCCCTTCGTTATGAAGCGCCTGGTGGAGCTTGAGTACGCCGCCAACATCAAGGCGGCCAAGCGCTCCGTGGACCGCGGCGCCAGCTACGTGTGGGACGTGCTCGAAGAGGTCATCACGGAGCACCCCGTGCTGCTGAACCGCGCCCCCACGCTGCACCGTCTGGGCATCCAGGCCTTCGAGCCGGTGCTGGTCGAGGGCAAGGCCATCAAGCTGCACCCGCTGGTCTGCACCGCCTTCAACGCCGACTTCGACGGCGACCAGATGGCCGTGCACGTGCCGCTGGGCGCCGAGGCGCAGGCCGAGGCCCGCGTGCTCATGCTGTCCGCCAACAACATCAAGTCGCCGGCCCACGGCCGCCCGCTCACCGTGCCTACCCAGGACATGATCATCGGCCTGTACTACCTCACGGCCGCCCGCGACGGGTTCCCCGGAGAGGGCCGCGCCTTCATCGACTTCGCCGACGCCCTGAACGCCTACGACGCGCGCGCCGAAGTCGACCTGCAGGCCAAGATCTGGGTGCGCCTGAGCCGCGACACGCAGGTGGCCACGGCGTACAACACGTTCGAGGACCGCAAGGCCGGCGAGCGCATCGAGACCACCATCGGCCGCATCACGTTCAACAGGGTGCTGCCGCACGACTACCCGTATCTCAACTACGAGATGAACAAGAAGGAAATCAGCCGCCTGGTGGAGGACGTGTGCAACCGCTACGAGCTGTCCAACGTGCCGCCCATCCTGGACGGCCTGAAGGACGCGGGCTTCCACTACGCCACGCGCGCCGGCGTCACCGTGTCGGTGTACGACGCCACCGTGCCGCCGAACAAGCCGGAGATCCTGGCTGCGGCCGACGCGAAGGTCGCCGCCATCGACGAGGACTACGAGATGGGCCTCATGAGCCAGGACGAGCGCCACAAGCAGGTCGTCGACATCTGGAACGAGGCCAACGAAGAGGTCGGCGAGGCCATGGCCGAGAACTTCGACAAGTTCAACCCCATCTACATGATGGCGTTCTCCGGCGCTCGAGGCAACATCAAGCAGATCCGCCAGCTGGCCGGCATGCGCGGCCTCATGTCCGACCCGAAGGGCGAGATCATCGACCGCCCCATCAAGGCGAACTTCCGCGAGGGCCTGTCGGTGTTGGAGTACTTCATCTCCACGCACGGCGCCCGTAAGGGCCTGGCCGACACCGCGCTGCGTACCGCCGACTCGGGCTATTTGACCCGCCGTCTGGTGGACGTGGCCCAGGACGTCATCATCCGCGAGATCGACTGCGAGACGACCGACGGCGTGCCCTACCCGCTGCACAACGAGAAGGGCGACGTGGACGACAACCTCATCGGGCGCTGCCTGCTGGAGGATGTCAAGGGAGTCGACGGCAACGTGGTGCTGCCCGCAGGCGCGTACATCGAGCGCATGGAGCAGCTGCACGACATGGATCGCGCCGGCGTCGAGACGGTGGTCATCCGCACGGTCATGACCTGCCATGCCGAGCACGGCGTGTGCCAGAAGTGCTACGGTTGGGACCTCGCCACGAGCCGCCCCGTCAACATCGGCACGGCCGTGGGCATCATCGCGGCCCAGTCCATCGGCGAGCCGGGCACCCAGCTCACCATGCGTACGTTCCACACCGGCGGCGTCGCCGGCGAGGACATCACCCACGGTCTTCCCCGTGTCCAGGAGCTGTTCGAGGCGCGCAAGCCCAAGGGCCTCGCCGTGCTCGCGGAGATCTCCGGCACGCTGCAGATCGCGGGCGACAAGTCGCAGAAGACCATCACCATCCACGACCAGCAGGGCAACTTCCGCGAGTACGTGGTGAGCGCCCGTGCCCAGATGCTGCCGGGCGTGACGGACGGGTGCGAGGTGCACGTGGGCCAGCAGCTCACCAAGGGCTCCGTGAACCCGCACGACCTGCTGCGCCTCACCGACCCGAACACCACGCTGCGCTACATCGTGAGCCAGGTGCAGGGCGTGTACGTGAGCCAGGGCGTGGACATCAACGACAAGCACATCGAGGTCATCTCGCGCCAGATGCTGCGCAAGGTGGCCGTGACCGACGCCGGCGAGTCCGACTACCTGCCGGGTCGTCAGGTCAACCGCTTCGAGTTCGAGGACGAGGCCAACCGCCTCATCGCCGAGGGCAAGGAGCCGCCCGTGGGCCAGCCGCTGCTGCTGGGCATCACGAAGGCGTCGCTGGCCACGGATTCGTTCCTGTCGGCGGCCTCCTTCCAGGAGACCACGAAGGTGCTCACCGACGCGGCCATCGAGGGCAAGACCGACCATTTGGCCGGCCTCAAGGAGAACGTCATCATCGGCAAGCCCATTCCGGCGGGCACCGGCCTCAAGCGCTATCGCGAGGTGGGGCTCACCTACAAGGGCCGTCCGGTGGCGGGCGTGCAGGGCGAGACGCTGCCCGATTTCGCGCCGGAAGCGCTCCGCGAGATCGAGGAGCTGCTGCCCCAGCCGCAGGATTGGTCGCTCGACGGCGACGGCTACCTCAACATGGGCACGAACTACGGCAGCTACTACAGCGGGCTGTCGCTGGGCCACCGCGGTCCGCAGCTGTCCGACGAAGACGCGCGCCTGTACATCTACGACGACCTGGGCGTGTCGCAGCGCTGGGCCAACAAGTTCAGCGAGGCGGGCATCGAGACGGTGGCCGACCTCGTGGGCCACACCGAGGAAGACCTGCTGCGCATCGAGGGCATCGGCGTGAAGGCCATCGAGGAGCTCAAGGAGGGGCTGGCCGAACGCGGGCTGTCGCACGTGATCGAGGACGACCTCGCCGCCACGAGCGACGACATGAGCCAGCTGCTCGACATGGTGTTCTCGCCTGACGACACCATCCTCATCGGCGGCGACGAGCCCCCGACCTTCAACACGGAGGGCGAGGACATGCTGGGCGAGGCCCTGCCGCCCCGCTCCTACCAGCGCAACCTGGAGGAGTTGGACGCGCTGCTCGGCTCGGTCGGATCGCTGGGCTTCGGCCTGACGACCCAGGAGGACGGCGAAGAATCCTCTGACGACGATGCCGAGGACGACGACGTCGAAGAATAGCTGAAGCGGAGGGGCGTGCTTGCGTGCGCCCCTCTTCTTGCGTTCGGCTATCCCGCGCGAGCACGACGCTCCCTTGCCGTCTCGAACGAGCGCAGCGCTCCCTCGCCACCTCGAACAGGCGCAGCGCCCCTCGTCATTCTGAGCGAGCGTAGCGAGCCGAAGGACCTCGGGAGGATCCGCGCGGCGTTCCATATCCGGTCGGTTCCCGCTTCGGCGTGCCGAGGGGCGGTCCAGCTGCACGCCGGCGCGGGATGCGAAAGCTGGGAGACGAGCGTTCGGCTTTGCCGGGCGACCGAAAATCCTCCGAAAGGGGAGTTTCTGCTAAAAAATGGCGTTTGTGAACGATTGCTGCCCTGACTCGAAAAACGTGACCTGCGGTTTCGAGCATTTCGATGGCGAATCAAGCCGAAAAACCGTTCACAAACGTCATTTTTTAGCAGAAAAGGCCTCGGACGGATGATTTCGCCCGAAAAAGCATTCGTCGTGGTTTTGAATGACAAGAACCGACGGGAAGGTGGGATATGTCCCAGAAAACCTATCTACCATCCTGCGAGACGCCGCCGGTCTCGCAGGTCGGCGCCACGCTCGAGGCGCTCGCGGCCACCATCGCCGCGCGGCGCGAGGCGGGAGAGGAAAGCTACACGCACCGGTTGCTGGCCGGCTCGCCCGACGACGTGCTGAAAAAGGTCATGGAGGAGGCGGGCGAGGTGGCGCTGGCCGCGAAGGACGTCGAGTCTTGGGCCTGCTCGTCGCTGGCGGCCACGCTGGCGGTTGCGGGCGCCGATGCGGACGAAGGCGCGCTCGACGTGGAGTTGCCGACCGAGTACTCCGCGGCCGTCGATCACCTGCGTTACGAGGCGGCCGACGTGGTGTACCATCTGCTGGTGGTGCTGGAGCGCTACGGCATCGACCTCGACGAGTTCGCGGCCGAGCTCAACAACCGCATGAAAGACGACGAGCGCCCGCAAGGCGGCGTTCGCCTGCACGAAGAGCATATCAAGAGGGGGAAATAGGCGTTCCGACGGCCTACGGCCATCGGAACTGCTCGACGCTGCGGCCTTTCGTGGCACCCGATCTCGCGGCGATGGCAAGGACTCGCGTACCAAAGTACGCTTCGCCCTCGTCATCCCCACGATCTCGGGCACCACGAAAGCCCTCGCTGACTTTGTAGGACCTGCTGGAAAGGAAACAACATGGCACGACTATTCGGCACCGACGGGGTGCGCGGCGTGGCGAACACGCAGCTCACCTGCGACCTCGCGTTCAAGCTCGGCCAGGCGGCCGTGGCGTTCCAGGGCAAGACCATCCTCATCGGCAAGGACACGCGCCTCTCGGGCGACATGCTGGAATCGGCCGTGGCCGCCGGCATCATGTCCATGGGCGGCACGGCGCTGCTCGCCGGCATCATCCCCACGCCGGCCATCGCCCTCTTGGTGCGCGAGCTGCACTGCGACGGCGGCATCGTCATCTCCGCCTCGCACAACCCGCCCGAGTACAACGGCATCAAGCTGTTCGACGCGCAGGGCTTCAAGCTGCCCGACGCGGTGGAGGACGAGATCGAGGCCTTCGTGGCGCGCGGCGGCGCGGCGGTCGACGAGCTGCCGGGCGGCGCCGAAGTGGGCGTGGCCCTGCCGGTGGACGACGCCTGCGAGCTCTACATCGCGCACGCCGTGTCCACGGTGGCCGACGAGGGCATCGACTTCTCCGGCCTCAAGGTGGCGCTCGACGTGGGCCACGGCGCGTCGTGCATGACGAGCGCCGAGGCGCTGCGCCGTCTGGGCGCCGAGGTCGTCGTCATCAACGAGGACTTCGACGGCACCGACATCAACGTGCAGTGCGGCTCCACCCATCTGGAGCCGGTGCGCGACCTCGTGGCCGAGATCGGCGCGGACGTGGGCATCGCGCACGACGGCGACGCCGACCGCGTGATGCTGATGGACGCCGCCGGCAACGAGATCGACGGCGACGTGGTGGAGGCTGTGTGCGCCATCGACCTCAAGGAGCGCGGGCTGCTCGCCGGCAACACGGCCGTGTCCACGGTCATGTGCAACCTCGGCCTGACCCACGCCATGCGCGACGCCGGCATCGAGCTCATCCAGACGAAGGTGGGCGACCGCTACGTGCTGGAGGCCATGCGCGAAGGCGGCTTCGTCGTGGGCGGCGAGCAGAGCGGCCACATGATCTTCCTGGAGCACAACTCCACGGGCGACGGCCTGGTCACGGCGCTGCAGTTCCTCGCGGCCTGCAAGCGCGCCGGGAAGTCAATCGCCGACGCCGCCGCCGTCATGACGCGCTTCCCGCAGACGCTCATCAACGTGCAGGTGAACGACAAGCACGCCCTCGAAGGCAACGCCGCCGTCGAAGCCGCCGTGGCGGCTGCGGAGGCCGAGCTGGGCGAGGACGGCCGCGTGCTCATTCGCCCGAGCGGCACCGAACCCGTGGTGCGCGTCATGGTGGAGGCCGCCTCCGCCGCCGACGCGGACCGCCACGCACAGGCCATCGCCGCCGTCGTGGAGCGCGAGGTGTAGCGACGCCTCTGCCTTAAAAGGGGCCCAGGCACCCCTTGAAGCATGTCGCGCAAACGCCGGCGCCCTCACGGGTGCCGGCGTTTTTCATGCGCCCCCGAAAGCGAAAATACTTGACACATGCACACTATAAGATATCATCTAGTATTATACTACGTCTGCGCTTCGGGAAGGCGAACGGGACGGCGTAGGACGCGAGGAGAGGGAACATGGACGCGAAAACGCAGCGTTTCATCGATCGGGTGTACGATGACGGCTTGAAAGGCGCGATGCCCAGCAAAGAGACGCTTCTCGATTTGCTGGCGCTCGATCCTTGCTCGGAGGAAACCGCCTATCTGAAGCGGCGGGCGAGCGACATGGCCCATGCGGTGTCCGGCGACAAGGCCCGCATCGCGGGAGCGGTCGGCATCGACTACGTTCCCTGCTCGATGAACTGCTCGTTCTGCTCGTTCGGAGAGAAGTGGGGCGTGATCGAGCGCGAGGTCGCCTATACGGAGGACGAGGTCATCGAGCTCGTGCGCTCCTACGTCGAACAGGGTGCGACCACGGTCACGCTGCGCTCGACCGAGTTCTACGATCTGGATGTCTTGCAGGATTGGATCGCGGACATTCGCGAGCAGGTTCCCGGCCGCTACGAGATCAACATGAACGTGGGGGAGCTGACGCCCGAGAGAGCCCAGGCCATTTGGGAGTGCGGCGCCACGAGCGCTTACCATGTCATCCGCCTGCGCGAGGGCATCGACACGCCCTTCGACGTGGAACAGCGCAAGGAAACGGTACGCAGCATCACGGGCTCGCCGCTTCTGTGGGGCACGTGCCTCGAGCCCATCGGCCCCGAGCATACCGACGAGGAGCTGGCCGACCAGGTGCTGTTCGGTTTGGAGCAGGGGGCATACTGCGGCGGCGTCATGGCGCGCGTCCCGGTGCCGGGAACGCCGTTCGAGGGCACGGAGGTGATCGGCCAAGATCGCTTGTTGCAGATCTTGGCGGCCGTGCGCCTGGCGGCGGGCTCCCGATACGAGAGCATGGGGTGCCATCCGGCCATCGAGGAGGCCCTGTACGCAGGTGCGAACTCGATCACCGTCGAATCGGGCGCCAACCCGCGCGACATCGAGCCCGACAAGAAACCCTGGAAGGGCTTGAGCGTGGCCGACGCGAAGGCCCTGCTCGAGAAAGCCGGGTTCGAGGTTGCCCTGCCGACCGACGCCCCGCGCGTCTGCTCGACGCCGCGTCAGAAAACGGGCGACCATCCGAGCAAGCCGGTTGGACGCTGCTGCTAGCGAGCAAAAGGTACCCATCGCACCCGATCCGGTTAAAGAACATGGTTGGGTGCGAACACGACAAGGAGGACATGCGCTATGAATATCACCCGCCGTTCGTTTGTCGCCCTCTCGGGCGTTGCCGCGGCATCCGCCCTGGGCCTTGGCCTGACCGGATGCGGCGGCGGCCAGGCTCCGCAGGCCGCGTCGAAGGGCGACGTCGCCGACGCGAAGACCGAGGACTACACGACCAAGGGCAAGAACGAGCACCTCGTCTGCGGCGTGACGGGCAAGCTCATCAAGATCGCCCCCGCCATCGTGGCGGACAAGCTGGGCTACTTCGGCGAAGAGGGCTGCGACGTGGAGTTCCAGCAGATCGCCCTCAACGACGCCATGACCGCGCTCACGAACAACCAGCTCGACATGGACCTGTTCGGCGTCGTGCCCGCCTGCACCTACGTGTCCCAGGGGGCGAAGGCCTACGTTTTCGGCGGCACCATTCTCAACGGCTCGGAGATCTGCGCCCTCGATTCGTTCGATCGCGAGCTCAAGACGGCGGCCGACTACCGAGGCTTGAAGATAGGCGTGAACCGCCCCGAGACCGGTCAGATGGTGTTCAAGGAGTGGTTGCAGGACGCCGGTTTGGACATCAACGGCGGCGACGTGACGTTCACCTACTTCGACAACGATCAAGGCGGTTTCGAGGCGGTCAAGAAGGGCGAGTTCGACCTGTACATCACGAACAACGCCCAGGGCTTCGTGCAGCGAGGAGGCGGCATCAAGGTGGTGGCCACGGTCAAGCAGTACACGGGCGACTACCCGTGCTGCCGTCAGAACTGCTCCGACCAGGCGTTGCACGAGAAGTACCTGTCGCTCGTCGATTTCGAGATCGGCGTGCTGCGCGGCTACAAGACGTACAAGCAGGAGCCCGAAACGGTCATTCCGATGCTGGTGGACTATTCGGGCCAGGAGGAAAGCTACGTGCGCGCCGCTATGTACGGCACGGACGACTACGACAACGTCATGGATCCGTCCCCCGATCCCAACCGAAACGCCGTGCTCAAGTTCTACGATACGCTGAAGAGCATCGGCGAGATCGACAAGGACACGCCGTATACGATGGACGACTACGTGGTGACGTCCATCTACCGGTCGGCGCTCGACACCATGCTCGAGCGCGAACCCGACGAGCGGTTGTGGAAGGATCTGGACGCGGCTTACGCGAAGAACAACGAATAGCCGCTCGGTTCGCTATCGGGTACTATGGGTGCGGGCGCTTCGGTGCCCGCACTGAGGTTAACGGGGACGGAAAAGGGGAGGACGCGTGGGGAAGATCGACATCGAGAACGTCTCGTTCGTCTACGAGGACGTTGCGGCGGCGGGCAAGACACGGGTCTGCGCCGTCCCGTCCGACCGCGCGCTGCGCGACGTGACGCTCGAGGTTCCCGACGGTCAGTTCCTGTGCGTCATCGGCCACTCGGGAAGCGGCAAGACCACGCTGCTGCGCTTGATTGCCGGGCTGAGCAGGCCCACGGCGGGAGTCTTGCGCATCGACGGCGCTCCCGTAGAGGGGCCCGGCCTCGATAGGGCGGTCGTGTTCCAGAACTACGCGCTGTTCCCCTGGATGAGCGCGCTGCGCAACGTGGAGTTCGGCGTGGAGCAGGCGAACAAGGAGCTGCGCCGCGGATTGTCGAAGGCCCAGGTGGCTGGCGTGGCCCGCGAGTACCTGGACCGCGTGGGCATGGGAGTGGCGGCCGACAAGTACCCCTACCAGCTGTCCGGCGGCATGCGCCAGCGCGTCGCCATCGCGCGGGCGTTGGCCATGGACGCCGAGATACTGCTGTTCGACGAGCCGTTCGGGGCGCTCGACGTCAAGACGCGCTGCTCGCTGCAGAAGCTCGTCGACAGCCTGTGGCGATCGGGCGAGCGACGCAAGACCGTCGTGTTCGTGACGCACGACATCAACGAGGCCATCCTGCTGGCCGACCGCGTCGTGTTCATGCGTCGAGGCGAGATCGTCGCCGACCGCGCGGTGGACGTGCCCCGTACGCGCTCGTCGACCATCTTCGCAAGCGATCCGTGCGCCATGGCCCTGAAAGACGAGCTGACCGAGCTCTTCTACCTCGACGGCGACGAGGACGAGGACGGCTTCGGTGCGCCGGATGCGGAAGGGGCCCTCGGCGCGTTGGCGGGGGAGGCGGGGCTCGTATGAGGCGCCTGTTCGGAAAAGAGTTCGTGTTCGCCCACGTCCTGCTGGCGGCGCTCGTTATCATCGTCACGTGCATGCCGAACCAGCGGCTGCTGAACGTGTCGTACTATCCGCTGCTCGTCGGGTTCGCGATCATCGAGGCGCTCTACCTGCTGCGTCTCGCCACGCTGCGCCGCCGCGGAGCGTTCTCTTCGGGGCCCACCGACATCGTGGTGCTCGTATGGGTGCTGTTCATCGTCTGGGACGTGTGCGCCACGAAGCTCGATATCGCCCCAACGGTCATCGTGCCCGCTCCCGAGGCCGTGTTCAACGTGTTCCCCGCGCAGGCCGACGTGATCGGCGCCGATATCGTCTCGTCGGTGACGCTGCTCGTCATGGGATATCTGGGCGGGCTGGCGCTCGGCGTGGCGCTCGGCATCGTGTGCGGCTGGATACCGCGGCTGCGGGCCATGTTCTTCCCCATCGCGAACGTGCTGGCGCCCATCCCGCCCACCGTGTTCGCCCCGTACCTTATCGTGCTGCTGCCCACGTTTCGCACGGCTTCGTGCTTCATCATCCTGTTGGGCGTGTTCTGGCCGCAGTTCCTGAACATGGTGGTGCGCACGTCGTCGCTCGACGCGCAGCTGTTGGACAACGCGCGCACGCTGGGGGTGCGCACCTTCACCATGATAACGCGCATCATCCTGCCCTACGTGTTCCCCGAGGTGCTGAAGGGGCTGCGCGTGTCGCTGACCACGGCGTTCCTCATGCTCACGTTCGCCGAGATGCTGGGCGCGTCGTCGGGCATCGGCTACTTCATCAGCAACGCGAACAACTACGCCAACTACACCAACGTCGTGGCCGGCATCATCGTGTGCGGCGTGGTGGTGACGGTGCTCAGCTTCGCGACGGCCTGGGTGCAGCGGCGCTTCACCACGTGGCGGTAGGCCGATCCAGGTTGTACGCTAGGCCGAGTGGGGCGGGTAGAACCGCGACGGGCCCTCGTGCACGCGCCAATCGGTGTCGAAGTAGATCTCGCGTACCTGGTCGACCGACAGACCGCGCGTGGTCTCGGTAGCGGTGTCGCGGGGCGACGTGCCGCGCTCGGCCCACATGATGTTGGCGCCGGCCTGCCCGCACAGCTGGCTGGGCTCGTGCGTGCAGTTGCCGCGGATGCTCGGGCCGGTGGCCAGCGCCGTGGCGCCGGCGTAGGTGGCCAGGCGGCCGTAGCTGATGTTGCCGTATTTTTCGAACTCGGTGCCGGGCACGGTGTTGCGCCGCATGGCGCCGCTGAAACCCACCTCGAAGTCGCGCGCGAGCAAGATGAGGTCGGCTATCTCTTCCGGCGTGTGCTCGGGGCCGATGGGGTCGATGCAGTTGCCCAGCACGAGCCCCGCGCTCTTCGCGGCCTCCATGGTCTTCAGGCGCGTTTCCACCTTGCAGCGCGTGAACACGCCCTCGCCGAGGCGCACCACATGGTACACGCCGGCGATGCCGATACGCACGAGCTCGCGCGCGTATTCCTCGTCGAAGTCCGGCACGTTCGCGATGAGCGGGATGTCGGTGGAAAGCCCCGCACGCACCGCCTGCGCTGTCTCCAGGAACTTCTCCTCGCCGTAGTGCACCGTGGTCACGAGGTAGAGCGCGTTCGCGCCGGCGGCCTCCATGGCCTGCGCCTCGGCGACGACCTGCTCCAGGGGAATGATCTCGTGCGTGCGGAATATCTTGTTCGACGCCGCGAACGAGCAGAACTTGCAATCGTTGGGGCAGGGCGCGGCGTCCAGGCCGATATGCGCGTGGATCTCCGCCTCGCCGTCGCACAGCCGCGAGGTGAACGCGCGGCCCGCCTGCTGGATGGCGAACGCTTCGGGAGAGAGGTTCTCGACCGACAGCAGGGCCATGATCTCCCTTTTGTCGAGCAAGCCGCCGTCGAGGGCCTTGTTGATGATGCGGATGATCTCGTTGTCCATGAAAACCGTTTCCCCTTCGCGCTCGTTTCCGCTCGGCGGCGCCCCGTCTCGGACGGAAGGCCCGGCGGATCCGCTGTCTGCCACTGTTGGATCGCGTCCATTATACCCTTCCACCGCGACGCCGCGCCTCGATCAACGGCGAGCGCAGCGAGAATGCTCGCAGTATGCGAAATGCCCGAAAGGGGATAAGCCCCTTTCGGGCATTTCGCGCCCGCCGCAGCGGAGGGAAGGGCGGCGCGGCGGGCTGGAAGAGAGATCCGGGCGAACGTGCGGAGCGCGCCCGCCCGGTGGAGGGGAATGGCTTCCCTACGCGCTTGCGGCGGACTTGCCGGCGATGCGCCCCCAGTTGAGCGTGCCCTGCAGGCAGGTGCCCGACCCGGGGTAGTACGGGCCGATCCAGCCGGCCGTGTTCACGCCGGCGCCGAACAGGTGCGGGATGGGCTTTCCGTCGGCCCCCAGGATGGCCGCGTCGGTGTTGATCTTCAAACCGCCGATGGCGCCGATGTTGGAGTTCTGGGTCTTCCAGGCGTAGAACGGCGCCGTGTCCAGCGCGGTCAGCTGCTTCTCGCGCCCGTAGAGCGAGTCGGCTCCGGCCGCGCAGTCGGCGTTCCACTTGTCAACCGTGTACGTCAGGTTCGCGGCCGGCACGCCGATGGCGGCGGCCAGCGCCTCCAGGCTGTCGGCTTGCACGAGCGTGCCGTCCGCAAGCGCCTTCTCGCGCGCCGCCGCGCCGCCTTCCGCGTTGTCCGACCAGGCGCACATCTTGTCGGACGTGGTCATTTTCGCATCCATCACCATGTAGGTGGAACCCTCGGCGCCGCCCCACTGCATGGCCTCGTTGAACAGCGCGCGGCAGTGGAACGCGTAGGTGGTGTCCTCGCGCACGAAGCGCGTGCCGCGCATGTTCACCAGGATGTAGGGTATCTCGGGGTTCTGGTTGTTCGTGTACGACCACGTGGGCAGCAGCAGGTCGACGCAGCCGTGGAAGACGGTCTGCGCTCCCACCTCCATGCCCATGACGATGCCGTCGCCCGTGTCGGTGGCGGCCGTGATCACGCTCTGCGTCGTCAGGTCCCAGTAGTGCTGCGGATTGAAGCGGAAGGCCAGCTCCTCGTTGTGCTCGATGCCGGCCATGGCCAGCACCACGCCCTTGTTCGCCTTGTAGTGCTTGCCGTCCTTCGTCGCCACGCCCACGACGGCGCCGTTGTCCATGACCAGGGAGGTTGCCTCCACGCCCGTCATGATCTCGCCGCCCTTGCCCTCGACGGCCTTCTGGGCGTTCGTCGTCCAAACGGCGCCGCCGGTTTTCGCGGGGTCGGAGGCGTCGGCGATGAGGTGGATGCGGTCCTTGAGGTTCGCCGGGTCGAGGTACGGCGTTCCGTAGGCGCCGAACACGTTGGCGAACGTGATGTTGAAGCTGTCGGCCATCCACTGCACGTTGTCGGCGGCGTTGTCGGCCATGTTCCTGATGAGGTCGTCGTCCACGAGCCCTTCGGCATCGGTCTTCCAGTAGTTGTACAGCAAGTCGGGCGTGTCGTCGGCGATGCCCTTCTCCTTTTGCCACTTCGTGCCGGCCGCTTGCACGGCGCCTTCGGCGAGCGCCGTGGTGCCGCCGCACTGCGTTCCCTTCTCCAGCACGACCACCTTGGACGCGCCGTTCTCGAGCGCCGAGTACGCGGCGGTCAGACCGCCGCCACCGCCACCGCACACCACGACGTCGTACTCGCCGTCCCACTTCACGTCGGCCGCGCTGCCGCCCGACGCGCTCGCGCCCTGCGAGCCGGCGTCCCCGCCCGCAGCCTTCGGCGCGCAGCCGGCCAGGCCGCCCACCGCCAGCACGCCCAAACCGAGCGCCGTCGCCTCGAGGAAGTTCCTGCGCGACAGCCCCTGCGTTCCGGACGGTTCCTGCATGCTTGACGATCCCCGTGTTGTGCTTTCCTTCATAAGACACCCCTTCCCTTGGACGCCGGTGCTTGAGCACCGCCCTTGATGCTCCGGATTATAGGAACGCGCACGGGGGCCCACAACGCCCCGAGTCCGCCCTGCGGAACCGGTGTTCCACGATACGGAACGGTTACGGCGGCGATTCGGGTCGTCCGCCGTGGCCCCGTTTGACCTATACTGGCGGGGACAGCACTTTCTGCGGCGGAAGGGGAATCCGTGGGAGAGGGAAGCGTGCAGGTCCTCGATCGGGCGTTCGACATCTTGGAGGAGCTGGCCCGGGCTCAGGGCCCCGCGGGTCTGAGCGAGCTCGCGCAGGCGACGGGCATGAGCAAGACCACGGTGTTCCGCATCGTGGGCACCATGCTCAAACGGGGCTACGTGGAGAAGACGCTCGAAGGTCGCTACACCATCGGGCCGAAGATGTTCCACACGCTGGGATACCACATAAACTCGCTCGAACTGCAGACCGAGGCCAAGCCCTATCTGACGGCGCTGAAGCGGTCGCTCGGCCTGACGGCCCACCTGGGCATTCTGGACGGCGCCTACGTTTCCTACATCGAGAAGGAGGCGTCCGACTGGGGCGAGGAGGCCTACACGCA
Source organism: Gordonibacter massiliensis (ex Traore et al. 2017) (assembly GCF_019731765.1). Lineage (NCBI taxonomy): Bacteria > Bacillati > Actinomycetota > Coriobacteriia > Eggerthellales > Eggerthellaceae > Gordonibacter > Gordonibacter massiliensis (ex Traore et al. 2017). The sequence continues at coordinate 19,003 of NZ_JAASIO010000010.1, read as the reverse complement.
GGTGGGGTACCGCTCGCCCGCCTACTGCTCGTCCATGGGCAAGTGCCTGCTGGCCTGCCTTTCCCGCGCCGAGCTCGAGGAGGCCCTGTACGGTTTCGAGTTCAAGGCGCACACTCCCAACACGTTCACGCGCAAAGACGAGTTCGTGAAGTACCTGCACCAGGTGCGCGCCCAAGGCTGGGCCATGGATGACGAGGAGTACGAGATCGGGCATCGCTGCGTGGCGGCCCCGGTGTTCAACTACCGCGGCGACGCCATAGCCGCAGTGGGCGTGAGCGGCACGCCCGACAGCATCCCCGACGACCGCATCGACGACATTTCCCAGCAGGTCAAGCTGGCCGCCAGCCGTCTATCCGAACGCATGGGCTACGTGGAGTAGCGGGCGACGAATCTGATCCGGGGCACCATCTTCCTCAATGCTTGATGTCTTCAAGGGGACAGTCTTCATTTAGACATTTTCAGGGCGCTCAACGGGTCCATTGCCTGCTCATGGCGCGTCGCGCCCGACGGACGCTTCCGTCGCAAAGCGCGGTGCGCGAAATGCCCTAAAAGGTGCCCGATTCCTTTTAGGGCATTTCACATCGCTCGAACGTAACCGCCCGGAAGTGGGCCGGCAACGGATCGGCGCATTCGATTGCGCGCGCCACCTGGTCATGGGATCGTTCTCGCTGCGGTGCGGAACGCGGCCGCGACGCGCTGGCCGGTCGACCGCGGCGCGGTCGGACCGCGTTCCCGCCGCATCAGCATCCCCTCTGAGCGGAAAGGCATCCCCCTATGGACGAAGAGAAGAAGGGCATCGGGCTGTTCGGCCTTATCGGCCTCGTGGTCAGCTCGTGCATCGGTTCGGGCGTGTTCGCCCTCACCGGGCAGATCGGCCAGGTGGCCGCTCCCGGCAGCGCGCTCGTGGCGTGGGGCGTCGTGGGCGTGGGCTTCCTCGCGCTGGCGCTTTCGTTCGCGAACCTGGGCGCGAAGCGAGCCGATCTGCACGGCATCTTCTCGTACGCCGAGGAGGGCTTCGGCAAGTTCTCGGGCTTCATCAGCGGCTGGGGCTACTGGCTGTCGGCGTGGCTCGGCAACGTGGCGTTCGCCACCATCCTCATGTCCACGCTCGGGTTCTTCCTGCCGTACTTCCTACCGGGCAACAACGTCGGCAGCATCGTGGTGGCCAGCGTCATCATGTGGGGCATCACGTTCCTCGTCATACGCGGCGTGGAGAGCGCGGCGTTCCTCAACGCCATCGTCATGGTGGCCAAGGTGCTGCCCATCGTGGTGTTCATCCTGTTCAGCATCGTGCTGTTCAACGCCGGCGTGTTCACGGCCGACTTCTGGGGCCAGCTTTCGGCCAACGCGGCCGCCATGGCGGGCGAGGGCGCGGACCTGGGCAGCGTGGGCGACCAGATCGTGAACTGCCTCATCATCATGATGTGGTCGTTCATCGGCATCGAGGGCGCCATGGTGGTGTCGGCCCGCGCGCGCAAGAAGAGCGAGGCGGGCAAGGCCACGGTCATCGGCCTCGTGGTGCTGCTGCTGGTGTACGTGGGCGCGTCGGTGCTGCCGTTCGGCTACCTGCCCTACGCCGAGATCGGCGCGCTGGACAAGCCGGCCATGCTGTACGTGTTCGAGAGCATGGCTCCTGGCTGGGGCGGCGCGTTCATCAGCGTGGCGCTCATCATCGCCGTGCTGGGCTCGTGGCTGTCGTTCACCATCCTGCCGTCCGAGACGACGTCGCTCATGGCCGAGCATCGGCTGCTGCCGCCCGTGTTCAGCAAGCTGAACAAGAAGGGATCGCCGCAGATCTCGCTCATCGTGGTGGGCGCGTGCACGCAGGCGTTCATGATCACGCTGCTGTTCACCGAGGACGCCTACAACTTCGCGTTCTCCATGTGCACGGTGGCCATCGTCATCACGTGGGCGTTCGCGGCGGCCTATCAGGTGAAGTACTCCGCGCAGCACCGCGAGTGGGGGCAGATGTGCATCGGCATCGTGGCCGTGGCGTTCCAGGTGGTGGGCGTGATGTTCAACGGCTGGTCGTTCCTGCTGCTCACGTGCGTGGGCTACATCCCCGGGTTCTTCTTCTACTGGCGGGCGCGCAAGGAGGCCGGCGCGAAGGCCCTCACCGTCGGCGAGAAGGCGGGCATCGGGGCCATCTCCGCGCTCGGCGTGCTATCGTTGGTGCTGTTAGCTATGGGCGTCATCAGCTTCTAGGTTCCTTTGGGTTCCGTCGGCCTGACGGCCGCCGGAACGAGCCGACGCTGCGGCCGGCCGTGGCACCCGATCTCGCGGCGATGCCGGAGGCTCGCGTACCGAAGTACGCTTCGCCTCCGCCATCCCCACGATCTCGGGCACCACGGCCGGTCTCGCTGACTTACTACGCCAACCTGTGAGTGAAAGGATGCTGGATGGATATCGCACCGTTCGGAGTCGAGGATTGGCTCAACGTGCACGAGAAGAGCGCGACCTACGACATCGCGCAATCGACCATCGCGTCGATGACGCTCGACGAGCTTGTGGCGCTGGGCGCTGCCGACGGGCTCGTGGCGGACGTGGCCGAAGCGGCCTTGGCCCAGGATGCCGAGGCGGGCGCGGCGCAGATGAGCTTCTTCGCGCGGCTGGGCGCGGAGAAGATGAACTACGGCTGGATCGAGGGCTCGCCTGCGTTCAAGCGGGCCGCGGCCGCGCTCTACGAGCGGGTGGAGCCCGAGGCCGTGCTGCAGACGAACGGCGCGACGGGCGCGAATCTGCTGGCCGTGCTGGCGCTCGTGTCGCGCGGCGACCACGTGATCGCGGAGTACCCCAGCTACCAGCAGCTCTACGACATACCGCGCGCGCTCGGCGCCGAGGTGGACCTGTGGCGCATCCACGAGGACCGCGCGTGGTATCCCGACATCGCGGAGCTCGAGCGCCTCGTGCGCCCCGACACGAAGCTCATCTGCCTGAACAACGCGAACAACCCCACGGGCACGTTCCTCGACCGCGCGTTCATGGAGCAGGTGGTCGACGTGGCGCGCGGCGTGGGCGCCTACGTGCTGGTGGACGAGGTGTACCTGCCGCTCGTCGGCACGGAGGACTTCGCCTCCGTCGTCGATTTGTACGACAAGGGCGTGGCCACGAACAGCCTGTCGAAGACCTACTCGGTGCCCGGCGCGCGCATCGGTTGGACGGCGTCGAGCCCGGCCGTCGCCGACCTGCTGCGCCCCTACCGCGACTACACCATGATCTGCTGCGGCGTGGTGAACGACGCGCTGGCCGTGCACGTGCTGGAGAACCGCGACGCCGTGCTCGAGCGCAACCGCCCCCTCGTGCTGGGCAACCTGGCCGCGACCCAGGCGTGGATCGACGCCGAGCCGCGCGTGTCGTGGGTGGCGCCGCAGGGCGTGTCCACGTCGTTCATCAAGCTGGATATCCCGGAGGACGACGAGGCGTTCTGCCTGCGTCTGCTGGAAGACGAGGGCGTGCTGCTCGTGCCGGGAAGCCGCTTCGACATGCCGGGCCACGCGCGCCTGGGCTACTGCGCTCCCGAGCCGGTGCTGCGCGCCGGCCTGGCCGGCCTCGGCCGCGCCCTGCGCCGGTTCGACTGAGCGGAAGCGAGGCGTGGCGGGGCCGGCCGCGTGACGCGAGCGCGCCGTGCCGCGTAGGGCAAGGGCTCTGCCCTTGCCGCTCGACAGGATAGGTTTCGCAAGTTGAGCGGGCGGGACAAAGCCCCGCCTCTGCGGGAGCGCCGCAGTCACGAGCCTTGAGGGCGCGCCCTATCGCACGAACTTGCTCAGGATGCGCACGAGCAGGCTGGGCTTGTGCGCCGCTTTGGCGGGAGACGGGTGCGCCAAGGCCCTCGTCGCAGCCGGCCTCGCCGCCGCCTTCGCCGGTGCGGGAGCCGCTTGGGCGGCCCGGTCGGCCGCGGCCGCCACGTGCGCGGCCGCCTGCGCCGTGGCCTCGGCCGCCGCCACGACGACGGCCGCCTCCTGCACCACGTCGGCTTCGGCCGCGGGCGTTTCCTCGCGCTCGGCGCGTCCTCGGTTCGCGGTGCGGGCGGCTTCCTCCTCGGCCGCCGCGAGCCGCCGCTCCTGCGCCTGCTTGATGAAGTACTCTTGCGAGTCGAACAGCACGGTTCCGCCTTCGCCGTCCTTCCGGGCGAACGCGCCCAAAGGCGTGTAGCTCTTGTCGGGCAAGAGCTCGCGCAGCTTCGCCGTGTCGTCCAGGCTCACGTCCAGGTAGCCGAGGATCTGCTCGCGCAGCCCGTCGTTCAAGATGGGCCAGGCTATCTCGATGCGTTTGTCCATGTTGCGCGTCATGAGGTCGGCGCTCGACAGGTACAGCTTCATCGTCTCGCGCGGCCCGAACCCGTAGATGCGGCTGTGCTCCAGCAAACGCCCCACGATGGACACCACGCGCACGTTCTCCGTGCAGCCCTCGAGCCCCGGCACGATGCACGAGATGCCGCGCACGAACAGCACGACGGGCACGCCCGCCTGCGAGGCCTCCACGATCTTCTCGATAACGTCCTTGTCGGTGATGGAGTTCGTCTTGAAGAACAGCCCGCACGGCTCGCCCGCCCGCGCGTGCTCGATCTGCGTGTCGATGCCCGCCAAGATCATGGGCTTGATCTGCAGCGGCGCCACCCACATGATGTCGTAGTTGTCCGACGTGTTCTCCAGCCCCATGTTGCGGAAGAACTCCACGGCGTCGCGCCCGAACGTGGCGTCGCACGTGATGAACGACAGGTCGGTGTAGAGCTTGGCCGTTTTCTCGTTGTAGTTGCCGGTGCCCAGCTGCGTGATGTGCTGCAAGCCGTGGTCGGTCTGGCGCGTGATGCAGCAGATCTTCGAGTGCACCTTGAAGTCGCGGAAGCCGTAGATGACGTTGCAACCGGCCTGCTCGAAGCGCTGCGACCACTCGATGTTGTTGCTCTCGTCGAAGCGGGCGCGCAGCTCGAACAGGGCCGTGACCTCCTTGCCGTTCTCGGCGGCGGCGATGAGCGCCTCGGCCAGGTGCGACTGGCTGGCCAGCCGGTACAGCGTGATCTTGATGGATATGACGGCCGGGTCGTGCGCGGCCTCGCGCAGCAGCTGCACGAACGCGTCCATGGTTTCGTAGGGGTAGGACAGCAGCGTCTCCTTCTCCGTCACCTGCTCGATGATGGAGCGGTTGTGGTCGAGGCACGCCGGCCACTGCGGGGAGAACGGCGGGTTCGTGAGCGCCGCGCGCTCCTTCTCGGGCAGCCGCGACGCCAGGCTGTAGGTGTAGCCCAGATCGAGCGGCACGGACGTGACGTACACCTGGTGCGGTTTGAGGTTCAGGCGCGCCAGCAGCAGCTTCTCCAACGTGGCCGACAGCGGTCGCTCGCTTTCCAGCCGCACGGGCGCCAGGCGCGAGCGCTTCTTCAGGATGCGCTTCATGTGCTCGCGGTAGTCCTCGTCGTTCTCGTCGGTGCCCTCCGTGGCGTCGAGGTCGGCGTTGCGCGTGACGCAGATGACGTTCGTGTGCTTCACGATGTACATGGAGAATATCTCGGCCGCCACCATCTCGATGGCGTGCTCCAGCAAGATGAACTGCAGCCCCTTGCCCGGCAGGGCGATGACGCGCTCGCATTGGCGCGGCATGGGCACCAGGCCCAGCGTCACGCCCTCGGCGCCCAGGTTCTTCGCCTTCTTGGCCCCCTTGACGGCCGCTTTGTCGGCTTTCTCCGTCTTGGCCGCCGCCTTCGCGGCCTCCTTGCGCTTCTGCTCCGCCTCGTCGTTCAGGCGCACCACCACGTACAGCGCGCCGTTCTCCAGGTGGGGGAAGGGGTGGCGCGTGTTGATGATCTGCGGCGACAGGAACGGCATGACGTTGTCGTGCACGTAGGTCGAAAGCCACGCGCGCTGCTCGTCGTCGAGCTCGTCGGGGCGCAGGTGGCGCACGCCGCGCTCGCCCAAGAGGCGGCGCACCTCTTCGTAGGTGCGCTCTTGGATGGGGTACAGCTCGTGGCAGCGCGCGTAGATGGCGTCCAGCTGCTCGGTGGGCGTCATGCCCGACTTCGAGTCCACGATGTGCTTCTTCACCAGCGACAGGTCGGTCAGGCTGCCCACGCGCACCATGAAGAACTCCTGGAGGTTGCTCCAGAAGATGGAGACGAAGTTCAAGCGCTCCAGCAACGGCACCGTCTCGTCGGCGCCTTGGTCGAGCACGCGCTCGTTGAACGTGAGCCACGAGAGCTCGCGGTTCTGCAGGTAGGGGGCCGCGTTCGGCGCGGAAGCGGTCTCGCGGGCGGCGTCCGTCGTGTCCACGGCGTTTTCGGGGCTCGGCAGATCCTTCACAGCGTCCATGATGCTCCCTTCGTCGTAACCCTTCGTAGGGGCGGGCTGCTGCCCGCCCGCCGCGGCGCTATCCCAGCACGCGCTCGATGAGATAGCCCTCGCGCACGCCGTACTTGCAGATCTCCAGCCGCCCGGCGCGGAAATCGCTCATGAGGGTGTCCAAGATCAGGCACCCCGGCACGAGCGTGTGGACGCGCTCTGCCGACGCTTTGAGCGCGCGGTGCGCGAATGCGTCGGGGGCGGTTCGGCATAGGTCCAGTATGGCACGAATCTCGGCGGCCGTCATCGATTTCGGGCGGACGATTTCGCCTGAAACCTGGGCGTGCATCTTGGCGGCCGCGCGCACGCTGCCGCCGATGCCGTAGATCGTGCCGGCGCGGTAGGCGTCTTGGTCGGGCAGGGCGGCCAGGCGCTCGTAGAGCGCGCCCACCACGGCGTCCATCTCCTTCGGCGTGGGCAGGATGGCCCGCACGAACGAGGTGTACGACGACAGCGAGCCCTGGCCCAGGCTCACGTTGTCGAAGTCGCGCCCGTCTTCGATGCGGGTGAGCTCCGTGGAGCCGCCGCCGATGTCCACGAGCGTGCCCCGTTCGATCTTCCGGTCGCACGTGGCGCCCACGAAGCCCAGATGCGCCTCGTCGCGCGCCGAAAGCAGGGCGATGGGCAGCTCGGTGTCGCTCCCGATGGCGGCGACGGCCTCGGCGCTGTTCGAGGCGTTGCGCAGCACGGCGGTGGCGAACACGTCGACGCGCTTGCAGTCGAAGTACCGCGCGCGCTTCGCATGGCCCTTGAGCACGCTCGCCGCACGGCGCACGCCGTCTTCGGTGAACGTGCCGTCGTCGGCCACGAAAGCGGAGAGCCCCGCCATGACCTTGTCGTTTATCAGGCTTTTGAAGTCCTTGTTCGTGTACGTCTTGCGACGGTCGTCCTTCACTTCGTACACGACGAGGCGGATGGTGTTCGACCCCAGGTCTATCACGGCGTAGTTCGGCATGGCTCTTCTCGTCTGTCGGGCGGCGCGCCCGCTAGGGCGCGCCGCGCTTTCCGGTACCTCTATTCTAGGGAAACCCCGCCGCGCGGCAAAGGGCGCACCCAAATCGATGGCGATATTTTACCTGCCGTTGACGTTGCCGGCCGACGTTGCGGGCCGGCCGGCATCCCTCGCGTTCGCCGCTTCTCGCCCGGGCGTCCGAGCCCCTTGGCGGCTTGTGCTATGATGGCGGCACGGTTTCGGGAAAGGATGCCCCATGCTCGAATCGATCGACCTCTCACGCCCGCATCTGTCCAAAGAAGAGTACAAGCCGCGCCGCGACGCGCTCATGGAAGAGCTCGTGGTGTTGCAGCAGGAGGCGGTGAAGAAGGGCGTCGGCCTGGTGGTGCTGTTCGAAGGCTGGAACGGCGCGGGCAAGGGCAGCCGCATTTCCGACCTCATGTACAATCTGGACGCCCGTGCCACGAGCGTCTACGTCACCGAGGACCTGGACGTCGAGGCGGCCCGCGCCTTTCCGGGCGCACGGGAGGGCGTGACGGGCTTCTTCCCGGTCATGCAGGAGTTCTGGCACGCGCTCGGTCCGCGCGGCGCCATGACGTTCTATGATCGCGGCTGGTACACCGCCGCTACGCAGCACATGCTGTACACCGAGTTCGGCGCGCTCTCGCTCGACGGCTCGCGCGACGACGGAGGCAAGGGGAAGAAGGGCGGCAAGAAGACGTCCGCCGCCATGGAGCGGGCGCGCGACGAGCGGCACATCGACCTGCTGCACCGCTACCTCACCTCGGCGGCCGACTTCGAGCAGCAGCTCGTCGACGACGGCTACGTCGTGGTGAAGTTCTTCGTGCACGTGGGCCAGGACGCGCAGCGCAAGCGCCTCGAGCGCCTGCACGACGATCCGGCCACGCGCTGGCGCGTGAGCAAGGAGAAGCTGGCCAGCGTGGGCAACTACCCGCAGGCTTACCGCCTCTACGACAACCTGCTGGAAGGCAGCAACTTCTCGTACGCGCCGTGGCATCTGGTGAACGGCGAGGACAAGCGCGCCGCGAACCTGGCCATCGCCGAAACGCTCGTGGCGGCCGTGAAGGGCGCGCTCGCCGCCCAGCCCGATCCCGCGGCAGCCGAAGCGGCCGCGAAGGCGCAGGCGAACTCGGCCGGTCTGCTCGACGAGGCCCCGCAGGGCGAACGCACCCCCGACCAAGAGCGCGCCGTGCGCGCCGCCGCCGAACGGGAGGCCGCCGAGGCGAGCGCCCGCGCGCCGCGCTCATCGAGGTTCGTCATCGTGGACGACGGGCCCTCCCTCGACGCGGTGGACCACGCGCTCGCGCTCGATCCCGATTCCTACAAGCGCGAGCTCAAGGCCGAGCAGGATCGCCTGAACCGGCTGGAAATGGAGATGTACCAGAAACGCGTTCCGCTCATGGTCATGTACGAGGGGTGGGACGCCGCGGGCAAAGGCGGCAACATCAAGCGCGTGGCCCAGGCCCTCGACGCGCGCGCCTACACGGTGTTCCCGTCGCCCGCGCCCACCAAGCCCGAGCTCTTGCATCCCCATTTGTGGCGCTACTGGACGCGTTTGCCGAAGGCGGGCCACGTGGGCATCTACGATCGCAGCTGGTACGGCCGCGTGCTCGTGGAGCGCGTGGAGGGCTTCGCCACGCCGGCCGAATGGAGCCGCGCCTACGACGAGATCAACGAGTTCGAGCGCGAGCTCGTGCGCTGGGGGGCCATCCTGCTGAAGTTCTGGGTCGACGTGAGCCCCGATGAGCAGCTGCGCCGCTTCCGCGACCGCGAGCAGGACCCGGCCAAGCAGTGGAAGATCACCGACGAGGACTGGCGAAACCGCGACAAGTATCCGCAGTACAAGGCAGCCATCGAAGACATGTTCCGCCTGACGTCCACGACGTTCGCGCCCTGGGTGGTGCTGGAGAGCGACGACAAGCGTTACGCGCGCGTAAAGGCTTTGAAAATAATCAACGACGCGCTCGAAGCGCGCTTGCGCGAAACGTGATATAGCGCTACCATGGGCGAATAAACGAAACCAATCGTGCGCGTTCGCGTGCTTGAAAAAAGGGGTAACAAGTATGGAATCATTCTTCGGCATCGTTCCCATGTGGGCCATTTGGGTCATCGTGGCCATCATCGTGCTCATCATCGTCATCTTCATCGCGAAGGGCTTCATCGACGAGATGAAGAAGAAGTAGCACACCGCGTTTCCGCTTCGTGAAATATGAGCGTTTTCATGGCATCGCGCCCCCATTCCGGGGGCGTTTGCTTATTATGGTAACGGTCTGGGGGCAGCGGGCCTAGGCCCGCGCGCCGCCCGAGCATTCGTCCATCCGAAAGGGAGCTATGGCCGAGTATCGACAATATCCCGACCCGGCGCCGCACGGCCGCCATGCGCAGCGCGCATCCTCGCAGCCCGATGCGGGCGGTCAGGCGCCGCGCCATGGCGCGCACCAGCAGCAACCCCAACGCGCGCCGCAGCAGCGCGCGCAAACGCAGCGCCCCGCCCAGCCTCAGCGCACCGAACGCCCCGCCGGCGCACAGCAGCCGCAACGCGCCGCCCGCCAGCAGGCTCCGTCCGCCGGTGCGCCCGTCCAGCAGCATGCACCCTCGCCGCAGCCCCAGCGCCGCGCGCCTCAGCCGCAGCGCCAAGCGCCTCCCCCCGGCTATCCTCGCCAGCAATCCCCGCAAGGATACCGCCCCGCCCAGGCGGGCGCGGCTCCGGCCACGTACGGCGTGGCGGGCAACGGCGGCGGTCGCGGTGGCAAGGGGAAGGGCCAAGGCGGCGGCAAGAAGAAGGGCGGCCCCTGGAGGATCGTGTTCTGGGCCGCGCTCGTGGTGCTCGTGGTGGCGCTTGTCGCGCTCGGCGCCATCGCCTTCAGCTATTGGCAGGGCCAGAACGCCTACGACTCCGTGGCCCAGGAGGTGTTCGAGCCCCCTGCGGACATCGAGGGCGCGGCGCTCGCCGACATAACCGTCGACTGGGACAAGCTCAAGGCCATCAATCCCGACACCGTGGGCTGGGTCTACATACCCGGTACGGCGGTGAACTACCCCATCGTGCACACGACCGACGACGAGAAGTACCTCACCACGGATTTCAACGGCCAGCAGACCTGGGGCGCCACGTACGGCTCCATCTTCCTGTCGGCGGCCAACGCGGCCGATTTCTCCGATGCGAACAACATCGTGTACGGGCACCATCTGAACAACGGCTCCATGTTCGCCGCCATCACGGGCTTCGACAACGCGGACCAGTTCAACGCCCATCGCACGGCCTACGTCCTCACGCCGCAGGGCAACTTCAAGCTGCGCACGTTCTCGCTCGTGCACGTGGCGGCCGACGACCCGCTCGCCCAGACCGCGTTCGCTTCCGACGAGGAGCGCACGGCTTACATACAGGATAAGATAGACCGTTCGGTCGTGACGGCGTCCGACGTTCCGTCGCCCGCCGACATTGCGCACCTGTTCGCGTTCGCAACCTGCGACAACCTGCCGAGCGACGGGCGCTACGTGCTGTTCTCGTACATCGAGGAGAGCACGGTGCCGAACGTCGCGGCCGTCGGCGGCACCGACGCCGCCCTCGACCCGGATGCTGCCGCCGCCGTGGGCGACGCCTCGAAGGAGATCGCCGCATGAGCACGTCCGTTCTGCCCGGGGAGCGCCCCGACCGCCTTGAGGAGGCCTGCGCCGTGTTCGGCGTGTACGCCCCCGGCGAGGACGTGGCTCGCATGACGTGCTTCGGCCTGCAGGCGCTGCAGCACCGCGGCCAGGAAAGCGCCGGCATCGCCGTGGGCGATGGCGAGACCATCATGGCGGCCAAGGATCTGGGCTTGGTGACCCAGGTGTTCGACGAGGCCAGCCTGGCGGCGCTCGACGGCTTCGTGGCCGTGGGCCACGCGCGCTACTCCACGAGCGGCGGCGCCGCGTCGTGGGAGGCCGCCCAGCCCCACATCTCGGCCATCGACGACGTGCTCATCGCGCTCGCGCACAACGGCACGCTGGTGAACACGGATCGGATCCGCGCGCTGCTCGAGGGCAGGGGCGTGCAGTTCCGCTCGAGCACCGACAGCGAGGTGGCCGCCAAGGCCATCGGCGAGGTCACGCAGACCACGCACCATCTGCGCAACGGCATCCGCCGCGCCATGGAAGAGCTGTCGGGGGCCTACGCCATGGTGCTGGCCAGCCCCAGCTCGCTCTACGCGTTCCGCGACCCGAACGGCATCCGGCCCCTGTGCATCGGCAAGCTTCCCGACGGGCGCGGCTGGGTGGTGTCGAGCGAGACGTGCGGTTTGGACATCGTGGGCGCCGAGTACGTGCGCGACGTGGCCCCGGGCGAGATCGTGCGCTTCAACGAGGAGGGCATGCACGCCGAGCAGGGGGTTCCGGCCGGCGAGCCGGCGGCCTGCATCTTCGAGTACGTGTACTTCGCGCGGCCCGACAGCGTGATCGACGGGCAGAGCGTCTACCAGGCTCGCCGCAATATGGGCCGCATCTTGGCGCAGGAGGCGCCGGCCGAGGCCGACCTCGTGCTGGGCGTGCCCGACTCGGGCGTGCCCCCGGCGCTGGGGTACGCGCATGAAAGCGGCATTCCCTATGCCGACGGCATCGTGAAGAACCGCTACGTGGGCCGCACGTTCATCGAACCCACCCAGGCCATGCGCCAGCTGGGCATCCGCCTGAAGCTGAACCCGCTGCGCTCGGTCATCGAGGGCCAGCGCCTCGTGGTCATCGACGACAGCATCGTGCGCGGCAACACGTCCAAGAAGCTCGTGCAGATGCTGCGCGACGCGGGCGCGACGGAGGTGCACCTGCGCATCGTGAGCCCCGAGGTGGGGTGGCCGTGCTTCTACGGCATCGACACCGACACGCGCGACCAGCTCATCGCCGCGAACATGACGCTCGATGAGATGAACGAGTGGATCGGGTCGGACTCGCTGGCGTTCATCTCGCTCGAGGGCCTGCGCGCCTCCGTGCCCGACGCGCGTTGCCCAGGGTTCTGCGACGCCTGTTTCACAGGCGACTACCCGGTGGAGATTCCCGCCGCCGTGGCCAAGAAGAGCTTTCTGACGAAAAAGGATTTCGAGGACGTATACGCCGAGGGAAACCAATAGAGGTCCGACGATACAGCAAGGAGCCAAGATGACCGAGAGAATAACCGTGAGCGCCGCCGACCAGAGCGACGGCCCCGCGATGCCCAGCTGGATGGACGAGGACGCCACGACGTACGCCCAGGCCGGCGTCGACACGGCCGAGGGCGCCCGCGCCGTCGACGCCATCAAGGGCGTCGTGCACGACACGTACCGTCCCGAGGTGGTGGGCGACATCGGCGGCTTCGGCGGCTTGTTCTCCATCGCGGCGGCCAAGGACATGGACGACCCGCTGCTGGTGAGCGGCACCGACGGCGTGGGCACGAAGCTCAAGGTGGCCCAACTGGCCGGCAAGCACGACACGGTGGGCATCGATCTGGTGGCCATGTGCGCGAACGACATCCTGGCCACGGGCGCCGAGCCTCTGTTCTTCCTGGACTACGTGGCCATCGGCAAGCTCAAGGCCGAGAACGTGGCCGAGATCGTGGCGGGCATCGGCGAGGGCTGCAAGCAGGCCGGCTGCGCGCTCATCGGCGGCGAGATGGCCGAGCACCCCGGCGTCATGGACCCGGACGACTACGACTTGTCCGGCTTCTGCGTGGGCGTGGTCGACCGCGCGAAGATGCTCGACCCCGAGAGCGTGCGCGAGGGCGACGTGCTGGTGGGCCTGGCCTCGAGCGGCCTGCACTCCAACGGCTACTCGCTGGCGCGCAAGGTGTGCGTGGAGGGCAAGACGCATTACGAGCTGCGCCTCGAGCGCGAGGAGCTGGACGGCGCGAGCCTGCAGGACGCGCTGCTCACGCCCACGCGCATCTACGTGAAGCCGGTGCGCGCCGTGCTGGAGGCCTGCCCCGGCGCCGTGCGCGCGCTCGCCCACATCACGGGCGGCGGCATCTCCGAGAACCTGGACCGCGCGCTGCCGAAGACCTGCGACGCGCAGGTCGATCTGGGCACGTGGCCGGTTCCCCCCATCGCGAAGTTCGTGTGCGACGCCGCGCACCTCGACGAGACCGAGGCGCTGAAGACGTTCAACATGGGCCTCGGCATGGTGCTCATCGTGGATCCCGAGCGCGTGGACGAAGTGGAAGCCGCGCTGGCCGAGGCGGGCGAGGCCACCTACCGCGTGGGCTGCATCGTTGCCGGCGAGGGCGCCGTAACCTACGCCAACGAGGGCGAGCTGTACGGGTTCGAGGGGTAGGTTCTCTTGAGAGACGCGACACCGGGAGAGGTGGATGGCAAGGAGGGGGGCGATCGGCTTTGCAAATCGGTTGCCGACGTCCTGACTCAAGCGCGTATGCGCGCGCAAAATGCCGTGAACGTTTCTATGGTGTACGCCTATTACGAGATAGGCCGCATGATCGTCGAAGAAGAGCAGCAGGGGGAGGATCGGGCCGCCTATGGAGCGCACGTTCTGAAAAAGCTATCTGCCTATCTGACGAAGCGTTTTGGGCGTGGTTATTCCACTGACAATCTGAAGCTGATGCGCCGCTTCTATGTGGTTTATTCGCATGATCAGATTGGGGAAACACCGTTTCCCCAATCTGATGGTCTTCCCACGGTTGGAGCGGGGAGAAGGTTCTACCTAAGCTGGTCACATTATCTTAAGCTCATGCGCATTCCCTCCATCGAAGAGCGGCATTTCTACGAGATAGAATCCGCGCGTAACCATTGGAGCCTGGCGGAGCTGAATAGGCAGTTTGACAGCGCTCTGTACGAGAGGCTCGCTTTGGGTCGAGGTAAAGAGGGGGCGCGCAATCTGGCTGTCGAAGGTCAAGCGGCCCGAGTTCCCGAGGATCTGGTGAAGGATCCCTATGTCTTGGAGTTTCTCGGTTTGCCGGAGCGGGCCTCGTATTCCGAGGCCGAGTTGGAGTCCCGCCTTATCGACAATCTTCAAACCTTTTTGCTAGAGCTTGGCACGGGGTTTGCCTTTGTGGGTCGTCAGGTGCGTCTTTCCTTTGAGGAAGAGCATTTCTATGTTGACCTTGTATTCTACAATCGGCTTTTACGCTGTTTCGTGCTGTTCGACTTGAAGATAGGCGGACTCAGACATCAAGATATCGGGCAAATGCAGATGTACGTCAATTACTATGATCGCAGAGTGAAGCTCGAAGATGAAAACCCGACTATCGGCATCGTCTTGTGCAAGGACAAGAAAGAGTCCGTGGTGGAGATGACGCTTTCGGAGGATAACAGCCAGATATTTGCGAGTAGGTACCAAACGGTGCTTCCAAGCAAGGAGGATCTCAAGAGGCTGCTGGAAGAGGGGCTTTGATGAAGGATTTCGAAAGAAGGGGCGTATGACCGAACCGTTGAAAATAGGCGTGCTGCTGAGCGGCAGCGGCACGAACCTGCAGGCCATCATCGACGCGGTGCGCGACGACGGGTTGCCGGTGGACATCGTGCGCGTGGTGTCGTCGCGCCCGGACGCCTACGGCATCGAACGGGCGCGGGCGGCGGGCATCCCGGCCGTGGCGCTCAACCGCGACGTGTACGCCGACCCCGAGGCGGCCGACGCGCGCATCGTGGACGAGCTGCGCGACGCCGGTGCGGAGTACGTGGTCATGGCGGGCTACATGCGCAAGCTCACGCCCGTGATGCTGAACGCGTTTCCCGACCGCGTGCTCAACCTGCACCCGGCGCTGCTGCCGTCGTTCAAGGGCGCGCACGCCATCGCCGACGCCTACCAGGCTGGCGTGAAGGTGACGGGCGTGACCGTGCATTTCGCGAACGAGGATTACGACAAGGGGCCCATCGTGGCCCAGCGCGCCGTGGAGGTGCGCGAGGACGACGCCCTCGAGGACTTGGAGGCGCGCATCCACGAGGCGGAGCACGTGCTGTACCCCCAGGTGCTGCGCCTGGTCGCCGAAGGCCGCGTGAAAATCGGCGAAGACCGGAAAGTGAGCATCGCTCCCGTTTCGTAGCGCGTCTTCGCAACCGCTCTCGTAGGGGCGGGGCTCGTCCCGCCCGCTCAACCTGCGAAACGCGCTTTGCCGAACAGAGGGGCAGAACCTTTTGCTCCGTCGGTTCAGCGAAGCGGCATGTTTGATAAAGCCTTATCCGAACCGTCTCGAGCAAGGAGCCCGCACCATGAACAAGGAAACGCTGCAAGCCATCGTCGCCGACCTGAGGGAGGGCCGCACGCCCACGCTGTCGGTCGAGGACTTCCCCTGCTTCTCGGCGGAGGCGACCCAGGGCAACGAGCACCTCGACCCGTCGTACCTGGACAAGGTTGCGGCCGCTCTGACGGAGGCCGACGTGCCCACGTTCGAGCGGGCCCTGCGCGCCATGGACGAGGGCGATCTGGCCTGGCTCGGCTTCAAGATCGTCTACGATGCGGCCGAGGCGCAGGCCAACACCGACAACGAGGTGACGAAGAAGTACGGCGAGCAGGGCTCCGCCGACGGCGAGCCGCTCGTGTTCTTCTGCAACGACGCCAAGGAGATCGTGGCGTCGCGCGAGCCCTCGCCGCGCGATGTCTTCCAAATGAAGGACGTCACGCGCGGCCCCTCGATGCACAACGAGCAGTTCGAGGGCCTCACGTGGGCGAGCGTGCCCCTGTTCGACCAGGTGCGCGTGTGGCTGCTCGGCGCGTCCGACGCCGCGAGCGAGGTGGCGGCGCTCGCCGACCACGTGGGCTTCGCCGTGTGCGTGGTGGACTACGACGAGGCGTACGTGAGCGAAGCGCGTTTTCCCCGCGCCCAGCGCATCGTGCTGCCGGGCGGCAACTTCGACGCGCTCGCCGACGTGGCATGCGCGCCTGAGGACTACGTGTGCGTGCTCACCCGCGGTCACATGTTCGACCCCGAGGGTTGCGTGTGGGCGACGAAGCAGCACGCGCACTACGTGGGCATGATGGGCTGCGCCGGCAAGAACGACCGCGTGCACGAGCTCGTGTTGGCCGCCGGAGCCTCCGAGGAAGACTGGGAGCGCGTCAAGCGTCCCATCGGCCTGAAGTTCGGCGCGAAGACGCCCGCCGAGCTGGCCATCGCGATCGTCGCCGAACTGGTGGACGTGCGCTACAAGCAGCGCTACAGTGAGGAAGCGATCGAGCGCCACGAGAAGAGCCTCGGCAGGTAGGGGCTCGCGGCCGCATTCGCGCACGGCTTGCAGCAAGGCTTTTGCCCCCTGGTTCGCGTAGGGGCGGGCTGCTGCCCGCCCGGTGTGACGGCTTCCAGACGGCGAGGACGCACGGCAAGCGCACCGGTGCGTTCCAAGCGCTTCGCACGCCGGAGTTTGGTCGCAAGTAAGGCCTGTTGCCCGTCGCCGATCGACGGGTTCGCCATAGCAGGAAAGCAACGAGAGAGGATGTAAGACCATATGAGCAATCCGAAAGTGAAACGCGTTCTGGTGTCCGTCACGGACAAGACGGGCGTGGCGGACTTCGCCCGCGCGCTCGTGGACGAGTTCGGGGCGGAGATCATCTCCACGGGCGGCACCGCCCGCGCCCTCAAGGACGCCGGCGTGCCCGTCACGCCCATCGATGACGTGACGCAGTTCCCCGAGATGATGGACGGCCGCGTGAAGACGCTGCATCCGCGCGTGCACGGCGGCCTCTTGGCCAAGCGCGACAACGCCGACCACTTGGCCCAGGCGGCCGAGCACGGCATCGAGATGATCGACATGGTGGTGGTGAACCTCTACGCCTTCGAGAAGACGGTGGAGAGCGGCGCCGACTTCGGCACCTGCATCGAGAACATCGACATCGGCGGCCCGTCCATGCTGCGCTCCGCCGCGAAGAACTTCGAGAGCGTGGCCGTGGTCACGCGCCCCGACAGCTACGACACCATCCTGGCCGAGATGCGCGCCAACGACGGCGCCACGCTGCGCGACACGCGCGCCAAGCTGGCGCTCGACGTGTTCGAAACCACGGCGAGCTACGACGGCGCCATCGCCGCGTGGATGGCCGGCCAGCTGGAGGGCGAGGGCGAGGCCAAGTTCCCCGCACGCCGCACCGTGCGCCTGTCGAAGGTGCAGGACCTGCGCTACGGCGAGAACCCGCACCAGTCCGCCGCGTTCTACCGCCGCGACGACTTCGCCCATGCCGCGCACAGCCTGGCGCACGCCAAGCAGCACCAGGGCAAGGAGCTGTCGTACAACAACTACCTCGACCTCGACGCCGCCTGGACGGCCGTGCGCGAGTTCGACGAGCCGGCCTGCGTCATCGTGAAGCACCTCACGCCCTGCGGCGTGTGCCAGGACGACGACCTGGTGGCGGCCTACCAGCGCGCGCATGCGTGCGACCCGGTGAGCGCCTACGGCGGCGTCATGGCGTTCAACCGCCCCGTGACGAGCGACGTCGTGGTGGCCATCTTCGACAACAAGCAGTTCGTGGAGGCCATCATCGCGCCCGAGTTCGCGGGCGACGCGCTCGACATGTACAGCGCCAAGAAGAACGCGCGCCTGCTGTCCACGGGCGGCGTGAACCCGGCCGGCGGGGAAGTGGAGTACCGCGCCGTTGAAGGCGGCCTGCTCTGCCAGGACTCCGACGCCGTGGCAGAGGACCCCGCGACGTTCACCGTGCCCACGAAGCGCCAGCCCACCGAGGAGGAGATGGCGGAGCTCCTGTTCGCGTGGAAGGTGTGCAAGTCCATCAAGTCCAACGCCATCGCCATCACGAAGGGCCACGCCACCATCGGCGTGGGCGGCGGCCAGCCGAACCGCGTGAACTCCGCGCGCATCGCCGTCGAGCAGGCGGGCGAGGAGGCGAAGGGCGCCGTGGCGGCCTCCGACGCGTTCTTCCCGTTCCGCGACGGCCTCGACGCGCTGGCCGAAGCCGGCGTGACGGCCGTCATCGAGCCGGGCGGCTCCATCCGCGACGAAGAGGTCATCGCCGCCGCCGACGAGCAGGGCATCGCGCTCGTGTTCACCGGCCATCGCCACTTCCGCCACTAGACTTCGGGTTCCGCCGACCTGCCGGTCGGCGGAACGCTCCGACGCTGCGATCTTTCCGCATGCTCGACCTCGCAACGTGCGGGGTTGGACGCTCCGAACGGCTCCGACGGCCTTTGCCGCCGGAGCCGTTCGACGTTTCGAAGCCGCTCCTCCCCGCACCAAAAACGCATTTCCAGAAGCGTCCGCTGTTAAATCGCCGTTGACATTCCGCAGGCCAGCGCTTTGCCATCCTGAGCGAAGCGAACGCAGCGAGCGCAGTCGAAGGATCCCGCGCGGCGACAGCCGAAAGCGTCACGGTTGCCGCCGCGCGGGATCCTTCGACTGCGGCGGCTTTCGCCGCTCATCGCTTCGCGATGCCTCCCTGCGCCCGCTTCGCGTGCTCGGGAGTGCAACAGTCCGCTGGACTGTTGCATGCTCAGAATGACAGCCTGGCCGGTGTCCGGGATGACAACCCGGCCGGGTGCATGTCAGTGCTGGTTTAACAGCGGACGGAAACGGTCTTGCTTCAAAAGGGCGTTTGTGAACGAATTTTCGCGTCATTTTGAATATAGGTAAAACGGTAATGTTACTAAATGCCTGATGAGAGCATTAAGTAATATATTATTCTCGCATAAGATCATGCACAAACGCCCTTTTGAAGCAGAAACGCTTGGATCCGCTGTTAAACCAATATTGACATAGTCCCTATTTTGGGACAGCAAAAAAGGCTCTCCGTCTTACGATGCAACTGT
>NZ_JAASIO010000001.1:936915-938234 GCF_019731765.1 Gordonibacter massiliensis (ex Traore et al. 2017) | reverse complement strand
GAGATCGTGGGGATCGCGCGGGCGACGCGTACTTCGGTACGCGAGTCCGCGGGATCGCCGCGAGATCGGGTGCGAGGGCGGGCCGCAGCGTCGAGGGGTTCCGGCGGCCGTCAGGCCGCCGGAACCTGGAAGCCGGCGGCTTCCGCCATGACGGCGAACAGGTCGAAAGCTTCCAGGTCGGCGTCGACGCCGGCGATGTCGCAGACGGTGCGCACGGTCGCCTCGGCCTGGGCCACGAGCATGCCCGCGCCGTCCGACACCGTGCAACCCGCAGCGCGCGCCCCGGCGACGAAGGCCGTCTCGCCGTGGCCGTACACCACATCGAAGGCACGCTGTTCGGGGCGGAAAAGCGCGACGTCGAACGGCGCAGGATCCCCCTCGTTCATGCCGAGCGGCGTGGCGTTCACCACGAGGTCGGCGTTGCGGATGGCCTGCGTGGACGTGGCATAGCTTCCGAACTTGAACGCCGTGCCGTCAAAAGCCTGGCGGAAGCTGCGATGATGCTCCCGGGCGGCCGGCAGGTCCACCGCAGCCGACGACAGCCTTCCGAATTCCTGAACGTAGGCATCCAGCACGTCCCGTGCGCGGTCCTTGTCGCGCCCGACGAGCACGACTTCGTCCGCGCCGGCAATGGCGCAGGCGTGCACGATGGAGAGCGCCGTAGGGCCGGTGCCGCACACGACCGCGGAGCAGCCGGCGAAGTCGAAGCCCGTGCGCTCGAGATAGGCCACGCAGCCCTGCCCGTCGGTGTTGTACGCGAGCAACGCCTCGCCGTGCCTGCACAGCAGGTTGGCGCCGCGCGCGAGTTTGGCGGACGCCGCCTGGTGCGTGGCAGCCCGATACGCGAGCGGCTTGTACGGCGTGGTGATGTTGACGGACAGGAAGTCCCGAGCATCCAGAAACGCGCGCGCCTCGTCTTCGCCGGCCATGTCGGCCAGCTCGTAGCGCCACGACAGCCCCAAACGCTCGTACACGGCGTTGTACATAACCGGAGACTTCGAGTGCGCGATAGGGTGCCCCAGCAGGTACAGGTTCTCGACAGTTGTCGCTTCGCTCATGAAGCCCCCTCCGCACTCGTAGGCTCGTCAATGCT
Source organism: Gordonibacter massiliensis (ex Traore et al. 2017) (assembly GCF_019731765.1). Classification (NCBI taxonomy): domain Bacteria; kingdom Bacillati; phylum Actinomycetota; class Coriobacteriia; order Eggerthellales; family Eggerthellaceae; genus Gordonibacter; species Gordonibacter massiliensis (ex Traore et al. 2017). Next base: position 937,141 of record NZ_JAASIO010000001.1, on the reverse strand, counting down.
TGTCGCAGGTAGATCGGTTTCCGCCGCAGATTCGCCCAGTGAGTCAGCGAGGCTTCCCGCAGTGCCCGATATCGTGGGGATGGCGGAGGCGCCGCGTACTTCGGTACGCAAGTCTCCGGCATCCCCACGATATCGGGCACTGCGGGAAGCCGCAGCGTCGAGTCGTGGGGGCGGGCGGCGGGGGGGGGGGGCCCGCGCGCCGGGGCGGGGGGCGGGCGGCGCGGGC
>NZ_JAASIO010000001.1:916409-936905 GCF_019731765.1 Gordonibacter massiliensis (ex Traore et al. 2017) | reverse complement strand
GGGAAGCCGCGGCGTCGAGTCGTTCCGTCGGCCGACAGGCCGACGGAACCGAAGCGCCTTCCGGCTCGCGCTCGCCCATGACGAGGCGCTCGAAATTGCGCAACAGCAGCGTGTGGGGCAGATCCTGTTCGACGAGCGGCGCCAGCAGGTACGCTTTCATGCCCACGAAATGCGCGCCCAGCACGTCGGTGACCAGCTGGTCGCCGATGACGACCGTGGCATCGCGCGTGGCACCGATCTTCTTCAAGGCCATGAGGAACGCGGGCGGCAACGGCTTCACCGCCTTCGCCACGATGGGCAACGACAGGCGGTTCGCCAGCTGGTAGACCCCCTCGTGCCAGTTGTTGGACACAAGGCAGAACGTCACGCCCGCATCCCGCGCCTTCGCCAGCCAGTAGCCGGCATCCCGCGGAACCTCGTGCGTGTCGCGCGAGAGGATGGTGTTGTCGATGTCGAGCAGCACGAACCGGAAGCCGAGCGCCAGCAGATCGCGCTCGATGTCGACGTGCGACAAGCGCGAGAAGTAACGGTCGGGTTCAAGGAGCGGCATGGCGGGCTGCTTTACGGGTAGGGGCGGACGGTCGGACGCGAGACGGCCTACGAGAACGTGCTGATGTGCTCGTCGTACGTCTCGGTGAAGTAGTAGTTGTCTCCCTCGAAGTAGAAGAAGAAGTACTTGCCGAGCGATTCCTGGTCGGGCGCGCACACCGCCTTCAGGCAATCAAGGCCGGGCGAGCAGATGGGTGTGGGCGGCAGACCCTTGTTCGTGTACGTGCTGTAAGGCGTCTCGGCGTGCACCTGCTCGGGCGTGGGATCCTCGCCAAATTCATAGACGGTCGTGGCGTCGCTCTGTAAGAAGCCGGCTGTCGGCCCATTCGGCGTTTCTAAGCGATTGTAGAATACGGCGGCCACCTGGGCGCGAATCTGTGGGTCGCCGCTTGATTCCTTCTCCACAATGGATGCCAAGTTCACGGCGTCGTAGATGGAAAGCCCCTGAGACTGCGGATACGACCAGTCCAAGCTCGCCGTTTCCTTCTGGAACTGGTCGAGCATCATGCGCACGAGCGACTCGGCCGTGGCATCGTCGGCCACCGCGTAGGTCTTCGGGAACAGGAAGCCCTCGAGGGTGTTCGTGCCCGCATCAGCCAAGAAGCTGTAGCTGCCGGCGTACACGCTCGCATTGGAAGCGGCGGCCGTAAAAGCCTCGGCCGTGATGCGGCCTTCGGAAGCCGTAGCCACGGCCGCGGCGATGTCGGAGAGCTTGTAGCCCTCGGGAATGGTGAGCGCGTTGCCCATGTCGGGGCCCGCGGCCAGCTGCTTGATGATGTCGTCGAGCGACGTGCCGCCCACGAACGTGTAGGTGCCGGGCTTGAGCTGGGCGTCCACGCCGAGCTCGTTCACGCGCTTCGTGAAGTCGGACGCGCTGCCCACCAGGCGCTTCTCAACGAGTTGGTTGCCGATGTCCTTGGCGCCTGTGCCCTGCTCCACCACGATGGTGGCCTCCTCGCCCGAGGCGAGCAGCTCCACCGACGACCCGGAGCAGCTGTTGAACAGAGTGAGGGCTCCCCAAGCCAAACCGCCCAAAACGACAACGGCCAGCACGATGGCGAAAACGACGGGGCCCTTGCTTCGCTTCGGACGAATATAGCTGGTATCGTACGTGCGGAACTCGCGCTCGCCGCGCGCATGCGCCGAACGGGCCGCGTGGTTGGGGCGCTGCGAATACGTGACCTGCTTCCGTGGGGGCATGGACCTTCCTCTACCTTTCAGCTTGCCTAACGGCGCGCATCGAGCCACGCCTGCAGAAAAAGACTAGCCGCTATCATATCTATTTTGCCGCGCATCTCGCGCTCGGTCAGGCCCTTTTCACGCAAACTCCGTTTGGCCTCTTGCGAGCTCAAGCGCTCGTCGGCGAACTCGTGCGGCACCCCGCACGCCTTGCTCAGGGCGTCGGCCACCCCTCGGATGCGCGCCGCCTGAGACCCCTCTTCACCAGCCAGCGTAAAGGGCAGGCCGCAGAGAAAAAGCTCGGGCTCCCAGTCTTCCAGAAGCCGCCGGAACGGCTTGGCGCAGGCGATCACCTCGGCAGCCGGCAGCACGCACACTGGAGACGCCACCCGCTCCCCCGGATCGCTCACCGCGACGCCAACGCGCGTCTCCCCTATGTCGAGCGCCATGATGCGCATGAGCCTTTCCTCCACCTATCTCGGCGACACCTAGTCCTCGCTATTGTCGCATGTTGCGAGCACGGGCGCCACACCAACGCCGCCGCCAGCTCCCCTCAGCTTCAAAATTCAGAAAACCATTCCGCTCTATGTCAAACCACCATTGACATTACGCAAGCCAGCGCGTTGTCATCCTGAGCGAGCGGAGCATTCGACAGCCCGGCGGGCTGTCGAACTCCCGAGCACGCAAAGCAGGCGCAGGGAGGCCCCGCGAAGCGGGGACGAAGGATCCCGTGCGGTGCCAACCGGAGGCGCCTCGGCTGCCGCCGCTCGGGATCCTTCGACTCCGGCGGCTCGCGCCGCCTCCGCTCAGGATGACAACCCGGCCGGGTGCATGTCGATGCTGATTTAACATGGAGGCGAGGCCCCTCGGTGCAAAAATCACCGACGCCCCCATTTGCCCGTAGCCCGGGGCCGCGGCCCGGGACACACGAACTGGGCAAACGTCCGCCGAAGGTGGCCAACGGCCCGTCGCAAGGGCCCTTTCGACCCGAAACGCGGGGGACATCGGTGATTTTTGCACCGAACGAAGGTCGCTCTCTGTCAAACCATCGTTGACAATACGCAAGCCAGCGCGTTGTCATCCTGAGAGAGCGGGGCATTCGACGGTCCGGCGGACCGTCGAATGCCCCGAGCACGCAAAGCGGGTGCAGGGATCCTTCGACTCCGGCGGCTCGCGCCGCCTCCGCTCAGGATGACAACGCGGCAGGGTACATGCCAATGCTGGTTTAAACATAGAGCGGTTCCGAAAACGCGTTTTAATTTCAATTAGGGCGCTTTTCCCGGTGAAGGCAGAGTCTTTCAGTGACGTTGGTCGGGGTTCGGGGTTCGGGGTTCGGGGTTCGGAGCTTAACCGGAGACCTACTGAGAAGCCAACATAGGCGATGCCCCCTTGACACACAGGAACAGGGTTCCCCTCCCAAAAGAGCGCCGAAGGCGCAACGCCGCCTTCTTTTCTCTCTTCCCGGTTCGACATGGACGCCTCCCCCAGCAAACCCGCAGGTTGACATGCCCGAGACACGCGAGAGCCGCCTCGGGCGCGGGCGGGAGGGCCTGATGCGAGATTCCGCACGAGCCGGAGGCCCCAGCGGGGCCTCCGTGCGAGCCAGGACTGCCCGAGCGCTGTACCCCGCCGGGCTACCCCAGCCAGAAATCCTACAGTAGCATCTCCCGAGCCGCGTCCAACGCCGCGTCGATGCCCGAGGCGTCCTTGCCGCCCGCCTGCGCCATGGACGCCTTGCCGCCGCCGCCGCCCTTCACGCAGGGCGCAATAGCTTTGATGACCGCTCCGGCGTCGAAGCCGGCCTCCACCGCTTCCGGCGAACCGGCCGCCAACAGCATGGGCTTGCCGTCCTTCTCGCCCGCGAGCACGGCGGCGCCGGGCTTGCCCAGGCGCGCGCGCAGCACATCCCAGCCGTTGCGCATCTGGCCGCCGTCGGCCCCGTCCAAACGCCCGATGATCACCGGATAGCCGCCCTTCGCGTCGACCGCGGCCGCCACGAGGGCCGTGATGCCGTCGTCGGCCACCGTCTGGCGGTTGCGCTTCATCTTGGTCTGCAGCTCCTTGAGCTGCTTCACGTTCGCGGCCGTGCGCTCGCTCACGTCGAACAGCGGCACGCGCAGCTCCTCGGCCGTCTCCTTGAGCTCGCCTTCCATGCGATTCATGTAGACCAGGGCATCGAAGCTGGTCACCGCCTCGATACGGCGCAGGTTCGCGCCCACGCTCGTCTCGCTCGTGATCTTCACGAAGCCGATCTCGCTCGTGGCGGACACGTGCGTGCCGCCGCACAGCTCCTGCGAGAAGCCCTCGATGTCCAGCACGCGCACGAACTCGCCGTACTTCTCGCCGAAGAGCGCCATCACGCCGGCCTCGCGGGCCGATGCGAGCGACGTCTCGTAGGCGCGCACGGCATGGTTCTCCATGATCTTCTCGTTCGCCAGGCGCTCCACCTCGGCGATCTGCTCGGCGCTCATGGCCTCGAAGTGGGTGAAGTCGAAGCGCAGGCGGTTGTCGGCCACGTAGCTGCCGGCCTGCTTCACATGGTCGCCCAGCACCTCGCGCAGCGCCCAGTGCAGGATGTGCGTGGCCGTGTGGTTGCGGCGGATGCGCTCACGGCGCGGCACGTCGATGGCCGCGTGCACGGCGTCGCCGGCCACGATGCGGCCTTCCTCCACCTGCACGGTATGCGCGATCAGGCCCTTCTCGGGCTCTTTCGTATCCAGCACGCGCACCGAGGCACCGTCCTTGGACAAAGTGCCCGTATCCCCGATCTGGCCGCCCTTCTCCGCGTAGAACGGCGTGGCGTCCAGCACGACGCGGCCCTCGTCGCCCGCTTCCAGCGCGTCAACCTGCTGGCCGTCTTTCACCAGAGCCAGCACGCGCGCGTCCGCGTCGTTCTTCGTGTAGCCCAAGAACTCGGTGGGACCCACCGCCTCCAGGATCTCGGCCATCACGCCGCCGTAGGTTGACCAGGCCGCCTCGGCGTCCTTCGTGTTGGCGGCGCGGGCGCGCTCGCGCTGCTCGTCCATGCAGCGGCCGAAGCCCTCCATGTCCACCTCGATGCCGCGTTCGTCGCACAGCTCGCGCGTGACCTCCACGGGGAAGCCGTACGTGTCGTGCAGCGTGAACGCGCGGTCGCCCGGAAGCACCGCGCCCTCGAGCTCGGCCAGCGCCTCGTCGAGGAACGCGCGGCCTTGGCGCAGGTTCGCTCCGAAGCGCTCCTCCTCGGACAGGATGACGCGGCGCATGAGCTCGCGGTTCTCCACGATCTCGGGGTACACGTGCCCCATGAGGTTCACGATCTCGTCCACGAACTCGTTGAGGAACGGCTTGTCCAGGCCCAGCAGGTGGCCCTTCATCACGGCGCGGCGCAGCAGACGGCGCAGCACGTAGCCGCGGCCCTCGTTGGAGGGCAGGATGCCGTCGGCGATCATGAACGCCACGGCGCGGCTGTGGTCGGCCATGATACGGAGCGACAGGTCGACCGCCGCATCCTCGCCGTACACGGTACCCGTCAGCCTCTCGCCCACGCCCACCAGGCTGCGCAGCACGTCGGTCTCGTAGTTGGACTGCACGCCCTGCAGGATGGCCGCCATGCGCTCGAGGCCCATGCCGGTGTCGATGTTCTTCTTGGGAAGCGGCTCCAGCGTGCCGTCTTCCTGGCCGTTGTACTGCGTGAACACCAGGTTCCAGTACTCCAGGAAGCGGTCGCAGTCGCAACCCGGCGCGCAGTCGGGGCTGCCGCAGCCGAACTCCTCGCCCTGGTCGTAGTAGATCTCCGAGCAGGGGCCGCACGGACCGGTGGGCCCGGCGCGCCAGAAGTTGTCCTCTTCGCCGAGACGCGAGATATGGTCGTCGGGCACGCCCAGCTTCTTCCATATCTCGATGGTCTCGTCATCGTCCAGGAACACGGTGAAGTACAGGCGCTCGGCCGGCAAGCCCAGCACCTCGGTGGAGAACTCGTAGGCCCAGGCGCACATCTCCTCTTTGAAGTACTCGCCGAAGCTGAAGTTGCCCAGCATCTCGAAGAAGCTCTGGTGGCGTCCCGTGGTGCCGATGATGTCGATGTCGTTCGTGCGCACGCACTTCTGCACCGTGGTGGTGCCCACGTAGGGCGCCTCGAGGTGCTTCTGCTGCAGGAAGTAGGGCTTGAACTGCACCATGCCGGCGCTCGTCAGCAAAAGCGACGGATCGTCGGGGATAAGCGAGGACGAGGGCCAGCGCTTGCAGCCCTTCCCCTCGAAAAAGCTCAGGTACTTCTCGCGGATCTCCGCGCTGGTTAGGTACTTCATGTCGTCAATCTTCCTGTCCGTAGGTCCACGCATCGGCCCTCTTCCCCGATGCCCTTCGTATGCTCAGGGCATGGCAGGCGCCGCAGCGTCCGCCATGCCCAAAACGTGCTGGAGATAGTTTAGCGTTCTTTGTTCTGCCGCGCCTTCTTTTCCGCCTCGGCTTTTTTCAGCTCGATGCGCTCGATCGCGGCCGACACGTCGGGATGCGGCGCGATGGCGTCGGCGATGGGGTCGACGGACTCGCCGCCTGCGGGCGTCCCTTGGAAGAACACCCCGTCCTTCGCCACGAGCTGGCGGCCCGTGCGCTTCTCGAAGTAGTACACGAACACCGACTTCGCCACGGCCACCGCCGGAATCGAAGCCAGCATGCCCACAAGCGAGCCGGTGAAGCCGCTCATGGCACCGCCGATGGCCGAGCCGGCCATCAACGCGATGAGGGTGAGGGCGGGGTGCACGTCCACCGAGTTCGCCATGATCTTGGGCGACACGAACGTGTACACGATCTGCTGGATGGCGATGGTGCCCACCAGCGCCACGAGCGCGATCCACGGGCTCACGAACACGCCCACGATGGCGGCGAGCGCGCCTCCGAGCCACGGGCCCACGATGGGGATGATGTTCAACAGGCCGGCGATGCCGCCGAGGGCGGCGTAGTTCGGAATGCCGATCACGCCGAACAGCACGACGCAGCCCACGCCGATGATGGCGCACTGCAAAAGCGTGCCCTTGATGTAGCCGCCCATGACGCGCGTGAACGTGACGTGCAGCATCTCCATGTCCTCGCGGTGCCGCGGGTTGATGAGGCGTTCGCATTCGCGCCCGAGCGCCGGCAGCTCCATGAGTATCCAGAACGCCACGACCAGCGCGAAGCCCAGCGCCATGAACGTGTTGACCACGCCGGTGCCGATGGCCACCACGCCGGAGGCGCTATCGCGCGCAAGGGTGGAAGCCCAGTCGACGAGCGCGGAGAACGCGTTTTCTATCCAGCCTTTCACCGTGTCGTTCTGCAGCACGTCGGCGTAGCGGGCGTACAGGTCGTTGCCCCAGCCGGCGATGGTCTGGACGTAGCCGGGTATGCTCTGCACGAGGTTGGTGAACTGGTCGCCCACGCCGAACGCGGGCGAGAACATGAGCAGGCCTACCAAAGCCAGGACGACGAACATGAGCACGTAGGCGATCGTGGTGCCGATGACGCGCGAAACGCCCAGCTTCTCCAGCTTGTTCACCGGGCCGCGCAGGCAGAACACGATGACGATGGACCAGATGACGATGCCGATGGGAACGCTGAGGACGTTGAAGAGGTACACGAGGACGCCCGTCAGCAGGATGGCGCCGACGATGGTCCACACCGTGAGGAAGCGGCGGCGCGCTTTCAGCGCTTTGACCTCCTCGCGCTCGGTCTGTTCGGGATCCAACGGGTCGGCTCCTCGCTACGCTTCGGACTTGGCCTGGTCGGACGTCGCGCCCGCAGCCTCGGAACCCTGCTCGTTCTCGTAGGTGAAGTAACGCTCCGCCGCGTCCGCGTCGGACGTGGCGGCGGTCGTCACCGCATCGGCCATGCTCGCAGCGGCCTCCGACGTCTTCTCGGCGGCGGCGCGCTTGGCGGCGGCCTTCTCCTCGCGCTCGGCGCGCTGCTCGGCCATGTGCTCGCGCTGGTCGCTCACGGCGGCGCCGGCTACGGCGGCCGAACCCTTGACCACACTCTTCACGGCGTCGGTCACCTTCGCCTCGGCCGCTTTCTCCTGGCCCAAGGCCACGGACTCGTCGCTTGCGCGCTTCGACTTGAACGCGTTGCGCACGCGGCTCGTCACGTTGTTCACCAGCTCCATGGGAGCGCTCGTCACGGAGTCGACGGCATCGACGGCCGAGGACACGGAGTCGGTGATCTCGTTCACGTCCTCCAGGATCTGGTCGACGCGCATGATCTCGAGGTTGGCGGCGTCCACGGTGAGCGACACGCGCTCGACGAGCGGGTCGACCTTGGCCGCCACGGGCTCGAGCGAGGCCGTGATGCGCTCGACGCTGGCGAGCGTGGGCTCGACCTGCTTCTGCACCTGCTCGACGGTTTTGCGCGTCCTGCGCACGGTCATAACCAGCTCGACGACGAGCCAGATAAGTGCCGCGCCCACGAGTACGTAGACGATGGGCAACGCTATGCTGATAACTTCGCTGATATCCATGTTGGCGCCTCCTGAGCTACCGAAGTTTTCACTATATCATGTCCACCTCGGATTCTATACAGGCCGGCTCACGTTTTCATCCGGCTTCCATAGGCGGTAGCCGATCGGTTACTTTCAACGCGACGTGGGGTTTTGCTCCTTGTCGCCGTGCGTGTCCGGCGGCGCGGCAGCCTCGTCGGAAGCGGCTTTCGCAGGCGATGGGCGCACGGCGGGCGATACGGCGTCGAAGCGGTCGCGTGCGGCGGCGTCGGCGCGGTACGCCTCCCAACCGCGGTCGCTCGGGTGGTAGAAAGCCCCGCGATCCAGGCCGTCGGGCAGGTAGCGCTGGTCGACCCAGCCGCCCGGATAGCTGTGCGGGTAAAGGTACCGGCCGTAGTTCTCGGAACCGGGACGGTGCCGATCGCGCAGATGGTCGGGCACGGAGCGGGCGGGGCCGTTGCGAACCTCGGCGAGCGCGGCGTCGATGCCCGCCTCCGCCGCGTTGCTCTTCGGCGCGAGCGCTAGGTAGATGGCCGCCTGGGCCAGGTTGATGCGGCACTCGGGATAGCCGATGACCTCGGCTGATTTGAAGGCGGCCTCGGCGACGAGCAGCGCGTTCGGATCGGCGTTGCCGATGTCCTCGGAAGCCGCGATGAACATGCGGCGCGCGATGAACTTCGGATCCTCGCCCCCGTCGATCATGCGGGCGAGCCAGTACAGGGCCGCGTCAGGATCGCTGCCGCGCATGGACTTGATGAACGCGGAGATGATGTCGTAGTGCATGTCCTTGTTCTTGTCGTAGGGCAGCGTGCGATGGGGCGCGGCGGCGCGCACGTTGTCCTCCGTGATTTTCGCGGGCTTCTTGCGCGTGCCCGGCGCCACCATGCCCGCGGCCAGCTCGAGCGTGGTGAGCGCGCCCCGCCCGTCGCCGCCGGCCAGAAGCACGATGGCGTCGCGGGCCTTGGCGTCCAACCGGTAGAGGCCGCCCAGACCCCGCTCGTCGGCCACGGCGCGATCGACGAGCTCGCCCACGTCGCCGTCCGAGAGACCGTGCAGCTCCACGACGCGCGAGCGGCTGATGAGCGCCGAGTTCACCTCGAAGAACGGGTTCTCCGTGGTGGCGCCCACCAGCACGAGCACGCGGTCTTCCACCGCATGGAGCAGCGCGTCCTGCTGGCTGCGGTTGAAGCGGTGTATCTCGTCCACGAACAGGATGGTGCGCAGGCCGAACGCGGTGAGGCGCTTCTCGGCCGCGTCGATCTCGCGGCGCAAGTCCGACACCGTGCCGCCGATGGCCGACACCTCCACGAACGTGGCCTTCGTGGTTTCGGCCACGATGTGCGCGAGCGACGTCTTGCCCGTGCCGGCCGGGCCGAACAGGATGACCGAGCTCAGCTGGTCTTGCTCGATGGCGTTGCGCAGCCAGCTTCCAGGGCCCACGGCCTCGTCCTGCCCCACGAGCTCGTCGAGCGAGCGCGGGCGCATGCGCACTGCCAGAGGGGCGACCTCCGACTTGCGCTCGTTTTCCATTTCGGTGAATAGCGTGTCCATGGCGCCCATCATATCATGCGAACGCCTGTTTGCATAGATTACCATCGTTCGGATTGCCAAGATGGCAACAAGAGGGGCTTTCGTCGCCAAGCGGGACGGTCGTTCGGCTGCGCACAGCGCCTAGCAGGTGCGCTGTTTGTGAAAACGGCGCAACAAATAACATGTCAAGACTTTTCTTCGATCGAAACGCACGTATACTCTGAATCAGGTCCTGCCCTCGAAGCCATACTTTGCGATGGACCGATGCTATAACATGAGGGAGCTCAAGATAGCGCGTGAAATGGAGATTCGTGTCCGTTGATACGAAAGCCAGGAAGCGGGCTGCGAGCACCCACCTTTTGAGGTGGGTTCATCCTTCTGGCCGGGGGTGGGGCTCTTCACGCAACGCAGAAGAGGCGTCGTGCGACCGCAAGGGGCACGGCGCCTCGGCGTTTTCCGAAGACCGTGCGAGCGCCGATGCAAGACGACCCGCGAAGAAACCCATGCCAAACCGGCAAGGCCCTGGCCCTATTCGCCCCGGTCGGTTTGAAGCGGAACGATGCTCAGCGTATAGCCGAGCGGAACCAGCAACTTGAGCAGCGTGTCCACGCGGGGCACGGAGCGCATCGACTCGATGCGGGCGATGGCCGGCTGCTTCAGCCCGCTCGCCTCCGCCAAGTCGCGCTGCGTCATCCCCCGCGCCTCGCGCGCCTCGATCATCTTTCCAATCAGATCGACCTCAAAAGAAACCTGCTCTCGCTCGGCCGCTGAAACACGGCTCTCATCGGCTAGATAATCGTCAATCGTTTCTATATGGTCGTAGCTTCTCATGATCCGAACCTCTCGATGTAGTCGTTGCGGTTCCGCTGGGCTTTTGCCAGTTCCCGACGAGGCGTTTTCTGCGATTTTTTGAGAAAATAATGCAGCAGCACGATCTCTCCGTTCTTCCGGCAAAAGAACAGCACACGGTATCGCAGCACCCTCAACTCCCACAAGTCGCCCTCAAGGTGCTTGACCCGCGGGCGACCGATCCGCGTGCCGTAGCAAGCGAGCGCCTTCATATAGGAGATCATCTTCTCTCGCAAAATGCGCGCGTTCTTATCCGTTTCCACCCTGCCCTGCAAATCGTCCAAGAACTCAATGATCTCCGACTTGCCCTCCGGCGTTTTATAGAAGACTACGTTTTGCATATCGAGCCTTTCCCGTATGATAACAAAATAGTTATCACTATGCAAGAGAGCAGGCGCTGCCGGTTTTGCTTTCGACGGGATTCGCCCCTCTCTTTTCCCGCGACAAGCATAACTCCGCGACCTTGCACGGGAACCGTCGGAAGACCCTGCGCAAAACCGTGAGAACCTTGCACGGTTCTTGCAAGGCGACCGGAGCGATCTTGCCGAAACCTTGCGGGGATAGAGCGCGGATCTTGCGGAATTCAAGCGGAAGCCGGGCACGTTGCACCGCCGCAAGGAGCGATTTGACGAAGCCGCTCCGGAGGGGACGGTTTCCCCGAGTGCGACAGTCGCCCTGCGACGCAGGGACGCCCTCAACGCACGCGGCCACCGCCCTACGCCGCAGGGAACCGCAGCACGAACGTAGTGCCCTCTCCTTCGGCACCCTCCACTTTTATGGTGCCGTGGTGGTAGAGCACGGCGTGCTTCACGATGGCCAGCCCCAGGCCCGTGCCGCCCGTCTCCTTCGAGCGGCTCTTGTCCACGCGGAAGAAGCGCTCGAACACCTTGTCGCGCAGCTCTTCGGGGATGCCGGGGCCCGTGTCGCTCACGCGAACGCATACGCACTCCACCGGGTCCTCGCCTTCGCTCAGCACGCACGGCTCGGTTTCCCGGCCCACGAGCATCGCCACCGAACCGCCCTCGTGGTTGTAGCGGATGCCGTTCTCGATAAGGTTGTAGAGCATCTCCTCGGCCAGCGTCTCGCTGCCAGCTATGTGCGCCGCCGTGCCCTCCACGCGAACCTCCACGCCCTGCTCGGCCGCGAAGCTGGCCAAGCGGCCCGCCACGCGTCCAGCCACGGCGTGCAGGTCGATGAGCACGGGGTCGTCGCCGAACGCCGACTCGTCCAGGCGCGAGAGCGTGAGCACGTCGTTGATGAGGGAGCGCATGGCCTGCGCCTCCTCGTAGATGAGCGCGGCGAACTTCTGCCGATCGTCGGGCTGCACCATGTCGTTCTTCATGAGCTCGGCGTAACCGGATATGACCTGCAAGGGCGTTTTCATCTCGTGGCTCACGTTGCTGGAGAAGTCGCGGCGCATGTTCTCGGCCTCGGCCAGCTCGCGGTTCTGCAGCAGCAGCCGCCGCTGCTGCTCGTCGATGCGGATGAGCAGCGGGTCCATCTCCTCGTATATCTCGTTCTCCAGCGGGTCGGCGAAGTTCAGCGCGTCGATGGGCTTCATGATGCGGCTCGTGAGCGCCTTGGACAGCACCAGCACGAGCACGGCAGCCACGCACACGGCCACGATCAGCGGCACGAGCATGTCGCCCAGAAAAGCCAGCAGCGAATGGCGCGTCTCGGACAGGCGGATGATGCTGCCGTCGTCCAGCTTCACGGCCGCGTACACCGTGTCGGTGCCGAGCGTGGCCGAGAACCGCATGGTGGCCGCCTGGCCGTTCTCCCCCGCCTCGCGCACCTCGGGACGGCTGGCGTGGTTTTCCATGGTGGCGGGGTCGGCGGCGCTGTCGTAGAGCACCCAGCCGTCGGGCGCGATGAGCGTGTAGCGCGTGAGGCCGGCGAACTGCTCTTCGAGTGCGGGGATGTTTGCATCGGGGGGCGACGCGTTGAGGTAGGCGGCGGCGTCTTGCGCGCTCGCGGCCAGCTCGGCCTCCGCGTCGTGCTCGTAGGAGAGGTAGTAGATGGTGGTCATGGCCACGCCCAGCACGAGAATGACGCCCATAGTGAACGCCAGAACGCCGGTGAATATCTTTCCGGCCAGGCTTTTCACGCGGAGATGGGTGGGGCTCATGGCTGCTTGACGCAGTAGCCCACGCCGCGCACCGTCTGGATGTACGCGTCGGAGCCCGCGCCCGCCGCCGACAGCTTTTGGCGTAGCGTTTGGATGTGCACGTCGACGGTGCGCGTCTCGCCCACGTACGTCATGCCCCACACGTCTTCCAGCAGCTGACGACGCGAGAGCACATGGCCCTCGTTCTGCATGAGCGTGCGCAGCAGGTCGAACTCCTTGAGCGTGAGCGTGACGGGCTCGCCGTCCACCGTGACGTCGTGCGACGACACGGTGAGCGACACGGGTCCGCAGGAGAACTCGTCGTCGGCCGCCACCGCCGGTGCGGCGGCGCGGCGCATGAGCGCGTTCACGCGGCTCACCAGCTCCATCATGCCGAAGGGCTTGGCCAGGTAGTCGTCGGCACCGGCATCCAGCCCGCTCACCGTGTCGAACTCCGTGCCTTTGGCCGTGAGCATCATGACGGGCAGGTGCTTCGTGGCGGGATCCTCGCGCAGCAGGTGCAGGATCTCCAGCCCATCCACCTCGGGCAGCATGATGTCGAGCAGCACAAGCTCGGGCAGCCGACGCTTGCAGGCGGCGAAGAACTCCCCCGCCGCGGGAAAGCCCGCCGCCTCGAAGCCGGCCTGCTTTAGCGCGTACACCGTCAGGTCGCGGATGTTGGTGTCGTCTTCTACGTAATAGATCACTGCGATGGCTCCCATGATATGCTTTGACCGTTTCGGCCCATTGTAAAACAGCGCGCGGGCAGCCGCAGCACCGGACGGGTCAAATTTGCGTAAAGTCCCTTTGGCGGGCGAACACGTTCAGCACGCGCGTCGCCCATGGGCGAAACTGCGTCGCGCGCAGGGAGTTGATGCGATACCCAACCGAAATGACCGCATCGAGATTGTAGTGCTTGGTTCTGTATTGCTTGCCATCGGAGGCAGTTGTCAAGAAATCCTTGACAACTGCCTCTTCCGTCAATTCGCCCGAAGAAAAAACCGTTCGCAGATGCAAGCTGATGTTTTGCTTGCTGCAGTCGAACAGCGTGGCCATGGCTTTTTGGGTCAACCACACGTCTTCGTTCTGCACGTACACCTGGATGCCTTCGGCTCCGTCCTACCCGAACCGGCCCGCCACGTAGTCGGCGGTGCGGGGGTCGACGGGCGCCGTGAAGATGTCGTCGGTGGCGCCGGCCTCCACCATCTCGCCCAGCAGGAAGAACGCGGTCTTGTCGGACACGCGCAGCGCCTGCAGCATGTTGTGCGTGACCATGATGACGGTGTACTTGCTCTTCAGCTCGCCCACAAGGTCCTCGATCTTTGCGGTGGAGATGGGGTCGAGCGCGCTCGTGGCCTCGTCCATAAGCAGCACCTCGGGGCGCACGGCCAACGCGCGCGCGATGCACAGGCGCTGCTGCTGGCCGCCAGAAAAGCTCAGCGCGTTCTTCTTCAGGCGGTCCTTCATCTCGTCCCAGATGGCGGCGTCGCGCAGGCTCTGCTCGACGATCTCGTCCAGGTCGGCGCGGTTCTTGATGCCGTGGGTGCGCGGCCCGAACGCCACGTTGTCGTATACGCTCATGGGGAACGGGTTGGGCTGCTGGAACACCATGCCCACACGGCGACGCAGGCTGTTCACGTCGATGGAACGGTAGGCGTCCTCGCCGTCGAGCGTGATCTCGCCTTCCACGCGGCAGCCCTCCACGAGGTCGTTCATGCGGTTCAGGCTCTTCAGCAGCGTGGACTTTCCGCAGCCGGACGGGCCGATGAGGGCCGTCACCTGGTTCTTCGGGAACTCCAGGTTGATGCCCTTCAAGGCCTGGAAGTCCTTGTAGTACAGGTCCAGGCCGCGCACGCCCATCTTCGCGGGGGCGTCGGCGGGGGCCTTCTCCTTCATCCGGCGGTCGGCCGCCTGGCCCTGGGCATGCGGCATGTACGTGGCCGGAGCGTGCCCGGCCGAAGCGGTTCTCTCAAGCGTTGCGTTAGGCATCGGAGCCTCCCTTGTTCATCTTCTTCGCGGCGAACGTGGCCAGCAGGTTCAGCAGAACCACCATGACCAGCAGCACCACCGCCGTCGCGTACGTTTCGTTGATGTGCAGACCCTCGCTGGCAAGCGTGTACATGTGCACGGCCAGCGTGCGGGTGGAGTCGAACAGCGCCCCAAGGCCCTCGCCGACGAAGTTCGGGATCTGAGCGATGGAACCGGCCGTGAAGATGAGCGCGGCCACCTCGCCCACGCAGCGCCCGAGCGCCAGGATCACGCCGCCCAGGATGCCGGGAACGGCCGAGGGCAGCACGCAGCGGAACACCGTGCGCAAACGCCCGGCGCCCAGGCCGAAGCCGCCCTCGCGGTAGGAATCCGGCACGGCCAGCAGCGCCTCCTCGGTGGTGCGCATGACCACCGGCAGCACCATGATGGCCAGCGTGCAGGCGCCCGCCAGAAGCGACAGGTTCCAGTGCAGGGCCGTCACGAAGAACAGCATGCCGAACAGGCCGTAGATGATGGAGGGGATGCCCTGCAGCGTCTCGGTGGTGGTGCGAACGACGGCCACGAACCGGCTGCCGCGCTTGGCGTACTCCACCAGGTAGATGGCCGACCCCACGCCGACGGGCACCGCCATGGCCAGCGAGAGCGCCGCCATGATGAGCGTGTTCACCAGCGCGGGCATGAGCGAGACGTTCGTGGAGTTGTACTCCCACTCGAACAGGGAGGGCGTGAGGTAGGGCACGCCGTTGACCAGGATGTAGCCCACCAGGAACAGCAGCACCACCGTGGTGAGCAGCGCGCCCAGGTACACCACCGAGCGCAGCAGCGCCGACACGACGCGGCGGCGCTTCCGGTGGCGCTCCTCCACCTCCGCGAACAGCAAGTCGATGCGGTCACCCGAGCCGGGGACGGTCGCCGGGGCTCCGGCGCTCTCGAAGGCTATCGTGAGTTTCGCGCTCATTACTTCAGCTCACCCCGCTTCTTGATGGCGTTGAACAGCATGGTGATGAGCAGGATGAACACGAACAGCACCACGCCGGTGGCCACGAGCGCGCCACGATGCAGGTCGGCCGCGTATCCCATCTCCAGCACGATGTTGGCGGTCATGGTGCGCACGCCCGCGAAGATGCTCTCGGGGATGATGGGCTGGTTGCCGGCCACCATGATGACGGCCATGGTCTCGCCGATGGCGCGGCCCACGCCCAGCACGATGCCGGCCATGATGCCGGAGACGGCGGCGGGCACGACCACGCGGAACACCGAGCGCTCGTGGTCGGCGCCCAGCGCCAGCGCGCCCTCGTAGTATTTCTTGGGCACGGCGTCCAGCGCGCTCTGGGCCACAGTGATGATGGTGGGCAGGATCATGATGCCCAGCAGCACGGCGGCGGCCAACAGCGACAAGCCGCGTCCGGGCATGGTGTCGCGGATGAACGGCACGATGATCACGAGGCCGAAGAAGCCGTAGACGACCGAGGGGATGCCCGCCAAAAGCTCGACGCCCGGCTTGAGGAACGCCGCCACCTTGCCGCTGGCGAACCGCGACAGGAAGATGGCGCACAGAAGCCCGGTGGGCACGCCCACGACGATGGCCCCCGCGGTGACGTAGATGCTGCCCACGATCATGGGGAAGATGCCGTAGATGTCGTTGGCGGGGCGCCACGTGGTGCCGAAGAGGAACTCGGGAAGGCCGATTTCCGCGATGGCCGGCACGCCGTTCGCGAAAAGGAAGACGCAGATGAGAGCCACCGCGAGGATCGATATCCCCGCGGCGGCAACAAACAGCGCCCTCGCTATGCCTTCTTTGATGTGAAGTTGAGACATTCAAAACTCCTTGGTCTGGCAATGTCAGCGAGAGGCGGCGAGGTGCCCCGAATCGCCCCGTTTCGCGGCCGAGCGTGCTTCGCACGTGAGGGCAAGCGAAAAAGGGGCGAGGCGGGGTGCATCGTCGCCTCGCAGCGTCGAGCAGTCCGCCGTTCGCCAGAACGGCGGAACTCGATTAGGCCAGCGCCTCTTCCCAGGTGGTCACTTCGCCGGTGTAGATGGCCTTCACCTGGTCGGAGGTGAGCTCGTCGACGGAAGCGTCCTTGTTCACGACAACGGCGATGCCGTCCTGGGCGATGACCGTGGCCTTCACGCTGGACTTCTCGGAGTCCTTCAGCTCGCGGGAGGCCATGCCGATGTCGCAGGTGCCCTCCGTGGCCATGTTCACGCCGGTGGTAGAGTCGGACTGGTTCACCTCGATGGTGACGTTGGGGTTGAGGGCCTTGTAGGCCTCGGCCAGCTTCTCCATGACGGGGGTCACGGAAGAGGAGCCGGCGATGACGACCTTGCCGGACTTGCCGGAGGCGGTGTAAGCCTTGGCGGACTCGTCGACCGGGATGTACTTCTCGTCGCCAACGACCTTCTGGCCGTCAGCGCTCATGATGAAGTCAACGAAGTCCTGGGCCACGTCGGACAGGCCGTCCTTCGTCACGATGTTGAACGGGCGGGCGATCTTGTAGTCGCCGCTCTTCACGTTGGCGGTGGTCGCCTCGGCACCGTCGATCTTCACGGCCTTCACCGTGTCGTTCAGCGAGCCGAGCGAGATGTAGCCGATGCCGTTCGCGTCGCCGGCCACCGACGTCATCATGACCGACGTGGAGTTCGTGATGGCGGCCGTAGGAGTGGTCATGTCGACCTTCTCGCCGTTCGCGTCCTTCTCCTCGATGCCGAACAGCTCGATGAACGCGCCGCGCGTGCCGGAGCCGTCCTCGCGCGAGTAAACAGAAACCTCGCCGGACGGAGACGTGGCTTTCGCCGCATCGCCGTTAGAGGAGGATCCGCCGTCGCCGCCGTTTCCGCCCGAGCAGCCCACGATGCCGAACAGGCCCAGCGCGAGCAAGGCCCCCATCGCAACCATAACCAAACGCTTCTTCATGCTCTTCCTTTCCTTGGCGCCCTGCAGGCGCATATATATCTGCTTTGCGCGCTGCCGCCGAAGGCGAAGCGCACTGCCCTATCCATGATGAAGACCGCGTATCAAGCGACTGTCTAAGACCGGTCAAATCTTGGTAAAGTCTCGAGAAGGCGCTGGGAAACGCCACCTTGTGGCGGTTCTGGCCTTGCGATAGGAAAAGGGGCGCTACAATAGAGAGGACGAGGTAGACCAAGGGGTACACCGAAAGGGGTGCATTGATTCAATGAAGCTTTCCGCACGCAATACGCTGAAGGGAACCGTCACGGCCATTCATCCGGGAGCCGTCAACGCCATCGTGATCATGGAGCTGGAAGGCGGGCAGCTCATCACGTCGACGATATCCATGGGGTCGCTCAAGGAACTCGAGTTGGAAGTGGGCAAAGAGGCCTACGCTATCGTCAAGGCGTCGTCGGTCATCATCGGCGTCGACGACTAGCGCCCGCACCGTCATATCGGCTGCGCGAAGCGAAGCGGCCCTCCCGAGGTTTCTCGGGAGGGCCGCTTGTTTGTCGTAGTGCTGTGCGTTCGATGCTTCGTAGTGCTAGGCCGCCTTCTGGTCGAGCGAGGCTAAGATGGCTGCGAGCTCCTCGGGAGTGTCGAAGGGCCGCTCCTCCTTCGTCTCCACCACCACGACCTCGCCCGTCCATTTCTTGGGCTCGGAGGCGTCGACGGAATCGACCGGCTGGGCGGGATCGGCCGGCAGCGGGGCTTCTTCCGCCTGGGTCTCGTCCTTCTTCTCCACGTCGAACTCCTTGGTGCGAATGAAATACTTCGCATCGAACTCGTCCCGCTCGGGAAGGTCCTCCCGGGTGAAGTCGTACTTCAGGTTCTCCAGGATGGAGGCGACGACGTCCCGCACGGGCTTGGCGCCCTCGAAGCTCATGAGGCCCTTCTCGCTGTTGAAGACGGCACCGTCGCCCACGAACACCGTGCGCACGCGCTGTTGGCGCTTTTTCTCCGCCGTATGGATCCCTATGACCAGGACCACGACCACGGCCCACCACACGATGGCGAGCACCAGGTCGAACGGGTCGTCGACGAAGTTGAAGCCCAGGTAGTACCACAGCCACAGGAAGAAGCCCGCGGCGACGGCCAGGACCGCCAGGATGATCCAGTTGCTCTTCTTCATGCTAGGCCTCCTTGCCTTCCGTCGCCATGGGCGCGGCGGCCGTTGCGGTTGCGGTCTCGTCTTCCACGCCGAGCACGTCGTCCTCGTAGCCCTTGAGCTTGCGCGTGAAGTTGATGCGCCGCACGAGCACGCCTCCGCCGTAGATCACGGTGACGATGATGCCCAGGATGAGGTAGTAGTGCACCCAGCAGTTCACCCGGTCGTAGCCCGCGAGTGGGTTGTCGTTATCGGAGATCGTCTCTTCCTGCGGACCGGCGAGCGGCGTGACCGCGTCTTCGAGAGCCTGGACGATGGGGGTCAAGGCCGGTTCCAGCGGACCCTCAGGAACCGTGCCTATCGGCGTTGTCGGCGTCGGTTCGGGCGTCGGCGCAGGCGGCGGCGTCAGCGGAACGAGCGCAGCCGTGACGGTAAGCGTGCCGGGAACGAACTCAAGCATGTAGTTGGACGCGCGGAAGTCTCCGTTGTCGACCAGAGCAAGGTCGCCTTGGTTGATGGCGTAGGAGCCCACGTCCTCGCCCGCCTCGCGCTGCAAGCCGCCCATGAAGCGTGCGACCTCGTTGTTCACCACGCCAGAGAAGGCGTACGTCAGCTCAGGATCGGCCGTGCCGGCAACCTTCGTCTGGTTGTTGGCCGTAACCGTGATGGTGGCGGGGCTAACGACCACGTCGGCGGAAGCGAACACCTGCGCGAAGTTCGGGTTTATCGCCCTCGCCTGCACAGTGTAGGTTCCCACGTCAGTGAACGTCGGGTTGTTGGTTGTCCAGTTCTGCCCGTCGACAGAGTACTCGATGGTGGAATTGGGCTGAGCAGCGTTCGCGACGATGGACGCAACCTGGCCGTCGTAGGTCTTGGTGACGCCCGTGGCGACGATGGCGTTCGCGTCGGAAGGCGTGATGGTCAGCTTGCCGTTCGTCACGGATACGTCGTAGTTGCCGTTGTCCGTGTAAGAAGCGGTCAACGTGATGTCGTCGCCCACGTTCTCCTTGTTTGCGTCGGCTGCGAGACGCCCGTAGGTTATCTCACCCAGGTCGCTGTTGGCAACCAGCCCGGACACCGTGCCAGAGAAGGTCGGGTCAGGAGCGTTGTAAACCTTGGTGTCGCTGTTAACGGTAATAATTGCAGGTGCAGGGGTGACGGCGAGGGACTGGGTGCCGGAGACGTAGCCGGTGTAGGTGCCCTCGACCGAGGCGCGCACCTGGACGGTCTTGGAGTCGGCCACGGCGGTGGCCGTCACGTCGGAGGCGTTCTCGGTCCAGTCGGCGCCGTTGGCGCTGTACTCGACCTTGACGGGGTTGCCGTTGTCGTCGACGGCCGTGGCGGTGCCGGCGGCCAGGGGCTGGCCGTCGTAGACCTTGGAGGCGTCGGCGGTGGTGAGGTGCACCTTGCCGGCGATCTCGGAGGCGGTGATGGTCAGCTTGCCCGGGGTCGTGGTCACGTTGTAGTTGGCGGCGACGTCGGCGCCGTCGGCCATGACGGCCGGCGTGCCGGAGAACTCGCCGGTGTAGGTGTTGACCGCGGTGCCCCTGAGCGAGTAGCTGAGGCCCTCGACCTTCTGGCCGGCCACCAGGCCGGAGTCGTTGGCGGCGTTGGCCTGCTCGACCTCGAAGGCGTCGGTGGCGTACTCGGAGCCGGTGTAGGGCTGCTCGACGCTCCAGCCGCCGCCGACGATGTCCAGCGGGCGGGCGGTGACGGCGAGGGACTGGGTGCCGGAGACGTAGCCGGTGTAGGTGCCCTCGACCGAGGCGCGCACCTGGACGGTCTTG
>NZ_JAASIO010000001.1:848070-916312 GCF_019731765.1 Gordonibacter massiliensis (ex Traore et al. 2017) | reverse complement strand
GATCTCGGAGGCGGTGATGGTCAGCTTGCCCGGGGTCGTGGTCACGTTGTAGTTGGCGGCGACGTCGGCGCCGTCGGCGTCCTTGATGACCGGGGCGCCGGCGAAGGCGCCGTCGTAGTCGCCAACGTTGGTGCCGGTGGCGGCGTAGGTCAGGCCCTCGACGTAGTGGCCGGGCAGCAGGCCCTCGGAGGTGATGCCGGTGATGGTCTGGCTCTGGCCGGTGTAGACCTTCTCGGCGGACTCGCCGGTGAGCGAGACCGCACGTTTGCCGATGGAGAAGTCGTCAGTCGCGAAGATCTCGGGGCAGTTGTCGGTAGCGGCCCAGACAGCCTTCACCACGTAAGCGCCGACATCGGTCGGTTTCTCGCTCGTGTACGAATCGTCCGAGGCGTCTGCGGCTTTGTAGCAATAGGTAGGCTGCGCGTAATCGCCGCCCAGAACGAAGGAATGCTCAGCCTTGGGATTGTCGCCGTACGTCCAATCGTCCAACGTGACTTGTCCGGAGAAAGCCTTGCCGTAGTACAGCGCGATCTTGTTTTTGCCGTCGACCGACACCGTTGTGTTGGATTTGGCATCGATAAACACGTAGCCGTCGTACGTGGGCACGTTCAGATAAGAGAGGCTCTTCCCCATGATGCCCTTGACGGTGAAGGACTTGCCCGTATCGAGATCGAAAGCACCGCTATCGTTCTGCAGGTACACTTCCACCTCGACCGGCACCGACTCGCCGGCGGCGAGATCGGATGCGTATTGGGCGGTAAAGCCGATAGTGCCGTCGCCCTTCAAAAGGCCTTGGACGGCCTGGTCGCTGAAATCGACCTTGTCGCCTGCGTAGTAAACCTTGCCGGACGCGTCGCCATCGAGCTTCCAACCATAGAAGAACTTGCCTTCAGGAGCCGTGGGCGAAGCGTTCGTCACCACCGCGATGTTGTTGTCCACAACATCGTAGGAGGCGCTATCCACGATGCTCCCGGATCCTTCGCCGGCGCTGTAGGTGACGCCGTAGGTCTTGCGCTCGCACGACAGCTTGAGGAACTGGAGCGTCACGCCGCTGCTCCCGAACCAAGAGGAGTCATTATAGCTGATAAGATATCGGCCCTCACCGAGATTCTCAATAGTAGCGAGCTCGGCGGATTCCCACCACCAACCACCGGTTGAGACAGTTGTTCGGCCTCCAGAATACGTCGGAAGCTCAAAGTCCGAAATGGAGACCGCCGAACTGTCGGACTTGAACGCCAGCATCTCCACGTTCAGATTCTCATAGCCCTCTTTCAGGCCGAATTCGAAGGAGGGGCGCCCGCCACCGGAGGTGGCGTACGGCTCGTTCAAACCCGTGCTTCCCTCATGGGGGCTCTTCGTGTAAAAATCGATGCCCTCGGTGGCGAAGGGGACAACTTCGGTCCATGTCACGTTGTTCAAGTTGGCGGCCTCGATGCGCAAATCCTCTTTGGCCCCCGTGATTTTCAGGTTGTAGTAGTTGACGGTACCGTAGCTCGTCACTGAGAGCGTAGCGACGCAGGCACCCGTTCCATCTGAATAGAGCGTCGTCTTCTCCGACGTTTCCATCCTATCGCGATGAGGAATGCTCAAATACACGCCGTTGATGTTAAACGAGTCGATCTGCCACGTAACGCCGCCCCTGCTAGATGTTTCGAAGCTGAAATTGAACTCCGCACCTTCGGAGCCTATAGAACGCGTCTGGGAATTCAGATTCGCACCGTTGAAGCGCGGATTAGAGGGGGAGTTGTAAAGATATTTGTAGCCGGTATCGCAAAACACCCCGGGGTCGAACGTGACCGTCTCGAGCGCCTTGAAATCAACATCGACCACCATGCCGGCAGCCGCGTTGGTCACCGTGTACGTGCTCCCGGACGGCTCGAGCGCGACACCGCCAAGCGTGACCACGCTCTTGTAGCCGCGGGCCGTGTCGACGCGGAAGGAGAAATCGCCGCCACGTGTCGCCGTCGAGGGGAAGCCCACGACTTCGTTACCCTCCACGTTGTCGGCACCGGACGTCGTGTACTTCACTACCACGTCGTTGCCCAGCGCACGGTACTGGAGCACGATCTTCTCGCTTTCGCCCAGCCGCAAGCCCACGCCTTGGCTCAAATCGCCTTCTACCGCGTAATAGACGCCTTCGCTGCGCCCTTCGGCGCTGGTGATGGGCGTGTCCTCCGAGCCGTCGCGCACGACGGCGCGCAGGAACGCGTAGTCGGAATACTCGGGAGCATGGCTTTCGAGCATCCCCGGCTCGATGTTCGCTTGGTCCGTGCTGACAACCTGGTTCGCCGAATCCAGGAACTCGACGTCAACTGGGAGGCCGCCGATAACCGTCACCTGAACGGACTCCACGGCGGACACGAGCTTGCCGCCTGCCTCCGTGCGGTACTTGAACGAATGAGCCAGCGTCATGGTGCCCAGGCCCATGCCCTTCACTTCCAAGGTTGCATCGCGGGTACCCGCGATTTCGGCCACATCCTCGCCGCCGGACAGCACCGTCCACGCATGGTCTCCGGTCTCGTAGTACTCGGTGCCGTCGTCGTTCTTGCTCGTCAGCTTGATGGTTTCGCCCTGCAAGATAGTCTTGAACGACCCGGCCTTCTCGACAGTCTGCTCGCCTTCGGAACCGGCGATCACGTAGATGGTGAAGTGGTCGACGTCGAAGCTCTGCACGGAGGCGTCGGCTTGGCGCGCGCCGACGGTCTCGACCGTCGCGGCATCGTCGGAGACGCGGTAGACGCCGACCTCTTCGCCTTCGACGCCAACGTCGAAGAAGCACACGTTCACGGCACCGTTGGGCTGGATCTCGTTGCCATCCTTGTCGAGCAGGGTCACATCGATGGCCGTGGCGCTCTCGAGGGTCTTGCCCTGGTTCTCCACCTTCTCGGCCACGGCATCGACGACATCCTGGCGCTCGACCGGAGCGGCCTGCACCGTCGCGCCCTCGGGCAGCACGCCCGCGGCGGCGGTGACCTTCACGAGCACGTTGCCGGCGGTGGCGTAGCCCTCGAACGCGGGATTGCTCACGTCGGCCTCGACCTTGACGACGTCCTCGTCCTCGACGGCGTTTTCGACATCGTTGCTTGCAGCGTCCTCTCCGGCCTCGATCTTCGTGTCGGAGGTTATGGGGGTGGCGGAGGAGTCCTCGGGCGCGGGGGATTCGGATTCCGCGGCCTTGGCTTCCACTTTGATGGTGAGGTTGCTGGTCACGAGGTCGGCGGGGACCTTGTACTCACCGGTCTGTTCGTCGGCGGCCAGCTCGGTCTCGGCACCGTTGACGACGGTCTTCACCTTGTCGATTTCATAGCCCGTGTCGGCATGAGCGGTGAACGCCAGCTCCTTGTTCAAAGGCGCGTTGAAGGACGCGAGGGGCGCTTTGAGGTCCTGGTCCAGGTACTTGATGTACGCGTGCTCGAAGTCCAGGCCGACGACGGCCACGCCGGGCTCGGCGGTGGGCAGGTCGGTCGAGGGCGCGGGCGACTGGACGGAGGGCGCGGTCGTCTCGCCTTGGACGGGTGCGGCCGGCTCCTCGGCCGGCGCGGCCGTCTCGGGGTCGCCCGCTTGAGTGGATTCGGCAGCCTCGTTGCCGGCGGCGTCGTTCGACGCGTCCTGCGCCGCGGGGGTCTCGGACGAAGCGTCCCCCTCCGTCGCGTTCGCGAACGACGTGAGGTTGCTCAGGGAGAACGCCATCACCACGGCCATGAAGACGGCCAGCGCCTTGCCCTCAAACGTGTTCTTCGCGTCGCAAAGTTTCTCAAACATGCTCATACGTATCACCGAATCCTTGTGGGTGCGCCTATATGGCGACGCCCGCCCTTCTTGGAGGTCACTTGCATTAGATTCGCTCATACGTTTTCTGACATGCTGGCGTGCGTTCTTGACGTGGTAGGTCGAGCCCTGCAATAGAAAAGGGCCCAATCCAATTTGTATTTTAACACAATCACAGTCGCATTTCGAATGACCGGGGTTGCTCAATCGACTGTTTTACCTTGTTTTCACTTGATTTTCCATAAGTGCTGAAAGGCTGCATGGCAATCGTGAAGGCCATGTCAACGTTGCTTTTTTCTTTCAACCTAAAAGTTGAATGCCAATCGGTCGAGCACCGGTTCGCCCGCTCGTTCGTGCCGGAAAAGCATCCGTTCGTTGCGCCGCGAATTTCCCCGCTCGCCTTCGCAGAAAGCGAGGAAGTCCCTCCGATGCGGCTTTCGGCCCCCGTTCGGAGGACACGGGGCAGAAAGCGCCCGCCGGGACAGCCCAGGGAGGGGCCCTCCCTCCCCGCTTCGAGCGACGCGGGGAGGAACCCGCCCCGCCGACTCGGGATGACATTGTGGACGTGCGAAACGCGCAAAGGGACATGGTTTTGGACACGCTATAATGAGCGAAAGCCGACGGCCCGCCCGCAGGGCGGCGCCTCGACAGAACCCGACAGAAGGACCGTCCGTGGAACGCTTCGGCGCACGCAGAGCCCGTCTGGCGACGGCCGCGCGCCGCGCCTCTGCCGTCGCGCTCGCGGCCGCGCTGGCCCTTGCGCTGATCGCACTCGCAGGGTGCGGCGGATCGGATGGCGGCACGGCATCCGGCGACACCGGCGCCTCCGCGAGCGGCTCCACAAGCGGTCCCGCCTTCGAGCGGCCGCCCCTGGCCACGTCCCCCTTCAACGCCGACGCCGCCGTGGCCGACCACGACAGCCTGATAGACGTCTCGAACGCGTCGCTCGGCTACGTGACGGCTTCGGCCCAGAACACCAGCCGCATGAAGCTCCTGATCGTCAAAGACGACGTGAAGCGCAACTACGACCTGCCCAGCGACGGCACGCCCATCGCGGCGCCCCTCACCTTGGGCGACGGCTCCTACGACGTGGAGGTCATGCAGAACACGAGCGGCAACAGCTACGTGCCCATCAACAGCGTGTCCATCGACGTGACCCTCGACAGCGAGTTCGAGCCGTTCCTGCGCCCCAACGTCTACTGCGACTACGACGCGGACAGCGTGTGCGTGGCGAAGGCCAACGAGCTTTCCGCCGACGCCCAGAACGAAGGCGACGTGTTGCGCAACATATACACGTGGATCTCCCAGAACATAACCTACGACACCGCGAAGGCCGAACGGCTGGCCGACGCGACGGGCTATGTGCCCAGCCCGGACGCCACTATGGCCGAGGGAACCGGCATCTGCTTCGACTACGTGAGCCTGGGCGCCGCCATGCTGCGCAGTCAAGGAATTCCCACGAAGATCATCACCGGGTACGTTTCCCCAGATAATATTTACCATGCGTGGAATTTGGTATATCTTGATGGAAGCTGGAAAAGCGTCCAAGTTAGCGTCGAGGCCGACACGTGGACGCGCATCGACCTGACATTCGCCGCCGCCGGGGCCTCGGAGAAGTACGTGGGCGACGCAAAGGAATACACTGATCGGTACACGTACTGAGTGCGGATCGAAGACGATATGAGAAAGCGCTAAAACGGACAAGGAGCGAATGAGAATGGCCACTACCGTGCTCGAGAGCAGCGCCGTAAGCGCGTTCTGCGAAAGCGTCGCCATCATGCTGGCCGCCGGCATCCAAACCGACGAAGCGGTGAGCCTGCTGGGCGACAACATGGAGGACGGCGCGTTCAAGCGGGCCTGCGACGCCGTGTACGCGCGGCTCATCGGCGGCGAGACGTTGGCGAGCGCGCTCGAGGACTCGGGCTGTTTCCCGCGCCACATGGTGGACATGGTGGGCGTGGGCGAGGTGTCGGGACGCCTCGAGCCCACGCTGCGCACGCTGGCCGTGTACTACGACGAGGAGGGCCGCCTGTTCGCGAAGATGCGCTCGAGCATCGTCTACCCCGCTGCCCTGCTGTGCGTCATGTCGGTTATCCTGGCCTTCACCGTGGCCGTGATCCTGCCCGTGTTCGTGAACGTGTACGAGAGCCTGTCGGGCAGCCTGGCGGCCGGGTCGTTCAACACGGTGGGCGCGTCCATCGGCATCGGCTGGGTGGCCCTGGCCATCACGCTCGTGTGCACGGTGCTCGTGCTCGTCATGGCCGTGGCCATGCGCAGCGAGGGCGGGCGCCGCAGCATGATGCGCCTGGCCGAGAAGCTGCCGTTCACGCGCAACACCATGTACCAACTGGCCCTGAGCCGCTTCACGTCGGCGCTGGCCACCTACGTGGCCTCGGGCATCGACACCGACACGGCCATGAAGGAGGCCGTGTCCATGGTGGACCACCGCTCCCTCAAGCGTCAGCTCGAAGGAGCACGCGAGGCCATGCTCGACCTGTCGGCGCCGAAGAGCCTGGCGCAGGCCGTGTCCGACAGCGGCGTGTTCGAGCCCGTGTACGCGCGCATGCTCACCATCGGCGCTCGCTCGGGCAGCGTGGAGGACGTGCTGGGACGGCTGTCGCTCACGTTCTTCGACGACGCCATCGTGAAGATGGACCGCCTGGTCGACGGCGTGGAGCCGGCGCTGGCCGCGTTCCTCACCGTGGCCGTGGGGGCCACGCTCGTGTCGGTCATGCTGCCGCTCATCGGCATCATGGGATCGATAGGCTAAGGCGGAGCGCATGTACCACGAGCGTTCGACAGAACAACGTAAGCGCAGGCACGGCACGAAGCTCGTCGTGCTCGTGCTGGCGATCGCGCTCGTCGTGGGCGGCTGGTTCGCGGCGGGGGCCGTCAACCAGAACCTGCGCGAGCAGGGCGCCGTGTCCGTGCGCAACGCCATCTTGGACAGCGCGAAGCAGTGCTGCGCCATAGAGGGCTCCTACCCCTCCTCGCTCGAGCACCTGGAAAACGAGTACGGCCTGCGGGTGAACCGCAGCGACTACGTGATCACCTACGAGGTGTTCGCCGAGAACATCATGCCGAGCGTCGTGGTGGTGCCGCGATGACGGGCGAGCGCCCTTCCGGGCAGGACGAGGATTCCGTTATGGAAGCTTTGACGAGCAGAGGGGTCGCCCAGCGCGACGAAGGCGGCCAGAACTTCGGCCGGCTGTTCACCGTGCTGCTGTTCGCCCTGTTCATCGTGGCGCTGCTCATAGCCATCACGGCGGGCACGGGGTTGTACCGCGCGCTCGTCGACGTGCGCGAGCAGGCCGACACGTCGCGGCTCGCCACGGGCCTCATCGCGAACAGCGTGCGCGCGGCCGACGCCGTGGACGCGGTGGGCGCGGGCCAGGGCCCCGAGGGCCGCTCGCTCGTGCTGACCGAGCGCCTGGACAACGGCACGTTCGAAACGCGCATCTACGCCTATCAGGGATCCATCGTGGAAGAGTACGCGCTGGCCGACGCGGCCTACACGCCGGAGAAGGCCTCCCCCATCGTGGCGTCGCAGCGCTTCGCGTTCTCGTACGAGAACGGGCTGCTCACCGTGGAGACGGACGACGGCAGCGTGCAAGTGGCGCTGCGCAGCGTGAGGGGAGGTGCCTAGCATGGCGAAGAAGCGCACGGAAACCCTGCTCGCAGCCCGCAGAGGCACCGACACCACCTGGCACGGAACGGCGTTCGTGGTGGAGGCCCTCGTGCTGCTGGCGTTTCTGGCGTTCGCGCTCGCGGTGTTCATGCAGCTGTTCGGCGCGGCGCACGTCCGCGGCGCGGAAGAGCGCCAGCTGACGCAAGCCGTGCTGCTGGCGTCGAACGCGGCGGAGGAGTTCGCCGCAACGCCGCAGGCGGGGTCGACGAGCACCGCGTTCGACGATGCGGGCAACGAGCTGGCCCAGGCGGCCGGCGCCGAGGGCGCCTACGTCGTGACGTGCGAGGTGACGCCCGAGCGAACGCAGGGCGGCACGATGTATCGCGCCGACATCGTGGTGACCTGCGACGGCGCCGAGGTGTACCGGCTGGAGTCGGCCCGCTACGTGAGCGGGGCGAAGGCGGCGGGCGGCGGTAGCGCGGGCGCGGCTTCGGCTTCGCCGACCGGCGCCGCGGCCGAAGGAGGCGACGGAGCATGAGCACGCGCGGTCGAGGATCGGTGCGCATAGGCCCCATCAGCCTGTTCGCCCTCGTCATCATCTTGTGCCTGGCCGTCATGGCCGTGCTTTCGGTGACGACGGCGCAGGCCACGTACGCGGCCGCCGAGCGGCAGGCGGACTTCACCGCCGACACCTACGCCAACGAGCGGGCCGCCCAGGAGTTCACGGCCGACGTGGACGCGGCGCTCGCGCCCGTGTGCGCGGCGGGCGGCGGCTTGAACGCGGCGCTCGCGGCCGTCGACAAGGTGCTGCCGGCGAACTCGGAGCGCGACGGGGCGACGGTGCGCGCGGAATTCACTGCCGACAGCGGGCGCACGCTCGCCGTCGAGCTGGACATACAGGCCGACGCGACGTACGTGGTGAAGGCTTGGAAGGCAACGACGCTGTGGACGGAGAACGGCGCAGGCGAAACGCTGTGGTCGGGCGCTGCGCAAACACGATAGGAGCGATGAGATGAAACTTGAAGAGCTGCTGCGGGAGATGGTCGATGCGAAGGCGTCCGACATCTTCATCATTGCGGGCCTGCCGCTGTCCTACGAGGTGAGCGGACGGCAGATCCGCCTGGACTCGGCACCGCTCATGCCCGACGACACCGAGACGTTCGTGCGCGCCATCTACGAGGTGAGCGGCCGCGACATGCAGCGTTTCGTGGACAACGGCAACCACGACGACGACTTCTCGTTCGCCATCTCGGGCATCGGGCGCTTCCGCGCGAACGTGTTCCGCCAGCGCGGGTCGTTCGGCGCCGTCATCCGCGTTATTCCGTTCGGCCTGCCGAACCCGGCCGACTTCCACATCCCCGACGAGGTGCTGCGCCTGGCCAAGCTGCAGAAGGGCCTGGTGCTGGTCACGGGCCCGGCGGGCGCGGGCAAGTCCACCACGCTGGCCTGCATCATCGACAAGCTGAACCACGAGCGTTCGGGGCACATCATCACCATGGAGGACCCCATCGAGTACGTGCACCGGCACGGCAGCTGCATCGTCACGCAGCGCGAGGTGCCCACCGACATCGCCACGTACGGCGAGGCGCTGCGCTCGGCCATGTGCGAGAGCCCCGACGTGATCCTGTTGGGCGAGATGCGCGATTACGACACCATCGGCACGGCTGTCACCGCCGCCGAGATGGCGCAGCTGCTGTTCAGCACGCTGCACACCACGGGTGCGGCCGGCACGGTCGACCGCATCATCGACGCCTTCCCCGCCTCCCAGCAGCGCCAGATCCGCATGCAGCTGTCCATGGTGCTGGAGGCCATCGTATCCCAGCAGCTCGTGCCCACGGTGGACGGCGGCGTGGTGCCCGCCTTCGAGATCATGGTCACGAACACGGCCATCCGCAACCTCATCCGCGAGGAGAAGACGCACCAGATAGACAGCGTGCTGGCCGCCGGAGGGGCCGAGGGCATGCGCACGATGGACCAGAGCCTGTTCGACCTGGTGAAGAGCGGCCGCGTGGCCAAGGAGATGGCGCTGCAGTACAGCATCCACCAGGAGGCGCTGAAGAAGCGCTTCGAGGCGGAAGGGCTGTAGAGCCTCCTTCGCGCTACGAGCACGGTTGTCCCCGTAGGGGCGGGCTGCTGCCCGCCCGGCGCGAGCGGTTTGCGAAGATCGAGATCATGCGGCGAGCGCACGGTGCGCTCGCCGCATTGTTTTTCCCGTGGGGAGCCCTGTGCGCCGAGCGATCTGGAGATCGCCCCTACGGGAATTACCCGCTCCGAAAGGGGCAGCCCCTTGTCGAAGCGTCAGTACACGTTGTGCACGACTTCGGCGGAGCCTTGCAGGTTCGCTACCTGGAAGGGCGTGCCGTCGTCGAGGACGACGGTGCCGTCGAAGCGGCCGAACACCTGGTGCTGGTCGGTGCGCACGACAAGGGCGTTGATGCAGTCCACCCGGTCGAGCAGCGGCGTGAACGCGAGGTCGACGCGGCCCTCGTCGTCGGTGACGTGCCACGGCGCCAGCAAATCGTAGCGGTCGGCCACGCTGCGCGCATCGGATGCGGCCGGCTTCTCGGGCACGCCGAAATCCACGCGATGCAGCTTGTGCGCCACGCCGTCCACGAACGCCATGTTCTCGGAGGCGGCCGACGTGTCGCCGAAGCCGTAGCCCAGGTTCAGCCCGAAGCGGTGCGAGCCCGGCTGCGAGCCGCCGCGCCCGTCCTGCCAGCCCTGTGCCACGCCCCAGTACCACGTGTTATCGCGCGTCCACACGCCGCGCCCCCAATCGAGCAGGCCGAACGAGTCGTCGGGAGCGAACCCGTGCACGAGCAGCCCCTTCTTGAAGCTGCCGCGAGCGCGCATGGCCACGATCTTCTGGTTGTAGTAGAACGCGAGCGGATCCTCCGCCCACGGCGTGGCGATAACCATGGTGTCCTGCGGCTCGTCGGAGAGCACGGCGTCGAACACGAGGTCGTCGTTGCCGTCGAAGTTCGCGAACTGCGCGTGCAGGCGGCGCTCGCGGTCTGCCGCCTCGAAGCGCAGCGCCACGCGACCGTTCTCGAACTTCGACACGCCCTCCTTCGACGTGGAGGGAAGGCGGAAGCGCCCGAGCGGAAACGGCGTGATGACGCTCGTGGTCTTGAAGGCCGCCTGCTCGAAGTCGACGACCGACGCCGAGACGAGCCCGAGGTAGCCCAAGTCGCCCAGCGTGAGCGCCACGGCGTAGGCCCCGTCGTTCACCAGGTAGTAATCCCATTCCTTGATGCGCCAGCGCGGCGCCTTGATGCGGGCGCGGTCGTATGACAGCTCCAGCTGCGTGGCCCAGCCGCACGCGGAAAGCGCGCCGTCCAATCGATGCAGCGGTCCCGGACCTTCGAGTCGGCTCTCGTTCACGACTGACCCCCTTTGCTCGCGTGGAACATGCGCGCCATGCGCTTGCGCAGGCTCGTGGAAGCGGCCTGCTTGCCGCTCGGCTTCGCTTTGGGCTTGGGCTTCGGCTTGGCGGCGGCCTCCGCGTGCGCTTCTTGGGCTTCGCGCTCGGCCTCTTCGAGCACCTTTTCGGCCGTCTGGGGCGCACCGGCCCGCGTGAGCGGCGCGACGGCCCGCAGCACGGCATCGCCGGCGCGGGCGCTCGTGCGGCTGTCCGCCACCTTGAACGTGATGGAGCCCACGTAGCCGCCGTCGGTGATGGCCGAGAACGACAGCTTCGGCTCTTTCGTGAGCTTGGCCACCTCGCCCGCCGCCCGGGCTGCCTCGTGCTCGATGGCGGCGGCCACGTCGTTCAGGTGCTCACCGGGCGTGACCACCACGATGGGCAGGCTCACCTGGTTCGTGGGCGGCAGGTGCGTGAGCGCGGTCTTGTTGATGATGGAGTTGGGGATGATGACCTCTTCCCCTTTGCTGTTCCTGATGGTGGTGTGGCGCCACGTGACGTCCTTCACCACGCCGGACGACGAGCCCACCTCGATGTTGTCGCCGGGCTTCACGATGCGCAGCAGGCTGACCTGCAGGCCGCCGATCAGGTTGGCGATGGTGTCTTGGAAGCCGAGCGAGATGGCGATGCCGCCGATGCCGAGCGCGGTGATGGCGGCGCTCACGTCCACGTTGAAGCAGGTGGACAGCATGATGCACACGCCCAGCACCCACACGGCGCCGCGGGCGATGTTCACGAAGATGGAGCTGGAGGGTAGGTTCTTCTCCTCGTTGAAGTGCAGCATCTTGCGCATGAAGCGGACGGTGAGGCGCGCGACGACGGCCGTGACCGCCAAGATGACAACGGCCGAGAGGGCCGTGGTCAGCCAGTCGATGCGCACGATGCCGTCGATGTAGTGCTCGAGTTGTTCCATGCCGCTATCCTACCATGTTGCGCGCGGGCACATCGCATGGCGTGCGCCCCTTTACCAAGAAGCCGGTTTTTCGGGGAAATCCTCGTGAGTGTCCCATAAAACGACGCGCCCGGTGGCGCGGGTCGCGGGAACGTCAATCAACCGTTGGTTGGACGAGCCGCGCCACGCCAGCTCGAAGGAATGGAGCGCCTGCACGAAGGGGCCGTCCACCAGCACGTCGGTGGCGGCGAGCAGGGCCGCCGCTCCGGCCGGATCCACCGAGGGCAGCGAGAGACGGGTGGGGGCTGCGGCCGCGTCGTGCGCGGCATCGCACGCTGCGTCGGAGACGCCGGCATCGGCCGCGCGGTTTGCGAGCGCGGCCAGGTCCTCGTAGCGGTAGCCCGTGTACGTCCACACGTTCAGCCCGAGCCCGCGCACGCGGCGCGCCAGCTCGGCGCAGGCGGCGGCCTGCTCGAAGGGCTCGCCGCCCGAGACGGTCACGCCCTGCACGAGGCCGTTGGCCGCGATCTCGGCCACGAGGTCGTCGAGCGCCCGCACCTCGCCGCCGCACGCCGGCTGGCTGTCGGGATTGTGGCAGCCGGGACAGCCGTGCGTGCACCCCTGCACGAACACGGCGAAGCGCAGCCCCGGCCCATCGACGATGGAGTCCGGAGCCGTACCGTAGAGACGTATGGTGGTGGGTGGGGTCATGAGAGGGACCTTTCGAGAGCATTGTCATCCTGAGCATTCGGCAGTCCAGTGGACTGTCGAACTCCCGAGCACGCGAAGCGAGCGCAGGGAGGTGCCGCGAAGCGACAACGCGCACGTTGTCATCCTGAGCGAAGCGACCGAAGGGAGCGTAGTCGAAGGATCCCGTGCGGCGCCAGCGGTAAGCCCCGCGGCTGGCGCCGCACGGGATCCTTCGTCCCCGCTTCGCGGGGCCTCCCTGCGCCCGCTCCGCGTGCTCGGGAGTTCGACAGCCCGCCGGGCTGTCGAATGCTTCGCTCGCTCAGGATGACAACATAGACCCCCTCGCAGCGTCGGCGGGTTCCGCCGGCCGGCAGGCCGGCGGAACCGGACTACATCTGGTGCTTCACGCGGTCGGCCTCTTCGGCGCGCTTGGCGTCGTTGAAGCGGTCGAGGGTGCCCACCAGGTAGCCGGTGATGCGGCGGATGCGCTCGAAGGCCATGCCGTGCTCCTCCTCCGTGCGGCCGCACTTGGGGCACACGTCGCCGATGATGCCGTTGTAACCGCACACCGGGTCGCGGTCGACGGGGTGGTTCACCGAGCCGTAGCCGATGCCGCTCTCCTTCATGTGGCGGATGACGGCCTCGAACGCCTCAAGGTTGCCCGTGGGATCGCCGTCGAGCTCGACATAGGAGATGTGGCCCGCGTTCGTGAGCGCGTGGTACGGCGCCTCGATCTCGATCTTGTCGAACGCGCTGATGTCGTAGTACACCGGCACGTGGAAGCCGTTCGTGTAGTAGTCGCGGTCGGTGATGCCGGGGATGGAGCCGTAGCGCTCGCGGTCCATGCGCACGAAGCGGCCCGACAGGCCCTCCGCCGGCGTGGCGATGAGGCCGTAGTTCAACCCCCGCTCCTGCGAGAGTTTGTCCAGGTAGCCGCGCATGTGGCCGATGATCTCGAGCCCCAGGTTCTGCGACGCCTGCGACTCGCCGTGGTGCTTGCCCGTGAGCGCCACCAGCGTCTCGGCCAAGCCGATGAAGCCCACGGACAGCGTGCCGTGCTTCAGCACCTCGCGCTGCTCGTCGCCGGGCGCCAGCTTCTCGGAGTCGATCCACACGCCCTGCCCCATGAGGAACGGCGCGTTGTACACCTTCTTGCGCGCCTGGATCTCGAAGCGCTCGTCCAGCTGCCCCACCACCAGCGCCAGCTTCGCGTCCAGCAGGTCGAAGAACAAGTCGAGGTCGCCCTTCGAGCGGATGGCCAATCGCGGCAGGTTGATGGACGTGAACGACAGGTTGCCACGGCCGGGTGCGATCTCGCGGTCGGGATCGTACACGTTGCCCATGACGCGCGTGCGGCAGCCCATGTAGGCGATCTCCGTCTCGGGCGTGCCCTTGTAGTACTGCGCGTTGAACGGCGCGTCGATGAAGCTGAAGTTGGGGAACAGGCGCTTCGCCGAGCAGTGCATGGCCAGCTTGAACAGGTCGTAGTTCGGGTCGCCGGGGTTGTAGTTCACGCCTTCCTTCACGCGGAAGATCTGCACGGGGAAGATGGGCGTCTCGCCGGAGCCGAGGCCCTCCTCGGTGGCCAGCAGCATGTTCTTCACCACCATGCGGCCCTCGGGGGACGTGTCCATGCCGTAGTTGATGGAGCTGAACGGCGTTTGCGCGCCGGCGCGCGAGTGCATGGTGTTCAGGTTGTGGACGAGCGCCTCCATGCCCTGGAACGTGGTTCGGTCGGTGTCGGCGGTGGCGTTCTTGGCGGTGTAGGCCAGCGCGCGGTCGATCACGGCATCCTCGACGCCCGCCTCGGCCAGCTCGGCGCGCAGGGCGGAGCCGAAACCCTCGTCCAGGGCGAGCGACGCCCACACGCCGGTGCGCTCCTCGACGCGCGCGAGGGCGTCCTGTGCGAAGGCGCGGGCGTCTTCTATATCGGTGAGCAGGTCGAGCGCCTCGGCCAGGTGCTTCTTGTACAGGCGACGGTAGGTCTTCTTCACGCCCTCGGCCAGACCGTAGTCGAAGTCGCAGATGGCCTGCCCGCCGTGCTGGTCGTTCTGGTTGCTCTGGATGGCGATGCAGGCGAGCGCCGCGTAGCTGGCGATGTCGTTGGGCTCGCGCAGCACGCCGTGGCCTGTGGAGAAGCCGCCCTTGAACAGCTTCTTCAGCTCGATCTGGCAGCACGTGGTGGTGAGCGTGTAGAAGTCCATATCGTGGATGTGGATGTCGCCCTCGCGGTGCGCGCGGGCGAACTTCGGCTCGATGACGCACATCTCGTAGAACTGCTTGGCCGACTCCGAGCCGTACTTGAGCATGGTGCCCATGGCGGTGTCGGCGTCGATGTTGGCGTTCTCGCGCTTCATGTCGGAGTCGGACGCCTTCGAGAACGTGATGTCCTTGAGCGTTTGCATGAGGCGGCTGTTCACGTCGCGCGAGCGGCTGCGCTCGGCGCGGTAGAGGATGTAGGCTTTGGCCGTCTGCACGAAACCGGACTCGATGAGCGTCTCCTCCACCAGGTCCTGCACGCCCTCGACCGTGGGCACGCCCTCGATGGCGCCGCTCTCCAGCTTCTCCACCACCTGCTGCGCGATGCTCTCGGCGGCCGCGCGGTCCTGCATGGCGCCGCATGCCTGGAACGCCCGCTCCACCGCCTCGGCGATCTTGCCCTCGTTGAATTCCGCCGTGCGCCCGTCGCGCTTGATGATGGTGGTGACCATGCTGCGAGTCCTCTCTGCGTGTGTTGAGTCGTGTCTTCGTTGGTTGTTTTTCGGTTGCGAGCAGTGGCTATGCTGTAGTTATACCCAAAGTTTCCACCGCTTGTTATCCCCTTTTCCACAACATGTTGTGGTGGGGACGCGTTTTAGCGTGGACATATAGTACCGAGGTGCGGCGCGGAAAACAAGGGGGATAATTGTTACAAATTAGATTCCATTCGTGATTCACGAAGGCCGTCACAGGAATTTCACAGGTTGGGGGGAAGTGTGCCGGAAGACAAACGGTCGCCACAAGGACAGCCCCCGTAGGGGCGCTCTGGAGAGCGCCCCTACGGGGGGGACGATCCCAGGCGGACATATCGTGCAGCCAAGAATGTCCCAATTGGGGACTGTCCCCTTCATGGCCTCCGCGGAACAGGCTACTCCACCGTGCCGTACACTTGGCCCCAGGCGTGGCCGCCTATGGAGGAGTTCACTTGGTCGCACAGACGCTGCCGCGTGTAGGAGCCCGGCGGCAGCAGCTGGACCACCTCCATGAGGTCGGAAGGCAGATCGGCAGCCTCCGCGGCTATCACCACGTCCAGGCGGCGCACCGTATCGTCGGCTGAGGCGCCGGCGAACAGGCCGTCCACGACGTCCTGCAGCGCCCCGTAGTGCGGGCTGCGCTCGATGTTCGATCCGGTTGCGGGCATGGCGGGACCTACCCTTCCTCGCGCGACGAGAACAACGATTTGCTGCGCGCGGCGGCCAACAGCTCGGCGAAGTCGGGCTCGTCTTCCTCGACCGGCTGAGCGTCGCGAGGCGCGACGACGTCGAAGCCGTCGGTGGCCGCCGCCAGCGCACCGGTGTAGGCCGGCGTGGCGTCGCCCGCCGCACGCAGGAACTGCGCGCCCGCCGCACGCAGACGCGCGGCGGCCTCCACCATGACGTCGGGGCAGTAGTAGGGGTTCTCCGGCGTGGGGGCACCCTGCCTCGGAGCGCGCTCGGCGATGCGAAGCTGCACGAGCACGGGCAGATCGACCGTGCTGCAAACGCGCTCGACCAGCGCCGCAACCTGCTCGACCGGAGCGCCCGAGGAGAAGCCCGCCACGGAGGCGCCGAACTCGCCCATGAGCGACGCCGCCTCTTCGATGGTCGTGCGCCCATCGGGCATGAGGCCGTCGCCGTCCACGTCGACCGACGCGAACACGGGCCGGTCGCTCGCCTGACGCGCGCCCATGAGCGCGCATTTGAGGTCGACGGGGTTCGCGAACCCACCGAACAGGAAGGCGTCGAGCGTCCCGCCTTCGAACGCGCGAACGGCGCGGGCGTACTGGCTGCGGTTCTCGTTGAGCGACGCCGCGCTGGAGCCGTCGAGGGGCAGCCCGCACGGACCAATCTCAGCCAGCACATGCTGGGGCCTGAGCCCCTGCACGGCCGCAAGCGCGGCGCGGGCCAGCTCTTCCGCGCGATCCTCCATGCCGTGGTGCGCCAGCCGCGCGGGGGCGATGCCCTCCGTGTTGGCGACGATGCACTGGGCGCCTGCGATGGATTCGAGGCGCAGCGCGTCGCGCACGGCCTCGGGCTCGATGAGGTTCAGGTACTCCAGATCGCGCGTCACGTCGACGCCTTGGCGCGCGAGCACGGCGGCGATGGGGGCAGACAGCACGAGCATGTCTTTATGAAAGCGCAGCGCTATGTCGGACATGAGGGATCCTTTCCTTCGGCACCGTCCATGATACCGAAAACGTCGCACGGCGCACGGTCGAAGGAGCGAAATCCGGCACCTTTCGACAGAAGACCCGCTTCGCATTCTCGCGCCCAGACCGTTCGACGGCGTGAGGGGCGGTCGACCGCCCGCAGGGCGAAAAGCGCCGGATCGCGTTCGGTGCCAAGCGATCGAAACGCCGGAGTCGAAGGATCCGCGCACGAGCTGAAATTTCCCCGGCACGCGAGCGGCGGCCGTACGTCCGCGAGCGGCAGGCTTGCCGGGCGGGAGTGCAATTCACCGACCATGCACGGCCGCTGCACAAGACGAACACGCTTGCGCCATACGTTTTTCAACCTGAGCCCCTATAATGGGCCCTGCAAGCGAAAGGCTCCCCTCCTTTTAGTTTGCACTGCTTGTACCCCTTACAAAGCAGTAGCGGTGTCCAAGAGCACCGCATCATCCCCTCCTTGTGGCCCGGTGGAGCTCCCCTCTCCCCGGGCCGATCTTTTCTCCAGCATCCATCGCACACCTTAACCCCCAAGATCGGGGTTATAGGCCAAAGGGCGGTCTCTGAGTTGTTTAGTAATCTATTTGATACGAACCGCTAACCCGAGGGGCATCTGACCGCCGAACCCACGAGCGACTTGCTTGCCGTGCTTTATCGTTCCCGGACATCGTCGTGGTGCCGCGCGTTCCGCGCGCGCGAATCTCCCTCGACATGGGAACGACGGCGTGGAACGCACCCGCGGGAGCGGCTTCGCGCCCATCGGCTTCATACCTCGGCTGCCCGAAGTCGACGGAAGGGCGAGGTTGTTCATATAATTGTTACATTCGCGCCCCCTAATTCACAAAACGGCCACTCCTCCGTCATATGTTTTTCAAGGTCAACTTTTATACTATGAGACAGCAAACGAAAGGCTCCCCTCCTTTTCAGTTTGCATCTGCTTTAACCCCTTAAAAGCAGAAGTGGCGCCCAATAGGCGCCATCATCCCCTCCTTGTGGCCCGGTGGAGCTCCCCTCTCCCCGGGCCGATCCTTTTTCCGAGCCAACCTCGCTTCGCAAACCGACGCGATTGATAAAAGCCCGACGATCGCCTTCGGTCCCGATTGCCAAACATCGGGTCGAAAGGGCGAAGCGAGCGGCCGCCCACAGCGCAAGGTACGACGCATCCCAACCGATGCCGGTTTCGACAGCGCCCACCTGGCCGATGCTTGCGCCCGTCCGAGATTTTTGGGGCCGACTACGAGGGACGTTACCGAATCGTCATATTCAGCC
This sequence comes from Gordonibacter massiliensis (ex Traore et al. 2017), assembly GCF_019731765.1. Classification (NCBI taxonomy): domain Bacteria; kingdom Bacillati; phylum Actinomycetota; class Coriobacteriia; order Eggerthellales; family Eggerthellaceae; genus Gordonibacter; species Gordonibacter massiliensis (ex Traore et al. 2017). The sequence goes on along the minus strand of NZ_JAASIO010000001.1, from coordinate 898,236 downwards.
CTTCTTGTCGACAAAACGAGCACGTGCAGCCCATATGTTCTTCAAGGTCAACTTTTATAATAGGTCCTGCAAGCGAAAGGCTCCCCTCCTTTCAGCTTGCACTGCTTGTAACCCCTTGCAAAGCAGTAGCGGTGTCCAAGAACACCGCACACCCCCTCCTTGTGGCCCGGCGAGCTCCCCTCTCGCCGGGCCGATCCTTTTTGATGGCCTCTTTCGACGAAACGGACGCCCCCCCCCATGCCAAGTGAGTCGCCCAAGACCACGTCGATGCCGCTTTGGCAGCGCAGTTCGCAGTCGATGGCAGAAATCGCACGTTATGAACAATTTTTCGACCTCCAAGCATCCGTCTGCCGGAGAAACCCCAGGTCGTTGAAAGTTAGCTGCGGCTCTTTTCGTTCATAACATGCGATCTCTGCCATAGGGACATGCCCTCTGTGGAGTCGCAGTCGACAGGGCTCGGGTTGGTTCGCCTTGCGAAGACCCCCGATTCCAAAACCGACGAAACCGCCCCGGATCGGCAACCGCGCGCCGCAGCGCGAGCCGTTCGCCGGGTGCATGCTAGAATCGCCTTCTCTGCACCGACTGCAACAGGAGGCTCCTCATGAACATCGTCATCCTCGAAGGATACGTGAACAACCCCGGCGACCTGAGCTGGGACGCGCTTGAGCGCTACGGCACCGTCACCGTGTACGACCGCACGCCGCGCGACCAGCTGGCGGCGCGAGTGGCCGAAGCAGATATCGCCGTGTCCAGCAAGGTGATCTGGGACGCCGAAGCGCTTTCCTGGGCGCCGCGCCTCAAGATGATCGCGCTCACGTCCACCGGCTACAACGTGGTGGACCTCGATGCGGCGCGCGACGCCGGCGTGGTCGTGTCGAACGTGCCCGCCTACTCCACGCCCGACGTGGCGCAGATGACGTTCGCGCTGCTGCTGGAGCTGTGCCTGCACGTGGGCGAGCACTCCCGCCTGGTGATGGACGGCGACTGGACGCGCGCCAAGGATTTCTCGTTCTGGGAGACGCCGCTCGTGGAGCTTGCGGGCAAAACGTTCGGCATCGTGGGCATGGGCAGCATCGGGCAAGCCGTGTGCCGCATCGCGCGCGCCTTCAACATGCCCGTGGTGTTCGAGAACCGCTCGGCCAAGCCCGAGCTGGAAGGCGACGGCGTGCGGCAGGTGAGCTTGGACGAGCTCCTCGCCACCGCGGACGTGGTGTCGTTGCACGTGCCGGCAACGCCCGAGACGAACCGTATGATGAACGCCACGGCCTTGGCCAAGATGAAGGACGGCGCGTACCTGCTGAACACGGCCCGCGGCACGCTCGTGGACGAGCAGGCCGTGGTGGACGCGCTGCGCTCGGGCAAGGTGGCTGGCTTCGGCGCCGACGTCGTGTCGGCGGAGCCCATGCGTCCCGACAACCCCCTGTTGCAGGCTAAAGGCCAGAACATCGTGGTGACGCCCCACATAGCCTGGGCCACCCATGAGGCCCGTGCACGCCTGCTGGCCACCGTAGCCGCCAACGTGGGCGCATTCATGGAAGGCAAGCCGCAGAACGTGGTGGATTAGCGAGCCCGGATTGTCATCCCGCTGTTAAACCAGCATCGACATGCACCCGGCCAGGTTGTCATTCTGAGCGGAGGCGGCGAAAGCCGCCGGAGTCGAAGGATCCCGCGCGGCGGCAGCCGAAGCGCCTCCGGCTGGCGCCGCGCGGGATCCTTCGACTCGCTCCGCTCGCTCAGGATGACAACCGGAAACGCAATTAGGCAAATGGTGTTGGAGAAAAGGAGAAGCCGGGCTGCCCTCGACAAGTAACCCGGCTTAGCACTTGACCCGCACCACCCGGTTGCGCGGGCGCTGCTGTCGAATCGGATTGTAGCGTGCGCTGAAACGAAAAGCAAGCGCCGCAAGCATCGGTCACGGATGCCTCATGCAAAGCACCCGTTCGCTCGCTCCTACCCGTTCTTCCGCGCGAACAAGATGTTGTTCGTTTCCAGCCAGCTTTCCACGGTACCCGTGTCGAAGCCGTCGGCGGGGTCGATGACCAGCGCGTACATCTCCTCCTCGCGCAGCACGGCGTCGAGCGCGTCGGTCAGCTGGATCTCGCCACCCACGCCGGGCTCGACGTCGGCCAGAAGCTCCATCACGCGCGCGCTCAACAGGTAGCGGCCGAACACGGCCAGGTTCGACGGCGCGTCCTCGAGCGCCGGCTTCTCCACCAGCGCGTCCACCTTCCACACGTCGTCGGACACCACCGCGCCCGCGATGACGCCGAAGCGGCTCACCTGGTCGTCCGGCACCGGCATGACCGCGATCACGCTGGCCCCGCCGTGGGCGTCGGACACCTCCTGCATGCGCGGCAGCATCTTGTTGTCGGGCACCAGCACGTCGCCCAGCAGCACGTAGAACGGCTCGCCGCCCGTCTTCTCGTGCGCGCAGTACACCGCGTGGCCCAGGCCCAGCGCCTCGTCCTGGTACACGTAGCTCACGTTGTAGTCGCCCACCTGCTCCACGAGGTCCGCGTACTTGTCCTTGCCGCGGGCGCGCAGCGTTGCCACGAGCTCCGGGTTCGGGCTGAAGTGGTCCTCGATGGCCTTCTTCTCGCGGCTGTTGATGATGACGACCTCGTCGGCGGCCGACGCCAGGCCCTCCTCCACCACGTATTGGATGGCCGGACGGTCCACCACCAGCAGCATTTCCTTGGGCTGCGCCTTCGTGGCGGGCAGGAAGCGCGTGCCGAGGCCGGCCGCGGGAATGAGAGCTTTCATGAGCAGATGCCTTTCTCGAAAATATCGGGGTTAAAAGCGAGGACGCCGCGATCAGGCGGCGTCCTCGGCGAATCGCTCGGATTATTGTAGCATGAGCGATGCTTCCGTAGGGCAAGGGCTCTGCCCTTGCCGCTCAACAAGCAACGTTTTCGCAGGTCGTCGGCAAGGGCAGAGCCCTTGCCCTACAAGATCAACGAAACAACGCCTTCGACACGGCTCCGCGGCCGCATGCCGTGCGCGGCAAAGGCTAGTCGCGCCGCTGCTCCTCGATGGCCTCCTCGAGCACGGCCATCTGCTTCTCCGTCTTCTTCAGGCCGCGCACGACCATGAACACGTACACGAACAGCGCCAGGAACATGAGCGCGTACGCGCCGATCACGTAAGGCGCGGCCGGCAGGATGGTGCTGTAGATCTCAACGAGAACGGGGTTCATAGGATTCTCCTTCTATCGGCAACGAACGTCACACAAGTCCAGCAACGTCAGCGAGGCTTCGGCGGCGCGGGCTCGGCCGCCGCTCGGCAAGCAGCGGACCATCAATCTTCAAGCTGCTCTTTGACGGCTTCCACGCGCTCGGCGAGGCGCGTCTGGCGGAAGCGCAGGCGGTACAGGCCGAAGGCGATGAGGAAGAAGCCGAACATGGACAGCAGCAACGGCACGAGCATGTCGGGCGACAGGCCCGAGTCCGTGCGGAAGATCACGGGATGCACGCCCGAGGGCACGAGGCGCGTGATCATGAAGCAGATGGGCGCGTCCACGAACGCGATGATGCCGAACACGCTGGCGTAGGTGGCGCGGCGCTCCGGGTCGTCGATGGCGTTGCGCAGGATGAAGTACGCGATGACCACGAGCATGAGGATGAAGTACGTGGTCAGGCGCGGCTCCCACGTCCACCACACGCCCCACTCGAAGCGCTCCCACAGCTCGCCCGAGAACATGGTGCACAAGATGAACAGCAGCGCGATCTCCGTGGCTATCTTGCCGCACGTGTCGAACCGCTTCTCCTTCGTCATAAGGAAGCGGATGCCGTAGTACGCCGTGAAGGCCAGCGCCACGAACGACGTGATGGCCACCGGCATGTGGAAGTAGAATATCTTCTGGGACAGCAGCAGCTTGTTCGCCACCATCTGCCCGCCGATCAGCTCCACGCCGTCCACCGACGCGCCCAGCACGAGCGGCGCGAGCGTGAACGTGAGCACGAATCCGATGGTGGCCAACACCGCGCCCCCCAGGAGCATCCACGGAGCCGCCGCGTCGGGCCACCCGCCTGCCTCCGGCAGCTTCAGGGCCTTCTTCGTTTTCTCGGCCATACTTCTCCTTTCACCTTTCGTCGGTCTGACGACCGCGCGGGATCCTTCGACTCGCTTCGCTCGCTCAGGATGACAATCTAAGGCATCAAGCGCTGATGACGAAATCGTACAGTACCCAGCTCAGCAGTATCATGATCACGTCGTAGCCGCCGGCCAGCAGCAACGACGGGAAGAACACGTCCATGTAGCCCTCGCCCCCCACGACGACGGCCGTGGTGGCCGACACGCAGGCCCACAAAAGCGGGAAGATGAGCGGGATGAACAGCACGGCCAGCATGACGTCCTTGCCGCGCGTGTTGATGGTGATGGTGGACAGCAGCGTGCCGATGCCCGCCACGCCCACGGTGCCCACGAACAACGGCACCACCAAAAGCCAAAAGCTCTCACCCGTCGTGGTGGTGGTGAGGAAGAAGAAGTAGAACAGCGGCACGGCGATCACTTCCACCACCAGCAAAAACAGCAGGTTCGACGTGGCCTTCGCCAAGAAGATGACCGAGCGGTCGAGCGGCACCAGCAGAATGCCCTCCAAGCAGCCCTGCTCCTTCTCGTGCGAGAACGAGCGGTTCAGGCCCAAGAGCGACGTGAACACCACGAGCGCCCACAAAAGGCCGCCCGACATCTGCAGCACGTCGAGCGTGGAGGTGGTCTGCGCGAGCGCCGCCCCGTACACCACCAGCACCAGCAGCGCGTAGATGCCCATCGACGTGAGCATCTCCTTCGTGCGGAACTCCTGCTCCAAGTCCTTGCGCAGGAGCGTCTTATACTGCTGGAACGTGGAGGGCCGCGCAAGCGCCACGCTGCCTGCGGGCCGGGCCGCGGCCGCCGCCTTCTTCGCGCGCGCCATGCTACGCCACCCCCATGCCAACCGTGGCCCGGTACAGGCCCGTGAACTCGTCGAAGTCGAACGCGTCCTTCTCGTCGAACGCCACGACCTTGCCTTTCGCCAGCACGAGGGCGTGCGTGCACATGTCAAAGCCCTTCTGAAGATCGTGGCTCACCATGACGAACGTGCGACCTTCGCGCTGCGACGCTATGAGCTCGTCGAATATCTCCACGGCGTGCGGGTCCAAGCCGGAGTACGGCTCGTCCAGGAACACGACGTCGGGGTCGTGGATGAGCGCGCGGGCAATGCTCAGGCGCTGCGTCATGCCGCGCGAGAACGTGCGCACCACGTCGAGTCGGCGGTGCTTCAGCTCCACGGCCTCCAGCATGGCCATCACGCGCGCTTCCGGATCCTCCACGCCGTAGAGCCGCGCGTAGATCAGCAGGTTCTCCTCGGCCGTGAGGTCGGGGTAGAGCATGGAGTTGTGGGAGATGAGCCCGATATGGTCGCGCACTTGGTCGGGCTCCTCCTTCAGGTCGATGCCCATGAGCAGCGCCTTGCCCGAGGTCGCGCGCGACAGCGTGGCCAGCACCCGCAACAGCGTGGTCTTGCCGGCCCCGTTCGGACCGAAGATGGACAGGAACGCCCCTTGCGGCACCTCGATGGACACCTTGTCCACCGCCCGGCGGTTCCCGAACACCTTCGAGAGCTTCTTGGTTTCGATCGCAGCGACCATGGGGTCTTTAAGCCTCTTCCTTCTTCTCTTCCGCGAGGGCGCTCGCCCCTTCGCCGGCCGGATCGGCTGGCGCCGCAGGGGATCCTTCGACTTGCTTCGCTCGCTCATGATGACAATCGGGAGCGCCATCAACCTCCTTGGAGCAGGAGGGGGCGGCGTCGTCCACCAAGCGAGTTCCGCAGCTCTGCGAGGACTGTTTGAGCGACTGGGCGATGCCGTCCCCTCCTGCGGACTCGCCGGTCGGGTCGGCACCGTTCCCGCTTGCAGGCTCCTCAACAAGCTTGCCGCGCTTCGCGCCGCGGCGGCCCAGAGTGGCTATGGCGACGCCAACCATGAGCAGCCCGAACCCTATCCACACTTCGGAGATGAGCGGGTTCACGCGCACGTCCATGGAGAAGTCGCCGTTCTTGTTCACACCCTTGTACACCACGAACAGATCCTCCGTGGGGAACGATATCACGCCCGCCACCAGCTTCTGCTGCTGCGTGGACTGCACGAGCTGCACGGCCGGCGACACGGATCCCACGAACTGGCCTTCCTTGTACACGTCGTAGTTCACCGTGTACAGAATGTCGTCGCCGTTGGGCATCTCCTCGACGGAGTTCGACGTGTATTTCAGCGTGAAGTCCTGTATGGAGAAGTCCTCGGTGGTCGCGTCGGCCTCCTCGTCGTATCCCACATAGCCCGTCCGCTCGGTCACGAACATCGACGAGCCGATGAGGCCCACCAAGATCACGGCCATGGCCAAATGCGACAGGAACCCGCCGAACGACGACGCGCGGTTCACCAGCATGCCGAACGCGGCGGAAAGCACGCCCGTGCCGTTCTTCTCCCGGTACGCGCGGATGCCGCGCCCCAACATGAACAGCGAGTTGAAGAACAGCAGGCTCGCCACCAAGAAGCCCACGACCGTCAGGCCGTTGTAGTACCAAGCAGGGCTCAGCGTGGACAGCGTCTCCTTGGCCGATTCGCTGCCCTGGGCCGCCAAGGCGGCGTAGTACGCCACGTTGTCCTGGTAGCTGGGCAGCAGGTAGGTGACGTAGTAGAACATGAGCGCCGCGAACAGCACAAGCGCGCAGATGCCGGGCACGCGGGCGCGCTTCCAGAAGCGCTTGCCCTCCGTCTTGCCCCACGACAGCAGCGGGCACACCGTGAGCACGATGAGGTACAGGATACCCAGCGGCCGCGCGATGGCGTCGTAGGTTCCCGTGGAGAACTTCAGGCCGAACGGCAGCGCCGGGGCGATGGTCATGAACGTGAGCAGCAGCGTGAACACGATCATGAGAAGGTTGTTGAAGTAGTAGGCGGCATCTTTCGAGACCATGCTGGAGATGTCGTCGCCGCCGGCCGTGGACGGCCCGAACGACTTCCAACGCACGATGATGCCCACGAGTCCGACCAGCACGGAGGCGGCGATAAGGCCGCCGAACAGCACGAGCGAGACGTTGTCGCCCTCGAACGCGTGCACGGACTGCACGAGACCGGAGCGCGAGATGAACGTGCCCACGACGACGAACGCGAACGTGAGGCACGCGCACATGACCGACCAGCGCTTGAACGCACCACGCTGGCGGTACACGGTGAAGCTGTGGATGAGCGCCACGCCCACCAGCCAGGAAAGCAGGCTGGCGTTCTCGACGGGATCCCAGCCCCAGTAGCCGCCCCAGCCGAGCACGACGTAGGCCCACACGGCACCCAGGCCGATGCCGATGCCGAGGAAGAACCAGGAGAACAGCGCGTAGCGCTGCGAGCGCACGACCCACGTTTTGGACGAATCGTTCGTCACGACGGCGGCGATGGCGTAGGCGAACGGGATGGTGAGGCCGGCGTAGCCCACGAACAGCGTGGGCGGATGAATGGCCATGGCCCAGTGCTCCAGCAGCGTGTTCATACCCCACAGCGCCGCCTCGCCGCGCAGGTTGCCCTGGGCGTCGAAGTACTGCGACGCCATGGCCTTGAACGGCATGTTGCTCTCGGAGAACAGCGTCACGCCCACGAACGCGGCCAGCACGATCTGCGACACGAGCAGCGCCATGGAGTCGAGCCTCTCCTGGCGCTTCAGGTTGCGAACCGCCACCACCGCGTTGAACACGGAGATGAGCCACGCCCAGAACAGCAGCGACCCCTCGCGTCCGGCCCACAGACCCGAAAGCTTGTAGAGCCACGCGATGGAGCTGGAGGAGTCGGAGTGCTGGCGCACCACGTACTCGATGGACGTGTCGCCCGTCATGAAGCAGTACACCAGGATGCCGCAGCACGCCGTGAGCCCCACGGCGGATACGATGGCCGCCACGTGGCCGCCCCACGTGAGGGTTTCCGCGACGCCGCCCGCGCGCTTGCGCCCCATGATCGCGCCCACGAGAAGGCACACGATGGAGACGGCGACGGCGGCAAAGGAAACGAGCAGCCCTATCAGACCGAATGTTGACATGTAGGTATCCCTTCGCAGCGGCCGCGACGCGCGCGACCGCCAAGCTTATCCGATGGTTCTACGTCGTGCGCGTTACTGCGCGATAGCCACGTCGGTGGAGTGGAACTTGCCGTCCTCGTTGAGCGAGCCGGTGAGCACGAGCACGGAGCCGTCCTTCACCTCGTCGGACAGCGCGTCTTCGAACAGGACCGGCAACTCGCCCGCGCCGTCGGCGTCCGCGATGACGAAGCGGTCGCCTTGGCCGGCCGCCGTCAGCGTGCCGTCCTTCACCACGCCGGTCACCTTGACCGGCTTGTCCAGAACGCTGTCGCCGTATCCCGCGAGCTGCGCCACACCCAGCGCGTCGGTGGAGTTCTCGTACTTCGACGGGCACTTCGTCACGAGCTCCGTGGCGTGCAGCACGCCGTCCGCGCCGACCCTGCCTGTGCAGATGGCCGTCACGTCGTTGCCGAACGTGGCCGCCACGCCGCCCTCGTAGACGACGCGCAGCTGCTGCGTCATGTCGCCGTCTGGGTCGTAGATGTCGAACGTGAGCACGTTGTCGTCCGTCGTGAAGGAGTTCTCCACCACGTTGCCCGACACCTGGATCTTCTGGTCGGCGTACTGGCCGCCCGTCACGTCGGCTATCTTCACCGACTTCGCCGACGAGCTTCCCCCGACAACCGCCAGGACAACCACCAGCACGATGACGATGATGCCGGTGACGACGATCAGCCGTCGTTTCGTTTTCGCGTTCACGCTCGCCTCCTCCTCAAGAGCTTCCGCCCAATTGTCAGGTACCCTAAAGTTCCGAAGAACGGAAGCACAGCGAATTCAAAGATTCACCATGTCAAAACCGCTTTGCGCCCTCTGCGGAAGCGGGCCGTTCCGTTCTTCGAATCTTTGAAGAGGAAGCCCGTCCAAGCAAGACGCTTGAGGCGGGCTCCCTCTTCGTTATGCGGTTGCGCCCGAAGGCGCTTATCGACGTTGGTGCGGCTTTACGCAACCTCAAGCTTGCTCGCCTGCTGGTACGACAGCCATCCGTCAGGCACGTAGGCCTCGCTATGGCACTGCGTGCAGGCGTTCACCGAAGCGCGGTGAGCCTTGTGGCAGCTGCTGCAGGTCTGCTCGCCATGCTGCGGCGTGTGCGGATTGTACTGGCCCAGGTTAGACGTCGCCTGGATCAGATCGTCGCGCGTGAGATTGTGGCAGGACTCGTTCAGGCAGAACGCATCCTTCTCAATGCCGCGAGCCTCGACCAACTGCTCAAGATCGCGCTCCTCGAGCGGATAGTAGTAGTTGCCCGTGATCCAGTTCATGCCCTCGGACACCTGCTCGCCGATCGTCGGAACGTGGCAGCTAACGCAGGTGGCTTCGGCGCCGCCTTGGTCCTTCGACACGCGGTGGACGGCGGCCATCATGCCGCTGGCGTCAGCCACGTCGTTGCCCCACTTGTCCGTGGCCGGCTGGCCCGGCTCCGCCTCGTACGTCGGCAGATACGGATCCATCGGCGTGTGGCAAATGGCGTTGCAGAAGCTCGGCTGCTCGTGCCAAACCCAGAAGCCGGCACCGGCTGCAATCAAAACAACCACGACAACGCCGACAACGATGGGCCACTTCTTCCCCTTTTTCTTGGGAGCGGCTTCTTCGGTCGTGGAGTCGTCGGTCGCGGCTGCCTCGGCAGCGGCTTCCACTTTGGTTTCCTCTTCGCTCATCTCCATAACCCCCTTTCTTGCATCCTCGATTGCCCGTGCCTTCGCATCGGTTCGCGTATGGTCCGCAAATCCGTCGGCACAAGCACGTTACCTCATGCATACTAGCCCTCAGCCGGCGTTGCGCCTATCACCCATTTGGGGGGAATTAGCCCGTTTTGCCCCCTTTTTTCGTGTGAGGCGCGCTCTTCGGCTTGAGATTTCGGCATATGCGCCGGGAGGGGAAAGCGAGCCGCTTTCCCCTCCCCCGCGCGGCGGAGAGACCGGTCGCGTATCGTTTAGAGCATTGCCAAAGCTTGGTCCACGGCCGCCTCGGACTTGTTCAGCGTGTCTTGGGCGAGCGCGGAGTTGTGAGCGCCGTCGCTGTTCTCAACCATGACCCAATCCCAATAGAACTGGGACGTGCGGTTGAGGTCGCGGATCTTGTTCAGCTGGTCTTCGGCCATGCCGCTGTTCTGAGCCTCGGCGAGCTTGTTGTTCAGCGTGACCAGCTTGTCGCCGATGCTGTTGACGCGGTCGATGGCGACCTTCTGCTTGGCTTTGACTTCGGCCTTGATGTCCTGGTGGCACTTGGAGCAGTCGTTGGCGATGAGCTTGTCGTTCTCAAGCGGGCTCGTCCAGTTGTGGTTGGCGTACTCCAGGCCGTTGGCATCCTTCTCGGTGCCCATGTGGCAGTCGGAGCAGCTGTAACCCTGCTTGGCCATGGGAGCCATGTCGCCGCCGTACATGGTTTCGAACTCGGGGTGCTGCACCTTGATCTGCTTCGTGCCGTTCGTCGGGTTCGTGTGGTCGACGTAGTTGATGGCGTTCTCGTTGGCCAGAACCTTCTCCGGCGTGGCCTCGGCCAGGCCCTTCCACGGGTTCTCGGCCGACTTGTTCTCGTTGGGGAACAGGTACTCGTTGTGGCACTGGCCGCAGGACATGGCGCCCTCCGGCAGCTTGGCCGCGTCGTCGCCCACCGCGTCCACGAAGAACTGGCGGATGGCCTTGGAACCGTCGGCCGGGCTGTTCTCATGGCAGTCGTAGCAGCTGATAGGCTCGGTTACCTGGGCCTCCATCTCGTGGATGTCCGACGTGTTCAGCGTGGGGTCGGCGTTCTGCTTCAAGATGAACTCGGAGGACTTGCAGGTCAGGCAGTTCGCCGTCTTGGGGTTGCGCCCCGTTTCCTGAATGTCCGTGAGCGAGTACGTGTGGCCGTTCGGCTCGTTGTAGAACTTGGAGAAGGCGGAACCCGCCCAGATGGTTTGGATCTGCGGGTAGATTTGCGTGTAGTCGCCCGGATCCTTGTTCTCGCTGTTCTGCTCGTACGTGGCGTACTCGTTCGGGTACACGTCCTTCCACGCCTCGGCCGTGATGATGCCGTTCTCGTTCGGTGCGGGAATTTTGATGTCCACCGCCGATTCGCTTCCCTTGTCGACGCCTTCGCTCGGTTGCTGTGGCGCACAGGCCGCCAAGCCCATGACCAAAGCGCAGGCGCACATGAGGAAAAGCCATAATCTCGTCTTCTTGCTTGCAATGATGGCTTTCATCAAAGCATCTCCTCCCTTCGACCTTCTGTAGATCTCTCCTTCACGAAATATACACTTTTTCGCTGGGGGTTCCGGAGGCGTCGCAACCGCGCCGGGTGATTCCCACCCGAGGCATAGGGAAAAACCCTCCCCCGACTATTCGCAGGTCAGAATTGAGATTGGGCTGAGGATTTGCGGTGTGCATTGGGGTTAGGTTTTGGGGGTTGCGGTTGGAGCGGCGACGAAAGACGGCGAAGATTGAATTATGACTGTTAGAGTCATGGACAAAAATCATCGTCGTGGTTGATTCAGCTGCGAGAAACATGCGAGCCGTTTTCCGCCACCAGGCGTTTTATCGAAACACCCTATCCCTAACGCGCGTGAAATCGACCATAAGTCCCGATTTTGTCCCCGGGCACACGTTTTGCCTATAACCCGCAACTTCATAAGCCGCGACATGCAAATCGGGGCGAAGCCGTTGGCCTCGCCCCGATCAAGATTCCGTGGTGGAGATGATGGGATTCGAACCCACGACCCCCACGTTGCGAACGTGATGCTCTCCCAGCTGAGCTACATCCCCACGAATATGTGCGCCTTAGCGCGAGGACTTATTTTGCAGGTATTGGGTGCTTTTGTCAAATAGGGAATCAAAATGTCCATAGAACTTGCGCGTATATGCTGGGTAAAGAGACGGCTGCGAGCTAGCCATCGCTTGAATCATCTTCGTCAAAAGGTTCCTCGTCGCCAAAAAGCGCTCTCGCTTCTTCGGCAGATACGTGAACGATGATGTCACCGGGCTGGCAATCGAGCACCTCGCAAATGGCATCGAGCGTGGAAAAGCGGATAGCCCTGATCTTGCCCGTCTTGATGCGCGACATGTTCACGTTCGTGATGCCGACTCTAGCCGCAAGCTCATTGAGTGACATCTTACGGTCAGCCATGATGCGATCGAGGTGAAGGACGATAGGCATTGCGGGCGCCTAGAGAGTTTCGTCCGAAAATTCTTGGAGAAGGACACCGTATTGAAAGACAAAAGAGAAAGCAAATATAACCGCAGAAGCGATTAATGGGGCAAAATCAAAAGTAATAATTGCACTATCATTTGTAGAAAAATATCCAGAATTTAAACTACCAAGCTGGAACATTGCGGTGCTTGCAGAGAATATTAATTCCAGGACGGCATAAACTAAAAGGGCTAGTGCCATATAGCGGAGCCTATTAACCTGCTTTAATGTAAATGGGGACTCGCCTTTCGCTGTTTCGGAAAAAATACCATTCAATATCACGAATAGCACAGCCACAACCGCGCCACGCATAATATGTAAAACAATCGGAGTCACATCAGAGGCAAAATTTCCACCAGCGTTCGACGTGTTAACAAATGACGCAATCATAGAAACTACGACGAACAGCCAAAACAAACAAATGATGGCAAAAACCACCTTAATTACCACACTGATTCCTGCGCACACTCTATTGGTACGCATTAATGAAGCTCTTTCTTCTTCCAATTCGTTCGTAAACATACTCACCCCAAGCAATTGAGTCCGATTCCCGAATAATACTATTAACTTGATATATCGTCTCTATGAATGCGGAAGGCTCTCTCAAATGAAAGAGCCTTCGTTGATTGTTTTTGCGTCGTTTAGATACCTGGTGCGATGCAAAGCCCTCCTACAATACCGATAGGGTAGCAAACCGAACGCGGACCAGCCTCACTATAAAACAGCATCCTACACACCTCCTTTCGCTTTCTCCAATGCGGCGTTCATGGCCGCTCCTAACTTGTCGTAGAACTCCATGGTCATCGCGCAGTAAGAATCCCGGGACTCCAGACTGCCCGATGCGAACAGCGAGCGGGCTCGACAGCCTCCCCCGCAAATTCGTCCGTAACGGCACGTCGAGCATCCCTCGAAATGCTCCGCGTCTAAGGCGCGGCACGTGGCCGACACTTCGCTCTCGAGCGCCTCGGCAAGCGTGCCGGTGAAAACGTTCCCCATCGCCAGCTCGGGGCGATGGAGCATATGGCAGGGATACACCGTGCCGTCCGCCGCCACGCTCACACCGCGATACCCCGCTCCGCAGTTGCGCTTGACGGTTATGTTCATGCTCACGGGAGCGTCCATGGCGGGCACGGGCCTGCCATCGTCTAGGGTGAGCAGACTCGCTCCCAGCTTCCGCAGGGCCGCCTCGTCGGGCAGCAGGGCGGCAAGCTCGTCGTCGGGGGCGCAAGTGAGCAGGCTGAAGTTGAGCGTGGCGCCCAGGTCTTTCGACAGGCGCACGTAGTCTTTGAGGTCGTCCACGTTCTTCGCGTGCACGGTGGGGATAATGTGCGCTTCCCTGATGCCGGCGGCCTGCACGGCCTTCACCGCAGCCACCAGCTCGTCGAAACGCTGCTCTTCCCGAATGTAGGCCGGTGCCGAAGCCGAGCAGCCGTCGAACGAGACGGACACGCAATCGACGTTCGGCGCGAGCGCGGCCAGCGCTTCGTCGGTCATGCAGGTGCCGTTCGACAGCACGGTCACGGCACGGATGCCGCAATCGCGTTTCGCATAGGCGACGATGTCGGGAAGGTCGGCTCGCAGAAACGGCTCGCCGCCCGAGATGATGAGCGTGGCCAAGCCGGCGCCGGCCAACTCGTCGAGCGCGTGCTTGATATGGTCGAGCGGGGCGTCTTCCAGGCAGTTGCGCTGGTCGTCGTACGAATAGCAGCCCACGCAGGACAGGTTGCACCGCTGCGTAACGTGCAGGTAGGCCGACACCACAGCTTCGGCGGGCTTCTCGTTGCTGAAGAACCCGCCCCGCGTCAGATGCTCGAGCAGCGCGGCATCGACGGCAGCGATTTCGGGCTCCGCCACGTCCTCGCGTTGCAGCCGGTCACACACGGCGGCGCCTTCAGCGGTCAAGCCGATGGCGTAGCCCGTGTTCATGTTGCCGACCATGGGAATACCGGCGAAATCGAACGCGACCACCTGGTCACCGAACCTCATGAAGCCTCCTCGCGCCGTCCCCGCCAACCTGCCGCTCCGAAGCGGACGGCAGGCACGATCTGATCTCGTCGTTGACCCTCATTCTAAAGGTTGGGTGAGGCATTGTCGATTGCCTGAGGCGAAAAGCACTGTTGAGCAAAGCACGAACCGCTCTGAACGGCGCCGTTCGCTATCATTCGAACCCCGTTCGCGGTTTATCGTTTAATGACTATTGTAGTATGATACATTACCTCAGCAACGTCGCCGAGGCGGCGCGTCGCTGCATGCGCCGCCTCGGCCTGTGCAGTAACCCCCATTGAAAAGGGCAGAACGATGAGATCATGCAAAGAACCCCCCCCCCCCCCGCACTCGGCTGGGCCCTCGCTCGGTGCATAGCCACGCTCCAACGTCCAACCTCCTCAACGAAAGCGAATCAACCACTATGCCCGTTCAGACGAAACCTGAGAACGAAGCCCTCGACCTGACCTCTATCGGCGACGCCGCCCAGGCGTTGTTTTCCACAGCGGCGACCCCCGAAGAAGTGGCCGCTCTGCGCGACGAGCTGCTGCGCCGCGTGGCCGAATGCGCGAACGCCGTCCGTCGCGAGATAGCCGAAGAAGCCGAGCGCAAAGGCTCCGGCGAATAAGAACCGCGCCCCGCTAGAAGATGGGCCTCCGGCACCGCCCTCTCCTCATGATCCCCGAACAACCAAAACCTGCGTGAAAAGCCGAACGCCTCCCACCGGCAAAAAGAGTGGGAGGCGTTCGGAAGAGAAGCGGTTCTTGCAATTCGCTAGGCGTTCGCGACCGCCGAAGCTCCGGCGATGCGACCGAACACGATGAGGTCGGTGAACGAGTTGCCGCCCAGGCGATTGCCGCCCTGCACGCCGCCCGTAACCTCGCCGCAAGCGAACAGGTTGCCGATAGGCTCGCCGGCCGCCGTGCACACCTGCGCGTCGGTGGTGATGCACAGGCCGCCCATGGTGTAGTGGATGGTGGGGATGCGCTTCGAGGCGTAGTACGCCGGGTCGCTCACCTCGGAGCCCAACAGCTCTTTGCCGGGCGTGATCTGGGTGTCCACACCGGCTTTCACGCAGGCGTTGTAGCCTTCCACCGTCTCGACCAGCGCGTCGGCGGGCACGCCGATCTGATCCGCGAGGTCCTTGATGTCGTCGGCCTTGAAGCTGTGGCCCTTCTCCACCAGATCGGCTATCTCCTCGGTGCGGTCGTCTTTGATGTCGGTGGAGTCCACGATGAGCCACATCTCGTCGTTGGGCTGTTCGAGGATGGCGTCGGCTATGGTGTCGCGCCGTTCGTCCTCGCGCACGAAGCGCTTGGCGTTGTCGTTCACCATGACGTAGTTCTCCACGCCCAGCCAGTTGCCCACGAACGTGGCCACGCCGCCGTTCTGCGGGTCGCCCAGCGGGTGGATCTGCACGAGCTCCATGTTGCGCAGGCCCGCGCCCACGCCTTCGCCCAGGCCCAAACCGTCGCCGGTGGACGAGCACACGTTGGATGAGGGCATGGTTTCCGTGACGCGCTTGTCGTACTGCATGGCCAGTTCGGCATTGCGGGAGTAGCCGCCGGTGGCCAGCACAACCGATTTCGCCTTCACGCTCACGGCGGCGCCGGACGAAGGACGCGAGCCGGTGACGCCCGTGACCTGACCGTCGTCTTTCACCAGGGACTCAACCTTCGCGTCGGTGTAGAGCGTGACCTTGCCGCTCTTGTCGGCGCAGTCCTTCAGGCACGACACGTAGTAGCTGCCGCCCTGCTCGCCCTTCTTTTCCACCTCCACGGCATGGCCGCGCTGCCACAGGCCGCCGATGGCCGTGAACGGCTCCTTCTCGTACACCAGGCCGTGATCCTCCATCCAGTGGACGGCGTCGAGCGCGTTGTCGGCCAGGATGCGCACGAGGGCCGGATCGCCCAGCTCGTCGCCGCCTTCGAACGTTTGCCGGTAAAACAGGTCGGGCGAGTCCTCGATGCCGAGGGGCTCCTGGCGCTCGGGGTCGGGCGCGTTGAGCGTGCCCTCGCCGGCGTTCGTGTTGCCGCCGTAGATGTCCATTTTCTCCAGCATGACCACCGTCTTGCCGGCCTCGGCCGCCGTGACGGCGGCCGCGAAGGCCGCACCGCCGGATCCGACGATGCAGACGTCGCATTCCTCGTCGATGGCGGGCGCCGGCTCCATGCCCGTGTCGGCCTTTTTGAGCGCCTTCACGTTGCCGCCGGCCTGGTCGACGCAATCCGCCACGGCCGTGGCGAACGCCATGGACGACAGCGACGCTCCCGTGACGCCGTCGAAGTTGAGGCTTTGCGCCTGTAGGTACTTGTCCTTGAGGATGTTGATGGCCGCGTCGCCTATGTTGCGGCTCTCGTCGTGCTCGACCTCGATGGCGTCGATGGCATCGTCGGTGAACGTGACCTTCACGTTGATGGCGCCGTTGCGGCCCGGGGCGCTGGCCTCGTACGTGCCCGCTTGGTAGGATTGCTCGGCGGCACTCGAAGCGGACCCGCCTTTCGGCGCGCAACCGGCCAAACCCAGCACGGCCAACGCCATCGTGGCGGCGCTGCCGCAGAGGAACTGGCGGCGGTTGAGCTGGAAGCGCTTGCGCGCGTTCTCGTCGATGCGCCGCATGGCCGCTTCCATGCGCTCACGGGCTGCGATCTCGTTCGGGTTCTGAATCATGGCTCCTCCTTGGTGGTCTTCCCTCGCAACGCGATCGCCCGCAGGCGCCGCGCGTTTCCCTTTCGTTCGCGAGCGGCGGCGGCACCGAAGGGAGGGAGGTGTGCGTTCGCCGTTCGCGATGACCGCATCATGCGCCCTGCGGTCCGGAGCCGCCAGTACACGTACCGGGTGTTTTCGCCGATGAGGGCATGACACGAACCGGGTGATTCGCCTGCGGGGCCGATTTTCGCGCGGGGAGGCCGTCCCGCAGGGGCCGGCTTGGCCTATACTGGGCACATGGACTTCGACGAGACATACGACCCCATTCCCCTCGAGGACGCCGTCCAAACGCTGGGACCGGACGAGCGCGGCATGATGACGGAGCTGTTCTACGCGTTCAACACCGTCATCACCCTGCAGGCGTTCGGCGACCCCGCGAGGTGCCGTGCGGCGTTCGGCGACGCGCGCGCCGCCTGCCGCACGTTCGAGCGGCGCCTCTCGCGCACGCTCCCTCATTCCGACATCGCGCGGCTGAACGCGGCGGAGGGACGGCCCGTGCGCATCGCCCCCGACACGGCCGCGCTGCTGCGCGCCGCCCAGGGCTACTGCGCCGACAGCGAGGGGCGGTTCGACATCACCATGGGGGCGGTGGTGCGGCTCTGGAATTTCCACAACGGCGTGGTTCCCGCGCGCGAGCGCATCGACGCGGCCCTCGAGCATGTGGACTGGCGCACGCTGAAGGTGTGGGAGGAGTCGGGCGGCCCGGACGGCGGGGGTCAGGCGTTCGCGCAGCTGGACGACCCGCTGGCAGCCGTGGACGTGGGCGGCATCGCGAAGGGGTGGATCGCCGACGCGCTGGCCGACGCGCTGACGGCGCGCGGGATAGACGCATTCATCGTGAACCTGGGCGGCAACGTAGTCGCGCACGGAGAGAAGCCGGGCGGCGTGGCCTGGCGCATCGGGCTGCAGGATCCGCGCGACAAGGAGGGCGTGGTGGGCGCCGTGGCGGTGCGCGACGCCTCGGCCGTGACCAGCGGCGTGTACGAGCGCTGCTTCGAGCGCGACGGAACGCTCTACCACCACATCCTCGCCCCGGAAACCGGATGCCCCATCGAGACGGACGCCGCAGGTGCCACCGTGCTCGCGCGCCGTTCGCTGGACGCGGAGGGGTACTCCACCACCTTGCTCGCGTTGGGAATAGAGCGCGGATGCGCGTTCGCGCGAGAGCATCCGGCCATCCTGGCCGCGTACTTCGTCGACGCGGACGGGAACGTGCACACGGCTTGACGCGGCACCGGGGGCGCCCCCCCCCACCTTGGATGGCGGGCTTTCCGGTCTATCGCGCACCGATCAGATCGAGTATCTCCTGCTTGGAATGCACGTCGAGCTTCGCGTAGATGTGCTTCGAGTGCGAGCGCACCGTGTTCTCGGATATGAACAGGCTCTCGGCGATATAGCTTTTCGAACGCCCCTTGCACAGCAGCTGCAGCACCTCCACCTCGCGCGGCGTGAGGCCGCGCTCCTGCCCCAGCGCTGCGCATCCCGCGTCGATGCTGGCGAACGCGGATTGCTCGGGCGTGGGCAGATCGAGGTCGGCGAAGATGCGGCGCTGCGAGAACGTGCTCTCGTTGAGCGCGAACACGGCGGCGATGGTCAGCACGTAGGCGAGCACGGCGAGCACCGTCGTGCCTGCGTCGTTGGAGCCCGCCGCCGTTCCTCCCAACTCGCCCAAAGCGAACGGCAGGGTGTAGGCGATCCACCCCGAGCCGAAGATGACGAAGGGCGACGTGCTCGAGTGATGCGCCACGTCGGCGAGCATCACCCAGAACAGCATGACCACGAGCGTCTGCGCGATGGACACCGACAGGAGCGCCCAGGCGGCCCATTCCGGCCCGATAACCGGCAGGAAGAAGAGCCCCGTGGCCGTGAACAGGAGCGCGGCCTGCCACAGCGCCGAGAACCGCAGCAGCCCGCCGCGCGCGAACACCCACCACAGCACCGCGAGCGCCACCACGACCTCGGAGGCGTGGTGCACCGTGGTGGCGAGCCACACCGGCAGCGGGGCCACTTCGATGGGCATGCCCTGGATAGCGCCGATGATAAGGCTGTACGCGGCCACGCCGAACAGTATCTTCCAGGGGATGGACGTGGGGTTCTCGCCGTAGAACAGGCGCGGCTCGCGCTTCACCGGCGGCTGGAGCCTGCAGGCGCGCCGCACGAACACCACCGAAACGAACGGCAGAGCCGCCAGCACGACGGCCGCCGGCAACGGGGGCAGCACGTCGATGGGGATCTTGCAGGCCGAACCCACCGCCATGGCCGCGAAGATGCACGCGATGGCGTCGCGCACGTCGAGGCGCGCGTAGAACGGGGCCCACTGCAGGTAAAGCCACGCGACGCCGATGCCGGCCGCAACGGCCGCAACGATAGCGCTGGCGAAGCCGGTGAAGGGCAGCGGCAGCACGAGCAGCACCGTGGCGACCGCCTGCAGCACCGCCAACGGCCAATCGAGCCGGGGCGCGATGCGCTTCAGGTCCAGCTTCCATGCCAGCAGCATGATCACCAGCATGAACGCCGAGAGCGCCAAGTAGAGCGGGATGCCCACGAGCACGCCGCCGAAATCCAGGTCGACCCGGTGCGCCACGCAGTAGATCCACACATGCGGGGCGAAGATGCCCAGATAGGCTAGGTCGAAATGCCGGAAAACGTGCGGCAATCGCTCGCTGTCGGTCGTTTCCGTTTCGGCGGCCACAGCGCCTCCCTCCCTTCCGCATCGAGCGCGCGATGCGGAGCGCGCCTTGCTTATCCCACCCATTTTAATGGCTCGCAGGAGAAACGGACGGCAAAACGTTGCGGCGCCTCGACGTCGCGTCGAGGCGCCGCACGGACGGCCCAAAGGCGACGTCCCGAGAAACGCGCACCGTGCGACCGGAAGGAAAAGGCTCCGGTAGACGCAAAGACGGGCACCGCCGATGCGATGCCCGTCCGCGATACCATGCGATCCGAATGCTAGGAGAGCACCGTTTCCTCTTCGCGCTCCTCCAGGGGAGCCGGGGCCTCGGCCAGCGGGTTCTCCGGGACGAAGGGCTCGAACAGCGGCTCGCCGTTCTGCGACAGCTCCACCATGCCGGTGAGGACGTCGACGTACTGGTAGGACTGACGGGCCGTGCGCCCGCGCTTGCGGTCGACTTCCAAGATGAACAGCTGGGGGTGCACCTGCATGAGCACGCCCTCGCTTTCGACGATCTTCGAGCGGCCCATGTTGGCGCGCACTTTCAGGCGTTGACCGACGAAGTCATGTAACGTATCATGGATGGAGTCAACGATTTTGGCTTGTTTAGCTAAATCCATGCTCACTCTTTCTCGCGTGTGCCGTCGTACAGAAATCACAAAGCGAGATTATACCACCTTGGTCAATACTCTACAGAATCTGCACGGATATGTTACTTTTCGCTAACCATAAGCGAACGACCGGCCGATCCCTCGCCTCTTCTGATACCGCGGCGCCGAGCGGAGCGCCGGCTTAGGAAACACGCCGCTGCATGTCGGAAAGAGCCTGCCCCATGCGAATGAAATCCTCGAGAGCAAGCGCTTCGCCGCGCAGTTTGGGATCGACTTCCGCCTGCTCGAAGAGCTGCGGAAGGACCGCCGCCACGTGAGCGCCCTCCGCGCCGCGACCGGCGAAATAGGTCTTGCAGGAGTTCGAAAGCGTCTTGCGGCGGTTCGCGAAGGCGGCGTCGGCCATGGTCGCGGCGGCCTTGAGCGTTGCCGCGTCGAGAGGGGCGCCGTCCTCGCCGTGCAGCGTACGGCGGTTCAGACGCAATACGGCGCTCTCCACACGGGGCGGCGGGAAGAAGTTGCCGGGCCCCACGCCGAAGCGGCCGGCCGGCTCGGCGTACAGGCGCAGCTTCACGGTGTAGGCGCCGTAGCTCTTCGTGCCCGGTACGGCGGACATGCGGTCGGCCACCTCCTTCTGCACCATGACGGTGGCGCTTTCGAGCGAGGCGAACCGCTCGAAGTAGTCGAGCACGACGGTGGCCGCCACCGCGTACGGAAGGTTGGCCACCAGCTTGTCCGGCAGGAAGCCGCCGAGAACGGCCAGGTCGTCCGCAGCGAGGTGAAGGGCGTCTTTCTCGACGAGGGCGAAGCGATCGGCCCACGGCGCGCAGGTTTCGGCCAGCACGGCAGGCAGGTCGGGGTCGCGCTCGACCGACACCACGCGGGCGGCGTGCTGCAGAAGCGCGATGGTGAGCGTGCCGATGCCGGGGCCCACCTCGAGCACCGCATCGTCCGGCCCGACTTCGGCCAGCGCGACGATCTTTTGCAGGATGGCGTCGTTGACGAGGAAGTTCTGTCCCAGCGAGTACTTCGTCGTCAAGCCGTGAGCCTCGAGGACGGCGCGCGTCTCCGACACGCTGGCGAGCGGCGAGAGCTTAGCCACGGCGCTTGCCGTTCTGCTTCGGACGGTTCTGCTTGCCGCCGCTTTGCTTGGGGCGACCCTGCTTTTGCGACCCCTGCTTGGGACGGTTCGCCCCGGACGCGTTGCGCCCGCTGCGATTGCCGCTTTTCGCGCTCGGGGCTTCGGAGGCGCCCTGCGGAGCCTTGGCTTCGGAAGAAAGGCGCAGAGCCGGACGCGTCGGCGACGCAGGGGAGGCCGTCTCGCCGTCGTCGGTTGCGGAAACCGACGCCTCGGACCCAGAGGCGCCGGCGCCGGGCGGCGGCGCGAGCGGATGCTCGACGGCCTCGGCCGTGATCTCGCCGTCCTCGTCGATCCGGCCCACCCAATCGAGCACGCGTTCCAGCGCGAAACCGGCGCATGACAGCGAGGAGCGCACCACGCCCACCAACGGCTCGAAGCCGTGCGGATCGCCGCCCTCGCCCACCACGTGCAGCGTAGCCGGACGCTTCTCGCAATGGCGCGCATCGGTCCAGAAGTAGGGCTGCAAGCGGTCGAGCAGCGCCTTCAACTGGGCGGGGGCGCCGGCGAAGTACACGGGGGACACCACGACCAGCTCGTCGGCGGCGTCGATCAGCTCGTACACCTCCGCCATGTCGTCGTCGATGACGCAGCGAGGGGGCGCCTCGTCTTCGGCCTTGTCGCCGCCCGGTTCGCGCGCGGCTCGTTCAACCAGGGCTTTGCAACCGTCGCATCCCTGGCAGGGCTCGATGGCGAGCGTCGACACCGGCGCAAGCGCCACCTCGTCGTCGGGGCACTCGTCGATGCACGACTCGAACAGCAGGTCGGCTAGATGCGCGCTGCGGCCGTCCGTGCGAGGCGACCCTACGATGATCAGGCGGTTCATAACGTGCAGCTCCTTATTGTCCGTCGGCTGCGGCCGCAGCCGGCCCGTCCAGCGCTTCGAAGGCATCGGCGTAGAACGACGCGGCCGCCTTGCGCTGCCAAGCGGTCGGCTCGCGGTCGAGCAGGTTGCGGGCGTTCGCCATGAGCCGGCGCAGCAGCGCCTCGCGCTCCTCGCCCGGCGCGCAACCGCGCACCTCGGCCAGGCGCTCGGCCGTGAACACGACGTGCTCGGGCCCGCAGGTCGTGCCGCGCAACGGCTCGGGCGTCATGTAGGGCGCGTCCGTTTCGGTGAGCAGGCGGTCTGCCGGCACGCGGGCCGCGGCTTCGCGGGTGTCGTCGCTCTTCTTGAACGTGAGCGGGCCGCCGAACGCCACGTAGCAACCGGCCTCGACCCACGGCTCGAGCACGTCCCAATCCAAATTGAAACAGTGCAGCAGCGTGCCCGCCTCGGGAAAGCCCTCGTCGCGCATGATGGCCAGCGCCTCGTCGTGCGCCTCGCGCACGTGCAGGATGACCGGCAGGCCACACTCCTTGGCCACGCGGACCTGGCGCCGAAACGCCGCGCGCTGGTCGTCGCGCGGCGAGAAGTCATAGTGGAAGTCCAGCCCGATCTCCCCCACTGCGGCCGTGCGCGGATCGGCCAACCGTTCGCGCAGAACGGACTCCAACGCGTCGCCGTAGTGCTTGGCGTTGTGGGGATGGCAGCCGGTTGCGATGCGAACCCGCGGCACGCGCGGGCAGGGCGTCCCTCAACATCGATGGACGATCTTGGCCGTGTCGACCGCGCCCTCGTGCTTCCAGGCATCCAGCTTGTCGTAGGTGGTGGAGCCGTCCTCGTGCACGTCGGAAATGGTGCAGACGAAGCCCACGCCGTTCGCGGCGCAGCGCGCCAAGGCGAGTGCCGGATCATCCAGCAGCTGCAGGTGCGCGTGCGTGTCCGCCACGAGCGCCTCGAGCTGGGGCGCGTCGACAACGTCCCACTTCCCGCGCTTGCGCTTGCGATGGAACAGCGCGTCGAAGAACACCGGGTCAGTCTCGGCTTGTCGTTCGTCGGTCACGGTCGCGTCCTTTCAAAACGATTGTCATCTGAGCGAGCGAAGCGCGCTTCCTGTCATCCCGAACCGAAGCCGTAGGCCGGAGTCGAAGGATCCCGTGCGGCGATAGCCGTGACGCTTCCCGCTGCCGCCGCATGGGATCCTTCGGCTCCGCGCTGGCGCGCTCCGCTCAGGATGACAGAGCTTCCCGTTGACACTGCGCGGGGTCCTTCGCGCCTCAGCTTCGCGGGGCGTCCCTGCGCTCGCTTCGCGTGCTCGGGGCCTCGACTGTCCGCCGGACTGTCGAATGCTCCGCTCGCTCAGGATGACAGGCTACTCCATGTCGAGGTCGATGGCGTCCATGTCCAAGCGCGGGAACAGAGGGTCGCCGATCTCCACGGCGTTGCCGGCAGGCAGCTGGCCCCAGGCGGTGGCGGCCTCGATGTCGGTCACGGCCGTCACGTCGCCCAAGCTCAAGCGACGGAACACCTCGGCCGACGTGTTCGGCATGAACGGCGCCATATACAGCGCGATGATGCGGATGGCCTCGAGCGCGTTGTAGATGACCTCGGCCAGCTCGCCGGCGGTCTCCTCGCTCTTCGCAAGGTTCCACGGCGCGCTCTCCTCCACGTACAGGTTAACGCGGCTCGCCAGCTTCTGCACCGCGGCGGCGGCACCGGTGAAGTCCACGGCGCCCAAAGCCGCGTCGTACTCGGCGTACAGCTCGTCGGATATCGCGCGCAGCGGGTTCTCCTTGGCGAGCACGTCGGCGGGCACCTGGGGCACCTGCGAATCGAAGTACTTCTTCGTCATGTTGAACACGCGGCTGCACAAGTTGCCCCAGGTGTTCGCCAAATCGGCGTTGTACACCTGCACCATGCGCTCCATGGAGATGGAGCCGTCGGCGCCGAACTGCACGTCGCTCATGAAGTAGTAGCGGTACGCGTCCACGCCGAACACGCGGCACAGGTCGGCGGGCTTGAGCGCGTTGCCCTTCGACTTCGACATCTTCTCGCCCTTCGTGAGCAGGAAGCCGTGGCCGAACACGGTGTGGGTGATGGGCATACCGGCCGCCATGAGCATGGCCGGCCAGATGACGCAGTGGAAACGCGTGATATCCTTGCCCACGAAGTGGTACTGCATGGGCCAGCGACGGTCGAACTCTCCGGCGCGCTCGCTCTCGTCGGCGTAGCCGATGCCCGTGAGGTAGGCCAGCAGCGCGTCGGCCCACACGTAGGCCACATGCCCCTCGTCGAACGGCAGCGGCACGCCCCAGTCGAACGTGGAGCGCGAGATGGACAGGTCCTTCAGGCCGCTCTTCACGAACGACACGATCTCGTTCTTGCGCGTTTCGGGACGGATGAAGTCGGGATTCTCCTCGTAGAACGCAAGCAGCTTGTCCTGGAACTCGGACAGCTTGAAGAACCAGTTCTCCTCGCCGCCCGCCTTCTGCACGGGGCGCTTGCAGTCGGGGCACACGAGCTGCCCTTCCTCGTTCTTCTCGAGGTCGCTTTCGGCGTAGTACGTCTCCTCGTGCACGCAGTACCAGCCCTCGTAGCTGCCCTTGTAGCACCAGCCGCGGTCGTAGAGGTCCTGCCAGAACTTCCGCACGCTCTCGGCGTGGCGCGGTTCGGTGGTGCGCACGAAGTCGGTGTAGGTGATGCCCAGCATGTCCCACGCATCGCGGAACGCGGGCTCCATGGAATCGCACCAATCCTGCGGGGTCATGCCCTTGTCGGCGGCGGTGTCGGCCACCTTCTGCCCGTGCTCGTCCATGCCCGTGACGAACGCGACGTCGTAGCCGTTCATGCGCTGGTAGCGCGCGACAGTGTCGGCCGCGATGGTGGTGTACGCGGTGCCGAGGTGCGGGGCCGCGTTGACGTAGTAGATGGGGGTGGTGAACGAGTAGGTTCCCTTTGACATGGTGCTTCCTTTGTTCTCGGGGCTGCCGGGCTCATGGTGTCCGGTCGGCCGGGTCGGTCGGCGCGCTCCGCGCATGATGCGGACGCCGGGTCGTGCTGGTCCTTCAGTGCGACCGAGAAAAACTTCACCGCTCGGCACGAAGGGCAGCAACTGTTTATTCTAACATGCGTGCGCCAAGCGACGATCGGCCGGAAAGATCATCCGCGAATGTTTCATGCGAAACATGCGTTCGCCCCGCATCGAGACGGCCCTCCGAAGACAGTTTGGTGTAGACGGCGGCTATAATGGATGCAAGGCCGCATTCCCCTCCTCCTGTCCTCGACCCGCCCATCGAAAGAGAGGCCCAATGAAAGCACAGCCGCCCCGGCGCCCGCTCGGCTGCATGCTGCTGGTTTGCATCGCGCTCTGCGGCACGCTTGCGGGATGCGCGCCAGCGACGCCCGGAAGCGAGAGCACAACCGCGAAAAGCGATGTCGAGGCTATGGCCGATCTCGAGGAGGCGGTGAAAGAACCCGAAGCGATCGAGACTCCGAAGCCGAGCGAGCCGGAGCCCGAAGCGCGACCCGCACCCGCCCCGGCCACGTCGCCGGAAGCCGTGCTGGCCGAAGGCGCGGCCGTGGAAGAACGCATCGCGAACGGCGACGCCTCGGCGAAAATATGCTACTTGACCTTTGACGACGGCCCTTCCGACAACACGCTCGACATCTTGGACGCGCTTCGGGAAAAGGGCGTGTACGCCACCTTCTTCATCAAGGGAAACTCCGACCGTATCGACTTGGTGAAGAACATCTCCGATGCCGGGCACGGCATCGGCCTGCACACGTTCACCCACGATTATGCGCAGCTGTACGCCAGCGATGACGCCTACTTCGCCGATCTGGCGGCCGTGCAGGATGCCGTGTCGTCGCGCATCGGCCGCACGGTTGACATCGTGCGCTTCCCCGGCGGCACATCGAACACCGTGTCGGCCAATTACAGCAAGGGCATCATGAGCCGTCTCGTGCAGAGCGTTCCCGCCCAAGGCTACCAGTACTTTGACTGGAACGCGTCGGGCGGAGACTCCGCGACGCCGCCCCCGCCGGCCGCCGACATCGCGGCGAACGCGCTCGGCGGCGCCGGTGGCATGCAGCGCGTGTGCGTGCTCATGCACGACACCACGGTGAAACGCACGACGGTCGAGGCCCTGCCAGCCATTATCGACGGATTGCGTGAGCAAGGCTACACGTTCGGCATTCTCACGCACGACACCCCGCCGTTCCACCATGGAGCTAACAACTGAGGCTCGGAGCATGAAGGCTACGGGCGAGCCCGTAGTCGATCAGCGCGCCCGAGGGCGTTTCCCGCCAGGCTTCCTCCTCGTGCGCGTAGGCCGAAAGCTCCGCGCAGCTGGAGAAGCCGTTCGCAAAAGAGGCGACGGCATCGAGGCGCGCCACCTCCTGAGGCGAGAACGCCGAGAGATCGGCACCGCGATGCGCGACGACCACGCGCCCATCGCCCTGCTCCCGATACGAAAGCGCCTTGCCGTCGACGAGGGCCGCCATGACGAGGTCGTACTGGTCGGGAACCGGGCCGTAGTCGGCCCGCGCGTAGCGCAAGCCGGTGAACCCGACGCCCTCGTCGCGATACGCCGAGAAATCCAAGTAGAACAGCACCTTGTTCAGCTTCGTCACGAACAGGTTTCCCACGTGGGCGGCAAGGTACACGACCGCCTCCCGCAAACGGTCGGCGTCGAGCGCGCGCATGCCGGTTTCGGGCGCGACCTCGCGCGGCAGGCAATCCAGCAGATCGAGGCGCACGACCGCGTAATCCACACGGCTCGTCGCCTGCTGCTCAACCGTTCGCAGCGCGCGTTCCCGCTCCTGCTCGCTCAACCGAAGCGCGCCGCCGCGCAAGCGCTCGAGCAGGAACCGCCGATCGCGCGCCCGGCGAAGCAGCTCGGCATGGGACTCCGACGGGAGGGCGCCGCCCTCGTAGCGCTGCACGCTGGCGACGCCGATGCCCAGCACGGCCGCGAACACGCGCTGCGAGAACCCGTAACGCCGTCGCAGCGCCACGATCTCGTCGGGCTGGGGAATGCCCGCAGCTTCGCGATAGGCCCCGTACATCTTCGCGAAGTTGCGATCCATGGTCGCCGCATGGCCGATACGGTTGCCGCACGAAGGGCAAACGGGGTAGACAAATTCATCGGTTATCGGAACGCCTCTGATATCGACGGTCTCGCGCACCATTGACAAGGGGGCATCCACTTCTTCATAGCACGCATCGCAAACAGTATGTACGACCTCGGACAATCCTACCCCTCCTTTCGATACGGGTACGAAAGCCTGCGTTCCGCTTCGTGGAAAGAAACGCATACGGCCCGTGCTTCGCCGGCCATCATGAACACGACGAGTTTTATATACACCTCGTATTCCGGAATGAAGGCACCGAAAACCCAGACGTCATGGGCACGACCCTTGTCGTCGGGCAGGGGGCCTGCTGAGTAGTCTCTCACCCTCAACCCGCATACCGTTTGATGCACCTGCAGGCCGCAGTATCCAACGAGCTGCATGAAGCGACGCGTCTTGCCTTGGGGATTGCCAAGTCCGGCAATTACGAATTTCTCGTAGGGCACGGCGCGCACCAAGGCCAATACGGCCTCGATTTTCCACTTTTCCGCAATCGCTTCCACGGGCAAACCATCCAATCACATCAAATGATGTGATTATCATAAAGGAAAAGCGGGCCTTTGTCGATATTATTCACATCAATTGATGTGTTATTCAAAGTAAAACAAGTCCTCGAACTTCTTGTCCAGCGCGATGCATAGCACGAGCGCCAGCTTGGCTGTAGGGTTGAACAGGCCCGTTTCTATGGACGAGATGGTCTGCCGCGACACGCCCACCAGGCGAGCCAGCTCGGTTTGGGACAATCCCGCTTCGGCACGCGCCGCCTTCAAGCGGTTGCACAGCTCCAGCTCGCCGTCGTTGTCGTGCACATCGTCGAATCCGAGGGAAGGCATCTTGATCATAAGGAAGCCCCTACATCGTGGCTAGGACGTATTGGACAGCGATATAGACAGCGAAGAAAGCCGTAAACAGCCCAAAGAAGAACAAGCTTTTCATACGCAACTGGTAGGCCTGGCAGAAAATCATCGTCGAGAGCCCCGTGAAGAAGACGGCAAACAGGCCGTCGGTGTTCTGTCCGTGGAAAAAGTCCCACACGTACAAGAGGATGAACGCCACCGCCGCCGCGCTCATCGAAATGAGTCCCCTGCGCTGCTCCATCAGCATGAAGCGCTCGTCCACCTCGCCGTTGTCCCGACGGCTCTTCTCCAAGATCTCATTCTTATCCATAAGAACCCTCCTTCGGCTCACCGCGGTCGGCGCTATTGATTAATCTGCTTCTAAAGTGCCAAGTTTTCTTGTCATAATGATAAGTATACTTGGCAGATGACGAAGATGCAAGGGGCAGGGCATCAACGGTGCGACGCGAAAGGGAAACCGAAGAGCGACAAGCGGCGGAAAGCTGCTATCATCCCTGTTTATGAAACGTGCCGACAAGACATCCGAGAACGCCGCAGCCGCCGACCCCGCCGCGCCGCGCCGGCGCTGGCCTCGAAGGCTGGCCATCGCGCTCGCGGCGATCGCGGTCGTCATGGTGCTGGCCGTGGCGGCGTTCCTCGTGTATGCGGGCGACTATTACCACGACGTGGATACCGATCATGAAAACCTCGTCTCCACGACGCAGCTCCCCGTGCATCGAGGCGCGAGTTACGTGGCGTTCGGCGACCCCACGTCCAAAACGGGCCTTGTGTTCTACCCCGGGGCGAAGGTCGAGTACACCGCGTACGCCCCGCTCATGCGCGACTTGGCCGAGCGCGGCTACCTGGCCGTGTGCGTTGAGATGCCCTTCAACTTCGCGTTCTTCAACGTGAGCGCGGCCGACGAGGTGCACGCGGCCTATCCCCAGGTGTCAAGCTGGTGGGTCGGTGGGCACTCGCTCGGCGGGTCCATGGCGGCGCAGTACGCGGCCGACCACGCCGACGACGGCGCGCTCGCGGGCCTTGTGCTGCTGGGAGCGTACACGGCAAGTGACCTTTCCGCCACCGACCTGGGCGTTCTCGTGGTGTACGGCTCGGAGGACCGGGTGCTCAACCGCGACAAGCTGGCCGACAGCGAGGCGCTCATGCCGAAAGGCGCCCTCACCGTGGAGATGCCCGGAGGCAGCCACGCCGGCTTCGGCGCGTACGGCCCTCAGAGCGGCGACGGCACGGCCTCCATCGACCCGGCCGAGCAGCAGGAGCAAACCGCCGACGCCGTCGACGCGTACATCGCGCGGCGAAACCCCTCGTCGCTCGCCGAAGCCGCCTAGCCTCCCTCCACTCGCCAGCCAACGGCCAGCCCCGTCATCGACGTTCCGATTCCGCGTCCGAACCCTCGTGCGCAGCGGCGCCTCGTACGAGCCCGACGCCGCGGCAAGCGGCAGAAACGCCGTACTCGGCACGCCGGATCCATCCTATCTACACGCGCACCACACGTATGCTTAAGGTATGTGCTGTTTTGCCAACGACCGGCCCTTGCGCCTTCTTTCGTTTTTATACTGGACGTCAAGCGAAACCCCTGACCACCTGTCCGAAGGAGCCTGCATGGCCGGGTCGCACCGCCCCCTCCTGGCCGTTTTCGAAACGGCGATCACCGCCCTGGCGCTCGTCGGCCTGTTCGTCGTCCAAGTGCAGTTCATCGGCGCGGCGACGGGCTTTCCCGCTTTGCGCTCCGTTCCCGAGGCGTCCGCCCTCGCGCTGCCGGCCGCCCAGGACGGCCCCATCGAGGCCGAGTACTGCAGCGAGGCGGTGGCCGCGCACGACCCGGACAACCCGGCAGGCCGCACGTCCACGCGGCTCGAGTTGGAAGACGCCTGGTTCGACGGCAGCTCGCAGCGCTACCACCACGGTATCGCGACAGGCTGCGCGGTGCTCAGCGCCGTGTGCAACTCGGAATCGCATTTCTACGGCGGCGGCAACGACGGCGTTCCCTACGCCGAGCGAGCGTTGGGCTCTCTCGGCTTCACGCACGTGCGCACGGACTCCTACGCGCTGCGCAGCGCCGTGCTCGACCAGATGGCCGCGCTGGTCAACGGCTCGCACGACGTGGCGGCTTACACGTTTGCGAGCAAGTGCATCGCCGCCGGAGGCACGACCAGGTCAGAGGCGGGAGCCGAGGCGGACACGCTCGTGTTCGTGGGAATACGGGGAAGCTACGGCGCAGAATGGCTCAGCAACTTCAACCTCCCGGACGCGGAATCTTCAGGAGCCGACCATCGCGGGTTCAAGACGGCTGAGCAGGAGGTCGAGGCGTCGCTCGAACGCTACCTCGCCGAGATCGGCGCGGATCCGGCGCGCACGCGCATCGTGGTCACCGGGCACAGCCGCGGCGGGGCCATAGCCAACCTGCTGGCGGCGGATCTGATAGACCGCGCAAGCGGCCCCGACGCCTTGGCCCCGGTCGACCGCATCTTCGCCTACACGTTCGCCGCTCCATGCTCGACGCAGGCGAACGACCGGAACGGCGAGGCGTACGCGGGCATCTTCAACGTGGTGAACCCTTCCGACCTCGTACCCCAGTTACCGCTTCCCGCCTGGGGTTACGGGCGCTACGGAACCACCGTGGAGCTGCCGGGACTCGACGACGCCCGGTTCGCTTCGTCGCTCGCCCTCATGCAGCAAGCATATCAGGCGAACACGGGGACGCTGAGCGCCTACGATGCCGAATCGCTGGCGCGCCTCGACTCGTTCGACGCGCAAGCGGCGCAAAGCCTGCCTACGCTCGAGAGCCTGTTGAACCCGGCCGGCCTGGCCTCCGCCGTGCAGGCGCTGCTCGGCGTGGACCTAGGGCTTGCGATGACCTCCCACTACCCCGACACCTACATAGCCTGGATGCAGACCTTGGACGGCAGCGCGCTCACGATCTCTTCGTGAGTCCGAGCAGGCCACTTGCCGAGTTTGACCCTGCTTTGTCCGCAGCGGCTCTTATGCGCATTTCGTGACTCCGCAGAAACAACCATCATGACCTCGTATAATAATATTCTATCATGCCACGAAACGCAGCATACACGCACCATGCATGTTTTCCGAAGCGCCTTCGCACCGCGGCAGCGGCCGCACTCGCCTTCGGGATTTCTTGCGCGCTCACCCTCCCATCGTCTTCCCTTCCCACCGCTTCGCCCCTCGTTCCCGAAGCCGCTTGGGCCGTCACGACCGAAATCGATGCTCCGCCCGACAGCACCCAGGCAGCCATCGAAGAGTCAGCTCGAGCCTTCGACGAGGCAAGCACGAAAGCCGCCCAGCTCGAGCAGCAGATAGCGGAAAACAGTGCGAAGATAACCGACCTAGAAGCGGTATTGCCCGTCCAGCAAGATCGCGGCGCCCAGGCCATGCGTCACATGTACCAAATCCAGCAAGATTCGGGACAACTGATCGAACTTGTTTTGAGCGCGAAAAGCTTCGACGAGTTCCTTACTTCTCTCGAATACTTGGACAGCATTCAACGATGGAACCAGACGCAGATCAACCAGCTCAAAACCACACAGGACGAGCTGGCTGCCACGCAAGAGGCGCTGGAGAACGCTAAGCTTGCCGTCGACGAAGAGAAGGACAGAGCTCAGCGGGCCCTCGTTGAAGCGCAGACCATACGTGAAGAGGCCCAGCGCCGGGCGCAGGAGGAAGCGAAGGCCCAGGCCGAGGCCGCCCAGCGGGCGCAGGAGGAAGCCGAAGCGAAGGCGAAGGCCGAAGCCGCAGCTGCGGCGGAAGCGGAGAAGAAAGAGCAGGACGCCACGCCCGAAGCACCCGAGCAGCCCAGCGGCGGCGCCTCAAGCGAAGGGAGCGTCGACAGCCCGACGCCCGACGATGCCGACTGGAGTTCCGACAAGGCGTCTTTCGTGAGCGCATGGAGCACGCGCATCGATGCGTACCTAGCCGGCTCTCCTCTGTCGGGTCAAGGGCGCACCTTCGCCGAAGCGGCATGGACCTACGGCGTGGACCCCCGCTGGTCGCCCGCCATCTCGAACACCGAAAGCTCGAAAGGCGCTCAATGCTTCCTCTCGCATAACGCCTGGGGATGGGGCGATGTTAGCTGGGACAGCTGGGAGGAGGCCATCAACGCACACGTACGAGGCCTCGCCCGCGGCTACGGCTACACCATTTCGGTGGATGCCGCCAAAAAGTATTGCCCGCCCAATTGGCAGCATTGGTACAACGCCACTCTCGCCCAAATGAACCTGATCTGAGGTTGCTGCGCTCAGCGCAATTTTGCCCGGCGTTCGCGCCAATCGGGCATATAGGTGTCCATGAGATCCTTGAACCGCTGGCCGTGGCCGCGTTCGCGCAGGTGGCACAGCTCGTGCACCACCACGTACTCCAAGCACTCCGGCGGATAGAGCGCGAGCCTCACGTTGATGCAGATGCGCCCCGTGGCAGGTTGGCAGCTGCCCCAACGGCTCGTCATGTTGCGGTAGGCCAGCTTGCCCGCCTTCACGCCCATGAGCGGTTCCCACGCTTCCACCAAGGCCGGCACGCACGCCTCCACCACGGCGCGCCAGGCGGCGACCTCGTCGGGCGACGCCTGCGCGGCCTCGACGCGGGGGGACGAGGCCACCTCGGCGCGCTTCGCATCGATCCATGAGCGCTTCTCGCGCACGAAGGCCGCCACGACGGCGTCGGAGGCGCGCGGCGGAGCCGACACCTCCACCCGCCCGTCGGGCGCCTTCACGCGCAGGTTGATGTTCTTCACGCGCTTGCGCACCAAGCGCACGGCCAGCCCGTCGACCTCGAGCTCGACGGGCTCCGCCACCGGCCCCCGCCGCTGCGGTGCGCGACGTCCTGCAGACGCGGAGGATTTCACCCTAACGCCGCGCGCGGCGCTCTTGCTTCGTTCGGCCATAGCGCGCCCTCACGCCTCGAGAGCCAGGTCATACGCCACGTTGCGCGCGATGCCGAACTCCTCGACCAACGCGCGCGCGACGTCCTTGTTGCGCATGCCCGCCGTTTTGAGCTCGCCGGCCCGCGCGGCAGCGGCCTCGCGCGCGCCCAGCGCGGCGGCGGCCCCTTCGGCCGCGTTCGGACCGTCCACCACGATGACGATCTCGCCTTTCACGCCGCGTCCGCCCTCGGCGGCGCGAGAGGCGAACTCGTCGCGCACGGCTGCCACGGGGCCGCGCACCACCTCTTCATGCAGCTTGGTGAGTTCGCGGCACACGGCCACCTCGCGCTGCGGCAGCGCCGCGGCCAGCGCATCGAGCGCGGACGCCAGCCGGTTGGGGCTCTCGTAGAACACGAGGGCCGCGTCGAGCGCGCTCAGGGAGTCCAGAAGCGCACGCCGCTCGGCGTCTTTGCGCGGGAAGAAGCCTCCGAAGTAGAAGCGAGGGTTGTCGCAGCCGCTGGCCACGTACGCCGTGGCGGCGGCCGTGGGGCCAGGCAGCACTTCCACAGGTGCGCCCGCCTCGCGAGCCGCGCGCACCAGACGCAACCCCGGATCGGACACGCCCGGCATGCCGGCATCCGAGCAGTACGCCACCGTCTCGCCGTCCAGCACCCGCTGCACCACGCCCGCGCCGCGATCGCCGATCATGGCCTCGTCCAAACGCTCCAGGCGCTTCTCTATGCCGTACGCCGCCAGCAACCTGCCCGTCACGCGCGTGTCCTCGGCGCACACCACGTCGGCCGCGCGCAGCGCCGCTAGCGCTCGCTCGGTCATGTCGCCCAGGTTTCCGAGCGGCGTGGGGCAGACGACCAGCTTTCCCGTCACGATCGACGCTCCTTAGCGGTTGCGCCGCATGAGCACGAACGCCACCACCAGAACCACGACGGCCACGACCACTACGCCGCCAATGATGAACGGCAACGGGCCGTCCCCCGTGCAAGCCAAGCTTCCGTAGCATCCCATGCCAACCGCTCCCTTCCCGCCGCGTCGCCGCGCCGCGTCTCTGTCCGCTCCATGATCGCATACTTCGGCCCGGTCGCCCAGCGCCCGGCGGCCGCAAGCCGTCGGCCCTCCCACAGCCCGGCCTCCGCCTTGCCCCCGCCCCTCGCCTCCCCGTCCACGCCGTCCGCCCCTCGCCAACCTCCCCTAGCCGATCGCCTATTCCGCGCCCATCCGCCGCCTCTCGCCGCCCACGGGTCGCCGCCTGCCGTCCGCCCTCGCAAACTGTTCCCTCTCCAACAGGTATTCCCGAACATGAGCGCCCGGTTCCCGCCGGGCAACCGTTCGCCGCACCCGTCGCCCTTCCGCCAACGGGCTCCTATACTGAGGGGGTTGGCCCGCGCGCGACGGCGCAACCCGGCCCCGCCGCGCTCCGAGAACAGGAGACCGCCATGGCACCTTCCCCGAACGCATCCCCCGCAACCCCTCGACCCTACGACGAGCTGGACAAGCTCTTCATCGCCGGCACCTGGCGCGATGGCGGCAGCGGCGAGCAGGCTCGCGACGTGAACCCCTACGACAAGAGCGTTCTGGCCACCCACGTGCTGGCCGACCGCGCCGATGTGGACGAGGCCTACGCCGCCGCCGAACGCGCCCAGCGCGCATGGGCCGCCGCCGCTCCCGCCGAACGCGCCGGCGTGCTCAGGCGCGCCGTGGACATCTTCGACGCGCGCCATGACGAGCTGGTGGAATGGTGCCAGCGCGAGTCCGGCAGCATCCGCGCCAAAGCCGAGTTCGAGGTGGGCGCGGCCCGCAACATCACCGAGGAGGCGGCGTCGTTCCCCTACCGCATGCACGGCGACATCTTCCCCTCCGACACGCCGGACAAGGAGAACCGCGTGTACCGCCAGCCGTTGGGCGTGGTGGGCGTCATCAGCCCGTGGAACTTCCCGCTGAACCTGTCGAACCGCTCGGTCGCCACGGCGCTGGGATGCGGAAACGCCGTGGTGCTGAAGCCGGCCAGCGACACGCCCGTCACGGGCGGCCTTCTTTTGGCGAAGATCTACGAAGAGGCGGGGCTTCCCGCCGGGCTGCTCTCGGTGCTCGTCGGGCGCGGAAGCGTCATCGGCGACTACTTCGTGGAGCACCCCGTGCCGAAGCTCATCTCGTTCACCGGATCGACCGAGGTGGGCCGCGGCATCGGCGCGAAGACGGCCGGCGGCGCGCGCCTCAAGCGCGTGGCGCTCGAGCTGGGCGGCAACTGCCCGCTCGTCGTGCTCGACGACGCCGACGTGGCGCAGGCCGTGGACATCGCCATCATCGGGCGCTTCCTGCACCAGGGGCAGATATGCATGAGCACGAACCGCATCATCGTGGACGCCTCGCTGGCCGACGAGTTCACCGAGCGCTTCGTGGACCGCGCGCGCAAGCTCGTGTGCGGCGACCCGCTGGACCCCGCCACCGACATCGGCCCCATCATCAACGAGTCCCAGCTCGCCGGCCTGCAGCAGAAGGTGCAGCGCGCCAAGGAGCAGGGCGCGCGCGTGCTGTTGGACGGCCAGCCGGACGGCCTCGTCATGCCGCCCGTCGTGTTCGGCGACGTCGACCCCGCTTGGGACATCGCGCTGCAGGAGAGCTTCGGCCCGCTCGCGCCCATCATCGTGGCGCACGGCGAGGACGAGGCCCTGCGCTTCGCGAACATGAGCGATTACGGTCTGTCGTCGGCCGTGGTGGGCGGCGACGTGGAGCGCGCCACCGCGTTCGCCCTCAAGATCGACGCCGGCATGACGCACGTGAACGACATGACCGTGGCCGACGAGCAGCACGTGCCCTTCGGCGGCGAGAAGAACTCCGGTCTCGGCCGCTTCAACGGCCGCTGGATCCTCGAGGAGATGACGCGCACCCACTGGACGAGCGTCCAGCACGCGCCGCATCCCTACCCGTTCTGATAAGCCTCGGCGACCCGGCCGCATCGGCAAAATGCGGCCGGGAAACCACCCAGTGACCGGGACACACGCCGGTTTCCATGCTATGCTGTCTCAATACGACAACCCCCCGGTAGAAACGGCACGCGTGGAACATCTGACCGACAGTGAATTCGAGCGCACCTGTTCGTATCTTGCCCGAACGTACGGCTTGAACATGGAATCGAAACGCGTGCTGCTCGAATGCCGGCTGTCGCGCGAACGAGACCGCCTGGGGTTGCCGTCGTTCGCAGCCTACCTCGACGTGGTCGAATCGGGCCGCGATCCGCAGGCGTGCGAGCGGTTCGTCAACCTCGTCACCACCCACTACACCTACTTCCTGCGCGAAAGCGGGCAGTTCGACTTCATCGCGAAAACCGCCTTTCCCGAGCTGTTGGCCAAACGGCCCGACCGCCCTTGGAACGTGCTGTGCGCCGGCTGTTCCACGGGCGAGGAATGCTACGGCCTGTCCATGCTCGTGGAGGATTTCGCCCGCACCCGCTCCCTTCCCCCGGTGAGGATCACCGGCCTTGACGTGTCGAAGCCCTCGATCGAGGAGGCCCGCGCGGCCGTCTACCCCGCCGCGCGCGTCGACAAGGTGCCCGCCCGTTGGCTGCGCTCCTACTTCTCGGAGCGCGACGGCTCGTTCGCCGTCGCCGACCACGTGCGCTCGCGCGTGTCCTTCGCCCAAGGCAACCTGGCCGACCCGAACGCGCTGCGACGGACGTACGACCTCGTCCTGTGCCGCAACGTCATCATCTACTTCAACGACGAGGTGCGCGATCGGGTGATCGGCATGCTGTACGACCATCTGGCCTCCTCGTGCTACCTCGTGCTGGGACACGCGGAGATCGTCCGCGAGCGCACGCTGTTCGCGTACCGAGGCAATTCCATCTACCAAAAGCAACCGAAAGCGAACCTTTCATGAGACGCACCCATTCGACCATGAGCATCAGCCGCATTCTGATGGTGTCCTACGGCATCGTCATCAGCCTCTTCGTCGTTTCGATCGCCGTGGCCCTGTTCGCGGTCCACCAGAACGCGGCCATGACCGACAGCTTCTACCAACGCCCTTACCAGGTGTCGAAGGGCGCGGTTGCCCTGCGCAGCACGGTGGAGGAGATGTCGACGCACATCGAGCAGCTCATCGACGCCGACAGCGTATCCGATCAGGAGCAGGCCATCGCGGCCATCAACAGGCTGTCGGACGAGCGCACGAAGGAGTTCGACGTCATCTCGGCGTACTTCGCCGCCAACCAGGACCTGCTCGACCGCTTCGCCGACGCGAACGAGAGCCTGATAGCCTACCGCAACGACGTGGTCGCGGCCATCGAGAAGGGGGATCGCGAGCGCGCGGCGACCATCTTCGAAGAAAACTACCTTCCCCAGAAGGACATCACCGTGGAGCTGGCTTCGAGCATCGTCGACGTGGCCGAGAGCGTGGCGCGGGACTTCGTCGGCAGCGCGAAAGCCGTCGAAGTCGTCACGTCCGTCGTCATCGGGCTGCTGGGCGTGGCGGCCATCGTCATCGTCGTGCTCATGTGGCGGCGCATAACGCAAGCCATCGCCAAGCCGATACGGGAGATCGACCAGGCCACAAGGCGCGTGGCGACCGGCGATTTGACGGCGAGCATCGACTACGACGCGCACAACGAACTGGGTTCCCTCGCCGCCTCCGTGAACGACACGGTCGCCTCCCTGCGCATGGCCGTGCGCCAGCTGGACGAAACCGCCGAGCAGGTGGCGCGCTCCTCGTCCCAGATGTCCGACGGATCGCAGGCCGTGGCGCAAGGGTCGGCCGAGCAGGCTATCGCCATCGAGGAACTGGCCACCAACGTGCAGAACATCACGCAGGTGGTGGAGGAGAACACCGAAAACGTCATGACCGCCAACGCCAGCACCTCCGACGTGCTGGGAGCCGTGGAGCACAGCAGCGACCAGATATCCCTCACGGTGCAGACCATCGAAGACGTGAGACAGAGCGCCCAGAGCATCTCGCAGCTGGCCAACTCCATCGAGGACATCTCGTTCCAGACAAACATCCTCGCGCTCAACGCATCGGTCGAAGCCGCGCGCGCCGGTGATGCGGGGCGCGGGTTCGCCATCGTGGCCGAGGAGATCCGCCGCTTGGCGTCGCAGGTGAGCGAGGCGTCGCGCGCAGCCGACGAGTTGGCCGGACGCGCCATAGAAAGCGTGGAGAACGGCGGCGCCATGATAGGCGCCACGTCGCGGAACATGGAGGAGGCCGTCGCGGCCACCGAGGGCATCAAGGAGATGATGACCGCCATCGCGCAGGCCTCGCAGCAGCAGATGGAAGCCATAACGCAGATTCAGGAGAGCATGGACAGCCTTTCCGAAGTCGTGCAGGAGAACTCGGCCGCATCCGAGGAGAGCGCGGTTATCGGCGAGGAGCTCGCCGGGCACGCCGACGAGCTCAAACGGCTGATCGGCCGCTTCAAAACCGAGAAGGCAGCCGATACCGAGATCGGCCGGTAGAACATGGCCTCCTCCGACCAAGTCGCCGAAGAGGCGCGCAGGGAGTACGAGCGCCTGCGCGCCGACAACGTGCAGCTGAAACAACAGCTGGACGCCATGCGCGGCCTGGCGTTCCGCGACCAGCTCACCGGGCTTTTCAGCCGCCACTACCTCACGGACTACCTCGAGCAGGAAATCGCCCGTGC
This sequence comes from Gordonibacter massiliensis (ex Traore et al. 2017), assembly GCF_019731765.1. Lineage (NCBI taxonomy): Bacteria > Bacillati > Actinomycetota > Coriobacteriia > Eggerthellales > Eggerthellaceae > Gordonibacter > Gordonibacter massiliensis (ex Traore et al. 2017). The sequence goes on along the minus strand of NZ_JAASIO010000001.1, from coordinate 859,542 downwards.
GAGCCGCGAAGAGAGCATCGTGCTGGCCCTGTGCGACATCGACGACTTCAAACTCATCAACGACGTGCGCGGGCATCAGGCGGGCGACGTCGCCATCGTGTGCATCGCCGACATCCTCGACGACCTGGCCGGCGGTCATCCGGTGATCCGCTGGGGCGGCGAGGAGCTGCTGGTCGTGCTGTTCTCGACGCCCGACGACGAGGCCCTGCGCCTGTGCGACCAGATGCGCGAGGAGGTTGCCGCGTACCGCATCGACGACGGCATCGGGGAGTTCTCGTGCACGCTCACGTTCGGCCTGAGCGCCTACGACCCCGACCTCACGTTCAACGAGAACTTCGCCTGCGTCGACCGGGCGCTGTACCACGGCAAGGAAACCGGCAAGAACCGCTGCGTGTTCGCGCAGTCGGGCCCGACCGAGTAGGCAGAAGGGGGAAACGTGCGAAGCGAGGACATCATCGTGCGGGTGATGCTCAAGCCCAACTGCGGGCTGGAGAACACGCGTGCCGCGCTGGTCGTGCGCCGCGTCGAACCGCTCTGCGACTCGGTGTCGTGCCACCCGCGAACCGTCAAGAGGGATCCAAACACCGTCGCCTACCTGCGCGACCACGGGCTGTTCATCCGCTTCACCGCTCCCCAACCCGAACAGGTCCTGTTGGCCATCAGGGGCGCGTTCTTCGTGGACTGCTGCGATTTGGTGGACGACCCGGACGCCATCCCGCCGCTCGCCGTGCCCGACGGAATCGTCGATGGCGGCGCGGGCGCCCTCGACCCCCTGCCCGCGTTCGCGGATCGCGACGCCCGCACCAAACGCGACGACGAGCTCACGGACTTGCTTGCCCGCTTCGAGGAAACGGGCCGGGCGTTGCGCGCCCATGCGGAGAGCCTGCCGCGCGATCGCGTGCTCAACGACATCTCGTTCTCGCATGCGCAAGCCGTGGACGAGCTGCGCACGGTAACCGCCCGCTCGCGCATCGAGCCCTTCGACCGCATAGCCTCCTCGCTGCGCCAGCTGGCAGACGACTACGGGCGCCGGTTCGGCATCGCCGTCGACCTCCGTATCGCCGCCGGGCACTTGGCCTTGGATCGGGCGGTGCTCGCCTCGATGGAGGAAATCCTTAAGCGCGCCGTGCGATCGTGCATCCGCGACGGCATCGAGAAACCCGAAGAACGCCTGGCCGCGGGCAAACCGGCTCGCGCCACCCTCGGCATCCGCGTGGAAAACGACGGTTCGGACGTGGTTTGCCGCATCGAGCACGATGGTTGGCCGTTCAACCCGATGCTCGTGGGAGAAATCGCGCGCGAGCGCGGTTTGCTCGCCCGCCCGTTCGAAACGTACTCGGACGAGGAGCTCGGTGCGTTTTTGCTGCTCCCGCGCTTCGTCGAATCGAAAAGCGGAAACCACGGAGACGCCCTTGCCGAGTTCAACGAGATAGGCTCCATGCTGCAGCATATCGGCGGCCACGGCGAGGTGCGCAACACCGAGCGGGGCACGCTGGAGATAGCCTTGAGCTTCCCCGTGCCGTTCACGGTGCTCGAAGTGGCCCTGCTGCGCACCGGCGAAAACCGATTCGCGTTGCCGGCTCAGCAGATCCTGCGGTTCGAGGCGTTTCGCGTCGAACGCGTCGCGCCGGAACCCGACGATCCTGCCGCGGGCACAACCTGGTACGTCAGCGAAACCGGCGAGCAGTACGTGCTTCTCAACGCCGGGGAGGAATGCGGCGTGTTCGCCACCGAAAGCCCCCGCTACATCATCCTGCTCGACGCACTGGGAGAGAAGCGGGCGCTCGCCGTGGACGCCATCGGTGGATACGAGCGCGTTTCGGTGAACCGGCTGCCGGCGTTGCTCGACCGCCGCGCGGCGCGCGAGGCGGGATGCATCGGCTATGCGGTGCTGGCAGACGGCTCGCCCTGCGCTGTGATGAGCCTCCGACGGCTCTTGCAAGGATCGAGGGGGAACGAGGGCCGCCATGCGTGACCGCGAACAGCGCCTTGGCTGGATCGAACGGCTCATCGGAGCCAGCTACCACGGCCCCGAACGAAACAACGCGCTCGTCGTTCCCACCCCCACCGGCAACCTGGCCGTTGCGTTCTCGTCCATCGTGGAAGTGGTCCCGGCAAGCAGGGTGCAGCCGCTGGCGCTGCTGCCCGACACGTACTGCGGCGTGCTGACCCAGGGCAACACCATTGCTCCCATCATCGACGCGAGCGAAGACGGGCTGGCGGAGGGCGGAACGCCGGGACATGTGGTGCTGGTGGAGGGCAGCGGGTGCGTGTTCGGGCTGCGCTTCGGCGGCGCGCCCTTCGTCGTCGACCTGAACGAGGTCGAGCACGTGGATTTGGAGATCGTGCGCGGGAAGGCCCTTCCCGCAGGCCCGCTCCCGCTGCTCGACGTTGACGCCGTGGCGGCGGCGCTGCTCGCCTTGGATTGACGCCGCACGCTGCCGACGCGAAAACCGGCGCGCCGCTGCGCTACGCCGCCCGGTCGATGGCATCCGCGAACGTTTGCGGGCGCTCGTAGTGTATGTCGTGGCCCGATTTGACGACAACGGTTTCGCAGTTTGCCACGAGCTGCTGCACGCGGGCCGCGTCCTCGTCGGAGTTGGCGGCGAACAGGACGCCGTCTTCGCCGTAGTTCGTCTGCGCTTTCAAGTACACCGCAGGGCACGCGATGCGACCCAGCACGTCGACCTGGTCGACCCCGTCGAACCACGTGCCGTCGTAGAACGCCTCGCTGAACCGCACGTCGAAATCGTCGTAGAAGTACAGGCCGCGCACCCAATCGTGCGGCACCCACGCCAACGTGAGGTGCGCGTCGGGATTCGCCGCGCGCTCCTGCGCCGTCCATTCCGCGATCTTGGGCTGCAGGCCGCCGAACAGGCCGAACAGGTAACTATGCTGCGCGTAGTAGACGGCCGGATCGACGACCTCGCTCTGCTGGAGGAACGCATGCGTCACCTCGAAGCCGTCCTTCCACACGAAGCAGCCGGGCTCCTGCCGCATCTCGGATGGCGTGACGCGGAAGAAGGGCGGGTCCTCCAACACGCACCCCGTCACGCGCTCGGCGTCGTTGGCGGCCAGCCATGCGGCGACGATGCCGCCCGACGAATGCCCGGTGGCGAGGTACGGACCGCCGATCTCCTGCGCGGCGAACGCCTTGATCGCCTCGCCGATAGCCCGGCACGAATAGAGTGCGGGGTCGTGGCTCGATTCGCCGTGGCCGAAGCAATCGACGGCGAACACGTGGTAGCGCTGCGCGAGATCAGGCAGCACGCGCGCGTAGTCCTCCCACTGCATGCCCTGGCCGTGCACGAGCACGAGCGCCGGACCGTTGTCGGGGCCCTCGGCGTAGTTGACGACGGCCGCGGCGCTGCGGGCGTTCCCCTCGGCGGCTGGGAACGCCTCGCCCGACGTCGCTCCGCCATCGGGCGCCGCCTCCGCGTCGCCCTCCGTCCCGACCCCGGATGCCGATTCGCCGCCAAGCGCGACTTCGACCGTCGCCTGCTTCTCCACGAAACCGGCCGCATACGCCCTCGCAAGGTCGCGCTCCTCGCCGTGGCGATTGCCGTCCACGTACACGGCCAAGGCGATCGCCCCGCATACCGCGAGGATCCCCACGACGATTGCTGCGATCATGACGGCCCTCCTTGCCCGCGACGCCCGCGCGCGGTTTTCATCCGCCTCCATACCCGCCCTGTTCCGCCCGCGCCGCACGGGCGGCACGCGCTATCGATCGACCATGCTGCGGAGCATCGACACGCGGTCCATGAACTCGTCGGCTTTCAAGATGGCAAGGCCCTGCTCCTCGTCGCCCAGCACGAGCAACGCGTCGCCGGCCTCGATGCCGAACAGCTCGCGCGCCTGCTTGGGAATGACGATCTGCCCGCGCTCGCCCACCGTGACGGTGCCGAACAGGTGCTTGCCGCGCGGCGGCATGGGCAGCACCGTGCCTTGCGGGTCGTAGCCCACGAGCGCGTCGAGCGACACGTCGAGCGCCTCTGCCAGCGCGCCCGCGTTCGCCAGGTCAGGCGTCGACTCGCCCGTCTCCCACTTCGTCACGGTCTGCCGCGACACGCCCAGACGCTCGGCCAGCTGCTCTTGCGTGAGCCCGATCATCTTGCGCCTGCTCTGAATGTTCGAACCGATCATGTTTTTCATACTCCTTGCGTCCATGGTAAGCCGCTCTCGGGCGTCGATCCACCAACCGATGATGACAGATTCCGCGACGCGTGTCGCCTTTCGATTGCATGACGGGACCGGCCTCCCCGTGCCAAGCCCAAGCGGAACGCCGCGTCGCGAACGGGGCTTTCTGCAGTGCGTCCCTCCCATGAACGAACAGGTTGAATTTCTGCAGGGCGCGTCCATTCTGCGAACGCCCCCCCCCCGCAGGGAAAACGCCGCTTCTGCGAATTCCCTTCGTCGGCCTTTCACTAGCCGCACGAGCGTGCTAAACTACAGGAAGCGATGCCCCGGCATACCGGGCGGCATCATGTTAGGCTAAACCGGGTTGCTCTTGGTCGGAGACCCGGTTTTTTCTTTTCACAACACCGTTCACTTTCTCCGGTCGGTCAATCCGACGATTCCGATGACAACAGACAGCAACGCGCACAAGGCAACGACCGTTTGTGCATCCATCGCAAACACCCCCTTTCGGGGATGCCGCCCGGCAAGCGAAGCACCGCATCTTCCATTATACCTGTTCGGCCGATGCGTTAATGAACTATTTTCCCAGTTCAAATGCCTATTTCTGTTGGATTCCCGCAAGGTCTTGGCAAGGTTTCGGCAAGACCCGCGCAAGCTTCATGCAAGGTTTCGGCAAGGTCGCGAAGAAGCTTTTAGGAGAAATACGAACGAATGTTTCACGAGAAACATCCGAGAACAAGAGGCGCCGCCGCATCGAACAACGAATGCGGCGGCGCCTCTTTCTTCGCGCTCGTCAACCGGCTTGCAGCGTCCAACCGACAGCTCTTCCACAGCAGAAGCGAGCGCGTGAATCGGGCGCGAAGCGCGTGCCTTACAGCAGCTCCTCCACAGCGGGGGCCACGACGTCGGGGACGGACGCGGTGGGCTCGAACCGGCGGACGACGTTGCCGTCGCGGTCGACGAGGAACTTCGTGAAGTTCCATTTGACGGACGGGTTGGAGGCGTAGTCGGGATCTTCCTTGGACAGCATGTCCTCGAGGATCGGCGCAAGCTCGTGCCCCTCGTCGAAGCCCTTGAAGCCCTGCTGCTGCTCGAGGTAGGCGAACAGCGGATCGGCGCCTTCGCCGCTCACCTCGATCTTCGCGAATTGAGGGAACGTCACGCCGAAGCGCGACGTGCAGAAGGCGGCGATCTCCTCGTTCGTGCCCGGCGCCTGGTGGCCGAACTGGTCGCACGGGAAATCGAGGATGTCGAAACCGCGTTCGTGCAGCGCACGGTACAACTCCTCGAGCTGGGCGTACGTGGGCGTGAAACCGCATTCGGTGGCGGTGTTCACAATGAGCAGCACGCGGCCGCGGTAGTCGGCGAGCGAAACGTCGTTGCCCTGCTGGTCTTTAACGGTGAAATCGTAGATGCTCTCGGCCATGGGATCCTTCTTTCGACGGTGAGGCCGGCTGCGATGGAAATCGCAGCCGGCAAGTTCTTGCATCCCATGATACCTTTAAATGATATTACTTTGCTAACATTTTACGAAACGGTCATGAATCCGTTACGCGAAGGCACCCTGCGCCGTCATTGATGGCAGGTGTGGCACTGGTAGTCGTTCGTGTGGTGGCAGCTGATGCAGAACTCGGGAGCCGTTTCCTGCGCGGGTTCGCCGGAGTGCAGCGCATGGCAGTCGGCGCACGTCTGGTCGGCGTGCCCTTCGCCCGTCGGGCGGGCATGCGGGTTGACGACGGTGCCCTGGGCATCGGTCAGCACGGTGACGTCCGCGGTTTTCGCGGCCAGCTCTTCGTAGCTGCCGTGGCAGGTGAAGCAAGCTTGCTCGTCGATGGTGGTGTCGCGCAACTTCGTCGCGCGCTCCTTCGCCAAATCGGGCGTTGCCCCTTCGTGGGCTTTCTTCAGGCCGGTTTCGTCGGTGTGGCAGGTCGCGCACGCGTTTCCTCCTTTGGCGGACAACGCCCCGTAGCAGGGAATCCCTTCGAGCGAATCGTCCTCCGTCGCATGGCAGGTCGCGCAGTCGGCATCGGCCGTCCACGCGAAGTCGACCGTGATGGAGGCGTCCTTCGCCAGCGGGCCTTCGTGCGCTTTCGGCGCGCAGCCCGCCCCGGCCGCAACGGCCGCCAGCAAGCAGACCGCGCACACGGCCGACGCGATGCCGGCCTTCATGTTTTTCATGGCATATCCCCTTTGATGAGCCAGCCACACGGCGGGGAATGGGGAGGGAGGGTGTCCCCGCCGGTGGCATGGATCCGATTTCGACGCTCCCGCAGGAGCCTGCCCCTTTGGGTGCGCGCAGCGCCGGATGGGCAGCGAGGCGAACGACTTCGCAAGCCCATCGCATATTCCCTGTTCATGTCCTCAAGAAAGGCAATCCCTCTTGGAGACGTTCGGGGCACGAAGGGCGGCGGGGCCGGCGCTTGCACGCCGGCCGCCCTCCGTCGTTCGCCCCAAAACGCCCGACCCCTTAGGGCGCGTCGCTCAGGCTATTTGGCGTCCCAAGCCGTTTCGGCCGCCGCGTTCTCGCCGGCGATGCGGCCGCACACGATGCACTCGGTCACGTTGCCGCCGCCCTGGTACACGAACTTGAAGCACGAGGAGATCTCGCCGGCCGTGTACAGGCGCGGGATGGGCTCGTTGTTCCAGTCGATGACGTGGCGCTCGCCGTCGGCCTGCAGGCCGCCCTTCGTGTTCGGGCCGCCCGCCACGAGCGGCATGGCGTAGAACGGGGGCGTGCTGATGGCCTGGAAGCCGGGGTCGGTGACCTCGCCGGTGAGCGAGTTCTTGATGGCGCTCACGCGGCCGAACTCCTCGTCCACGCCGGTGTCCACCATCTTCTGGTACTGCTCCATGGTGGCCGCCAGCACGGCCGGATCCATGCGGCCCTTGTTCAGGTCGTGCGAGTCGCGGATCTTCTGCGCCAGCTCCTCGATGGTGTCGGCCTTGATGAGCCAGCCGTTGTCGATGGCGTTCTGGTTGTCCTTGTCCCAGTCGATGATGCCGAAGCCGCAGGTGGAAAGCGTGGTGTTCACCAGCGGGCCCTGCTTGCGCTTCGTCTCGTCGATGATCATGTAGGCCGGGTCGTTCGGGTACTCCAAATCGATGATGTCCATGTGGACGGCGTTCTTGTACGAGAAGTAGCGGCTCGGGTCCTTCGTGATGAGCGTCTCGTCCATGAAGCGCTTGCCCTCGGCGTTCACCACCACGGTGCCGGCGCCGCCCACGGAGTCGGTGATGGAGCCCACGTTCATGGGGCCCACCTGCACGTCCGGACACGACCAGATGAGGCGCGACGCGGCCTTGCCCACCTTCGCCAGCTGGGCGCCCACCTCGCAGCCCATGCGGATGCCGTCGCCCTCGTTGGACAGCGTGCCGTAGAACGCCCAACCCGTGATGCCCTGGCCCTCCAGGAAGGCGCGACGCATCTCCTCGTTGTACTCGTAGCCGCCGGTGGTGAGGATGACGCCCTTGCTGGCCTTGACGCGCACGTCCTTGCCGCCCTCCGTGGCCACCACGCCGATGACGGCGCCCTCGTCGTCCACGATCAGGCTCTTGCCCGGCGTCTCGTAGGCGACCTCGATCTTGTCGGCGCGGTCGGCGATGCCCGTCTTCAGGCAGTTGAAGAACGCGAGGCCGGCGGCCGTGTCCTCCTTGGGCAGGTCGAGCGTGGGATAGTCGGGGCCGGTGGCCGACTTCGTGTACGTGGAGTTGTAGCTCTTGTAGCCGCTCTTCTCGGCACCCGGGAACGTGGGGAACGCCGCGCCGCCGCGCTCGATGACCTTGAAGTCGGGGTCCAGGCTTTGCATGAACTCGACGTTCTTCGGCTCGTACTCGGCGAATTTCTCCACGATGCCGTCTACGAACAGGGGCGACTGCTCGCCCTCGGCCTTCGTGGGCAGGTCCTCGCCGCTGAACATGGCCAGCAGGTACTCCTTCAGCGCCGCCTTGTCGCCGTCCGGGTCCGGCGAGTGGAAGATGCCGCCCGACATGACCGTGTTGGACAGGTGCTTGCCCTCGGCGTTCTTCTCCAGCACGAGCACCTTTGCCCCCGCGTCGGCCGCCGCGATGGCCGCGCACGCGCCCGCGCCGCCGAAGCCGACGACGACCACCTCGGCCTCTTTGTCCCACGTCTCGCCGGACGACGCCGCGGCCCCCGAACCGCCGCTGCATCCAGCCAAGCCCAAGCCTGCCGTGGCCATGGCCGCGCCCGCCGCGGCGACGCCGGCCCCCTTGAAGAAATCTCGACGTGAAACGCCCTTTTCCTGCGCCATACTGCTCCCCTTCCTCCGTTTTGCCCTTCGAAGCGACTCCCCTTGAAGCGCGTCGCGTGCTCCGCAAAAGGAGTCTGCGAGATGCAGTATACGGGTGCTGACCTGCATAGATGAAATGCAAGTATCGGATAGGTACGTACGGGAAAACGCCGATGCCCGCGTTGAAGCGAAAGAGGTCATGTGGATTATGCATAAGCGCCGGTCAAGCGGCACGGACCGAAGAAGGCCGCGTGAAAGCCGCGCGTCACGGCGCGCCTCGAAGGCTGCGGCTATTCGCCGGAGAACAGGTCGGAGTCGAAGAACTCCTCGAACGTCACGCCGAGGCCCTTCACGATCTTCTCGAGGTTGATCACCGCCACGTTGCGCTTGCCGGTCTCAATCTCCCCGAAATACGAACGCGACATGCCGATGAAGTTGGCGAAATCCTCTTGGCTGACATCGCGCTCCGCGCGCAGTTCCTTGATGCGCAGACCGATTTTGCTTCGAATATCGTAGTTGCCCATACGGTTCCCTCCCGTTTTCATCCATAATTCACCATGCCCCGCTATAAGTTGACCCGGTATAAGCGGCAATTGGTGATAGGATGTTTCCGAGAAGTTGATGTAACCCATGAGTTACAGGAGAGGGTATGGACATCGGCGTGTTCCGCGAGTTCGCCGAGATCGTGATGCAGGGCAGCTACTCGGCCGCAGCCAAGGCGCTCAACCTTTCCCAGCCAACGTTGAGCCGCCACATCGCCGCGCTGGAGAAGGAGTTGAACGCCGAGCTGGTGGCCGACGTTCTGCCCGTGAGGCTGACGCCGGCCGGCGACGCGGTGTTCCAGGCGGCGCTGAGCATGGGCGACCTCTACGCCGGCATGCAGGACGACCTGGCCGAGTTGCGCCGCGCGTCGCCCGAGCGCATCCGCATACACGACACGCCCGCACTCGGACCGCTGCTCGTCCGCCTCGTGGCCGCGGCGAACGGGACGATGCGCGCGCACCCGCGGACCATCGTGGAGTACGTGGTGCCGCGATCAGGGAAAACGCCGAGAGAAGCGGTGGCGGAAGGGCTCTGCGACCTGTCGTTCGTGCAACTGGTGGAAGAGGTTTCGAACGAGCGGCAGGACGATGGACGGGAAAACGGCGACGGCTCTTTCTTCGAGCCGCCCGAGGGCGTGCGCGTGACGGCGGTGTCCCGTCCGGGCAACCGGCTCGTCCTCGGCGTGCCGCAGGAGATCGCCGGCGGCACGGAGGCGAGTTTGGCCTCGTTCAGGCACGAGACGTTCTTCCTGCTGGCGCACAGGTCGTGCGAGCCTCTCAAGGAAACGTTCGTCGCTGCCTGCCGGAGGCGCGGCTTCCGACCTGCGGTCAGAATGCTGCCCTGCGCCCGCCCGGAGGAGTTCTACCTCATGGACCACGGCGAAGGCGTGCATATGCTGTCCGAGGACGACCTCGCAATCGACGCCTCCTTCGCCCGTCGACTGGAAGAGCGCATGGCCCTCGTCCCCTTGGCCGACTCCGACGGGCTGCGGCTGCGCTGGCACGCGCTGCACCGCGCCTTCGACCCGCCCGGCGACAGCGCCTTCGCCTGCTTCCTCAAACTGCTGGCAGAGCCCGGGGGGCTCCCCTAGCATGCCGCCAAACGAAGGCCCCGAGCGTGGAAACGCCCGCACAGGCTTGGTTGCTGCCGGTGCGGGCGTCTTTCAACGGGTAGTACGCGCTTTGGTTAGGCCTGGCGCTTCGCTTTCCTTTCCTTGCGCAGCTTCGAGGCGGCCAGCACGGCGCCCGAGCCTGCCGCCACGGTCAGAAGGGCTGCCGCCGCGCCGCCGGCGTCGTCGCCGGTCTTGACGATCCTCGTGCCGTACTTGTTCACGAACTTGACGTCCTTGGGGTTCACCTGGTCGGATACCGTGCCGGTTCGCGCGTCGTAAGTGCGCCAGTAGGTGAGCTCCTCGTTCAGGATACCCCCGCCGACATCATGGGCGGTAACCGATGCGTAGAATACCGCGTCCGTGTAGAACACGCCGGAAGCGGAACCTTTCTCCTCGTAGATCTTGAGGATGTAGGTGCCGGCGTGCTCAATGTAGAGGGACGGGAAGGTGATGGTGCCGTCGGCTTTGTTGGTGGTGGATATCTTCCCGTTCGCGTAGCCGTTGCCGACGATCTCGTTGGGATCGCCCTTCACGACCTCGGCGGTGAACGTGAACTCGCCGTCGCGGAGGTCGCGGCCCTCGAGCACCTTGAAGCCGGTGAGGGTGGGGTCGATGCCCCTGTAGTTCAAGCAGTTGTCCACACTGAACTCGATAGCCGTGGCGTCATGAGCGAAATCCGCGGTGAACTGGTTGTGGTCGGGGCCGTCGCCGCCCATGTAGGTGACGGTGTAGGCGCCCTGATTGGTTTCGACGAGCGTGTAGGTTTCCCCTTCGACGAGCACGCTGGTCCAGTCCGCGATCTCAATGGTGCAAGCGTCGTCCAGGAAGAAGTCGATGTCGGTTGCCTGGCCCTTGACGTTCACACTGGACTTCCCGTAGGCCACGGGGTCGCCCTGGGCGTCGCGGAGCTCGAACGTGAAGTCGCGAGCCGTGAAGTTCGCCCCACCCGACACGGTCTTCGATCCGGCGAAATCGAAACCGGTATCGAGGGTGTTGGTGACGCTGAACTCGATAGCCGGGGCATCGTGGGCGAAGTCGGCGACGAACTCGTTTCCGAGCGCTCCGGAGCCGCCCGCGTAGGTGACGGAGTAGGCCCCTGCGTTCATTTCAACGAGGGAGTACGTCTCGCCGCTGACGAGGACCTTCGTCCAATCGTCGATCTTGGTCAGGCAAGAGGGCTCTTCGTAGAACTCCACGTTGGTCGCCACGCCCTTGGCGTCGACGCTCGCCTTGCCGTAGGCCACGGGGTCGCCCGCAGCGTCCCTTACCTGGAAGTCGAAGTCCCGCGCGACGAAGCTCGCCGAGCCCTCGACCATCTTGGTTGCGGAGAGATCGAACGTGGTGTTGCGGGTGTTGAGGGCGGTCACGGCTATGGACTGGGCCTCGCCGGAGAAGTCGGGGGTGAACCCGTTGCCGAGCGCGCCGTCG
>NZ_JAASIO010000001.1:521236-847972 GCF_019731765.1 Gordonibacter massiliensis (ex Traore et al. 2017) | reverse complement strand
TGGAAGTCGGCGGTGCCGGTGACGGTCTTGTAGGCCTTGAAGTCGAAGCCGGCGTTCTTGGTGTTGAGGGCGGTCACCTCGATAACTTGACTGCTATCGGAGAAATTGGGAGTGAACTCGTTATGGTCGCTTCCCTGACCGCCCGAGTAAGTTACATTGAAGCCGGGCTCGCTGCTCGTCTCAACGAGTTTGTAGGTTTTTCCACTCGTAAAAACAAGCGTCCAGTCGGTGATCTCGGTCGTGCGCGAGCTCTCCTTGTAGAACTTGATGGGTGCCGGGGTGTCGGCAGCCGACGGGGTAACCGTTCCGTAGGCAACCGCGGTGCCGGAATCGTCCCGAATCTCGAACTCGAAGGTCGCAGGTTCGAAGTCGGCGGTGCCGGTGACCGTCTTGAAGGCGCTGAAATTGCAGGATGTTTTCGCATTGGTGAACGTCACCCAGTTGGCGATCGGCGTGGCGTCTTCGACTATCTCGCCAGACCACGAAGACGTGCCGGGCTCCTGGCTGCCCCCCTCGCCCTCAAGGGATGTCTGGAAACCAGGGTCGGACGGTTCGGTTACTTTGTACTTCGTTCCAACCGGGATGTTTTTGATTACTATCGTTTGGCCATGCTTGAGGGTCACCTTTGCCTTGCCGTCGACAACGTGCAGAGCCCCCTCGCTCGACGAGCTGCTCGTGCGCAAGGTGTAGGGGTAGTCTATCGTTTCGGTTCCCAGTTCGATTTCGAACTCGAAGGAAAGCGAGTTGTCGGAGGTGCCGGTGACCGTTTTCTTTATCTGCAAGCTACCGTACGAACCCGCGTCCTGGGTGTTGGTGATGGTGACGTATCGATATTCGCCGTTATCGTACTCCCACTTAAGGCTGCCTTCCATTCCCGCAATCGGCTCTTCGACCACGCGGTACTGATCGTACCCGTCGGCATCCAACCCGGTGAAGGTGTGGAACCGCGAATTGCTGCTATCGAGGACGGCGCTCTCTATATACGTGTCCCCTTTGTACAAGTGCACTGTAACCGGCGCGGAATCCGTGCCCTTATCGAACGCCTTCCTCACCGAAAGCACCTTGTCGAGCTCGCCGGCGAACAAAGCGCCATTGCAGGCGATGCCGCCTCCCGAATTGGTTCCCGAGACGTTCCCCTTGAACACCATCGTTGCGGCGTTCCTTGCTTGATCCTTGTCTGCTTCGCTTATTTCAGCAGTAAGGTATTTGCTGGTGATAACGTATTGGTATCCGTCGGGTTCGAGCGATTTATGTTGGAATTCGTCGTACCATCCGATGCTCCCGCCCCCAAGACAGGTAGATGAAGCGTAGAAGGGATATTCGCCTCCGCTGTGCGCAATGTCATTTCCTGCGTTGGTACCCGTGGCGGTGTTGTCGAAAATCGCATAGCTGTTGGTGATGCTGTATCCGAGAAGGTTGGTGCCGGTGTTGCAGCACCAGATCCCGCCACCGGTTTTCGCTTGGTTTTCGGTTACCAAGATGTTCTTCGCGTACGTGATTGAGTCGTGCTCGATATACATGCCGCCGCCGTAAGCGGTCGCCGTGTTGTTGTAGGATACTTCGCCCGCGTTGAGATAGGACGTGCCGTTCGAGAATATGCCAGCGCCCCGGGAAACGCTGCCCGTGGCAGTGTTGTTCGTCACCTTTCCACCGTTCATGACGAACGTTGCCGCAAGAGCTACGTGAATGCCCGTGCCATAGTTGTTGTCCGCCGTCGAATGGTTGTCTGAGATTTCGCCGCCCTCCATCGTGAACAGAGCGGGAACCGTGGAATCGCCAACGTAGACTCCGCGGGTGGTGCTGCCCGTTATCACCGCGTTGCCGGTCAGCGTGCATTCGCCGAGCACCCTGACCAAGTCTCCGCTTCTGCCGGCTCCGTCGATTTTAAGATTGCCGCCGATAGTGAGCTTGCCGCCCGATGCAACCGTGATCAAAGGCGTGCTGTTCGTAGTGTTTCTTGTAAGGCTGCCGCCGGAGGAATGGGAAACCAGGGTTATGTCGCTGCCCGCAGGGATGCTGATGGGGCTGGTGACCGCTATGTCGCCTTTGATGGTGATGGTGGTCGGGGAACCACCGGCACCGGTTATGGCGTTCTGCAACTCCGACAAGGTCTCCACCGTAGAGTCGGCGAACGGAACGATCTCCGATCCGGCCAGGGGCACGACGACGGCCCCGCTGGGCTCGTCTTGCTTGGGAGCGGCCTCTTCGAGGCCGTCTTCCTCTGTTCCGGGGCTCTCGCCCTCTTCAAGGTAGGCTTCGCCGCCTCCCCCCTCGTCGGCCTCGCCGACGGCGGAGGTCTCTTCGTCCGCGAGCGGCAATGCGCTCGCGCCGGTGTCTGCGGGGTCGGCCGCGAAAGCGGTCAGCGTGTTCCCCGGGAATAGCGTTAAGACTAAGGCAAAAGCCAAAGCAACTCTCGGTAGTTTTCTCATAGACTTCATTCCTTTTTACTCCGCCCCTGTGCGTTTCCACCCGTCCACATCAGAAGACATGGACATGCGGCGATGCTAGCATGCAGGTTCTAAACAGGTCTTTTCCCAAATCTAAAATGATTCTTAAATCTTCGAGGCAGGCGGCGAATGAATTGAATTTCACCTGTTCAAACCAAGAATTCGGGAACCCTGTCCGAGCGTGAGGGGCGCTGCGGAAAGCCTTCTTGGGCCCTGCGCCCCGCCTCGCGGGCAAACGTCGTCCCCCGCAAATTGATACCCAACAGTAACTTTTCGCCGAACGGCAATAACCTACACTGTGGATAAAAGGCCTATGCGGGGGCGAAGGGGTGGACCATGCATTTTGATTGCCTTGTTGTCGATGACGAGGAAGCCCTGGGCAGAAGCGTGTGCGAGTACTTCAACCTTTTCGAAGTGAAGACCGAATGGGTTCCGGGAAGCAAGGAGTGCACTGCTTTTCTCAAGGGGAACACGACCGACCTCATACTGCTCGATGTGAACCTGGACGGCGAATCGGGCTTCAACCTCTGCAAAGAGCTGCGCGAGAAGTCGGACCTGCCCATCCTGTTCATCAGCGCGCGCTCGAGCGACGACGACGTCTTGCTCGGACTGGGGCTGGGAGGAGACGACTACATCGCCAAGCCCTTCTCGCTCAACGTGCTCCTTGCGAAGACGCAGGCGCTCCTCAGACGCTACCGTCGAGACGGCGCCGACAACGCGCCGGATTCGGAATCCTGCTCGTTCGGCCGCTACACGCTCAACCAGGCCCGCATGTGCCTTGAGGAGGGCGACAAGGAGATCGAGCTCAAGTCCATGGAGTACAAGCTCTTGGCCTACCTCGCGCAGAACAAAAACCGCACCGTTCCCAAAAACGAGCTTTTCCGCCGCGTGTGGGGCGCCTCGGTCACGAGCGATGCCACGCTGAACGTGCACATACACCGGTTGCGCGAGAAGATCGAAGACGACCCCAACAACCCCCGCTACATCAAAACGATGTGGGGAGTCGGGTATCGCCTGGAGGCGCCCGACGCATGAGGAAGCGGCTTTCGATACTAGCCGCCGTCTACCTCGTTTGCCTCGCGTGCGTCCTCGCCCTCTTTCACACCCCCATCGAAGCAACCGTCGACCTGGCCGCCCTCAACGATACGGCCATGACCGCCAAGGACGAGAACTGGGACGCGAAGCGCATCGCCGCCGAACTCGACCGCGCCTACGATGAGATGGCGGCTCAAAAGCAGGCGCGCAACCTGGGTTTGGAAGCCGGGGTGATCGTCCTTCTCACCGTTTTTTGCGGAGCGCTCGCGGTTGCCCTAGTGAGGATAGAACGCAGGATGATCCGCCCTTTCAGGCAGATGGAAAGCTTCGCCCAGCAGGTGGCTTCGGGCAACTTGGACGTGCCGCTGGCCGTCAACAAAGAGAACAGCTTCGGCGCCTTCACCGAAAGCTTCGACCTCATGCGCACGGAGTTGGCGCGGGCGCGCGAGGCCGAGCAGCGCGCCAACGCGAGCAAGAAGGAGCTGATAGCCTCCCTGAGCCACGACATCAAAACGCCCGTGGCGTCCATCAGGGCCACCTCGGAGCTCATGGCGACAACGGCTCGAAGCGACAAGCAAAGAAGCCAGGCCGAGACCATCGTGGCCAAAGCGGACCAGGTGATCTGCCTGGTCGACAATCTTTTCGACTCCACCATGCGCGAGCTGCAGGAACTGGCGGTGCACCCCCAAGAACTGCCCAGCCGCGATATCGTCGCCCTGCTCTCCAAGGCCGACTACGAGAAGGCCGTCGTTTTCGGAGACGTTCCCGATTGCCTCATCTACGCCGACCCGAGCCGGCTGCAGCAGGTGTTCGACAACATCCTGGCCAACTCCTACAAGTACGCGGAAACCGACATCGCGGTGAGCGCGTCGCTCGAAGACGACATGCTGGTCGTCGACATCGACGACCACGGAGCCGGGGTGGCCGACAACGAGCTGCCCCTTCTGACCAACAAGTTCTTCCGCGGGAAGAACGCCCAAGGGAAGAAGGGCTTCGGCCTGGGCCTGTACAACGCGGCTTCCTTCATGGAGGGCATGCAGGGCGGCCTCGAATGCTTCAACAAGCCCGGCGGGTTCACGGTCCGCCTCATGTTCACCCTCGTTTGAGCAATGCCCACCACGACCCCGGGGCCGCAGAGCCCCCGCAAGGAGACCATGGCACCGAACGCTACGCGCGAAAACCAACCGCCGATCCTATCCACGGTCAAGCTCAGCAGGTCGTTTTCCGACGGCGGCGTTCAGCACCACGCCCTGAAGAACCTCGATCTTCAGATCAACCAGGGCGACTTCACGATCATCATGGGGCCGTCGGGCGCGGGGAAGTCGACCCTGCTCTACGCCCTTTCCGGCATGGATCGGCCCACCTTGGGCAAGATATACTTCAACGGGCACGACATCTCCTCGCTTTCGGACGACAAGCTCGCCGTGTTCAGGCGAACGCACTGCGGGTTCGTGTTCCAGCAGATATACCTGATAGACAGTATGAGCCTGATGGACAACGTCCTGGCGAGCGGCCGGCTGTTGGAGCGCAACACGCGCAAGCTCATCGTCGAGGCAAGGAGCCTGTTCGAGCAGGTCGGCATCGACAAGGATTCGTGGTCGAGGTTCCCAAGCCAAGTCTCGGGAGGCGAAGCGCAGCGCGTGGGCATCGTCCGTGCGCTGATCAACCATCCGCACGTGGTGTTCGCCGACGAGCCGACCGGGGCCCTCAACTCGTCTGCGGGAGAATCGGTGCTCGACGTGATGACGGCGGTGAACCGAGGCGGGCAAAGCGTGGTCATGGTGACGCACGACCTCAACTGCGCCCTCAGGGGCAATCGGGTCCTGTACCTGATGGACGGGCGCATATGCGGAGAGCTGGACCTCACGCCGTACGAAGGCGCCGACAAGGAAAGGCGCGCATCGCTTCACAGCTTCCTCGAGCATTTGGGATGGTGAGCGTGAGAAACCTCGTCCCCCTCGCCATCGCCTATATCAGGAAAAGCAAGAGCCAGACGGTCGGCATGGTGGTACTGGTTATGATCTCTGCCTTCCTCTTGAACATCGGGCTCACCTTCCTGTTCCAGTACGGCCAGTTCTTCGACGAGCGCGCCGACGAACTGAACGTCCCCCACCTCACCCTCCTCCAGCCCGAAGCCGCCACCACGCCCGAGCAGAAAGACTACCTTGCGCAGTATCCGGGACTGAAGGACCTGGAGACGGTCCCCGTGCTCTCCGCGCAGGGCGAGTTCTCCGCGAAAGGCTCGAAGACGACGGCGGTTTTCATATTCGATCGCGTCGACGCGAACCAGAGCATGAACCCGCCGACGCTTCTCGAGGAGGGCCGGCCCCTCGACGACGGGTCCGTGTACGCGCCCTACATCATGAAAACCGCGGGGAAGTACGAGCTCGGCGACGATTTCACCTTCACGATCGGAGGGCGCCAGAAGACCTTCAAGATCGCGGGCTTCACCGAAGAGATCACCTTCGGCTCGCTCATGAGAACGAACTACCGATTCTATTGCACGCCGGCCGCGTACGCGGAGCTGTCCGAAGACCTCACCCTGACGAACAGCGTTCTGCTCGCCGCGCAATTCGAGGACGTCGGCGAGAGCCTCTCCCTGCTCGACGACTATTACCGGGAGTTCTTCTTCTCCCACGAGATGGAAAGCGCCTCGTCCGCCGACATCGAGGCCCTGCCCCTGCAGCTCGTGCGGGAAGACCACACCTCCATCCCCTGGGTTCTGGCCGTGCTGCTGATAGCCTTCGCGCTGATCCTGCTCGTCATCTGCCTTCTCACCATACATTTCCGCATCAGCGAGAGCATCGAGCAGAGCGTGCAGGACATCGGGGCGCTGCAGGCCATGGGATACACGAGCCGCCAGATCGGCTCGTCGCTGGTGCTGCAGTTCCTGCTGATAGCGCTCGTGGGAAGCGTCGCGGGGATACTGCTGGCGCTGGCCGTTCTTCCGGGCATCGCGCTGGTGCTGGAAAGCCAATCGGCCCTGCGGTGGCAACCGTCGCCCGACGCCGCGCTCGTAGCGGCAACCCTCTTCGCCATCTGCCTGATCATAGCCCTGGCAACCGTTCTGGCGTCGTTGCGGTTCAGGAAGCTCCGCCCCCTGACCGCGCTGCGCCGGGGCATAGAGGCGCACAACTTCAAGCGCAACAGGTTCCCGCTGGAAACCACGCAGGGGCCGCTTTCGCTGATCATCGGGGCCAAGCAGATCGTGGGCAACGCGCGGCAGGGGGCCATGCTCTCCTTCATCATGGCGGCAGTGACCTTCGCCGCCGTGTGCGGCATCTCGATCTACTACAACGTAGGGGTGGATTCCAGCGGGTTCATCAAGGTGATCACGGGGGAAACGGCGGATGCGACCCTGGTGGTGAACGACGAGCGCGACACCGAGAAGGTGCTGGACCGGCTCAACGCGAGCCCCGACGTGCGCAAGGCCTTCGGATTCCAGAGCACGACGCTCGCGGTCGACGGGGTAAACACCGTCGGCTACATCGCGGAGGATTTCGGCTGCCTGGAAGGGGACATGCTCGTGTACGGGCGGTATCCCAAGCATCGAAACGAGATCGCCATCGGGGGCAACGTTGCGAGCATGACGGACAAGGGCATCGGAAGCACCCTGACGGTGGCCAAGAACGGGCATGCGGAGGAATGCTACGTCACGGGCATCCTGCAGATGCTCAACCACGGCGGCCTCATCGCCGCCCTGCCCCTCGACAGCCTTCGCTCCCTGCAAAGCGACTACCGGTTCACGCAGGTGTACGTTTCCCTTGACGAGGGGGTGGACGTCGACGCCTTCTTGGACGCGGCGGCCGGCGAGTACCGCGAGGACCTTGCCGCCGCGGTCGACACGAACGCGATGCTCGATACCAAGTACGGCAACTACGCGGACATCGCGGCGCTCATAGCCGCCCTGGTCCTCTGCATCACCCTGGTCGTCATCGTCCTGGTGTTCTACACCGGCATGAAGACCACGATGATGCGCCGCAGAAGGGATATGGGCATCCAAAAGGCCCTGGGGTTCACCACGGCCCAGTTCATGAACCAAATCGCGTTCAACTACGTGCCCATCATCTTCGTGGGCGTGGTGGTGGGCGGCGTGGCGGGGTATTACTGCTTCAACCCGCTGTTCGTCCTCGTCACCGCCGCGTTCGGCGTCGTGAAGACGTCGCTTCCCGTTCCCTACGGGTGGGTGGCCGCCACGTGCGCCGTCTTGGTGGCCGTATCCTACCTCGTGTCGCTGTTCGTCGCGCTGCGCATCCGCAAGGTCTCGCCCTACGAGCTCATAAGCGAGTAACGCGACGCGAGGGCAACGCGCCTGTCGATATTGCCGCCTCGGTTGATCTTACATCCCCGTTGACCCCGTGGGGCGCTCTCCAGAGCGCCCGCTCGCGCGCAGCGCGAGAACGCGAGCCTCGGTTGCTTTTCCGGCTTCGCCGGAACGGGCGCTCTGGAGAGCGCCCCTACGGGGGTTGCCGTCGTCGCATGCGACGGCCCCGTCCCCCACCTAGCCCGGGAACGCGGGCTGCAGCGTCGGGATGGGGCCATGTCGAAGACTCCGCCCAAACGCGCGCTCCCCGCACCCTGGCCTACCGGCGGGCGCTCCTGCGGCGGACGGCGAGGGCCAGCGCCGCGGCCGACGCGAGCGCGAGCGCCAGCGCGAGCCACGGGGCCGCCCCGAGGCCGTCGCCGGTTGCGGCGATGGCGGAGAGACCGGACCCCGGAGTCGGGACCGGCTTCGGGGCCGGGGTCGGGCCGTCCTTGGGCGCGACCACCGCGAAGGGCGACAGGCTCGCGAACGCGCCCGACGCGTAGCCGCCGGCCACCTTCGCGGCCGCCTCCTCCAGCACGCCGTCGGCGCAGTGCAGCACGGCGACCTCCCGGCCGTCGTTTTCGGCCCCCACCGGGATCGACGCCTCCGCGCCGCCCCACAGGCGCCCGGAGGCCAGCGACAGGCAGAGCTCCGCCAGCGCCACGCCCTCCGCCTCGCGGGCACGCATCGCGTCGCAGGCGTCGCACGTGCCCGCCGGGTGCAGGCCGCCTTTCTGCGCGAGCAGCCCTGCGTTGGACGACAGCACGCCGGACACCTTCGCGCCCGTGGTCGCGTCGACCAGCGTGCGCTGGGCCATGTCGTAGAAGCCCCATCCCTTCAGGGTTTCGCCGCCGAAGACGCCTTGGACGTAGTTCTCACCCTGCGGGAAATAGAGCTCGCCAGAGGCGGAGACGCCGACGAAAGCACCCTCGCCGAGCGCGGGCGCGGAGCCGTGAAACTCGAGCGCCGCCAGGTTGGAGCAGTCTTGGAACGCGCTCGCCCCGACGGTCGCCAGACCCGAGGGGAAGGACATCTCCTTGAGGCGCGTGCAGCCGGAGAACGCGAAGTCACCGACGGTCGCAAGGCTCTCCGGGAGCGCCAGGCGGGCAAGCTTGCCGAACGTGCCGGGGACGAAATTAGTCCCCGATACCTCCTTCAAGCCGCCCATCCCGGACAGATCCAGGCCGGACAGGTTGGCCCACGCGTTGCGGTCCAAGTAGCAGTTCTTGAGCTCACTCCAGTCGGCGCCTGCTATCTTCGTCGCGGCACCGGTCAGCTCGATGTCCTTCGCGCCGATCTTGCCCTTGCCGACCTTGGCCAGCGCGGCGTCGATGGCGGCCTGCATGGCGGTGCCGCTGCCGTCGCCGCCGTCGAAGGCGACCTCGAGCGCGTAGAAGGGCTCGTACGTCCACCCGCTCGGCCCGTTGGCGCCGAACGAGCCCTTGTATGTATCCGCGTCCGGGCAGTACACCATGCCGGTTGCGGCGACGCCTTCGAAGGCGTCCGCGCCGAGCATCGGCGGGACATCGCCGCGGAACGCGAGTTCCTCGAGGTTGGAGCAGCCTTGGAACGCGCCCTCGCCGACGGAGTCCAAACCGGAGGGGAGGGACAGGCTCTTGAGGCCCTTGCTGCAGCCGTAGAACGTTTCAGGCTCGATGACGGACACCTTCGCGGGGATCTCCGAGAGGATCAGGTTCTCGCAACCGGAAAACGCGCTCGCGCCGATGGAGGAGAGGCCCCAAGGGAGGCGGCCGAAGTATATATTGGGGCAGTCCCGGAACGCGGACTCGCCGACGGTCTCAAGGCCGTCCGGAAGATACTTGAGGGCCAGGTTGGTGCAGCCTTGGAACGTGTAGCCGCCGACGGTCTTAAGGCCGTCCGGGAGCGCCAGGTCGGCGAGCCCGTCGAACGTGGCGTTGCCGGGATCGGCCCCCGACACCTCTTTCAAGCCGCCCATCCCGGACAGGTTCAAACCGGACAGGACGGTCCAATCGCCGTCGGTCGCGTAGCACCCCTTGAGCGCCGTCCAGTCGTCGCCGGTTATCTTCGTCGCGGCACCGGTCACCTCGACGTCCGTCACCTGGTAGCACTCCTTCCCGGAGGCGGCCAGGGCGTCGTCGATGGCTTTCTGCATGTCGCCGCCGTCGGCGAAGGGGACCTCCAGCGTGTAGGAGGGCAGGGCCTCGATCGTCCAGCCGTCCGGCAGTCCGGTGGCCCGCAGCACGGCCTCGTAAGTCTGCTTCGAGGCCTCCGGGCAAAACGCCTTTCCCACTGGGAGAACGCCCCTGAAGGCGTCCTGGTCGAGCACCGCCGGGGGGTCCTCGCCGTAGAACGAGAGCTCCAGGAGGCTGGTGCAGCCATTGAACGCGTTCCCGCTGACGAACCGCAAGGCGGACGGGAGGACCATCGTCTTGAGGCCCTTGCATTTGGAGAACGCATAGGAGCCGATGGAGGACACCTTCGCAGGGAGCGCCGAGACAGCCAGCTTTTCGCAGCCGGCGAACGCTTCTTGCCCGATGGAGGAAAGGTTCGCGGGGAGCTTCGCAAGCGCCAGGCTGGTGCAGCCCAGGAACGCGTGGTCGGGAACGTCCTCGACGCCGACGGGGAGCTCCTCGAGGGTCAGGTTCTCGCAGTCTTTGAACGCATAGGAGCCGATGGAGGTAAGGCCGCTCGGAAGCTCGTCGAGGGCCAGGTTCGAGCATCCGTCGAACGCGTTTTTGCCGACGGCCTCGAGGCTGCTCGGAAGCTCGTCGAGGACGAGTTTGTCGCAGTTTAGGAACGCGTATTCGTCGATGGTCTCGAGACCGCTCGGGAGTTTCAAGTCGACAAGCCTGTTGTAATAGGGATCTTGGATGGACGGATTATCGACGCCCACCGCCGTCAGCTCGCCCATGCCGGACAGGTCCAGACCCGACAGGTTGGCCCACTCGCTGTCGCGTTGGTAGCAGCGCTTGAGATAGCCCCAGTCGTGCATGCCGGCTATCTCCGTTGCGGCGCCGGTCACCACGATGTCCTTCGCGCCGATCTTGCCCTTGCCGACGCCGGCCAGCGCGGCGTCGATGGCTTTCTCCATCGCGATGTCGCCGTTGAATACGACCTCGAGCGTGTAGAAGGGCTCGTACCTCCACCCGCTCGGCCCGTCGGCGCCGAACTCCGTCTTGTACGCATCCGCGTCCGGGCAGTACACCGCGCCGTCTTGGGCGACGCCCTTGAAGGCGTCCACGTCGAGCTGCGGCGGGTTCTCGCTGCGGAACGAGAGCTCCTTGAGGTTGGAGCAGCCCTCGAACGCGCTCTCGCCGAGGAACTTCAGGCCGACCGGGAAGGACACCCTCTCGAGGTTCTTGCAGCCGGAGAACGCTTTAGGTTCGATGGCGAGCACGTTCGCGGGAATCTCCGAGAAGTCCAGTTTCTCGCACCCGGAGAACGCGGACTTTTTGATGAACTCGATGCTGTCGGGGAGCCTGCCCAAGACCAGGCTAGTGCAGCCCTCGAACGCGGATTCGCCGATGGATTTGACGCCCTCGGACAGCGAACCGAGGGCCAGGCTAGTGCAACCTTGGAACGTGCAGGCGCCGACGGACGTGACGCCCTCGGGCAGGTATTCGAGGCGCAAGCTGGTGCAGCCGGAGAACGCGTAGTCGCCGATGGAGCCCATGGTATTCGGGAGCCACACGTGAGCGAGCTTGCCGAACGCGGCGCCGCCTCCGTCGGCCCCCGACACCGTCCCCAGCTCGCCCATGCCGGACAGGTCCAGGCCCGACAGGCTGGTCCAGGCGCTGCCGTCCTTGTAGCAGTCCTTGAGCGCCGTCCAGTCGCCGCCGGTTATCTCCGTCGCGCCGCCGGTCACCACGATGTTCTTCACGCCGCCCTTGTCCTTGCCCTCGAGCGCTTTGTCGATGGCGTCCTGCATGGCGGTGCCATCGTTGAATTCGACTTGGAGCTCGTAGAGGGACGCGTACGTCCACCCGCCCGGCCCGTCGGCGCCGAACTTCGCCTTGTACGCATCCGCGTCCGGGCAGTACACCGTGCCGCCGACGGCGACGTCCTTGAAGGCGTCCGCGCCGAGCTTCGGCGGGGTATTGCCGCCAAACGAAAGCTCCTTGAGGCTGGCGCAGCCCTCGAAGGCGCTCTCGTCGACGGCTACAAGACCGTCCGGGAAGGACATCCTCTCGAGACCCTTGCAGCCGGAGAACGCGCGGTCGCCGATTAAGGACACATTCGCGGGGATCTCCGATAGGACCAGGTTCCCGCATTTGAAGAACGTGTAGATGCCGACGTACTCGAGCCTGTCTGGGAGCTTCAGGGTGACGAGCCTGTCGAACGCATCGTTGTCGCTGACGTACCCCGACACCCCCTTCAGCCCGACCATCCCGGACAGGTCCAAACCGGACAGGCTGGACCAGTCGCTTCCGGTCTTGAAGCAGTACTTGAGCGCCATCCAGTCGTCGCCGGTTATCTCCTTCGCGTTGCCGGCCACCCTGATGTCCGTCACGTCGACCTTGTTCTTGCCCTCGGGGAGATTGGCGAGCGCATCGGCGATGGCGGCTTGCATGTCGTCGCCCTCGTTGAAGGTGACGTGGAGATTCTCCGTCGACCCGTTCCCGAGCAAGCCGTTCCCGGCCCCGCGTGGCGCGGCGGCGGGAGCGGCCGCGGGCGCCTGCGGCGCGACCACGGTCACGGACACCTGGGGCAGCTGCGCGCCGGGCGCGGGCTCGAAGCCCTTTGGCAGCACGGCCGAAAAGACATGGGTTCCAGGCGCGGCCGGGTCGTCGTCGGCGCACTCCCACGAGACGCCCTCCACGGAGATTCGCGCGCCGTCCCCGTCCCGCGCGAGCAGCGAGCCTGGCAGGTTCGGCAGGTACTCGCCCGCCGCCACGTCGTAGGACGCCGGGTCCGGCTCCTCGAACAATGCGAGAACGACGGGAGCGGCCTTCCCCTCGCCCGGCGCGGAGCCGTCCGCCGTAAGTGCGCGGGCGGTCGTCGCGGAAGCGTCCGCTGCGAGGTTGCTCACCGAGGACGTGTCCGCGCCCGGCGCGGGGCCGTCCTGCGCCAGCGCCGCCGCCGGAATGCCCATGGCCGCCAAGCATACGCACAGCGCCGCCGTCGCCAACCTCCTGCCGATGGAAGCCTTCTCCATGCCGTCTCCCTCTCGCCGTCGGCCACGTAAGGGACGGGTTGTGTTCCCTGCAAACGCAGGGAACACAAAAGGGGTACCCCTTTTCAGCGATCGAACGCGCCTTCTGAGATTCCCGGACCCGACCGCTCACGCGGTTCCACCTTGCCCCGCACCGATTCGATCGGGGCATTCGTCAGGTCGAATATACGCCAAACGAATCTGCAAAAACATCGGCCGGTATGAGGTTTCGCGAGCTTTTTTGTTTTTTCTTCCGGTGAAAGGCCTGCTAGACGGGCAGGCGGGAGAGCGTACGGGCCGCTTCCGCGCCCCCCGTCGACCTTGCGCACCCGTTGACTTCGTAGGGGCGCTCTCCAGAGCGCCCGCTCGCGCGCAGCGCGAGAACGCGGGTTGCGGCCGGTTTTCCGGCTTCGCCGGAACGGGCGATCAGGAGATCGCCCCTACAAAGGGAGTGCGAGACGATACCATCCCTGCTGCTTTTCCTGCTCTGCCGGAACGGGCGCTCTGGAGAGCGCCCCTACGGGGGTTTGCCGTCGTCGCTTGCGACGGCTCCGTCCCCCACCTAGCCCGGGAACGCGGGCCGCAGCGTCGGGACGGGGTCGCCGCCACAGGGGACGACCCCCCTCCCCGCACCCGGGGTGCGAACCTACGCTTTCTCGGTCTCTATCTCCAGCTCGCCCATCTTCTCCTGCGCGGCGTGTGGACGGCCGGCGTCCACGAACTGATCGCGCGTCGCCTTCGCCTCGGCCTCCTTGTCGGCCAGGTTCGCCTTCGCCACGGATATCATGAGCTTGATGCGGTTGAGCTGGTTCACCTCCGACGCGCCGGGGTCGTAGTCCACGGCCACGATGTTGCTGTCGGGGTAGCGGCGGCGCAGCTCCTTGATCACGGCCTTGCCCACCACGTGGTTCGGCAGGCAGGCGAACGGCTGCGTGCACACCACGTTCGGCGCACCCGTCTTGATAAGCTCCACCATCTCGGCCGTGAGCAGCCAGCCCTCGCCCATCGAGTTGCACAGGCTCAAGATCTCGCTCGCGTACTCGGCCAGCTCGTAGATGTCCGCCGGCGGCTGGAAGCGGCTCGACGCCTTGAGCGCGTTCGTCACCGGCGCGCGGAACTGCGCGATGACCTTGAGCGCGATGCGGCTGCCGAACGCGCCCTTGGCGGAACGCCCGAGCGGGTCCTTCTGGAAGATGCTGCCGGCGATGCCGAACAGGAAGAACTCGATGAGCCCCGGCACCACGGCCTCGCAGCCCTCGCGCTCGATAACGTCGACGATCTGGTTGTTCGCCGTGGGGTGGAACTTCACCAGGATCTCGCCCACCACGCCCACGCGCGGCTTCGTGCCCTCGCCCGCCAGGGGCAGCGTGTCGAAGTCCTCCACGATGCGGCGCACGGTTTCCTTGAACTCGCTGCGCTTCAGCCCGCGCGCCAGCTGGCCCTTGCACGCGGCCATCCAGTGGTCGAACAGGCGGTTCGCGCTGCCCGGCTCCACCTCGTAGGGGCGCGTGCGGTACAGGCACATCATGAGCAGGTCGCCGTAGCCCAGCGCGTACACGGCCTGCAGCAGCATCTTGGGCGTGACCTTGAAGCCGGGGTTGTCCTCCCCCAGGTCCTTGAACGACAGCGCGATCACCGGGATATGCGGCAGACCCACCGCGGCCAGCGCCTTGCGGATGAGCGAGATGTAGTTGGTGGCGCGGCAGCCGCCGCCCGTCTGCGTGATGATGACGGCCAGCTTGTCGGTGTCGTAGCGCCCCGACATCACGGCCTCCATGATCTGCCCGGTGACCAGGATGGACGGATAGCAGATGTCGTTGTTCACGTACTTCAGGCCCGCGTCCACCGCGCCGTGGTCCACCGACGGCAGAAGCTCGAAGTTGTAGCCCTCTTTGTTGAATATCTCCACGAGCAGGTCGAAGTGGATGGGAGCCATCTGCGGGCAGAGGATGGTGTAGCCCTCGTCCTTCATCTGCTGCGTGAACACGGCGCGCGGGAATTCGCTCGAGGCGCCTTCGCGCTGGCGGAAGCGCTCGATGACCTCGGGCGCGGCCTTCTCGGTGAACGTCTCGGGCGGCGCGGGCACGGTGGCGGCGGCTGCGGCTCCCGCCGCCTTGAGGGCGGCCTCGCTCTCCTCGGCCAGCTCCTCGGCGATTGCCGCCTCCGTCGCGCCGGTCTTCTCGGCCACGGCGGCATCGGGCGTGGAGATGAACTTGTCGGGGTCGAAGTTCATGGCCGGGCAGCCGCGCGGCACGAGCTCGGCTTCGGCGGCCTCGTCGGCCTGGTCCTTCAGCGCCGCCAGCAAGCTGCGCACGCGGATGCGCGCCGCGCCCAGGTTCGACACCTCGTCGATTTTGAGCACGGTGTACACCTTGCCCGCGCGCTCGATGATCTCCTGCACTTGGTCGGTGGTGAGCGCGTCCAGGCCGCAGCCGAAGCTGTTGAGCTGGATGAGGTCCAGGTCGCGCCGCTCGGTGGCCACCTTCGCGGCCGCGTACAGGCGGGTGTGGTACATCCACTGGTCCACCAGGCGTATCGGGCGCTCCAGCATGCCTAAGTGCGCGATGGAGTCCTCGGTGAGCACGGCCAGGCCGAAGCTGGTCAGCAGCTCGGGAATGGCGTGGTTGATCTCGGGATCGTTGTGGTACGGGCGGCCGGCCAGCACGATGCCGTGCGTGCCCGTGGCTTCCATCCAGGCAAGCGTCTCCTCGCCCTTCGCGCGGATGTCGCGCTTGAACGCCTCGTCCTCGGCCCACGCGGCGTCCACCGCGGCGTCCACCTCGGCCTGCGTCGGCGCGCCGGGCGCGCCCATGAGCTCGGGATGCGCTTCCACCAGTTCCACGAACAGGCGCTTCTTCAGGTGCTCCTTCTGGTCGTAGGGCAGCCACGGGTTCAAGAACGGCACGTCGGACGTGCGCAGCTCGTCGATGTTCAGACGCAGCGCCTCGGGGTAGCTGGCCACGATGGGGCAGTTGAAGTGGTTGCCGGCGCCCTCGTCCTCCTGGCGCTCCCATTTGCTGCACGGGAACCAGATGAAGTCGGGATGCTTGTCCAACAGGTTCATGATGTGGCCGTGGCTGAGCTTGGCCGGGTAGCACACGCTCTCCGACGGCATGGACTCGATGCCGGCCTCGTAGGTCTTCTTCGTGGACGGGTCGGACAGCACCACGCGGAAGCCCAGCTTCGTGAAGAACGTGAACCAGAACGGGTAGTTCTCGTATAGGTTCAGCGCACGCGGGATGCCCACCGAGCCGCGCGGCGCCGCGTCGGCGGCCAGCGGCTCGTAGACGTCGAACAGGCGGCTCGACTTGTACTCGAACAGGTTCGGCACGACGTTCTTGTTCTCGTCGAACGTGCCCGCCCCCTTCTCGCAGCGGTTGCCCGTGATGAAGCGGCGGTGCTTGCCGGTAACGTCGTCCTTGCCGAAGTCGTTCACCGTGAGCAGGCAGCTGTTCGAGCAGCCCTTGCAGCGCACCGTCTTGTGCGTGGGGGAAAGGGCCTCGATCTGCTCGAGGGAGAGCAAGGTGGAGGCGACGGTCGCCGGGGCGGCCAGCTTGTCGTCGTCGGAGCTCCACGCGGCGCCGGCTTCGGCTTTGCGGGCCTCGCGCGCCACGGCCTCGTGGTAGCGGTCGCGCGCGAGCAGGGCGGCGCCGAACGCGCCCATGTTGCCGGCGATGTCGGGACGCACGGCCTCCACCTCGGACAGCTGCTCGAACGCGCGCAGCACGGCGTCGTTCAAGAACGTGCCGCCCTGCACGATCACCTTCGTGCCCACGTCGTGCGGATCGCGGATCTTGATAACCTTGAACAGCGCGTTCTTGATGACGGAGATGGCCAGGCCCGCGGCGATGTCGCCCACGGTGGCGCCTTCCTTCTGTGCCTGCTTCACGCGGGAGTTCATGAACACGGTGCAGCGACTTCCCAGGTCGACGGGGCGCTCGGCCTCGATGGCCGTCTGCGCGAACTCGGCCACGTCCAGGTTCAGGCCCGTGGCGAAGCTCTCGATGAAGCTGCCGCAGCCGGACGAGCACGCCTCGTTCAGCATGATGTGGTCGATCACGCCGTCCTTCACGCGCAGGCACTTCATGTCCTGGCCGCCGATGTCCAAGATGAACTCCACGCCCGGCAGCATCTCCTGCGCGCCGCGCAGGTGCGCCACCGTCTCGATCTCGCCGGAGTCCACGCGCAGCGCCTCCAGCAGCAGGTGCTCGCCGTAGCCCGTCACCGTGGCGTGGCCGATGCGCACGATCGGGCGGCCCGTTTCCTCGTCCACCGGCATGGCGTTGTACAGCCCCGCGAGGGCCGCTTTCGCGCAGCCCAGCACGTCGCCCTTGTTGCTGGCGTAGTGCGACCACAGAAGCGCGCCGTCCTCGCCGATGAGCGCGGCCTTGAACGTGGTGGAGCCGGCGTCGATGCCCAGATACGCCGTGCCCTCGTAGGCCATGAGGTCGCCGCGGCGCACGGTCTCGGCGGCGTGGCGGCTCTTGAACGCGGCGTAGTCGTCGGGAGTGGCAAACAAGGGGTCCAGGCGCACCACCTCGGAACCCTGGATGTCGCCCAGGTTCTTCAAGCGGTCGAGCACGTCGGACAGGCGCTCGGCGCGCACCGTCTCGCTGGCCGCGCCGGCGATGGCGCAACCGTTGGCCACGAACAGGTGGGCGTTGGCGGGCACGATGATGTGCTCGTCGTCCAGCTGCAGCGTCTCATAGAAGCGCTTGCGCAGCTCGGGGAGGTACTGCAGCGGGCCGCCCAGGAAGGCCACGTGACCGCGGATGGGCCGGCCGCACGCCAGACCGGAGATGGTCTGCGTGACCACCGACTGGAAGATGGACGCGGCGATGTCCTCCTTGCGCGCGCCCTCGTTCAGCAGCGGCTGCACGTCGGTCTTGGCGAACACGCCGCAGCGGCTGGCGATGGGGTAGATGGTCTGCGCGCCCTGCGCAAGCTCGTTCAAGCCGCCCGCGTCGGTGTTCAGCAGCGCCGCCATCTGGTCGATGAACGCGCCCGTGCCGCCGGCGCACGTGCCGTTCATGCGCTGCTCGATGCCTTGGTCGAAGTAGATGATCTTCGCGTCCTCGCCGCCCAGCTCGATGGCCACGTCGGTGGCGGGAATGAAGGTTTCCACGGCCGTCTTGCTGGCGATGACCTCCTGCACGAACTCCACGCCCAGCCACTGGGCCAGCAGCAGGCCGCCCGAGCCCGTGATGGCGATGGTCATGGCCTCGCCGCCGAAGTCGGCCGCGGCCTCCTCCAGCACCTCCACGATGGTGGCGCGCACGTCGGCGTGGTGACGGCGGTACACGGAGAACTTCACGTCGTTCTCGCCGTCGAGGATGGCCAGCTTCACCGTGGTGGAGCCCACGTCGATGCCGATGTGCAGCGTGCCCTCCGCCGGCACGGGAGCGTTCGCCGCGTCGACAGCGGGAGCCTGCGCGGCGGCGGCCGGAGCGTTCGTCGCGTTGGATGCCTCGCCCGAAACGCTCGGCGCGGAACCTTCCGACGCCGACGCGGGGCTTGTCGCCGCGCCTTCCGTCGTCTGATCTTCGTTGGTGCTCATGGGCTCGTTCGCCATGGCCTTCTCCTTTGCAAGTTCCCTCGTATCGGCAGCTTTCGAAGCGTGCGCTTCGAAAGCGCTACAGTTTGATCGATTCGCCCGGCTTGATGAAAAACAGGCGCATGGCTATGAGCGCCATCTCCTCCGAGCTTTCCCGCATGCCCGTCTCTATCCACCGCTCTATCACGCCCAGGTAAGCCGAGGCGAAGAACGCCACGTAGTAGCCCACGAACGGCGCGGGATCGTTGCGGTAGCGCTCGTGCAGGATGGACTGCACGAGGTTCGTGCACACGGAGTCGCGCAGGCGCGGGCCGAAGCGCACGTCGCCGCCAGGGCCCAGCACGGCGTGCAGGAAGTCGCCCTGTTCGCGCAGGTAGTCGAACAGCTCCACCAGAAACGGCAGGGGCTTCTTGCGCGCGCGGTACGTCATGAGGCTGCGCACGGTGAGGTCCTGCATCTGCTCCTGGAAGCGCTCGAGGTCGCACATGACCTCGTCTTCCAGCGTCGCCAGCAACGACTCCTTGTCGTGGAAGTGGTTGTAGAACGTGCCGCGATTCAAGTCGGCGCGGGCGCACAGGTCGTTCACCGTGAAGCCGTCGAAGCCGCGCTCCTCCATGAGCTCGATGAGCGCGTCGCGTAGCGCCCGCTTCGACCGCGTGATGCGCCGATCCTCGCAGCACGTCGCTGCGGAACCCGCCGCGACGGGCTCTGCTGCAACCGACGCTGCCTTCCCAGCGACAGGCCCTGTTGCGACCGGCATGGCCTTCCCGGCGACGGGCTCTGCCGCGACCGGCGCGGCCTTCCCGACCCTTGCGTTCGCGCTTTCTGCCACGGCAATCGCCATGCGCGTCCTTTCTGTAACAGCCCGTTCGACCGGCTCGCCCAAGCAGCCCGCCCGAGCAGCCCGTTCGACGAACTAGGTGCTTTTGAACATTTCGACCAATAATGAACACTTTGTTCAATAGTGGCTATTGTACGAGGAAGCCGTCGAGATTTCAACGCCTCTCCACAAACCCCGGCGGTTCGGCAGAGAGAACCCGCCGAAACGCACGAAAATGCGAGCAATGTTGCGTTTCGAAACCTGCATTCGCAGCCGCGTTCTCAAGCAATTCTTGAATTACCTGTTCAGAGACTTAGCGCGTTGTACAACAAACGAGGCGGAGCGCCTTCATCGACCCGAAACGCAACATTGCTCGCATTTTCGTGCGTTTCAGGCATCTTCCACTGCCAAGCCGGCATTGGCATGCACCCGGCCGGGTTGTCATCCTGAGCATGCAACAGTCCAGCGGACTGTTGCACTCCCGAGCACGCGGAGCGGGCGCAGGGAGGCATCGCGAAGCGATGGGCGGCGCGGGCCGCCGGAGTCGAATAAGCCGTCGGAGTCGAAGGATCCCGCGCGGCGGCAGCCGAAGCGTTTTCAGTTGGCACCGAGCGGGTTCCTTCGTCCCCGCTTCGCAGGATCCCCGGCCTTATGTCGGAGTCGATGCGAACCCGCCCGTATGGCTCGACGCCGGATCCCCATCGAGCGGACGAACAGGGACACGCGCGGCCGACCCTGCAGCAAAAGCGGCTCTGAAGTCACGAAAATCACCACTGTGAAGCAGCTTGCGCGAACGGCAGGTAAGCCGGCGTCTCACGACCTGGGAAAACGCACACAACTCGGAAAAGAGCGCGCCCAAGGAGCGCCCGGAGGCCCTTCGGAGCCGCGAAAACGCTTCACAGCGGTAATTTTCGTGCTTTCGAGGCGGAGTTTCGTACATGAAACCTCCCCCGTATCGAAGCACACCTATCCGAAATGGGAGTCCCAAATGGGAGCAGGCGTTTTTGGGACATTGTCACCCCGTTGTACGTCGAGCGTTGACACGAAGGGCGCGCTTCTCCTAGCATGGGGGTTCGCGAAGGAAAGGCGCTCGATGGGAACCAAGGAACAATTGCTGCGGATGCTGGAGGACAACCGCGACCGGCACGTGTCGGGCGCGCGGCTGGCCGAGGCCATCGGGGTCAGCCGCAACGCCGTGTGGAAGGCCGTGGAGGCGCTGCGCGCGGAGGGCTACCGCGTCGAGGCGGCCACGAACCGGGGGTATCGCCTGGCGCAGGAGAACGACCTGCTGTCGCCCGCGAGCATCGAGCGGTTTCTGCCCGAGGACCATCCGTTCGACATCGCGGTGCGCAAGCGCCTGGACTCCACGAACGCCGAGGCGCGGCGACGCGCGCTTGAGGGCGCTCGCGAGGGCACGGTGGTGCTGGCCGAGGAGCAGACCGCCGGGCGCGGCCGCTTGGGCAAGACGTTCTACTCCCCCGCCGGATCGGGCGTGTACCTGAGCATGGTGCTGCGCCCGAGCCTGCAGGCCGACCGCGCGCAGTACCTCACCTGCGCCGCCGCCGTGGCGTGCGCGCAGGCCATCGAGGCCGCAACCGGCAAGGAAGCCCTCATCAAATGGGTGAACGACATCTACTGCAACGGCCGCAAGGTGGCCGGCATCCTCACCGAGGGCGTGGTGGACATGGAATCGGGGCGCTTCGAGCATGCGGTGCTCGGCATGGGCGTGAACGTGAGGAAGCCCGCCGCCGGCTTCCCCCGCGACATAGCCGACGTGGCCGGCGCCGTGAGCGACGAGGCCGTGGGCGCGCTGCGCAGCCGGCTGGCGGCCGAGATGCTCATGCGCTTCTGGCGCCTCTACGAGAACCTGCCCGACCTGGCGTTTCACGAGGAGTATCGCCGCCGCTGCTTCCTGCTGGGGCAGCCCGTCGTGGTGACGCGCAACGGCTCGCGCGTGCGCGTGCGCGCCGTCGACCTCACCGACGACTTCAAGCTGGTGGTGGAGCTTCCCGACAAAACGCGCTGGGAGCTGCCGTACGGCGAGGTGAGCACGGCCCGCATTTGACGGAGACCGAAGACGTCGACGGCGCGAGGGGCGCTGCGGCGCGGCGCGTCGAGGCCTTGCGGCTACCGCCCGAGCCGCCGTGCCTCCGCAGCGTAGTGCGCTCCCGACGCCAACGCCCCCGCAACCGAGGCCGCCGCGAGGAACGCGTAGCCGGTGCCGAGGGACGACCACCCGGCCAGCGCCCCCACGATCATCGGGAACAGGCTCATGCCCACCGCGTACACCGCTTGGAAGAAACCCATGGCCGTCGAGTTCTTCTCAGGCGGAACGCCCGCCATCGACTCCGACGTCAGGTACGACAAAAGGATGCCCGTCGACATGCCGGGCAGCGCCTGCAGGGCGAACACCACGTAGATGTTCCCCACGGCGGGAACCAGCACGCAGTACGCGCCCATCAAGACGAACACAAGCGGCACGTAGAACCGCGGCCCGCGGCGCGCGCACCGCTGCGTGGAAGCGAACTGCGCCGACGCCACCGCCGCCACCATGTAGAACACCGAGGCGGCGCCGACGAACCCCGCCGTGGCGCCTTCGTCCTGAAGGATCTGCGTGGTGAACGACATGGCCGTGGACATCTGGACGCCCTGCTGCACCAACGCGAGCACCGAGAACAGCACGAGCCGCCTGTTCGCGCACACGGACAACAGGTCCCTCACGGCCGCCATGCCGCCGCGCCGGACCGCAGGCGCGTCTGCGTCGGGCGTCGCGTCCGTCGCGAGCGCTCCCTCCGCTGCAGCCGATGGGGCATCACCGCGAGAAAAGCCCCCGTCCTGACGGATGAAGGCGCTGGCCGCCAGCCCAGCGAAGCCGGCGATCGCCCCCGCCGTGCAGAGCAGCGGCATGCCGCCGAACCCGTACAACGCGGCGCCGAACACGAACGCCAGGCACATGCCCAGGTTGCACGCCATGATCATGGTGCTCGTCGCCTTCTGCTGCCGGTCAGGGGGATAGTACTGGCAGTACAGCACCATGAACGATATCCAGGTGGACGCGGCGCACCCCGAGACGACGTTGGCGACGAGGTACCCCTGCTCGTCGGGCACCAGCACCCTGACGACACACGCGGCCCCGCCC
The DNA here is from genome assembly GCF_019731765.1 of Gordonibacter massiliensis (ex Traore et al. 2017). Lineage (NCBI taxonomy): Bacteria > Bacillati > Actinomycetota > Coriobacteriia > Eggerthellales > Eggerthellaceae > Gordonibacter > Gordonibacter massiliensis (ex Traore et al. 2017). Next base: position 825,537 of record NZ_JAASIO010000001.1, on the reverse strand, counting down.
AACGCGACGCCGGCGGAAATGATGGCGCAGTGACGCCCCAGATAGTCGGCCATCACGCCCAGCGGCACCCTGAGCACGATCTGCATCGTTCCGTAGGCGCCGATCACCGTGCCGACGACCCCCGCCGCTACGCCCATCCCCGTCAGGTAGGGCGTTTGATAGGGTATGTACACGTACAGGGAGAACCATAGGCACACCACCGCGACGAAGTGCGCCGCCTTGCTTCGGGACATGCGCGTCCACCTCTTAAGAATGCCGTTCCGCCGCCGCTCTTTTCTTCGTCATTATACGCCCGCCGTCAAAACGAGGCTCGAACCCACATGAGAAGAAACGCCGGAAAAGGGGCGAACGCTTCATCGGGGCGGACGGTTATTTGCTATGCTGTTTCGCATACGCGCACGCATCATCCGAGAGAAAGACGGGACGTCATGCAGATCACGCCGGCCGAAATCGCCGAAACGCTTGCGATGGTGAGCAAGCAGCACCTCGACATCCGCACCATCACGCTGGGCTTGAACCTGCGAGGTTGCACGGACGCCGACATCGACGTCATGGCGCGCAAGGTGTACGACCGCATGACCACTGCCGCCGAGCGCCTCGTGCCCACGGCCGAGCAGCTGGAGCGCGAGTTCGGCATTCCCATTGTGAACAAGCGCATCTCCGTCACGCCCATCGCCGAGATATGCGCCGCCACCGACGCGGAGGACTTCACGCCCATCGCCGTGGCCATGGACAAAGCCGGCAAGGAGGTGGGCGTCGACTTCGTGGGCGGCTTCTCGGCGCTCGTGCACAAGGGCGCCTCGAAAGCCGATTGCAAGCTGATGAACTCCATCCCCCACGCGCTGTCCGTCACCGACAACGTGTGTTCGTCGGTGAACGTGGGCTCCACGCGCGCCGGCATCAACATGGACGCCGCCTACCTGATGGCCGGCATCGTGAAGAAGACGGCCGAGGCCACGGCCGACCGCCAGTGCATCGGCGCCGGCAAGCTGGTGGTGTTCTGCAACGCCGTGGAGGACAACCCCTTCATGGCCGGCGCGTTCCACGGCTCGGGCGAGGCCGACGCCGTGGTGAACGTGGGCGTGTCGGGCCCCGGCGTGGTGCGCGCCGTGCTGGCCGACCTGCCGAAGGATGCCGACATCACGTCGGTGGCCGAGGCCATCAAGGCCACGGCGTTCAAGATCACGCGCGCGGGCGAGCTCATGGCGCGCGAGGCCTCCCAGCGTTTGGGCGTGCAGCAGGGCATCTTGGACCTGTCGCTGGCACCGACGCCGGCCGAGGGCGACTCGGTGGCCGAGATCCTCGAAGCCATCGGCGTGGGCCAATGCGGCGGCCCGGGCACCACGGCGGCGCTCGCCATGCTGAACGACGCCGTGAAGAAGGGCGGCGTCATGGCGTCCTCGTCCGTGGGCGGCCTGTCCGGCGCGTTCATCCCCGTGTCGGAGGATGCCGGCATGATCCGCGCGGCGGAGTCCGGCGCGCTGTCGCTGGAGAAGCTGGAGGCCATGACCTGCGTGTGCTCGGTGGGCTTGGACATGATCGCCGTGCCCGGCGATACGAGCGTGGAGACCATCTTCGGCATCATCGCCGACGAATGCGCCATCGGCATGATCAACAACAAGACCACCGCCGTGCGCATCATCCCCGCCATCGGCAAGCAGGTGGGCGACCGGCTGGACTTCGGCGGCCTGCTGGGCTACGCGCCCGTCATGCCCGTGAACGGCCACGCCGGAACGGTGTTCGCCCATCGCGGCGGCCGCATGCCCGCCCCCATCAACTCGCTGAAGAACTAGCGATCGCTGTCGAAGCGCCTACGAGAGGGAGCCGCGCAATCCTGATACGCGGCTCCCTCAATCCCACTCCATCACAAAGCGCTCATAGCGTTGGGTCTGGTGAAACATGCGCACAAGATACACCATCCGACCCCGAACTCTGTACACAACAACGTAATTCTTGACTGGCATTTCTCGATACCCGTTTTTAGCCAGAGCCGGCCTTATTGAAACTGAATTCGCGTACGGTGTGGTTTCCAGAAATTCGATGGCCTTGTCCATTTCGTTGATCAAAGACAGAGCAGATCGAGGCGACTTCAAATCGTCTACAAGATACGAAAGTATTTCATCGTAGTCGTATTCGAAACTCGAAGACTTATTGATCGTATAGGCCATATTTTTCCCGCATCCGCTTTTGCATTTCCCGAGCCGATCCTACGCGTCCCTCTGCGATATCGCGCTCGGCCTCGTCGATCTTGTCCTTGACGGAAACGACCTTCTTCTTCATGACCTTGTACTGCGTTATCAGATCTTCGCCCTCATAGCCCTCGCTGATAAGATAACGAAGGATGTCGATGGTCGCATCCTCGTCTTCGACGTCGAGCGGTTGCAAAAACATGCCTTTGTCAGTCCATGTGCACAGCGCGTAATCCTTGAATCCCGCTTCCTCGTAAGCCTTCGCCGGGATCGTGATCTGCCGTTTGCTGGAAATCTTGATTGCCAACGGTTCCGCTAAAGCTGCCATCCCCATGCTGCATCTCCTTTACCAAGCGCTTGGTGCTTGGTGCCAGTCTATCACGCGCGAGCGACTACCAGGGAATCTCCTCGTATGTGAGGCCCTTTTCCTCGGCCAGGTAAGCGAACAACTCGTCGCAATCGAACACCTTCATGGACGATTTCTCGAAGTCTTGCTGGTTGCGCGTGATGATGGCGTCGGCTTTCAGCTTGAGCGCGCACTGGTACACGCACGCGTCCTCGAGATCCGTCCAGGGGGAATCGAGCGCAGCATCGAACTCGGCCTCATTGACGCCGCATATGCGCACTCCCCGTCGAAGTTCTCTCAAGTCTTTCTTCAATTGAGCGGCCAAAGAAGGCTTGCCTCCACCCGTCAACGTGTAGAAAACGTCGTTCGCTTGCGCAGAGCTGAACCAAAGTTCATGTTCCGCTATAAATCCCAATAGCACGAGTTTTCGCGCGCCGGCATAAAAAGGCTCCCTCATTTTGAGGTAGTCGATCACAATGTTCGAATCGAGCATCAGCTTCACGAGAAATCCCCTCTCGTGGCAAGCCCGCGCGAAGCCAAGCGCTCCCGCCTGATTTCGTCATCGGTCATGGTGGAGAAGCGATCCTTTCGCGGAATGCTGTCCACCCAGGCTATCGCCCGGGCGATTTCCTCCTGCGTGTACTTCCGCCGTTCTTGCTGCTCCGGAAACGGCAGTTCCTTTTTTTCGAGCACGTAGTCGTACAGCCGGTTCACCGCCTGCGAAGCGTTCGTGCCCAGCTGCTCGAGTACGCGGTTGCCCGCTTCTTTCTTCTCCGCCGACATGCGCGCCGTCACCATTGCATCGGACATGTTGCACCTCCTATGTTGTACGTACAACATTATAGTGCGACAGTGCGGAGTTTGCAAGCCCATTGCAATCGAAAAGGAGCGTGAGAGAGCGTTCCAAAACGAAGCATGGCGGGAAACGGCGCTCGAACGCCCTTGAGATTCAGCCGAGCGAAGGAGATCGCCCGCTACTTCCCCCGCACCACGGCGCCAAAGGGGAGCAAGGCCAGTTTCGCCTGCTTGAAGCACTGCAGGCCGAAGGGGATGCCGATGACGGTGATGCAGAGCACCACGCCGTTGAGCAGCGCCTCGAGCGCTAGAAACACGCCGCCGAAGATGAACCAGAGCACGTTGAGCACGGCCGACCCCGCCCCGCCGCCGTACTCCACTTCCTTCCCGAACGGAAAGAACGCGAGGCCCGCCATCTTGAAGCACTGCGTGCCCACGGGTATGCCCACGATGGTGACGCACCACAGCGCGCCGATAAGGATCCAGCTCACGCCTTGCCACAGACCCGCGAACAAGAACCACAGTATGTTGCCGATCACGCTCATGCGCGCGCCTCCTTGCTCCGTTGGGTTGCATCTGCCATTGTCGCACATCCCGATTGCGAACAGTCTACCCGTACCCGCTTCGAAACCAAGCGCACAACGGCTTCTGGCTTTTTATAACTGAAAACGTCAGGGACAAAATAGGAGGCTATGGTAGCAGACCGATCGATTTCCCCGATCTGCAAAACCTGCCATCTGGGGATATACCGACGAATTCGGCAAACCGCCTCGAATCCAGCACGGCTCGTTACCATAACTCCCGATTTTGTCCCAGACGTCGGGCGCTCTATGTTAAATCAGCGGCGACATGCGCCCGGCCGGGTTGTCATCCTGAGCATGCAACAGTCCAGTGGACTGTTGCACTCCCGAGCACGCGGAGCGGGCGCAGGGAGGCGTCGCGAAGCGATGAGCGGCGAAAGCCGCCGGAGCCGAAGGATCCCGCGCGGTGCCAACCGAACGCGCTACGGCTGCCGCCGCGCGGAATCCTTCGACTCGCTCCGCTCGCTCAGGATGACAACGCGCTGGCCTGCGTAATGTCAATGCTGGTTTAACATAGAGGAGGCGAACGCCGAGGTTAAGAAGCAGACCGCGATCAGGCACCCTCGCCGTACACCGCCCTCACCAGGTACTCCACGTTGCCCTCGGGGCCGGTGATGGGCGACTCCACCACGCCGGTCGTGCGGAAGCCGGCGGCTTCGAGCGCCGCGCGCACCTCGTCCACCACGCGCTCGCGCACGGCCTCGTCGCGCACCACGCCGCCCTCCGTCTCACCGGGGCGCGACTCGAATTGGGGCTTCACCAGCCCCAAGAACACGCTCCCCCTGTGCGAGAGGCGCGCGAACACGGGCGCGAGCTGCGCGAGGCCGATGAAGCTCAGGTCGGCCACCAGCACGTCGAACGGAGCGCCGAGCGTCGCGGGGTCGGCCAGCTTGATGTTCGTGCGCTCGAACACGGTCACGCGCGCGTCCTGCCGCAGCTGCCAGGCCAGCTGCCCGTAGTTCACGTCGACGCATGCCACGCTGGCCGCGCCCGCCTGCAGCAAGCAGTCGGTGAAACCGCCCGTGGACGAGCCGATGTCGATGCAACGCAGGCCCTGCACGTCCTCGTGATAAGCGTCGAGCGCGCCTTGCAGCTTGTGGCCGCCGCGCGACACGAACCGCCGCCGGCCGCGCACCACGATAGCGGCATCGGGCGCCACGCGCATGGCGGCGCTGGTGGCGTACACGTCGTCCACCTTCACCTCGTGCGCCAGCACGGCGCGCAGCGCCGCGTCCGCATCGGGGAAATAGCCCTGCTCAACGAGCAGCGTATCGAGCCTTTTCTTCTTCATGGGCACCAGTATAGCGCAAGCCCCTGAGGCTCGCCCCAAGCGAGGACCGCTTCATAAGCGCTGCCGAAGCGCTTTCCCGAAAGGCGGGGCGCCTCCCCACAGTGGAACATCAAGCGTGATCGACGCGGTCCTATTGGGCACGGGTTCCACTCTGCAGGACGGTTGCCGAAGGCGCGCGCTTTGGCGGCTTTTGGCACGGTATTCCGGCGACCCGCCGCAGCGCGCCTTCGCCTTAACGCGATTTTTACGGCGAGCGCCCGTTTCTTTCGCGCGCCTTAACGCGTCCGCACGTAAGCTGTTCGGGCGCACCGAGGAAGGGAGCATGCCGTGACGCTACTCGATCTGGCCTTCGCGCTGCTGGGCATTGCGGCGCTTGTGGGAGCGGGAGATTTCATCTCGTTCCTTCTGGTCGTGGATCGAGCCGACCGCACCTGGCGCATCAAACCTCCTTGGTAGCGGACGACGCGCCCGAGCGCAGGCCGAACGCGCCGTCCGCTGCGCGCCAGAGGGGCGCGCGGGAAACGCTCCGCAGGCGTCTTCATGCTTTCTTAATGCCAGACCTGCGGCCTTAATGCCGCGCTCACGAGGTCTGTCGTATGATGTTCGCGCTATGGAACCCACGCCAACAGAACCGCTCCGCCCGAACCCCGACAACCTGCTGCAGGCCATCGCAGGGGCGGAGGCGTGCGAACGCGGCCATCGGGGCCGGCTCAAGATATTCTTCGGCTATGCGGCGGGCGTGGGCAAAACCTACGCCATGCTCGAAGCCGCCCATGTGGCGCAGGAACACGGCCGCGACGTGGTGGTGGGCTACATCGAGCCCCACACGCGCCCCGACACGCTCGCCCTGCTGGACGGCCTCGAACAGCTGCCCGTCCGCGAGATACCGTACAAGGGCATCACGCTGCGCGAGTTCGACGTGGATGCGGCCCTCGCACGCAAACCCGACCTCATCCTGGTCGACGAGCTGGCGCACACGAACGCCCACGGAAGCCGCCACGCCAAGCGCTACCACGACGTGGAGGAGCTGCTCTACGCGGGCATCGACGTGTTCACCACCGTGAACGTGCAGCATCTCGAAAGCCTGAACGACAAGGTGTCCGCCACCACCGAGGTCGTGGTGCAGGAACGCGTTCCCGACCGCATATTCGACTACGCCTCGTCGGTTGAGCTGGTGGACTTGGATCCCGACGACCTCATCGAACGCCTCGAAAGCGGGAAGATATACCGCCCCGATCGGGCCGAAACGGCGCTTTCCCACTTCTTCTCCGCGAAGAACCTGGCCTACCTGCGCGAGCTGGCGCTGCGTCGCACGGCCGACCGCCTGAACCGCAACCTCGAGCGGGGCCTGGGGCGCGCCGCGGGCGACGCCGGCGACGACGTGCTCGTGCAGGTGAGCCCGTCCCCCGGCAACGCCACCACCATCCGCGCCGCCGCTCGGATGGCCGCCGCCTACCGCGGCACGTTGACAGCCCTCATCGTAGAGCCCACGAGCGAGAACAAACTCGCCGAAGACGACGCTCGCGCGCTGCATGCGAACGTGGAGCTCGCCGAAGAGCTGGGCGCGCACGTCGTGACCGTCTACGGCGACGACGCGGCGCTCCAAATCGCCCAGTACGCGCTTTCGGGAACCATCTCCAAGATCGTCATCGGGTCGTCCGAGAACCGGCGCAAGCGCGCGCTCCCCTTCCTGCCCGCGCGCGAAACCGTGGCCGAACGGCTGGCGGACCTGTCCTGCACGGCCGACGTCGTCGTCATCGCCGATCGCCACGAGGCCCGACCAACGTCGGGCCCGCGTCTGGCCTCTCGTTTCAAGCCCACGCGCGTCGACCTGGCGGCCGCGTTCCTCGTGCTGTTGGGCGCCACCGTGCTGGGCCTGGCGTTCCACGAGATAGGCCTGGCGTCCAGCACCATCCTGGCCATCTACCTGGTGGCGGTGCTGCTGGGAGCGCTCAAGGCCGACACGCTCGTCTACAGCGTCATCGCCTCGCCGCTGGCCGTGGTGCTGTTCAACTTCTTCTTCGTGGCGCCGCGCTTCACGTTGTCGGCCTATGGCATAAACTACCCGTTCACGTTCGCGTTTCTGCTGGTCACGTCTATCGTGGTGTCGTCGCTCACCATCCGCACGCGCCGGGAGTCCACGGCCAACGCGCGCAAGGCCTACCGCACCGAGGTGCTGCTGGAAACGGAGCACCGGCTGCAGGAGGCCGACGGCGTGGACAGCATCCTGTCCACCACCGCCGAGCAGGTCATCAAGCTGCTGCGCACCACCGTGGTGATCTACCAGGTGGCACCCGGAGGCAAGCTGCTCGATCCCAGCCTGTTCTCTTCGGGCAACCCCGACGAGAACGTGACCATGACCGACCTCGTGAGCGAGGGCGAGACCGCCGTGGCGGCCTGGGTGGCCAGCAACAACAAGCGGGCCGGCACGGGAACGGACACGCTCATGGACGCGCGCTGCCTCTACCTGCCCATCCGCGGCAAAGGCGGCGTCATGGGCGTGGCCGGCATCGTGGTGACCGACGAGGACCTGGACGCCTTCGAGAAGAACCTGCTGCTGGTCATGCTCGACGAGTGCGGACAGGCCGTGGAGCGGGAGCGCTCCACCGAGGACGCGCACCGCATCCGCATGCAGGCCGAGCAGGAAAGCCTGCGCGCCAACCTGCTGCGCAGCATCTCGCACGATTTGCGCACGCCGCTCACCAGCATCTCCGGCGACGCCTCCATCTTGCTGTCGAGCGCCGACGCGCTGTCCGACGAGAAGAAGCGGGCCATCTACACCGACATCTACGAAGACGCGCTCTGGCTCGTGAACCTCGTGGAGAACCTGCTGGTGGTCACCCGCCTGGACAACGGCACCGTATCGCTCAAAACCGAGCCCGAGCTGGTGGAGGACGTCATCCGCGAGGCGCTGCATCACCTGAACCGCAAGGCAGCCTTGCACGATCTGCGCGTGCAGGTGGAGGATCCGCTGATCATGGCGCAGATGGACGGGCGCCTTATCATGCAGGTCGTCATAAACCTGGTGAACAACGCCGTGACGTACACCCCCGAGGGGTCGCGCATTACGGTGTCCGCCCGGCGCTTGCCGCGCGGCAAGCGCCGGGGCGCGCCCGGGCTCGTGGCGGTGTCGGTGGCCGACGACGGGCCCGGCATCGCGCCGAGCGAGCGGCCCGAGATATTCACGATGTTCTACCAGGGGAAGAACGTGGGCGGCGATGCGCGACGCGGCATGGGGTTGGGCCTGGCGCTGTGCAAGTCCATCGTGGAGATGCACGGCGGGACCATCGGCGTGGACGCCCTGCCCGAAGCCGAGCGCACCGACCCCGACCGCCCCGGAACCGTGATCACGTTCACGCTTCCCGCGGTAGAATACACGGTGGACGAAGGAACGCAAGCCGAAAAGGACGGCGAAGCTGCCAGGGGCAACGCGCCCGCCAAGGGCGACGCGGCCTCAGAGGGCAACGCGTCCGCAGCCGCCAAAGCCCAGAAAGGCCCCGCGGCGATCGACGACGAAGGGAGCCCGCATGGCGAACGCGACTGAGGGCAACGCAGCCTACACCGTGCTTATCGTTGAGGACGACAACGCCGTCAAGAGCCTCATAGCGACGGCGCTCAAAGTGCAGGGGTACCGCCTGCTCGAAGCCGGCACGGGCGCCGCCGCGCTCCTGGAAGCCACGACGAAGAACCCCGACGTCGTCATCTTGGACCTGGGGCTTCCCGACGCCGACGGCGTGGACCTCATCCGCCAGGTGCGCACCTGGTCGCGCACGCCCATCATCGTGGTGTCGGCCCGCACCGAAGACGCCGACAAGGTGGCCGCGCTCGACGCCGGTGCCGACGACTACCTCGTCAAGCCGTTCTCCGTTGAAGAGCTGCTGGCGCGGCTGCGCGTGGCCACGCGCCGTCTGGCGGCCGACGCGCGCGACGACGAGGACGGCCCCGTTTACGAGAACGGCGACTTGCGCATCGACTACGCCGCGCGCACCGCCACGCTGGCCGGCGAGGAGGTTCACCTCACGCCGATCGAGTACAAGCTGCTGGCCTTGCTGGCCCGCAACACGGGCAAGGTGCTCACGCACAATACCATTTTGAAGGAAGTGTGGGGCAACGCGCTGGCCAGCGACCTGCCGTCGCTGCGCGTGTTCATGGCCACCCTGCGCAAGAAGATCGAACCTGATCCGGCCCATCCCGCTTACATCCAAACCCACGTGGGCATCGGCTACCGCATGCTGCGGAAGTAGGGGAACGGGCTTCGAGCCGGACGGAGAAGACGCGCGAACGGGCCGCGACGCCGAACGAGGCGGAAGCGGAAGACGACCCGCAAACTCGAACGCACGCTGGATTGCGCAGGAAAGGTCAGGCTTTCCCAGGCCGCGTTCCCTAGTATGGCGGATGCAAGCATCCCCCAACGAGAGGAACGACCGCATGAGAACGGCAACCATGACTTTCAAGAACCTGACCGGCACGCACTACGAGGTGGGGCAGGCGCTGGGGCAGTGGACGCTCTCCCGCCCCGACCTGCTGCAACGCGCCATCCTGCCGCCGAACGCCTACCCCGCTGACAAGCTGCGCGCCATCGAGGAGCTGCTCGATAGGCACTGCGCCGGCGCCAACGAGGAGATACAGGGCTTCGCCGACGCGCTCAAGATAACGCCCGACCAGGCCATGTACTACGCGGCCACCTACGTCGAGCGCGGATGCAGCGCGATGGCCGCCCTGCCCAGCCGCACCGCGAACGGGCATGCGCTCATGGCGCGCAACTACGATTTCACCGACGAGATCGAGGAGCTGTGCTTCGCCTACACCGACATCGACGGGGCGTTTCGCCACGTTGGCTCGTTGCTGAACCTGTTCGGCCGCTGCGACGGCATGAACGAGCACGGGCTGGCCGTGTGCATCACCAGCAACGGCATCCCCGTGGGCAACTTCGAGGGCGGACGCAAGGCCGGCGTCACCGGGTTCATGTTCTGGGCCGTCGTGCGCAGCATCCTCGAGCAGTGCGCCACCGTGGACGAGGCCGTGGCATGGGCGATGGACGCGCCCATCGGCTTCAACATCAACCTCATGCTGGCCGACGGCGAGGGCCGCATCGGTTTGCTACAATGCATGGACGGCCACAAGGGCTTCCGCGTGCTCGAAGAGAACGGTCCGGAGAGCCGGGCGAGCCAAGCGGATCATCTGGCCGTGACGAACCACGTGGTGCTGGACGACGTGAAGCCGTTCGAGACCGAGCTGCTCGACAACTCGGTCAAGCGTCTCGCCACCATCGAGCACCTGTTCGACGAGCGCCCCGCTGTGGTGATCGACGACCTGAAAACGCTGCTGTCCACCCCGTACCCCGACGGCCTCTGCTGCCACTACTACCCGGTGTTCTTCGGCACGCTGCGCTCCATGGTGTTCGACACGACCGCGCGCAGCATCGAGATGACCTGCGGATCCCCGCGCGCGAACGCCTGGCGTCGCTTCGGCGTGGAACCGCTGGACGAGCAGGACTTCAGCATAAGCCTGCCCTGCGAGGACGCGAACGAGGAGTTCTTCCGCATCCTGTAGAGTCGCACGCGAGAAAGGAGCACCGCCTTGGACTACCGCGAGGTGATCGGCGAGGCTGTCGTGTTCATCGAGAACAACCTGCACGAGCCCCTGAACGCCGTCATGGTGTCCGAGGCGGTGTCGTACTCCTACTACCACTTCCACCGGCACTTCCTGTACGCGATGGGCGAGACGGTGGGCAGCTACATCCGCGGCCGGCGCCTGACGCAGGCGGCGTACGAGCTGGTGCACAGCGACCGGAGCATCCTCGACATCGCCGTGGGGCTGCGGTTCGAGTCGGCCGAGAGTTTCTCACGCGCGTTCAAGAAGAAGTACCGCCTCACGCCCAGCGCCTACCGGAAGCAAGGGGTGGACGTGCTCATCGCCAGCCATCCGCCCCTCGACCCGGCGGACGTCGGCGGCCTCGTCAGCCTGAGCCCGGACATCGTCGAGGTGCCCAGCATGCGCATCCTGGGGCTTTCGTACGAGATGAGCGTCGCCGACAACCAAAGCGTGGCGATGTGGGATCGGCTGAACAGCTTACTGGTCGGCGCGGAGGCCGGCGCGCGCGGCGATGCGTTCGCGGGCGACCGCTACAGCCTGTACGAAAGCGGTGCCGACTGCGGCCGAACCACGTTCCAGGAGGGCACCGCCGTGCGCGCGTTCATCGGTGTGGAATGCCCCGTGGGCCACACCGTCGAAGGGCTCGCGGAGAAACGCTTCGCCGGCGGCCGCTACGCGAGGTTCATCCACCGCGGCAGCGTCGAGAGCCTGCTGTCCACCTACCGCTACCTCTGGGGCGTCTGGTTCCCCCAAAGCGGCTACGATCTGGCCGACCGCGACGATTTCGAGCGCTACGGCTCCCGCTTCCGCGGGCCGCACGACCCCGCCTCCGAAATCGAGATCTACTTCCCCGTGTCCAGCAGCCGGTAGAACTCCTCGGGGGCCACGGGGCGCGAGAACACGAAGCCCTGCACCATGTCGCACGGCGTCGTGCGCAAGAACGCCAGCTGCTTGGGGGTTTCCACGCCCTCCATGACCGTGTCCATGCGCAAGTCCTTCGCCATGGTGATCACGGTGCGCACCACCGTCTCCTCCGTGCCGGGGCTCGTGCCCTCCAGCAAGAAGCCGCGGTCGAGCTTCAGCACGTCGGCAGGCAGGCTCTTCAGCACGTTGAGCGACGAGTAGCCCGACCCGAAGTCGTCGATGGCGCAGCGGAACCCGGCGGCGCGCATCTGCTCCATGATGTCGAACGTGCCGCCCAAATCGTCCATGACGATGCTCTCGGTGAGCTCGAGCTCGCACAACCCGTCGGGTATGCCGTAGCGATCCTTGATGCGCACGTACGAGGGAAGGAAGTCGTCGCGATGCAGGTGGCGTCGCGACACGTTCACCGAGAGCGGCACCACGGGCAGGCCGGCGTCCAAACGCGCGCGCAGATCGCGGCATGCGCTTTCCAGCACGAATTCGTCCAACCGCAGAATGAACCCGTTCTGCTCGAACAGCGGAATAAACTCGTCCGGCCCCACGATACCCTCATCGGGACGCCTCCAACGCACAAGCGCCTCGCCGCCCAGCACGCGCCGGCCCTCGACATCGTACTTCGGCTGGATGAGGTAGAAGAACTCCCCTTGCTCGAGCGCGGACTCCATCGTGCGCTCCAGATCGGCGCGGCGCAGCAGCGCGTCGCGCATGGGCTGGCTGTACGCGCACGGCACGATCCCGCGCGTGCGCGATTCGCGTTGGGCGATGCGCGCGCGATCGGTGAGCTCGGTGACGTCGCGCGCCTCGGGCGCGTCCTCCGAGCAGCACAGGCCGATGTGCAGGGCGAGCGGCTTGCCGTTTCCCGTGATGGAACGCGCGCGCTCGGCCGCGGCGCCGCACGTTCCCAGCGCATCCTCGCGGCGCGCGTAAGGATAGAACAGCATGAAGTGGTCGGCCGAGAGGCGCGCCGCGAAACCGTTCGGGCCCACCGCTTCGCGCAGAATGACGGCGAGCTCCCGCAAAACCTCGTCGCCCTTCGCGTAGCCTTCCACGTCGTTGATGAGCTTGAAGTTGTCGATGTCGACGAAGGCCACGGCCACGCCGCCCACCCGTGCCTCGGGAGCGTCCCCCTTAGAGCGCTCCGCCAGGCGCGCATCGCCTTCGAGGGTGAATTTGTCGGCGCTGAACAGCCCGGTCAAACCGTCGTAGTACGCCATGCGCTCTATCTCGATGCGGTGGGCGCGGCTGCTGCGCCAATACACCACCAGCACCACGACCAGCCCCACGATGATCACCAGGCACAGCAGCAACGTTGCGTTGATGATGGCGTTTGCCTGCTCCATGACCACGTCGTTCGGAATGATGGACACCACGTCCCAACCGGCGGTCCCCTCGAGCGGCGTGTAGCAGAACACGTACTCGTCGCCCAAATACGAGAACAGGGCCACGCCGCGCGCATCCTGCTCGAGCGCGGTGCGGAACGAGTCCACGGCCGCCTGGTCGTTGCCCTCGAAGCCCACGATGTCGTAGAGGTTGGAGAACGTGCGGTTGCTGTCTCGATGCTGCGAGCGCATGACCACGTCGCCGTCGCTGTTGACCACGTAGGAGAAACCGCTATCGTTGTAAAACGACAGCGAGAACCGATCTTCCATCTCGCTGAGGGGTCGGGCTTTGCGCACGAGACCCGACGTGCCGTCGGCGAAGGAGAACCGCTTGTAGACGCCGATCATGGAGGCGCCGGTGTGCTCGTCCAGAAACGGCTCCAGCACGCCCCGGTCGCCGGCCTGCTCGGTAAGAGCGAACTGGGCGGCAGTCAGCGGGGTGGCCTTGTTGTTGTCCGTTCGGTACACCGCGCCCGTGTCCAGGTCGACGCAAACGTACACCGTGCCGTCCTCGTTCGAGCCGAACAAGGCCAGCTTCTCGTTCAGACGGGCGATGTCGTCGTGGCCCTGCGCGGCCAGCTCGTCTGCGAACAGGTCGAGGGTGTCGAGGTCTTTCTCGAAGTACGTGGACAACGCGTGCTGCCCTTGCGCCGTCACCTCCAGCACGTCCGTCACGGACTTGTCCCAAAGAGAATCCTGCACGAAACGCGTGAACAGCAGCGTGCCCGCGACGACGAGCACGGCCACCAGCGCCACGACGAGCGATATGAGGGTCCTCCTCGCCTTCATCGAGCTTCGCCCGCCCCTTCGGCCAGCAGGGCGCGCATCTGGTCTTGCACGACGGCGGCGGAAGACCCTTCGAGCAGGGACACGACGCCCTGGCGGGCGGCGCCCCATACCGGAAGATGCACGTTGTCGTCCGACCCGATGACGACGCTCGAGGAGAACGCCCCGGCCAGCGGCTTGAGCGCTTCGTCGTCGGGAGCGGCGTTGCCTTCGAGCGGGCTGAACGAGCATTGGCTGTTCGCGAAGCGCTCGATGGCGGACGGCTCGGTGAAGAAGGCCGCGAAGTCTTTGGCCGCGTCGACGTGGGCGCCGTTCGCGTTCACGCCCACCCGCGTGTCGACGTTCACCACGAGCACGGGATCGCCGTCGAGCACCGGATAGGGATGCACTTCGTACGCGAGGTCCGGCGCCATGTCGTGCACGCGCACCGACGCCCAGGCGCCCGTGAGCATGAAGGGGTACCGCCCCGTGGCGAACTGCTCGAGGTCGTCGGCCGTCTTCTCCGTCGTCAACGCAAGGGCGGCGTCGACGTATCCCCGCTCTACGAAGCGCTCCACCAAGTCGAGCCCCGGGCGCAGCTGCGCGGACAGCGCGTCGGGATCGTCGCTCAGCGCCTCGATGCGCCTTTCGGCATCGGGGGCGGCGTAGACCTCGGCCATGCCGCGGGCGATGGCGAGCGTTTTGAGCGAGATGTCGTTGTTCGCGACAACCGGTGTGAGGCCTGCGGCGAGGAACGTCTCGCAGGCGCTCTCGAACGCACCTATCGTGCGCGGCACGGCCACGTCGTGCGAGGCCAGCAGGTCGGTGTTGCAGTACAGCCCGAACGCCGAGATCGACGTGGGCACGTACAGGATGCTCGATTCGGCCTTCATCTGGCTCAAGGCAAGCGAACTGAACAGGGGGATGGTTCGCACGTCGGACAGATCCGCCAGATAGCCCCGCTCTTCGAACAGCAGCTCCGTATCGTGGTCGACCATGAAGACGTCGTCCCCGTTGCCCGAAGCCAGGCGCTTCTTAAGCGCTTCGTAATACGGCCGGCTTTTGATGCCCTCGTAGGAAACGCTGACGTTCGGGTGCGCGTCCATGTATGCGCGCAGGATGTCCTCGATGACCGCGACGTTGATGGACTCGTACTTGAACCCGAAAAACGTGAGCTTCGTGTCGATGGGCGCGCTTTCGGCCTCCTCCACCACGATGTTCTTGCTGGTGGAGCATCCGGGCAGAAGGAAGGATGCGCACGCGCCTGCCAAGCCGAGCACCGAGGCGGCTACGAACCGGCGGCGCGTGAAAGGTGCGCCGCGACGACAGCCGTCCCGCGCGGTTTCCATGCGGAAAACGGCCTCGCTCGAAGCGAAAGCCCCTTCTCCGGTGCGCCGCGTTTCTGGCATGTTTTCGTCCTCGACTCTACGCGTGGCAGCTTGGGAACACGATCAAGCGCTATAGACAACTGTAATGGTACCGTAACCTTGGCCGTCGCGCACGCGAAAACCCGGTTCGGCGGAAAGACCGGCCCTCGTTCGAAAGCAAGTTGAAGGTCGCGGCCCTCTGTCGCGCCGAGCCGCCCATGGCACCCGGCGTAGCCAAACGGGCTCGGACGAAAGGAGGCCGCGCGGGAGCGGCCTCCTTTCTCTGCATCATGCGCGCGCGGAAAGCGCCGAGCGCGCTGCGGGCCGCGCGTCCGGTTGGCCTCGGCGTCGATTACGGCAGCAGCAACTGGGCAATCTGCACGGCGTTGAGCGCGGCGCCCTTGCGGATCTGGTCGGCCACCACCCAGAGGGCCAGGCCGTGATCCACCGTGTCGTCCTTGCGCAGGCGGCCGACGTAGGTGTCGTTCGTGCCCGCCAGCAGGCCCGGCATGGGATACACGTTGTTCGCGCAGTCGTCCATGACCGTGATGCCGTCGGTTGCGGCCAGCGCGGCGCGCGCGTCCTCCACGCTCACGTCGCCGGCGAACTCCACGTTCACCGACTCCGCATGGCAGCGCAGCACCGGCACGCGCACGCAGGTGGCGGCCACCTTGATGTTCTGGTCGCCCATTATCTTCTTCGTCTCCACGACCATCTTCCACTCTTCCTTCGTGGAATCGTCGTCGAGGAACTTGTCGATGTGCGGGATGCAGTTGAACGCGATGCGGTGCTGGAACACCTCCACGGCCAGCTCGTCCTCGGGCGTGCCGTCAAGGAACGCTTTCGTCTGGTCGTACAGCTCGGCCATGGCCGGGGCGCCGCCGCCGCTGGCGGCCTGGTAGGTGGACACCACCACGCGCGTGATGGGCGACAGGTCGTAGAGCGGCTTCAAGGCCACCACCATCTGGATGGTGGAGCAGTTCGGATTCGCGATCACGCCGCTGTGCCAGGCCACGTCGCCCGGATTCACCTCGGGCACCACGAGCGGCACGTCCTCGTCCATGCGGAACGCGCTCGAGTTGTCGATCATCACCGCGCCGGCCGCCGTGACGGCTTCGCGCAGCTCCTTCGACACGCCGGCGCCGCAGCTGAACAGCGCGATGTCAACACCCTCGAACGATGCCGGGGTCATCTCCTGCACCGTGAGCTCGCCGGCCGACACCTGCCCGCAGCCCGCGAACGGCAGCTTCTTGCCCGCCGAACGCGCCGACGCCAGCGCCCGCACCTCGCTCGCCGGGAAATCGAGGTCGTGCAGCACCTGCAGAAACTCGCTGCCCACCGCGCCGGTCGCCCCCGCGATCGCCACCACCGGATTCGCCGGCATCTCCTTCGTCCAAGCCATCATGCGCTCCTTTTTGCCCTCGGCCCCTTGAAACCTCTGCGCCTCTCGCGCGCCCATTTGCAAAGCCAATCGTTGCTAGTATATAATACAGAAGCCAACGGATTGCCTGAGGTGATGTGCAGGCGGCACCGTTAAGGTATGCATGACCGCTAGTTCCTGCTAGCGGTCATCCTTATTTTGGTGCGCCCAAAGCGCCTCGGGCGTTCGCCACCGCCTCCCGAAGCAGACCGACGACCGCAGCCGCCAGCCCAACAGCCGAAGCTGCGAGCTTGAGGAGCAACACGATAGCATCCATGCGAATCACCTCCCTCCTCAAGAAGAAGGTGCCGCCCGACGCTCAGGACTTACATCCGTTGGCCCACTAACATTCTAGCATGCATATCGGCCCCGATATGCATGCATCCGAACTTTCCCTTTCCCCAGGTTGGCGTAGTCAGTCAGCGAGAGGGGCCGGGGTGCGTCGGATTCGCGGGATCGCGGAGGTGAAGCGTACAACGGGTACGCGAGCCTCCGGGATCGCGCAAAGGCGGCGTGCACCGGCCCCTCGCAGCATCGAGCCGTTCCGCCGTTCGACAGAACGGCGGAACCTCATCGACCCTTGTTCATCTTCGCGGCGATCTCCTCTGCGGAGAGCTGCGTCTCCTCGAACACGCTGTCCGAATCCAGGTCGAACGCGTGGTGCAGGCAGCGCACGGCCTCGGCGGCTTGCGAGCCGTCCACCACCACGGACAGGCGGATAGGCGACGTGGAGATGGCCAGGATGTTGATCTGGTTCTCGCCGAGCGTGGTGAACGCGCGCGCGGCCACGCCGGGCGACGACTTCATGCCGGTGCCCACCAGGCTCACCTTTGCGATGTCGGCGTCGACGTCGAACTCGCGGGCGCTGATCTCGGGCAGGATGCGCTCGATGGTCTCGCGCGCGAGAGCCAGGTCGGCGCCGGCGCACGTGAAGCTGATGTCCGTGAAGCCGTCTTCGGAGATGTTCTGGATGATCATGTCCACGCGCACGTTGTTGCCCGCCAGCGCGCTGAACACCTTCGCCGCCACGCCCGTCATGTCGGGCACGCCGCGGATGGTCACCTTCACCTCGGACGTGTCGTGCGCGATGCCGGTGATGACGGCTTCTTCCATCATGTCGGTTTCCTCCTTGATGTAGGTGCCCTCGGCCTCGGAGAACGCCGAGCGGGAATGGATGACCACGTCGTATTTGCGTGCGAACTCCACGGCGCGCATCTGCAGCACGCCCGCGCCCGAGCCCGCGAGCTCGAGCATGTCGTCGTAGGAGATCTCGTCGAGCTTCTTCGCACGCGGGCACACGCGCGGGTCGGCGGTGTACACGCCGTCCACGTCGGAGTAGATCTCGCACACATCCGCGTTGATGCCCCAGGCCACGGCCACGGCCGTGGTGTCGGAGCCTCCGCGCCCCAGCGTGGTGATGTCGCCGTTCGCGTCGATGCCCTGGAATCCCGCGACCACGGGAATGGCCCCGGCGGCAACGGCCTCCATGATGCGCTCGTTGTGCACCTTCACGATCTTCGCCTTCGCGTGCATGCCGTCCGTCTCGATGCCGGCCTGGCGGCCCGTGAAGCTCATGGCCTTGTAGCCGCGCGCCTCGATGGCCATGGCCAGAAGCGTCATGGACACCTGCTCGCCGGTGGACAGCAGCCGGTCCATCTCGCGCGCAGGCGGGTTGTCGTTGAGCGCGCGGGCCAGCCCCACGAGCTCGTCGGTCGTCTTGCCCATGGCGGACACGACGGCTACGACGTCATGGCCGGCCTGGCGCTTCGCGATGAGCTTCTTGGCTACCATCTGAATGCGCTCGGGCGAGGCGACGGACGTGCCTCCGAATTTGCATACGATTAGCGACATGGCGGTCTTTCTTATCGTGGTGAACCCCAACGGTTTTCCACTATAGCAAACAACCCCGCCGCACGCTTACGGAAAGACCGCCGTAAGCGGCGTTTTCACAGCGAATGCAACCGCCCCGCCCGGGTGGCGGACCCGAACGGCGTAAACCCGGCAAAAGCCGTTTCATGGAGCGTGCGTTGCGAGCCAGGCGAGCCGGGCGCCCCCGCACTGCGAACGACGCTCGCGCCAGCGCTCACACCTCGAGAACGAAGGGCTTGCCGTCGACGCTCACCACGCGCAGGGACACGTCGTACACCTGCTCCAGCAGCTCCGACGTGACGATGTCCTCAGGCGCGCCCTGCGCGACGATGCGGCCGCTTGCCAACGCAACCACCTCGTCGCTGTAATGGAGCGCCTGGTTCACGTCGTGCAACACCATGACCACCGTCATGCCAAACTCCTCGTTCAAGCGCCGGACCAGCCGCAGGATGTCCAGCTGGTAGCGCACGTCGAGGAAGGTGGTGGGCTCGTCCAGCAGCAGCACCTTCGAGCCTTGCGCCAGCGCCATGGCTATCCACACGCGCTGCGCCTGGCCGCCCGACAGCGACGACACCGACTGCTTCGCGAACTCCGCCAGCCCCGTGGTCTCCAGGGCCCACTGCACCATGCGCTCGTCCTCTTCGGCATCCGCGCGCCGACCGAGCGCGCGATACGGGAAGCGGCCGTAACCCACCAGCTTCTCCACGGACAAATCGGCCGGCGCGGTGTTGCGCTGGTGCACGATGGCCACCAGCTTCGCGAAGTCGCGCAGACGCAGAAGTCCCACGTCGCCGCCGCGCAGGAACACGTTGCCCGCGCTGGGCTTCAGGTTCTTGGTCATGAGGTTGAACAGCGTCGACTTGCCCGAGCCGTTCGCCCCGATGAGCGTGGTGACCACGCCTTCGCGCAACGCGAGGTCCAGGCCTTCGAAAATGCGGTTCTGGTCGTAGGAGAACGACAGCCCGGAGATTGTGAACACGTTATTCGCCATAGCTGCTCCGCGCCTTTCTCAACAGCAGGATGAACACCGGACCGCCCACGATGGACATGATGACCGCCGCGCTGATCTCGTAGGGCGCCGCGATGGTGCGGCCGATGGTGTCGGCCAGCAGCAGGCAGAACGCGCCTAGGATCACCGAGTACAGGACGAGCGTCCGGTGCGTCGTGCCCACCAGCAAGCGCGCGATGTGCGGGACGACGAGGCCCAGGAAGCTGATAGGCCCGATGATGGCGGTGGAGATGGACGCCAGCAGCACGGCAACGGCCGAGATGAACATGCGGTTCTTGTTCACGTCGATGCCGAGCGAGCGCGCCGTCTTGTCCTCGAGAGCCAGCAGGTCGCAGCGCTTCGCCACGAGCAGGGCCAGAACCAGGCCGGCGGCGCCGTAGACGAGCAGCGTCTGGAAATCGTCCCACGTCTTCATCGTGATGTTGGCGTCAACGAGGCTGGTCACGCTGCTGGACGTCGATCCGCTGCTGGAGCCGAACGCCGACATGATGCCGGTGAACAGGGCGCTGACCGCGACGCCCACCAGGATGACGCGCAAAGGCGACAGCCCGCCGCGCCACGACAGGCCGTACACGAGCAGGAACGCCACCATGCCGCCGGCGAACGCGAACGCGGGCGCGAAGAACAGCAGCGCCGGGAAGAACGCCGTCACCAGCACGGCGGCCAGCGACGCGCCCGAGCTGATGCCGATGATGCCCGAGTCGGCCAGCGGGTTGCGAATGGCGGCCTGCAGCAGCACGCCCGAGACGGCCGTGGCCGCGCCACCCACCATGGCAATGAAGATGCGCGGGAAGCGCAGGTCGTAGATGGTGGAAACCGTGTCGTCGTACGCCACGAACAAGCCGTTGAACAGCTGCTCGGGGCTCACCTGCAAGCTGCCTGTGTTCACCGCCACGAAGAACAGCGCCACGAGCGCCACCGCCGTAACGACGAACGCCACCGCTTTGCGCAAGGTGCTTACCATGCGATACCTTCCTTATTCCTGTTTGTCCACGATACTGGCGACGGTGCCGGACCCCGCATCGCCCACGATGCCGGCAGCGGCGTCGGCGACGGCGCCGGCGTCGCTCGAAGACGAGATCGCTGCAGCTGCGGCGGAAGCCGCCTCGCCCACGACGGTCCCGTCGCTTCCCGCTTCCTCCCCGTACAGAATGACGCGCAATTCCTCCAATGCGTCGGGGTAATCGAAATCAGCGCTCATACCGAACTTGTCGGAGGGCAGGTCGTACACCTGGCCCTCTTGCACGGCGCGGAAGTGCCTCCAGATGTCGTTCGTGGCGAACTCGTTGGCGAACATGGCCATCACCTGGGAGGGCAGCGCGTGGGACGTGCGCAGGATGATGTCGGGGTCGCGCGCCTGCATGTCCTCGGTGTTCACATTGACGAACTCTTCTTCGGAGTCGGCGTACACGTTCTGCCCGCCCGCCAGCTCGACGAGGCTGCCCACGTAGCTGTTCGGCGTGGCCACCACGTACGAGCCGGGAACGCCCATCAAAACGAGTACTTTCGGGGACCCTTCGCCTTCGTTCTGGGCCCGATAGCCTTCGATGAACGCCTCGTACTCGTCCACGAGCGCCTGGGCCTGCTCTTTTCGGTCAAACTTGTCGCCCAGGTAGGCGATGGAATCGTACATGCCCTGGACGCTGCGCAGGTTCAGGAACACGGACGCCACCATGATGGAGGCGAACTTGGGCTGCAGGTCGCTTTGCAGCGAGTTGGGCGACAGCACGCAGTCGGGGCGCAGCGACTTCACGATCTCCAGGTCGGGAGACATGGCCGTGCCCACCTGGTCCACGTCGGCGTAGCGGTCGGGCAGGCCGCGCGAGGTGGTGGGCACCCCCGTCAGATCGAGGTCGAGCAGGTCGCATACCTCGGCAATGGCGGGAGAAGTGGCGATGATGCGGGGCTCGTCGGAGCCGTCGC
Source organism: Gordonibacter massiliensis (ex Traore et al. 2017) (assembly GCF_019731765.1). Classification (NCBI taxonomy): domain Bacteria; kingdom Bacillati; phylum Actinomycetota; class Coriobacteriia; order Eggerthellales; family Eggerthellaceae; genus Gordonibacter; species Gordonibacter massiliensis (ex Traore et al. 2017). Next base: position 804,084 of record NZ_JAASIO010000001.1, on the reverse strand, counting down.
CGTTCTCCGAGCGCTCCGGGTGTTGGTCGACGCAGCCCGTAAGCAGCAGCGAGCAGGCGAGGCACGCCGAGAGGGCGAACGCGCCCGCACGGCGCGCCGCCCCCCTGATCCCGGATATCGCCGATGCGCGCTTATGCACGGCTCGCGCCCCCGTCGCCGTCGATCGTCTCGCCGGCCGCCGAAACCTCGCCGGAAGCGGGAGCCTTCTTGGCTGCGGACGCCGTATCGGCACCGAAGGCCTTCTTGGCGCCGGAATCGGCAGACGCGCTCGCTGCGGCAGCGGCAGCCGCAGCGGCGGCGCTCGCCTGCCGTGCGCGCTTCGGGCGCACGTAGGTCGCGTACACCACCGCCCCGGCAATCACGGCCACGCCCGCGGCGATTGCCGCGATCATCGCGACGGTGCCGCCGTCGAGCGATCCTTCCGCCCGCTTGTCGCCCGTGACCTCGCGCCCCTCCTCGTCGAACTCTTGCACGCCCGCGTTCGGGGAGGCGCTGGCCAGGCCGTCGGCGTTTGGACCGGGACCCTCGTCCGTGGAGCCCTCGCCGCCCGAGGCGTTGCCGGCGCTGCTCGCCGCAACAGGGGCCGCGTCTTCGGTGCCCTCGCCCGGCGTCACGGTCTGCAAGAAGGTGCCGTCTAGAGCCCCCTCCTGCAATGCGCCGAACGAGATGAAGTAGACGACCGCGCGCCCCATGGGAATCACGTCCATGGAGCAGCGGATGGTGCTCGTCTCGCTGGGAATGGCGAAGCGGTAGTCGGCCGTGGCCGTGGAAGTGACGCTGTCGGTGCCCGTCTGCATCTGCACAGCCTCGACCGCCTCGTACGTAGACCCGTCGGCGGACGCCTCCAGACCGATGCTGCTTATCTGGTCGGCCAGCTTGAAACGCAGGCTCGCGTACATCGTGCCGTCCACGTCCCGCTCGATCAGGGCGCTTTCGTAGACGATGCTCGTCACCATCGACTCGGCCAAGGCGACGTTGCTGCCGCCGGCGGAGTCCTCGATGGCACCCGTCACGGGGTTCTCGTAGGTGGGGTTCGTCGTAGCCGTGTACACAGCCGAAACAGCGGCGAAAGCCGTCCCTGGGAAAACGGTGCCCGCCGCAAGGGCGAGCACCGTTGCCAGGGCACAAGCCGCCGCGCATGTGGATCGAATACGCGTGGTCATACCGTGCCTTTCAGTAAATGGTTACTTCCGCTGGGCCATGCGACGGCGAGCCGTCATTGCAACCGCAGCGCCCGCGACGAGCGCGCCGCCCGCCAGGGTCACCAGACCCGTGGCGGCATCGCCCGTTTGGGCCAGGTTGGACGAAGACGCGGCCATGCCGCTCTGACCCGTGCCCAAATCCTTCGCCTGCGAGAGGTACAGGTGCAGGTCGGCAACCTGCGACTGGCCGATGCCCAGCTGTTCCATCATGGTGATGGACATATCGAGCGGAATCACCGTGTCGCTCTCGGAAGCCGGAATGGACAGCATGAACTGGCTGCCGTTCTGCGAGACCTTGGCTCCGTTGTAGGACAGCGACTTGATGTATTCCAAACCCTGCCCCGTCGCGGCGAAGCTCACCGCGAAGGTGCCGTTCTCCTGCGGGCGCACGAGGGCCGTGTCGCCGAAATACTGGGCGGCCATAGACTTCTCGGTCACGCTTCCGTGCTTGAAGAACGCCATGGGCACCTCGTAGGTGTGACCGACCTGGAACGCGACGTTCTCGCTTGCGTTGAAGCGGTCGATGGCCTCCTTCAGCGACGTGGCGGCCTCGTTGACCGCGTCCTGCGAGGCGTCCGCGTCGTTCAGAACGGCGCGGGCTGCGGAAAGCGTGGTCTGCAAACTCTCCCACGCCGCATCGCTCTTCTTGCTCTGCGTCAGGGCGGCGGCCTGGTCGACCAGGCTCTGGAGCGCGGACTTGTCGATGCTCGCCACCGGCGGCTCGCCTTCCTTGAGCGCGATGGTGGAGGTGTCGATGGCCATGGCGTACGTGATGTCCATGTTCATGGAGCCGCCTACGTGCAGGGCCAGATCGATCGCGTTCTCAAACGAGGGGACGTTGACGGTGTACGTCTTGTTGGCGGATTGCTTGACGGCCTGACCGTTGTAGACGAGGTCGCCGATGGCGTCGTCGTAGCCCGTAGAGCCGCCGAAGTAGACCACCACGTCGTACGTGCCGTCTTCCAGAAGCGCCAGCTCCACCGCGTTGCCGAAGTACTTCGACACCATCTGCTTGAGCATGTCCTGCATGCCGGCGAACGAGCCCGTGCCCGCGTAGCTCACGGAAGCCGTGTAGGTCTTGCCAACCACCATGTCGTAGTCGCCCGACGGGGTTTCCTTGTCCGGGCTGTTCTTGAACTTCTCGATGGCGGCGTTGAGCTGGGCGGTCACGCCGTCGACGCCCTGCTGCGGGATACTCTCGTTCGCGGCGGCTTTCTCGGCCGTGGCGATGGCCGCCTGCAGCTCGTCCCACGCCTCGTCGGTCTTGCCGCCCTGCGCGAGCGCCTTCGCGTCAGCGATGGCGGCGTTCAAGGCGGACTTGTCGACTGCCGCAGCCTTTTCCACATAGAGGTTCGTGTCGTGAGAGCCGTTGTAGCTGCCAGCGGTATAGCCGAATTGGAGGTTGATAGCCTCGGTCACGGAAGCCACTGAGAAGGTGTAGACATAGGAGTCGCCGTCAGCCGTGCCAAAGCTCTTCTCGCCGTTGTTCAGGCTCATCCAGAAACTGAGACCGCCGACACCGGTTGCGGTGACGCGCAGCATATATGTGCCGTCTGCATTCTTCGCATACTCGACCGTCTTGCCGAAGTAGTTCGTCACCCTGTCAGAAGCGGGGTCCTCGTCCTGAACGCCGTCATGGAGCAGGTACCAGGTGGCGTTGGCGGTAGCATACTGCAGTTCGGGCGCGGTTTCGCCGCCGACATCCTCGCTGTTGCCGAACGCGCCCACGGCAGCATTCAGCGCGGTTACGGCCGCGTCGAGGTCGTCCTGGGTCGCACCCTCCCTGGCAAGCTCGCCCTCGGCCGTGGCGATGGCGTCCTGCAACGTTTTCCAAGCGTCATCGGACTTCTTGCCCTGCTCAACTGCCTTCGCGTCAACGATGGCGGCTTCGAGGGCCGCCTTGTCCACCGTTGCGACCGGCGGCGTGGTGGGCAGGCTGGACGTGTCGAGCGCCATGGTAATACCAACCCCGTTGGGGAACATGCTTGCCATGCCGCCGCCGATGACGATATTCGCATTGATGACGGCGTCAAGGGAATCGACCGTCAACGTGTACGTCTTATCGGCGCTTTGGGATATCGTCTGCCCGTTGTAGACAATATCGCCGATAGCCTCACTGTAGCCCTTGTCGCCACCGAAAGAAATGACGACATTGTACCCGCCGCCTCCGTTCAGGGACACGGACACGGTATTGCCAAAATAGCCCCCGACCATTCCCGGAATCATGCCTGCAAAGTTTTCGAATCCGGCACCTGCGCCCCACGTCACGCCGACTGGATAGGTTTTACCGGATTCGAGCGCATACCCATCACCCGTGTTGGCCAACGCACCCGTCACTGTATCCGCGCCTTGCTTCGAGATTTCCGCAAGCGCCATCCCCGGCACCATGCCGGCGGTCAACGTGGCCGCGAGCATCACCGCTGCGCCGCGTTTCACGAACGCGAAGCCCTGCCTTGATCTTGTCATTCCCCGTTCCTCTCTCGCCTCGAGGAACCCTTTTCCTTCGAAATCGGGTTCCCGCGAGGTGCGTTTTACGCGGCTGCTGGGCGGCTCGACCGTTTTCCCGTGCTTGCCTAGCCGAGCGGTAGGTCGGCCCGATCCTTCTCGATCCGTTCCGACGCCGCATAAGTTAGCTTTAACTAACACAAGTGGAAAACAAAGGCCTGGAACCAGGCCCCGCAGCACTCCGATATTTCGACTCTACTATGCACCGAACGGAAGACTCCCGCAAGCGCGATTTCCCAAACCCTGTTCGAAAAAGTTGTCTGCCGTTTACAAAATATGAACAAAGTTATGCTAGGCTAACTTTATGCTGAAAACAGGGGTTTGCCAGGAGAGAAACCGGAGAGGCGCTCGTCGACGCAGGACTCCCCCTGCAAAACCGGATCGCCCGATGGGGAGAAAGGGACCGAAGGATAGCTATGAGAACCCAGCATTTGGAGGAATTCGTCGTCTTCTCTCGCCATCTGAACTTCGGCGAGGCCGCAGAGGAGCTGTTCATTGCGAAATCGACCCTGAGCACGCACATCGCCCAGCTGGAACACGAAACGGGGCTCAAGCTGGTCGACCGCGCCAACGGCAACGCGCTGACGCCGGAGGGGGCCATCTTCCTGGAAGGAGCGAAAACGGCGCTGGGAAGCCTCAACGACACCATCGGACGCTGCTCGCGTTTTCGCCAAGAAACCGACCGGCGCGTGCGCATCGCCTGCTCGGCACCGACGACGGCCCTCGCCTCCCTGTTGAGCACGCGGATCGACGCACCGTTCTGCTTCGTCGACTGCGCGTTCGGCGAGCAGCCCTTCGCGGCACTCGACGCCGATCGCGCCGACCTTGCGATCACCTATTCCTTCGCATGCCTTCCTCGCCTGGTCGACGAGGCACGCGAGCGCGGCCTGGCATTCGAATGCGCGAAACCGTTTCCCCTGTCGATCGTCATGATGAAAACGCACCCCTTGGCGACGAGGAGGCGGCTTGCCCGCCCGGACCTCGCTCAAACAACCATTATGACGAGCGGCGTGCTAAGCTACGAGCACGACCGTCTTCTCACCACCAATCTGTTCGGAGAGGATCTGCACCTCGCGTTCGCCCCTGGCTCCATGCAGAGCTTCAACGACCTGCTGATAGTCGATCTGGGCCCGGCGCTGCTCCTGGCACCGAAGGAAGCCGCCCATCGTTGCTGCGCCGGGCGCGGCGACATGGCCCTGTTCGACGACGTGGACGGGCGGCCCTTCGGCTTCCCCATGGCCGTCGTATGGCGCAAAGGCGCGAACCCCGTCGTCGAACGCGCCGCCGCCACCCTGCATGCCTGCATGAAGAAAATCGAATGCGACGAGGGGCTCTGCGATCACAGCGCCATAGCTCAAGCGGGCTAGGCCTTTCGCCGGTCCGCTCGGAAGAGGGCCGCACGCAGCGCCGCGTACAGCGCGAACACCGCGGTGTACGCGACCATGCTCGCCTGGGCGGACGCGCCTCCTTGCAAGGCCGAAGGCGCAAGAGAGAGCGCCAGGTGGACGTAGGCCAGCGCGAAGAACAGGTACGCGAGCCGCTGGACGCGCTTCCACGTCGTAGAGCGCATGCGGTTCTTCACCGCGTTGAACGACGTGACGCCCAGCACCAGCAGCAACGCCAGCAAAACCACGGCCGCCACGAAAGACGCCCTCATGTTGGCGCCCGCCGCCCCGCCGGCCAGCAGCCTCGGCGCGTACGAAATCAGGTAGAACGCCGCATGGCCAAGGGCAAGGATGCAGGCGACGATGGACAGCTCGCCTCGAACGGGCATAAGCCAGCTGCGCGCTTTCGACCCAACAGGCAGCAAGCCTATGAACATGACAACGGTGAACAGGGAGAACGCGAGGGCGCATCTCCGAACTAGCAACGACAGCCCGTCCCAGACGAACCACGGCAGCAAGCCGAGGCAACCGGCTACGAACAGCGCGTCCAGGGCAACCGCCAAAAGGTAGAACGCCGCAGGGAATTTCTTGATCTGCGTGCGCAGGAGGAAGCAAGCCGCCGCCGTGCACGCCAACACTAAAAGGAACGCCATACGTCCCCCTCCTTCGTTTCGACTGAATGCGCGGCCTCTACCCATGTCGGCGTCGGGGGATCCGCTGCGGCACCGGCGGGGAGGGTCCACCGGCACCGTAGCGGATTCCCCGGCGTCGCGCGCGTCGCGTAAGCCCTTGCCTCGAGCAGCCAGAGCACCCTATCCGCGCTCGCGTTCGTGTTTGAAGTCGGAGCGGGCTACGCCGAACACGGCGCGGGCCGCTCCCCTAGGTATGGCGAAGGGTTCCGAGGAACTTCCGATCCGTTGCCGCATACTCGACCAGAGCGGCCGCCGTCAGGTCGTACAGGCCGCCGGGCGCGTCTTCGTGCAGGTCGCGCACGTAGTCTTCGATCCACTTCAGAACGTGGTTCGCCAGGAAATCCTCCTGACCCGCCAAGAGACGCTCTCGCTCGACCTCGTCCTCGGCTTCGAGCGTCGCCTTCGCCAAGGCGGCCATGAACGCGCACTCCAGCGCCAGATGGTCGTCGGCCACGCGGGGGTACAGCTCAGGTTGGTACCCGAAGGCGCGGTAGGCGTTGCGCACCTCGAGGGTTTCCACCTGGAACAGCAGCCGCTTGCTGCTGGTATAGGCGGACTCCCACGGGAACGACTCCCGATTGGCACCCAAACCTGCGATCACGCGGTTGAAATCCGATACGCTCCGCTCGAGTTCGGCCGCCCGCGCCTCCGGGTCGGCGTCCATGCGCTCGCAGAAGCCCGCCAAACGCGCAAGGGCCGCGCCCTCGCGACGCATGTCCTGCAGCGTGCCGAGGCACGCAGGCGAGCAGAGCGCCTCGAACAGCGCCTCGTTCGGCTCGCCGCCGAAAACCGTATGCGCCATCTCGTATAGGAAAGCCCGCCCGTACAAGCGCGCCTCGTTCTCTTCGCTCATCGCTGTCACCATGGTCGTGCCCCTCCTTCTTAAGCGGACCGCATCGGAGCCGCCCCAACGCATGCTCCCGGATAATCACTCCGTAGGGCAAGGGCTCTGCCCTTGTCGCTTAACAGGCAACGTTTTCGCAGGTCGACGGCAAGGGCAGAGCCCTTGCCCTACGAGTGGATAGCTGCGATCCAGCCATAGGGCCCCAAAAGGAGCGCCCCAAAGGGGGTCGGGCACCTTTTGGGGCGCTCGGCAACTCTTACAACACGAAAGGATCGCAGTCCTCGTCGAGCATGCAGTCCTTGATCTCCATCACCAGGCTCGGGTTCGTCTGCGACGAATCTGGCAGCACGTAGCAGTCTGACGTGAGATTGGCATCCGCGTGGGCTTTGCGCAGCTCATCGAGATCGCCGAACTCCAGCACGCGCTGGGGGCACGACGCCACGCACGACGGCTGCTCCCCCTGAGCGCGCAGCCCGGCGCACGCGTCGCACTTGTGCACGACGCCCAGCTCCTCGATGAGCACCGGCTCGCCGTACGGGCAGGCCATGACGCAGCTGCGACAACCGATGCATTGGTCGTCGTGGTGCAGCACGAGGCCGGTGTCCGCGTCCTTGTACATGGCGCCCGTCGGGCAGTTCTTCACGCAGGCGGGGTCGGCGCAATGGTTGCAGGCGATGGACGTGTGGTACATATGCACGTCCCAACCCGAACCGGTGGTGTAGCTCTTGACGTGGCGGAAGTCGGTGCCCACCTCGAGGCGGTTCACATCCTTGCATGCCACCTGGCAGCAGTGGCAACCGATGCAGTTATCGGCGTCGAAATAGAATCCCATCTGTCCCATAGCGAGTTACCCCCTATTCCTCGTCCGACAGCGGAATCTCGAGCGGCCACTCGCAGTCGGGCAGAAGCTCGATATTTCCGGTGTACTTCTCGTATTCAACAAGCGTGGTGTTCCAGCCGGACAATCCAGAGGAAGTCGTCCTACCACTCGACGTTAGGATATTGTCCGCACCCGCCATGTCGATGCCCGACTCCTCGTCGATGCGCACGCCGGCGCCATGGGGCACCATGATGACGCCCGGCATGATCGTGCGGCTCACCGTGGCCGGGCGGATGAAGGAACCCACGTCGTTGCGTACAAGGATGACGTCACCGTTCTTGATACCACGCGCTTCGGCGTCATCTTTGTTGATGAACACGGGATTCGGCATCGCCTCGCGCAGCCATGGCAGGTTGTCGTAGTCGGAGTGCGCGCGGCGCAGATAGTGAACGTGCGTCATTTGTATGGGATACGGGCCCCGCACCTTTTTCTCCCAGTCGGTGAAACTGTCGACGTATCCCTCGTGCTGCTCGATGTACTTCGGTAAAGGAGAAATTTCCTCAAACCGATCGACACCCCGATTGATCATGGCGAACATGTCGCCCTTAGCTTGGCAGTAGATCTCGAATTTGCCGCTTGCCGTAGTCTTCAGAGGATTCGCCTCGGGATCTTTACGGAACTCCTCGAAGGAGATAAAGACGTATGGATCGTCGGCCGAACGCTTAACACGGTACACGCCGTCGTCGAGGAATTTCTCAAGGGGAATACGCCCTTCTTGCGGAGTGCCGGAAACTTCATAACGATCGAAATCCTCTTGCTTGATGGTAAGCAACGGCTCGTATTTGCCATCCTCGTTCATGACGGTGGTCTTCGCCATGGCGTTCATCCACATCTGCTTGTCGGTGAAGGGCACAATCTCGTTCCATTCAAGCCCCAAACGCTTTGACAGCTCCTTGGCAACCTCCCAGTCGGTTCGAGACTCGAACAAGGGATCTACAATTTTCTTGTGTGCGAAGCAATTCTCTTTATCGATATTGGTGTCGTACACGGCATCTTTGTCGTATTCCCAGCGCGTGCAGATGGGCAGCACGATATCGGAATAACGTGTGTCGGTCTTCATGGTGTAAGCCTGCGAACACACGAAATCGACCTTGCGATAGGCTTCAATGCCCAGAGACATGTTCTCGAACGTCTGAAGACGATTGTGATGCTCGCTTACGATCACATGGATATCGATCTCACGCTCTTCGCATTCATGGAAGGCACCGCCTATGATGTGGCCAAAGCAATGGTACTTGCCGTCAAGAACGGCAGACCAAATCTCATCAGCACCAAAAATATCATCGACAGGGTTGAATTTGTTAGTGAATTGGAAAGGCGTTCCACCGAAGGCGGGTTTGACGATCTGGGGGCCGCGATTGAGGGCCCCATAATATTGATCATCGCCGCAGGCGTTTCCCGGCTTACCGAAATGGCCGCCCATAGCCGCTATGGTCATAAGCGCCTGTGGATAGTTCTCCGCGCCTTTGTTGCGCGCTGGAGCACCGTTGCTTGAGATATAGCAGTTGTTCTTGCAGCCCAAAACGTCTGCAAGATGGTTGATCATCTCGACGGGCGTACCGCATATCTCGCTCGCCCACTCGGGCGTCTTCTCCACGCCGTCGTATTTGCCCATGACGTAATCGCGGAAGTTCTCGTCGGTTTTTGCGTCGGCGGGCATGTGGTCGGCGTCGAAGCCCACCGTGCAACGATTGAGGAAGTCCCAGTCAATGAGGGAGCCGTTCTGGTCGCGCGTGATCATGGCATGGGCGATTGCCAGAAGGAGGGCGGTATCGGTGCCTGGGCGCACCGGGATCCATTCGGCATTGGTGAGCCCCGCCGTAACGCTGTATTCAGGCCCCACGAACAGGAACTTCACACCAGCTTCCTTGAAGTGCTTGAGGTAGTAGGACGGATTGCCGAATGCGCACCAAGAAACGTTATTGCCCCACAAAATGACGTAGTCAGAATTCAAGATGTCGTAGCGATCGTTGAGGTCGCATGACGAAACACCGAACAAAGAGGTTTTGTACGCAAAGGTTCCCGTCGACCCCGACGTGCATGAATCCACATACCCCCCGAACGCGCCAAGCACGCCTCCGAGATAACCTTCCATGTTCACAATATTTAGGTACAGGATGGAGCGGTTGCCGTACTTCTCTTTGGCGTTCTTCAACTCGGCAGCGATGGCGTCGAGGGCTTCGTCCCAGCTGATGCGCACCCACTCGTCACGGCCGCGCAGGCTCTTGTCACCACCGGTGAGCGGCTCCCAATGCTTGCGCTTCATGGGGTACTTCAAACGATCGGCACCGAATACTTGCTGCTGCGTGGAGCGGCCGCGCAGGCACCCGCGCGACTGGGGCCAGTCCCAGCTGTCCTCGTGCGTGTCATCGGTTTTCTGGCGAAGCACCACGCCGTCCTTCACGAGCACCTTGTTCAGGCATCGTCCACCGCAGTTGTGCCAGCACGGCGCAGCGATCCACTCGGCGCCTTCCTCGTTAGCCACGAAAGCCTCGGCGGAGCCGGCGGCCTCGCCCGTTTCCGTCAGATTGCCCTCTGCGCAGCCTGCCAGCGATAGGGCTCCGAACGCGGCGGTTGCCGCGGCGGCGCCTTTGCAGAACTGGCGGCGGTCTATGTTCTTCGATACGGTCATACGATTCTCCTCTCGCATCCCCATTTGTCTCTCACCCTGCATCCTACATGCTTCCCGCCGCGTAGAACGCGTAGCGGGCGATCACGACGCCTACCAGCACGCAGGCGAACGCGAGCGTCGCCATCGACGTGGCGGTCGGCTTGCCGCGACGCGCCAGCACCGTGCCGGCGATACCGCCGACCGCGGCCACGACCAACGCCACGATGAACGGCACGACGTCCAATCCCAAGCCGGCGAAATACGCCGCTTCCAAACCCGCGGCGACGGCGAACAGCGCGTCCAAAGCCACGGCGGCGCCGAAGAACGAGCCCTTCTCGAACAGCGGCTTCTCCATCAGGCCGCACAATGCGGCACCCATGGCCAAGTCTCCCACGATGAACAGCGGGAACGTCTGCCATGCGGCCCACGGGGCGACAGCGTTCGAAACGAAGTACGCGTTCGCCATGACGCACATGAGGCCGAGACCCGCCACGGCGCCCACGACGCGCAGCGCGCGCGGGCTCTTGCCCTTCACCTTCGACACGATGAAGTCCGCCGCCAAGATCACGCCGAACCCGATGGACCAGTACGCCTCTTGGGCGATCATGGCACCAGGATTGCTCAACGCGATAAGCATGCGCTCCGGATGCTCAAGGTGCATCGGGAGCCCCACCAGCCCGGCCGCGAGCAGCAAGCCGCAGACGAGCGGGAACAACCACGCGCGCTTGCCCTCCTGCCCTACCGGGAAAATCGCGCTCATCGTATACGACCCGGCCGTCAAGCCAGCTAGCGTCGTGAACACGAGCAAGGGAAATTCAGAAATCATCAACAGCACCTCGCAATCAGCCTCGTTGCCGAGGAAAAGCGCTCGCGCTTCCGGTGGCGCGGGACCCTCCCCCTCGAACGGAATCCCAACTAGATCCGAGCAAGCCCCCTCTCGGCGTGCCCCGCCAACGAACGGACTCCGCCACTATTGTCTTCGCGGCCGCGCGGATTCACGCTCGTTCGTTGGTGATATGCTACAGCGATTCACTGGTTCAGTCAATAGGTATTCCGCTTTGGGGGAAAATGAGGGATAATGAGGCAGCTGCACCGCCTTTGCTCGAAGGGCATCGCGGATGCTTGGGATGGCGGTGATACCCGCAACGACGATGGCAAGGAGCACCGCTTGTTCGGCATGCTCGTGATCATGTACTTGTTCCTCGGCGGCGCTTCCGCGGGCGCCTGCTTCGTCATGTCCTTGTGGAGCCTCGTGTTCCATCGCAACGACGATCGCCACGGCCCGCGCTTGCGCCTTGCGTTCAAAGCCTTGCTGGGGCGTTGCTACGGCATCTGCTTCGTCTTGCTCGTCGTGGCGGTGCTGTGCCTGGTCTGGGACTTGGGCTCCCCCAGCCGCGCGCTGTTGCTGTTCACGCGCGCGCAACCCACCATCCTCACCTTGGGGGCGTTCTCGCTCGCCGCCGAGCTGCTGATCGTGCTGGCGCTGGCAGCCGCCAACCTGTTCGGCCTCCCCCGCCTCGGCGGGCGCGCGAAGAAAGTCGTCGAGGTGCTCTGCTGCCTGTGCTCGTGCGTGGTCATGGCGTATACGGGACTGCTGTTGGCGGACAGCGCCATACCCCTTTGGAACACGTGGACGCTCGTGGCGCTGTTCTTCTTCTCCGCCCTTTCCACGGGCGTGTCCACGGTCTTGCTCATCGATTACTTCACGCAGGGGCAAACGCTGCTGCTGCGCGCGGTGAAGCCGTTGCAAAAGGCCCATGTGGCCTGCCTCGTTCTCGAGGCGATCGCCCTCGCGCTGTTTTTGCTGTCGGCGTTCTCGAACCCGCAAGCCCAGCAGTCGGTCGCCCTGCTGCTCGAACCCGACATGCTCGCCAACGGCGTCGTCGGGGTGCTGGGCATGGGGCTGGCGGTTCCCCTGGTTCTGGAAACGGCCTCCTTGCTGAGGAAGGAGTCGAGGAGCATCCCCGTTTCGGACGTCGTGTGCCTGATCGGCGGCCTCGTCCTTCGGTACTGCGTCGTCATGTGCGGAGCCCATTGGGCGGGCCCCGTTTTCTTCTAGAGAGAGATGGTAACGTTTGAGTGCGAACACCAGCATATTCGAAGTGGACGAGGCGTCCGATCTGCCCATCTGGGTGCAGCTGCGCAACAGGATCGCGTACCTCATACGCACCGGCCGCCTGAAGGGCGGCGAGCAGCTGCCCAGCATCCGCAGCCTGGCCGCCGACGCGAAGATCAACTACAACACCGTGACCAAGGCGTACCGCGACCTGGAGCTCGAGAAGCTCATCGTGTCGGTGCGCGGGCGCGGCATGTACGTACAGAAGAACCTGGCGGCGCAGGGCGAGCAGAAGACGCTGGCCATCGACGCGGTGCTGGAGGATTGCGTGCAGCAGTACCGCTCCCTCGGCATGACGTTCGACGAGATAGACGACCACGTGCGAGCCATCACGGACTCCATGAGAAGCGAGGCCCGCAGCGCGGCCGAAGAGAGGACGATATACTATGACGCGGAATAAGGCGCACGGCAAAAAGGCGGCCCAAGGAGCCCGAAGAAGCGAGCGCGAAGAGGTGCAGCAGGTCGAGTCGTACAGCTCCCCCAAAACCCGGCACACCGACGAGAACGCCAGCTTCGTGTTCTCCGCCTTCCTGTTCGTCGCGACGGCCTTGGCGGTGCTGGGCATCGGGTTCGCCGTTATGGGCACCGTCAACATCTGGCTGCTCGCGGCCGCCCTCGTGCTCGCGGTGCTGGTCATATTCACCGTGCACATCGCACCGCAGTGGGAGCGCGCCGTCATCCTGCGCCTGGGCAAATACCGGCGCACCGCGGGCCCCGGCCTCTACCTCACCATCCCCTTCATCGACCACGTGTCGCTGCGCGCCGACCAGCGCACCATGCTCACCGGGTTCAGCGCCGAGGAAACGCTCACGGCCGACCTCGTGCCCGTCAACGTGGACGCCGCCGTGTTCTGGATGGTGTGGGACGCCGAAAAAGCCTGCCTGGAGGTGGAGGACTACTACGACTCGGTGGCGCTGGCCGCGCAAACCACGCTGCGCGACTCCATCGGGCGCAAGGGCATCACCGACATCACCATGCACCGCGACCAGCTGGACGAGGAGCTGAAGGCGGCCATCGAGGAGAAGACGTCGGTGTGGGGCGTGTCCATCCTGTTCGTGGAGATCAGGGACATCGTCATCCCCAAGGATCTGCAGCGCGCCATGTCGGCGGAGGCGCGGGCCGACCGCGAGAAGGACGCCCGCATCGTGCTGGCCGAGGTGGAACGCGACATCGCCGCCATGCTGCACGACGCGAGCGAGATCTACCGCGAGGACGACATCGCGCTCAAGCTGCGGCAGATGCACCTGGTGAACGAGAGCCTGAAGGACTCGAAGGGCTCCCTCGTGGTGCCCAGCTCCTACGCGGAAGGCTTCGTGGACGGCAACGGCGGTCCGGGCGAACGATAGGCCGGAGACCCCGGCAGACGGCAGGACGGGCATCTCTGCAGGGACGGGCTGCTGCCCGCCCGGCGCGGCGCCGCCCAATGCGAACGTACCGTGCGGCGAACGCGAGCGAACCAGGTGCCGAATGCCCCTCTGCATGTCGAGCGTCTTCGGGGAAGCTGAACGCCGCTCCCCGTGCGTCGCAGCGATGTCAAATGCAAACGAGAGGTCGATTCCCGAGCAGAATTGACGGTAGTGTACGGGCGAAAGCCCGACTTCCGCAAGATAACCCCGCGTTTTCCCAGCTCGAAGAATTTGCACACCAACACAGCAGCGCGAAAAACACTCCGGAAGGTGCTTGAAACACGGAAATCCCGTACACTACCGTCAATTCTGCTCGGGAATCGACCTTTGAGATGCATTCGCGCTTGTCTGGGCCTGAATTGGGGAAGAGCACGCGCCGCAAGCCTGCCGATTAGGGGCGTTTAGCGCACTCGCTGCACAGCTTGGTTCGCTCGCTCGGGAGGGTCCGATGCGCTCGGGTACGGCTTGGTGCGCCCGCGCGCTCAGGAGATTTCGACGCGCTCGCCGTACGGCTTTTCTCGTTGGCACGCTACGCGCCGGGCGGCCAGCAGGCCGCCCCTACGGGCGCTCCCAAAACGGTAGGGCAACGGTCACGTTCCGCCCGGCGGGCGCAATCGCCGCGGCTACTTTTCCGGCATCCTCCACAGCAGCACGAAGCCGATGACGAACAGCACGGCTATCGAGAGCACGCCCATGGACGAGTTGCCGGTTATCTGCGTGAAGATGCTCACCAAGAACGTGCCCATGACGGCGGCGTACTTGCCGAAGATGTCGAAGAACCCGTAGTACTCGTTGGCGTGCTCCTTGGGTATGAGCTTGCCGAACTCGGAGCGCGACAGCGCTTGGATGCCACCCTGGAACAGGCCCACGCAGATGGCGAGGATCCAGAACTCAAGGGCCTCGCGCAGGAAGAACGCCGCGAACAGCGTGATGCAGAAGTACGCGCCGATGGCCACCATGAGCATCTTCTTCGTGCCGAACTTCGTGGACAGCCGCCCGTAGGCGATGGCCGAAGGAAACGCCACGAACTGCGTCACCAGCAGCGCCAGCACGAGCTGCGTGGAGTCTATCCCTAAGTCGGTGCCGTAGCTCGTGGACATCTTGATGATGGTGTGCACGCCGTCGATATAGCAGAAGAACGCCAGCATGAACAAGCGCAGCTTGCGGTCCTTGAAAATGCGCTTGAGCGTGCGCCACAGCCCCGAGAACGTGTCGCGGACCAGGTGCTCCGGGCGCTCCTTGAAGTGCGTCTGATGCACGTCGCGGATGAGCGGGATGCTGAACGCGACCCACCACACGGCCGTGATGAGGAACGCCACCTTCATGCCCACGTCCATGGGAATGCCGATGCTCGGCCCGCCCAGCACCACGGCCAAGCACGCGATGAACGGCACGCACGAGCCGATGTAGCCCCACGCGTAGCCCTGCGACGACACTTCGTCGTAGCGCTCGTCGGTGGCCGCATCGACCAGGAACGCGTCGTAGAACACCATGGAGCCGTTCAGCATGATGGACGCGACCACATACAGCACGAGAAACGCCAGCGCCGCCGTGGGTATGCCGAGCGCGGCCAGCGCCACGGCGCCCGTGCCCACGGTGCCCACGAAGAACTTCTTCTTGTTGCCCTTCAGGTCGGCGAGGCTGCCCAGGATGGGCATGAGCAGCGCCAGGATAAGCGAGGCCACCGTCTCGGCGTAGCCCCACGCCACCACGACCGACGAGCCCGGCTCGGCCAGCGAGGCGAAGTACACGGGAATGAGCGCGGTCGCCAACAGCACGAACGCCGAGTTGCCCACGTCGTAGAGAACCCAGCTGCGCTCCTGCTTCGTCATCTTCACTCGCGCCATGTGCGCCTTCCTCTCGTCTCGCGCGCCCCCGCGCGCCGTGTCCCGAAGCCGCAGCGAAGCCGGCCGCCGAGGGCGCACCCTCTGCGACGCGCCTCGCGCACCGCCGTTCAGCCTGAAACGTTCTTCACAACTGGGAAACCGACGGTTAACAAGCACCGCCTCATTGTATATGATACCGCGTAGCGACACGGGTAAATTTCAAGTCAGAAACGGGGCGCTCGCCATGCCTGCTCTCATCACGCACGACTTCTTCGGCCAGGACGTATACGACCGGCTCTTCCGCGACATCGGGGGCACCCGCGACGAGGCGCAGGCGTTCCTGCTGGGCAACCAGGGGCCCGACCCCCTGTTCTACGCCGTGGTCGATCCGCGCCTGCGCGAGCACAACCGTTTGGGAAACATCATGCATAGCGAGAAGCCGAGCGAGCTTATCAAGGCGTTCAAGGACTCCCTAGGTATCTTGGGCGAAGACGAGCTGCCGGTGGGCCGCGCCTACGCGCTGGGATTCCTGTGCCATTACACGCTGGACTCCACCATGCACCCGCTCGTGTTCTTCCACGAGTACCGCCTGTGCGATGCCGGCGAGCCGGGCCTCTCGCGCGCCGACGGCCACGAGGTGCACGCCGTCATCGAAAGCGAGTTGGACGAGCTCGTGCTGTTCGCGAAGCGCGGCGAGACCGTGGCCACGTTCCAGCCGTGGCGCGAGATACTGCAAGCGAGCGATTTCGCCCTCGACGTGATCTCGAAGATGTACTCCTACGTGGCGCTCACGGTGTACGGGCGCATCGTCCCGCCCAGCATGTTCGCGCAGTCCGTGCGCAGCTTCCGCCGCGTGCAGCGGCTGTTCTACTCCAAGACCGGTGCCAAGCGCGCCGCCATCGGGCGCGTGGAGCAGCTGGTGCGCCCGTTCTCGTTCTACCAGTCCATGAGCCACAGGCCCGTGGAGCTTACCGAGAGCGCCTACGACAACCGCGCTCACGAGGCGTGGGAGAACCCCTACACGGGCGAGGCGAGCACGGCAGGGTTCTGGGACCTGTTCGACGAGGCGCTCGAGAAGGCCCTGGCGAACATCGCAGCGTTCGACCGCGACGACTTCGATTTGGAGGACGCGCGGGAACTCACGGGCGAGCTCGACTTCTCGGGACGACCCGTCGTGGCCACGCTCGTATCGGTGGAGGACGGCGTTCCGACGCCGGAACCGAACGACGCACCGGAGCGAGGCGACGCGGACGGCGCTCCGAGCGCCGACGAGCCCTCCCCTGCCGGCGCCTAGCCCCGCATGCTCGAGGTCGTTCTCACCATACCGTTCTGGCTGGAGCTGGCCGCCGCGCTGACAGGCGGCTTGTCAGGCGCCATGAGCGCCGTGCGGGCGCGCTACGACATATTCGGCGTGGTGTGCATCGCGCTCACGGCCGGGTTGGCCGGCGGCATCATGCGCGATTTGCTCATGCAGAACTACGGCATCTACGCGTTTCAGAAACCCGAGCTGCTGCTGGCCTGCGCCGGTGCGGGCGTCGTCGTGTTCTACTTCGGCAAGCTGGCCGCCTATCTGGACCCGGTCGTGGCGCTGCTCGATAACCTGTCGGTGGCGCTGTGGGCCGTGATCAGCGTGGGCAAGGGGCTTTCGGCCGGCCTGGACATCGTGCCGTCCATCATCCTGGGCACCGTCACCGCCGTGGGCGGGGGCATCCTGCGCGACGTGTTCATGAACCGCGAGCCCGAGTCGTTCCAGGCCGGGGCGATGTACGGCTCGGCCGCGCTCATCGGCTCCACGGTGTACGCGCTCATGGCGCAGAACCACGTGCTCGACCAATACGCGCCCTACGCGTGCGTGGCCATCGTGCTGGCGCTGCGCTACGCGTCGCTGTTCTTCGGCTGGAAGACGAAGCCGCCCAAAGACTACACCGACGTGGTGACGAGCGCCGTGGCCCGCCCGGTGAAATCCGTGGCACGCCGCGTGCGGCCCCCGAAGGGAAAGGTGGCCCGCGAGCGCGAGCGGCGCACGGCCTACGAACGGCTCCGCCGGTTCTGGCGCGCACCCGGCGCCACATCCCCCTTGCCGCCGGTGGAGAAGAACATCGACGGCGGCGCACCGGGATCGAGGCGGCCCGACGAAGCCGCACCCGAAGCGACTCCCAGCGATCCGAGCGACCGCATCCACGTGGACCGCGAGGAGCTGCGCCGCATCATAGGCGGCGACGCAAGCGAAGAAGAGCCCCGCGACCCGTTCGAGCCGCGCTCGTAGGGGCGGTGCGCGGAGCGCAGCGTCGGCAGGTTCCGCGGGCCTACGGCCCGCGGAACCCTACACGTTCTTCAGCAGAATGGTGTTCATGGTGTCGGCTACGTGCTCGCAGGCGTCGCAGCACTTCTCCATGCGGTCGAAGATCTGCGTCCACACCAGCACGCGCATGGGGTTGTCGTTATCCTCGGTGTGCAGCTTGCGGATGACCTTCAGGAACAGGCGGTCGGCCTCTTCCTCGTAGGTGTTCACGTCGATGATGAGCTGCTTGAAGGTCTTGGACTTCTTGAAGTTGCGGAAGTCTTCCATGGCGCGCTCGAGCGCCTCGCAGCTCTTCTTGATCAGGCAGGCGAACTCGTGCGCGTCGTGGTGCATGAAGTGGACGTCGTACATGTAGAAGCGCTGCATGACGTCCTCGATGTAGTCGATGATGTTGTCGAGGTACTGCGACAGCTCGATGATGTCCTCGCGCTCGATGGGCGTGATGAAATCGGTGGCCACCGTTTTGAAGATGGCGTGGTTGATCTCGTCGCCCTCGTGCTCGAGCTCGTGCGCGCGCTCCATGACGTCGCGCAGATTCTCGGCCTCGGTGAAGTTCTCGATGGCCTCGATGAGCAGCTCGGCCTCCTTCACCGCCAGCTCTGACTGCTTTTCGAAGGCGTCGAAGTAATCGAACTTGTGCTTCTTGGACATTGAACACTCCTTTTACGAGAAGAGCAGGAACAGGTGGGCGAATGCGAACCCGAGCAGGCCGCATCCGGGGAACGTGAGCACCCAGGTTTTCACCATGTCGACGGCTATGCCCCATTTCACGGCGCTCTTGCGCTTGGCGGCGCCCACGCCCATGATGGCCGTGGTGTTGGTGTGCGTCGTGGAAACCGGCAGGCCGGCGAACGTGGACAGCATGAGGCAGAAGAACGTGGCGCAGCTGGCGGCGAAGCCCTGGAACGGCTCCAGTTTCACCATGTCGAGGCCGACGCTTTTGATGATGCGCTCGCCTCCCACCGCCGTGCCGATGCCCATGTTCAGCGCGCAGAAGAACATGAGCCAAATGGGCAGGATCATCTGGTCGGCCTGGCCCACGCCCGTGGCCAGCGTGATGGCCAGCACGAAGATGCTCATGAACTTCTGGCCGTCCTGAGCGCCGTGCATGAACGCCACGCCCGCGCCGGACACCACCTGCGCCCAACGGAACGCCTTGGTCGTACGCTTGCGGTCCATGTTGCGGCACACGCGGCCGACGATTTTGGAATTGAGCCACCCAAGGAAGAAACCCAACAGCGTGGACAGCAGGATGCCGTAGACCACCTTCATCCACTCGCCGCCGTTGATGGCGCCGAAACCGCCCTGCAGCGCGATGGCCGCACCTGTGAGGCCGGCGATGAGCGAGTGCGACTGGCTGGTGGGAATGCCGAAGTACCATGCGGCCACGCCCCATACGATGATGGCGATCATGGCCGCCGTGAGCGCGATGAGCGCCTGTTGCGAGTTGCCGCCGAAATCGACCATGTTGAAGATGGTATGCGCCACGGCCGACGTGACCAGCGACACGAGCAGCAGGCCCAGGAAGTTGCAGGCGGCCGCCATGAGAATGGCCCACTTGGGCTTCATGGCCCGCGTGGACACCACCGTGGCGATGGCGTTCGGGGCGTCGGTGGCGCCGTTGACGACGATAACGCCGATGTTGAGCAGGGTCACAGCCACCAGTACGGGGTTGGAGGCGAGCTCGGCGATAAACGTAGCCCACTCTATGGTCACGGGTTCCCTTTCAACAAAACAGTAAAAAGGCTCAGCAGTTCACCAGTTTAACGTAAATCTGACAAACAGCTAGGCGGCGGCCCTTCTTTTTACGTCGACGGACGCGCCGTTTGGTAAAATTCACGTAAAGGAACACAATCGCCGCCTAAAAGACAGGCGGCAAACGGCGGCCGACCCCCCCCCTTTTTTTCGCCACGTCTCCCCGGCACCGAAGCAAGGGGACGCCCCGCTCGACAAGGGCGGCTTGTTCCCGCCCGCCGCTTGAGGCGTCGAGCGCGAGGCCGCGCACGGCGAATGCCATAGGGGAAAACCCTTAAGGGGAGATGGCAAGCGGCATCGAAGCCGTGACGGCTGCTAAACTACAAGTATATTGCTATGAATTAAAGAAGGTGCCGCGCGGACGGCGCCTTCGACGCGGGACCGTGCTCGAGGGGGAGCGATCGCATGAACAAGAGGGCGCAGTTGCCGCTGCAGACGGGCGACTTGATCGTCGGCTTCATGGTGTGGGTGATCCTGTCGTCGCTGCTGCCGTACATCAAGCAGGACGTCTCCATACCGCCCGATCAACTGGCGCTCGTCACGGCCGTGCCCGTGATACTGGGCTCGGTGCTGCGCGTGCCGTTGGGTTATTTGGCGAACCTGCTGGGCGCGCGCACCGTGTTCTTGGGCAGCTTCGTGTGCCTGCTGTTCCCCGTGTGGTTCATCAGCGAGGCCACCACCTACGAGGAACTCATCGCGGGCGGGGTGTTCCTGGGAATAGGCGGCGCCATCTTCTCCGTCGGGGTCACGTCGTTGCCGAAGTACTACCCGCGCGAGCGGCACGGCTTCGTGAACGGCGTGTACGGGTTCGGCAACATGGGAACGGCGCTCACCACCTGGCTCGCCCCTCTGGCGGCGGCCGCATGGGATTGGCGCATAGCCGTGAAGCTGTACCTGGTGCTGCTGGTTGCCGCCATCGTCGTGAACCTCGTGCTGGGCGATGCGCGCGAGCCGCGCGTGAAGACGCCTATCGTGGCGCAGATCAAGACCGTGTGGCGTGACGGGCGCCTGTGGTTCCTGTCGCTGTTCTACTTCGTGACGTTCGGCGCGTTCGTGGCGCTGACCGTGTACCTGCCGAACTTCCTCACGTCGCACTACGGGCTGGACGGCGTGACGGCGGGCATGTGCACGAGCGTGTTCATCGTCGCGGCCGCGACCGTGCGCGTGCTGGGCGGCTGGCTGGCCGATCGGCGGGACTGCCTGGGTCTGCTGACCGGCGTGTTCGCCGCGCTGGCGGCCGGTGCCGTGGTGCTGGCGCTGGCGCCCGACCTGCCCGTGTACCTGGCCGGCATATACCTGATCAGCGTGGCATGCGGCATCGGCAACGGCGTGGTGTTCAAGCTCGTGCCCACGTACTTCATGGACCAGGCCGGCCCGGTGAACGGCTTGGTGTCCATGTGGGGCGGCTTGGGCGGCTTCTTCCCGCCGCTCGTGCTGTCCGCCAGCATGGCCGCCTTCGGCTCCAACGTCCCCGGCCTGGCCGCCTTCGGCGCCCTGGCGCTCGTATGCCTGGGCGTGGCGGTTTGCATGCGGAAGCGGCAATCCTCGTAGAGGCAGGCTGCCGGCCGCAGCGTCGAGTCGTTCTGCCGTTCGTAGAACGGCGGAACTCCCTAAGCGTAGAACGCGAACACGCGCTTGCGTTCGGCGCCGATGGTGGTGAGATTGTTGTGACCGGGGAGGACGACGGTGTCGTCGGGCAGCTGCTCCAGGCGCTTGAGCGAGCGGCGCATGTCGTTCATGTCGCCGCCGACGAAATCGGTGCGGCCGATAGAGCCGCAGAACAGCGTGTCGCCCGACACGAGCACGGGCGCGGCCGCCGGGTTCGCGGTGCGCTCCGGATCGAGGAACAGGCACATGCTGCCCTTCGTGTGGCCGGGCGTGACGATGACCTTCCACGGCATGCCGCCGACGTTCAGCGTCTCGCCGTCGGACACCGTGCGATCGACGGGGCACGGCGCGAAGCGGGTGTCGTCGCGCGGCAGGCTCTGCTCGCCCGAGATCAGGGGCGCGTCGATGGCGGACGCGATCACGGGAGCGCCCGTCAAGGCGCGCAGGTCCTTCGCGGCGCCCACGTGGTCGGAATGGCGGTGCGTCAGCACGATGGCGTCGAGCTTGCGCCCGCCCAGCGCCTCGACGATCTTGTCGGCCTTGCACGTGGGGTCCACCACCATGGTGGCGTCGCCGTCCGAGATCAGGTACACGTTGTTCTCCAACATGCCCATCACCAGGTACTCCACCGACACGCACGTTCCCTTTGCTTTATAGGTCATGAGGAAATCCTTTCGGTTGCTCGGTCTCTCTTGTTGCTTGCTGGCACGTCGCGCTGCTCGCCGCATGGCTTCGGTACTCGCCAGGTGCCGCGCCGGGCGGGGCAAGCCCCGCCCCTACGGTCAACCTGCGGATGGATCACGGTCGGCAGACCGCCCGCAGGTTGACCAGTAGGCGGATTGCGGGCTTCCCTTATTTCTTCTTCTTGCCGGTTTCGCCGGGCAGCATGCGGCGGGCATCGAACACGCCCTCGATGCTGTGCAGCTTGTTGAGGATGATGTCGATGTGCTTGATGTCTGACACTTGGAACAGAAAGCGCATCTCCGCCATGCCGTCGCGATGCGAGGTCGTGGACGACGACAGCACGTTCGCCCCCACCTCGGACAGCGTGACGGCCACGTCGCGCAGCAGGTTCATGCGGTCGAGCGCCTCCACGAACACCTCGATCTGGTACGACGTGCTCTTCGACGGAGCGCTCTCCCACGACACCTCGATGATGCGCTCGGGCTCCGTCATAAGGTCGCGCGCGTTCGGGCAGTCGGCGCGGTGCACCGACACGCCCCGGCCGCGCGTGACGAAGCCCAGGATGTCGTCGCCCGGCACGGGGTTGCAGCAGCGCGACAGGCGCACGAGCACATCGTCGATGCCCTTCACCACCACGCCGTTCGAGCTGTGAGCTTCGTGCTTCTTCGGGCGCTTCACGCTGGTGAGCATGGGGGGCAGCTTGCCCGTCGACATGTCGCCCATGCCGAAACCGGGCGTCTCCGCCTCTTCGTTGCCCTTGTCCACCAGTATCTTGAGCAGGCGGTTCGCCACGTGCTGGGCGCTCTCCTTGCCCGTGCCGATGTTCACGAGCATGTCGTCGGGGTCGTTGTAACCCAAATGCTCGGACACCGATTTGATGGCGCGCATGGACTGCGCGCTGGAGATGCCCAGCCCGTGCTTGCGCATCTCGCGCGTGAGCTTGTCGCGGCCGCTCTGCAGGTCGTCGCCGCGGCTCACGCGGCTGAAGTACGAGCGTATCTTGCTGCGCGCGCTGGGCGTCTTCACCAGGTTGAGCCAGTCGCGCGAGGGGCTCGCGCTCTTCTGCGTGAGTATCTCCACGCGATCGCCCAGCTGCAGCTCGTAGGTGAGCGGCACGATGGCGCCGTTCACCTTCGCGCCCACGCAGTGGTTGCCCACTTCGGTGTGGATGGCGTAGGCGAAATCGACGGGCGTGGAACCGGCACGCAGGCTCATGGCCTCGCCCTTCGGCGTGAACACGAACACCTCGGTGGGCGCGAGGTCGACCTTGAGGTCCTTCAGGAACTCGCGCGAGTCCTGGGTCTCGTCCTGCCAATCGACCATCTGGCGCAGCCACGCCAGCTGCTGGTCCAAGGCGTCGCCGCTCTTGCCGCCCTTCTCCTTGTAACGCCAGTGGGCCGCCACGCCGTACTCGCTTTGGCGGTGCATGTCCTCGGTGCGGATCTGCACTTCCAAGGGGCGTCCCGCCGGGCCGATGACGGTGGTGTGCAGGCTCTGGTACATGTTGTACTTCGGCATGGCGATGTAGTCTTTGAAGCGGCCGGGCATGGGGTGCCACAGCGTGTGCACCGCCCCGAGCGCCGAATAGCAGTCCTTCACCGACTTCACGATGATGCGCACCGCGATGAGGTCGTATATCTCGGAGAAGCCCTTGCCCTTCTGCGTCATCTTCTGGTAGATGGAGTACAGATGCTTCGGACGGCCCATGATCTGGGCTTGGATGCTCACCTTCTCCATCTCGTCGTGCAGGATGCCGATGATCTGGTCCAGATAGCCCTCGCGCTCGGCGCGGCTTTCGGTGACCATGCGGCTGACCTGCTTGTACTTGTTGGGTTCGAGGTAGTAGAACGACAGGTCCTCAAGCTCCCATTTGATGTTGTTGATGCCCAAACGGTGCGCGATGGGCGCGTAGATCTCCAGCGTCTCGCGCGCCTTGAAGATGCGGCGGTCCTCGCGCAGGGCTCCCAGCGTGCGCATGTTGTGCAGGCGGTCGGCCAGCTTGATGACGATGACGCGGATGTCCTTGCTCATGGCCACGAACATCTTGCGGATGGTGGCGGCCTGCTCGTCGGAGAGGCTCTCCACCTCGATGCGCGTGATCTTTGTCACGCCCTCCACCAGCTGCGCCACCTGGTCGTTGAACTCCTCGGCCACCTGCTCGGCCGTGACGGACGTATCCTCCACCGTGTCGTGCAGAAGCGCCGCGCAGAGCGTCTCCACGTCCATGCGCAGGTCGGCCAGGATGATGGCCACCTCAACCGGGTGCGCCACGAACGGCTCGCCGCTCTTGCGACACTGGCCCTCGTGCGCCTCGCTGGCGAACTGGAACGCCTTAGCCAGCAGCGCCTGGTCGGGTTCGGTCAAGTACGCGGAAGTGAGGCGCTGCAGTTCGACGAAGCGCTCTTCCGGCGTTTCGGTGCGGCGCGACCCGCCCGCATCGGCGCGGCCTTCGGACGCGAACGCCTTCTCGGCCACATGCGGCCTGCCCAAAAGGTCGTCTTCGACCGTCTGCTTGTGCGACGCCTGCTCGAGCGGCTCTCCCAACAGCTCTTCGCGCTTGTGCTCGCCTTTGCCCATGCGGCCTCCTTTCCCTGTTCTAGCGGTCGGCGCGCGACGCGGAGCCCGGCAGGATGGGACGCGACACGCGCACGCGCAGGCTGGCCGCGTCGGCGCCCATCGCCCAGTCGCGGAACGCGTTGAATATCGCGCGCTCGCCCAGACCCTCGCGGTAGCGCACGCTGTCGGTGAGCTCCACCTTGCTGTTCGTGTCCACCACGCGGATGGAGCGCGTGGTTTCTCCCGAGGCGTACGCCGTGTGCGTTTCGATGAGCCCGAGCTCGCGGAACACGGCCACGCCGCACGCCGCCGAGGCGGGGCTCACCGCGTGTCCGCCCTCGCTGGCGAGCTTCGCCAAATCCACGTTGCCCAGCGTGAAGAACGCATCGCCGTGGTCGCGCTGGATGGCGCGCAGCCGACGGTACACCTGCGCCAGGCAGTCGTGGTCGGGCGTCATGTCGCGCAGAACCTGCTCGTTGATGCCCGCGTCGTTGCGCCCGAACAGCAAGTGCACCTGGGCCGGCGTGCCGTCGCGCCCGGCGCGGCCGCTCATCTGGTTGAACTCCACCTCGTTGTACGGCAGGTGGTACAGCACCACGTGCTTGATGTTCGGAATGTTCACGCCCTCGCCGAAGGCCGACGTGGCCACGAGCACCTTGAGCGCGTCGGTGCGGAACAGATCCTCCACCCGCGCTCGCTCCACACGGGTGAGTCCCGCGTTGTAGAAGCCGATGAGCGGCGCCATCTGCGGCACGCGCTTGCGCAGCGTGCGCGCCACAGCCACGGACTGCTCGCGGGAGTTCACGTACACCACCGTCTTCTCGCCGCTGGCTACGAGGTTGGCCAGGTAGTCCTCGCGGTTCTTCAGGTTGCGGCGGTCGTCCACGCCCAGATTAGGGCGATCCGCCTCGTCCAGCACGAGCTCGTCCAGCGGCAGCGCGGTGCGGATGGCGTCGGCGATGCCGTCGTCGGCCGTCGCGGTGAGCGCCAGCACCACCGGCTCTCCCAGCTGCGCCACCGCCTGCCCGATGGCGGCGTAGGCGGGACGCTGGCCCGCGCGGGCCAAGCCGATGTGATGGGCCTCGTCCACCACCACGAAGCCGATGCGCCTCGATTGCGCGAACTCGCCGGCGTGGTACCCCAGGAACTCGGGCGTGGTCAGCACGATGTCCACCGAACCGTCGGCCAAACCCGCGAATGTCTGGCGGCGCTCCTCGGGGGTGCTCTCCCCCGTGAGCACCGACACGGCGATACCGAACGGTTCCAGCGCCTCGTTCAAGTGGAACGCCTGGTCGGCGATGAGCGCGCGCAGCGGGTACACGAACAGGCTGGCCGTGCGCTCGCGCAAGGCGCGGCAGGCGGCGTGCACTTGGAACACGAGCGACTTGCCGCGACCCGTGGCCATGACGGCCAGCACGGAGCGGCCCGCGTCCAGATGGTCGAGCACGGTGCGCTGCGACGCGTGGAGGGCGCCGTCGCCGATGATGGCCCGCACGATGTCGGCCTCGAGGCCCGCCGGGTCGCTCGCGGCCTTGCGCTCCCACTGCTCGCGGTTCGCCGCGCGAGCGGCCTCGTACGCCTCGACGGCCTCGGGGCTGTGCTCGACGTCGGCGCACAGCTCGGCGTCGCTCGTGGCGTACAGATCGGCCACGAAACTTAGGTTCTCGGGGTTGAGGCACGCTTCGAGCGCGCCGCAGGTGCGCGCGGGCGCGAGCGACTGCAGCATGGCCTTCACCGTGCGGCGTCCGCGCCATTCGTCGATCTGCACCTCGAACGCGGCGTTCACCACGCTGTCGGTGTGCATGAGCGCCTCGATGTCCGTGCAGTGGAACATGATGCCGGCCACCGTGTTGCGCCCGTCGGACAGCGAGCACGAGAAGTGGTTCTTCTCCGCGCCCACCGCACGGCAGTTCACCAGCGTCACGTCGCGCGCGAGGAAGCACGGCACGGGGTTCTCCTGGCCGAAGGGCGCCAGCGCGTCCAGCTTCTCCACGTTCTCGAGCGTGAGCTCGTCGAGCGCCACGCACGTGTCGATCTCGATGAGCGGGTGGAAGGCGCCTTCGGGCAACTCGTCCATGTAGGCGCACAGGCGCTCGGAGAACTCGGGCAGCTTGTCGGCCGGCAGCGTCACGCCCACGGCCGCGTCGTGTCCGCCGAAGCGCGTGAGCAGGTCCGACGCGCTCTCAACGGCCTTGAACAGGTTCACCTGGCCCACGCTGCGGCCCGACCCGCGCGCCTCGTCGCCATCGATGGTGAACAACAGGCTGGGCACGCCGTAGGCGTTTACCAAGCGGCTCGCCACGATGCCCTTCACGCCCTCGTGCCAGCCGTCGCCCGACACCACGAGCGCGCGCTGGCCGTGGTAGAGGTCGGCCGCCTGCGCCTTCGCTATCTCGGAAAGCTCGGCCTCGATGGTGCGGCGCTGGTCGTTCACGGCCTCCAGCTCCTGGGCCAGGCGGCATGCCGTGTCGAAGTCGTCGGTCATGAGCAGGTCGAGCGCCAGCTGCGCGTCGCCCATGCGACCGGCGGCGTTCAGGCGCGGGATGAGCGAGAAGCTGAGGTTCGTGGCGGAGACGGGCTTGTCGGCCGCGCCGCTCGTGCCCAGCAGCGCGGCAATGCAGGGGCGCGGCGCGTCGTTCATGCGGCGGATGCCGTCGGCCACGAGCGCGCGGTTCTCGCCGCGCATGGGCATGAGGTCGGCCACCGTGCCCAGCGTTGCCAGGTCGGTGTAGCTGCGCCACAGATGCGGGTAGCCGAAGCGGCCGCCCAGCACCTGCACGAGCTTCAGGGCCACGCCCACGCCGGCCAAGATGGCGCTTTCGCACGCTTCGTCGCACTTCGGGTCAGCCACCGGCACGCCCTCCGGCACCAGGTCGACCGGCTCGTGGTGGTCGGTCACGGCCAGGCCCACGCCGGCGGCCACGATGGCGGCGGCCTCCACCTTGCAGGCGATGCCGCAGTCCACCGTGACGATGAAGTCGGGGTCGAGCGTGCGCGCGCGCTCGAACGCGGCCTCGGTCAGGCCGTACCCCTCTTCGAAGCGGCGCGGGATGAACGGGTCGGCATGCGCGCCGAGCGCGCGCAGCCCGCGCGTGAGCACGGACGTGGCCGAGATGCCGTCGAGGTCGAAGTCGCCGAACACGACGATGCGGCCGTCCTTCCGCATGACCGCCTCGAGCGCGTCGGCCACCTCGGACAAACCCGGGATGCCGTAGGGGTCGAGCCAGTCGCGATCGAGCGAGGGCTCCAAGAACGTGCGAACCTGTTCGGGCTCGACGATACCGCGCGCCACGAGCGTGGCGGCCACGAAACGCGGCAACCCCAAGCCGCGCTCGATGCGCGCGACGGCGGCAGGGTCGGCCGCTTTGATGTTGAACTGGGCAGACATGGGCGCTCATACCTCACATGCGAAGAGTCGATATTTCACGCCTCATTGTCCCACAATCCGCCCGCCGTGTCACCGGAGGGAGTCGAGCGCGCATGAGAAGAAGATGAGAGGAAACGTTCCTGAAGAGGCGGAACCATCATGGTTGGAGGGATCATGATGGTTCCGGTGCCTCAGACCACTGCTATTATATGACATAGTCTATTATTTGAGAAGAGCCTATTGCCAGTTTTTCAGCGTTCGTGCACGACCTCGCCC
This sequence comes from Gordonibacter massiliensis (ex Traore et al. 2017), assembly GCF_019731765.1. Lineage (NCBI taxonomy): Bacteria > Bacillati > Actinomycetota > Coriobacteriia > Eggerthellales > Eggerthellaceae > Gordonibacter > Gordonibacter massiliensis (ex Traore et al. 2017). The sequence continues at coordinate 776,069 of NZ_JAASIO010000001.1, read as the reverse complement.
ATACGTGACACGTCGTAGCCCACGATGGTGGCTATCTCCTCGCGAAACGGGCGCGTGCGCGCGAGCTTCGCCACCGTGCCTGCGACGCGCTCGGCGGGGCCCTTCGCGAGGGCGATGTCGAGCCATTCGTCCTGTAACGGCAGGAAGTCGACGCCTTCCACCTGATGGAACACCCGCTCCGCCCCGATGCCCACGTCGGCGGCGCCGCGGGCGACGAACGAGGCCATGGACAGAGCGGAGTTCGCCTCGCGGTCGTATCCCGCAAGCTTCGAGCGGTCGGCTCCCAAGCTTGAAAGGGCCTCGTCCAGCAGGATGCGCGACCCGCAGCCGCGCTCGCGGTTCACCAGGCGCACGCCGGGACGCAGCAGGTCTTCCCACGTGCGCAGGTTTTTGGGATTGCCGCGCGCGACGATGAGCCCTTGGCGGCGCCCCACGAGGCGCACCAGCTTCACCGGCAGGCCCGGCATGAGCCGTGAAACCGCCTCCACGTTGTAGGAGCGCGTGGCCCCGTCGTACAGATGGACGAGCGCCGCGTGCGCCCGACCGAGGTAGAGATCCACCAACGCCGCGTAGCTGCCCTCGTACACGCGGTTGACCGGGGAGTCCGTGGCTCCCAGGTAGTTCGCGATCACGTCGCCGATGACGTCGTTGCCCGCGATGACGTACTCGCCCGACGGCGCAGGCGAAGGGCGTAGCGAACCGGCAACTTCCACCGGCTTCGACACGGCGCGCGAGGAATCCGCGCGACGAGGCTTAACGGCGGACCGCCTTCCCACCGTGGGCGCCGTGCGCTTCGAGCGCGCGATGTAGTTCCCGACGTCGCCCATGGTGAAGCGCATTTTGCGCCCGATGTGGTACGACGCGAGTTCGTCGCGTTTGACCAGGTTGTAAACGGTGTTCTTGCTCACTTGGAGGATGCCGGCAACCTCGTCGGCGGTCAGAGCGTCGTTGCTGGGCACGGGCCTTCCCTTCGAATATATCCATATAGAAATAGATATTGATAGGGATAATATAGAGGACGGGACGGCGTCGCGCAACCGCTCCACGTGCGATTACGTTGTTTTCGCACGCGGGATGCGACGGAGCGGAGCGCGGAGCCCCCTCCCCGCCGTCTTGAGCAGAGCGCGAAGGCCCTTCGCAGCGCTCGGGCATCCGCCAGGGCGCGGGCGGCACCCCGCGTCAGACGATCGACGGCTCGGGCGGCATGGGCGCTTGATGGGATCGAACGGAGGGTGCATACTACGGAATAATCCCTATCGGTGTAAGAAGGAGGCTCGGTGCGCTCGCAGGCAGTCGGATACGCGCTCGCCGTGATCCAGGCGATCCTCTACTCGACGATGGGAGTCATCGGCAAGTACCTGTTCGGCACGGGACTCGAACCGCCGCAGGTCATGGTGCTGCGCTTCAGCCTGACGTTCCTCCTGCTGGGCGCCTTCCTTGTCGTATGGCGACGACAACCGCTGTTCAGCCGGCAGCCGCTCGTGTACGTGCAGGGCGTGTTCTTCGTGGGCAGCGCGCTTTTGTACTTCATGGCGGTGAACGAGATCACCGCCGGGCTTGCCACCGTCATCCTCTACGCGTACCCCGCCGTCGTGGCGCTTATGGGAACGCTCGTGTTTCGCGAACGCCTTACGAAGCGGATCGTGGCCGCGCTCGTGCTGGCCATGGCCGGTGTGGTGCTCATATCGGGCGTGCTGCCGGGGTCCGACCTGCAGTTGTCCCCGCTCGGCGTGTTGTACGGCGTGGGAGCCTGCTTGACGTTCGCCGTCTACTCGGTGCTCGGGCAGAAGGTCGTGAAGAAGGACGGCACGTTCACCATCACGTTCTCGCTCACGGCCGTGAGCCTGGCGGTGCTGGCCGTGTCGTTTCCCACGACGTTTCCCACCATGTTCGAACTGACGCCTACGCAGCTGGGGCTGGGCGCGGCCATGGCGCTGTTCAACACCGTCATTCCCGTGGCATTGCTGCTTATTTCCATCAAGATCATCGGCGCGACCAAGGCGTCGCTCGTAGGCACGTCGGAAACGCCGTTCTCGCTGCTTTTCGCCTATCTCGTGCTGGGCGAGACGCTTACGGCTCTGCAGGGGATCGGCTGCGTGCTCGTCGTCGCGTCGATCTTCGTGGTGACGCTGCCAGGTAGGGCGGAACGCCGCGAACGAAAGAACGGGCAGGGACACGGCGAGCCTGCGGAAGCCGAAGGGGAGCTTTCGTAGCGCGGCCTACCCGTCGTGCGAACCCGTCCCGTGAACCCGGTTCGCCCATCGCGAACAATCGCACGTCCTCGTTCGTGTTATGGTCGAGGAGGTGAAACCAATGCCCGAACATATACCGTCCGTCCGCGCGTCCGGAATGGCGGATGCAACGACACCCGAAGTTGCATTCGCGCGCGGGGCCGCAGCGGCACCCGAGGCCGCAGCGGCGCCAGGGGGAACGCTCGTTCCTGAAGTCGCGCCTGCACCAGCACCCGCACCCTGGGTCCTACCTGCGCCCGAGCCCGCGCTTCAACGAACGGCCGCCCTGCCGTCCGCCGCGAACTCGGCCGCCGCGGACCTGCGCTCCGACGCGTTCCTCGAGCGCGCCATGCGCCGTTGGGGCGACATGGTGCTGCGCCTGGCCTTGAGCCAGCTGCGCGACGCCTCCGACGCCGAGGACGTGTTCCAAGACGTGTTCATCCGCTTGTTGAAGGATCGCACGACATTCAACGACGACGAGCATTTGAAGGCGTGGCTGCTGCGCGTGACCGTCAACCGCTGCCGCGATATCGGCCGATCGGGTTGGAAGCGCCGCAACGAGCCTTTGGCGGAACGCCACACGGCCATCGAAGCGCCCAATCTGCTCGGCTCCGAAGTATGGGACGCCATCGGCGCGCTCCCTCCCGACCTGCGCGCCGTGGTGCACCTGCATTACGTGGAGGGCTACTCCACCGACGAGGTGGCCGGCCTCGTAGGTTGTCGCCCTTCGACCGCGCGCACGCGCCTGCACCGCGCCCGCAAGCACATGAGGGCCGCCCTCGAAACCGGGGAGTTGGCCGGACGGTCCGCGCGCAGCGCGGCCGCCGACGACCAGCCAGCATCCCCACGCTCCGCAACCAACGAAACCACGCCTTCAGGAAAGGAGGCCGACCATGAGCAACGATCCCTTCAACGACTACGCTACGAAGATGCAGGAGGTGAGAGCGTCCGACCGCCTGCTTGACGACGTGATGAAGAAAGCGGCCGCCGAACGCCGTGCGGCAGGCGGGGCGGAAGAATCCGCATACGATAAGGCGTTTTCCGCATCTGTGCGAACGCACGATAAACCCACGCCACGCCCCAAACGTCCTTTGCCGAAGATATTCGCCGTAGCGGCCTGCTTTGCGGTTCTCATTGCGGGAACCGCGTTCGCGAGCGGTGTCGCCACCTGGCCGGAACTCCCCTTTTTCGGTATGAGTTCGCAAGGTTCCGGTAATTCGTTCGCACTCTCAGCCTACGCTTCGGAACACCCAGAAGGCACCGCAGGCGAAACGATTGTGCTCAATTCACCTGATTTCGGATGGGGCGGTTACAGCGGCGCATATTACGATCCGGAAACCCAGCAATTCTGGAAGTACGACGAGTGGGCCGGGTACAAGTACGGCTTAAACCTCGCCTGCACCGGTCAAAACATCGAGTCGATCACCTACGCGATAAAAGGAGACCACGCCTATTTCGAGACCATAGACAATGAAAAGGCATCACGCCCCTCAACGCAGGAAGAGATCGATTCCGGCAATGATTCAGTTTTTCACTATACCGACTCGGTTATCCTCGACTACAACGATCAGCGCAGTGTTCAAAATGACAGGACGGTGAGTATCTACCTCGGGTTTCCCGTTCCCGAGGAAGCCGCAGATGCGTTTCACCGCCTGCAGTCGGGCGAGGCGAATCGCCATCTGTTCTACGAGTACAGCACAGCCATCGACATAAAAGCTGCGCTTGCTCTTGCCAGCTGTCGCATTGAGCTCACAGCAACGTTTACCGACGGATCGACTCAGACGAAGTCCTATTCCATAGAGCCGATATCCGGCTTCGAGCAACAGATGGCGGACTACCGGGAAGCGTGCTACCAGTGGGCAATAACCCACGAGCCAACAAGCAGCGATGATGTCGAAGCGCTCAACGCGCATCAGAAAGACCGCCCGGAGCAGCCAAGTTTGTTCGCCATCTCCGAACTGTCGTAAGAGCCATCGGCTGCGGTTCGCATTTCTAGCCCCTCGCATTTACCGCGCCTTTGCCTCAAAGGCGCGGCGTTCTTTTTCGCACTCTTTTCCATCCTCCGAAACATGCGGGCTTTCTGAATCGTATGCTTCTTCAAGGAGGTGAAAACATGCCGAACCACGAAGACCGAACGGACGCGGAGGCGTTTCTCAGGCAGGCTATGGCCGATTGGGGCGACGCGGTGTACCGGCTGGCACTCAGCCAAACGCGATCGCGCGCCGATGCGGAAGACGTGTACCAGGACGTGTTCCTGAAGTTGCACAGCGACGCCACGACGTTCGAGAGCCCCGAGCACGTGAAGGCATGGCTGCTGCGCGTGACCGTGAATCGGTGTCGCGACCTGGCTCGATCGGGCTGGAAGCATCGCACCGTCGCCCTCGACCCCGAATGGGATGCACCCGACACTCCCGCGCGCGACGACGAGGACGCTGCCGTATGGGACGCCGTGGGCCAGCTGCCCGAGCAGCAGCGCACGGCTGTGCACCTGCACTATGTGGAAGGGTATTCCACCGACGAGATCGCACGCGCGCTCGACTGCCGGCCCGCGACGACCAGAACCTGGTTGTTCCGCGCCCGAGCCCGCATTAAAGAGCTGCTGGAAGGCGATACGCCCAAGGAAGGGTTGCAAACCGAGCCTGAAACGACCGGACGACCCGACACGCCGGCCAAGCCTCGTCCGCCCAACATCAGCGTCTTGCGCTGCGCGGACCAACCCCAACCGATTCCCTCCATCCTCCCTTCGAAAGGAGGCCTTTCATGAACGAAGATCCCCTGAACCGCTACCAATCCATGATGAACGACACCCACGCACCCGCCCACCTGCCCGAACAAGTGCTCGAACAGGCGCGCGCGCAATCGGCAGCGAGCGCTTCGGCAAATGCAACTCGCAGCGCGAAACCCGGCCGTCCCGCAGCCGCACCTGTTTTTTCCGTCAAACGCACCCGCGTCAAGGGTTTTGCCATCGCCGCTTGCGCCGTTTTGGCTTTGGGAGCTGGTGCCTTAGCTTTGAGCCCCCTCGCCCTATCGTCCAACAACAATGACGGCACAGATACAACGCTATCGCCATCCTTCGCCAATCCGTTCGGCCTCGCAGTGGCCGAAGCGGCTGAACCCGGGCAGAGCATCGCTCTTTCTACCGACGAATCGGGCATCAGCCTTGCTGGCAACGGCGGCTTCGACATCCGTTTCGCCATGAACCTGACCTGCGCCGGCGAAAGCATCAAGCATCTTTCATACGCCATCGAAGGTGACGACGTGAGGTTTATGGGCTTTGATATATCTCAAGACGCATCGCACCCCGTAATGGACACGCCCGCCCAGTTTGAAGTCGATTATGATGACCAAAATCCCGAGGGTCTTCGTCGAGAGATACTCGTCAACACGGCCGACCCGGCAATAATGGAAAACAAGCAGCAGATAAGCGACCTCCACCGCCAGCTTGAAGCCACCGAAGACCCTGATGCAGCCGCAGTCCTGCAGGACCAATTGAATGAGCTGTTTGTCGAGTCCACAGAGCTAAACAATGCCTACTATGGTGGCGACTTGATGAGTGGAAAGATCGACAACAACACGTGGTTCGCTTCAAAAGTGACCGAAGCCGCTCAAAAGCTTGCAAATGCAACCTTGTCCGTCACGGCTACGTTCACCGACGGGACCACCGCCACCAAGAACTACCGCATTGCTCCTGTAGAGGACTTCGAACAAAAATGTAAAACATTTTTGGACGTTTCGTTCACGCCGGATCATGACGAAAACGACCCTGCTTTAGCCACTCCGCTTTTCACGATCACGGAGCTCTCGTAGAGACAGCCTACTGGCTGACAGGTGCCGAAACGTTCGACAACACGATATATTGCAGCGAGCGCACCGTGCGCTCGCTGCATTGTTTTCAGCCGCCGCGACTTGCTGCGCCGTGCGGCCAGCAGGCCGTTCCTACGTTCCACCGGGGAGATGCATGCGTTTGCGGAATGAGCGCTCGCAGCTTATGATGACGGGAGCCCGGCGGCACGTCGGGCTCCCACCGCACATCCAAGGAGCCGCCTCATGAGAATAGCCGGATTGCAGAAGCTGACGTTGCTCGACTATCCCGAGCATACGGCGGCCACCGTGTTTCTTCCGGGCTGCAACTTCCGTTGCCCATTCTGCCACAACGCCGCGCTCGTGCTGGATCCGAACGACACGTCCGGCGACACAGCGGTCGAGGAGTTCTTCGCATTCTTGGACAAGCGGCATGGCCTGCTCGATGGCGTGTGCATCACCGGTGGCGAACCGCTGCTCCAGCCGGATCTCGCCGACTTCTGCGCACGCATCAAGCACGCAGGTTTCAGCGTGAAGCTGGACACGAACGGCAGCTTCCCCGAGGTGCTGCGGGCGCTCGTGGAAGCGGAACTCGTGGACTACGTGGCCATGGACGTGAAGAACGCACCCGAACGCTATGCAGAAACCGTCGGCGTGCCCGGCTTCGACATAGCCCCCATCAGCGATTCGATCAGCTACTTGCTGTCGGACGTCGTGCCCTACGAGTTCCGTACCACCGTCGTGCGCGAACTGCATACGCTCGCCGATCTTGTGGCCCTTTCCCACTGGATAGCCGGCGCAAGCGCCTGGCACCTGCAAAGCTTCGTCGACACCGACACCGTGCTCGCCGGAACGGGCATCCTGCATCCCTACGCCCCCGACGAGCTCGAAACCCTCCTCCCCGAACTACGCCAAGCCGTCCCCAACACCCACCTGCGCGGCGTCTGAGCAGTCGAGTTTCAGCCAGGTATCAAACCAGGATTGAAACCAGACGCACGGCCGCTTGACGGCGATTTGCGCAGCGCGGACAGAAACAGGCCCGTGCAATCCTTGGTTTTGAAGCAACATCTGCCAATGTTGCTTCAAAAGGGCGTTTGTGAACGACTATTTCGAAGTATTTATGTATAAGTGTTATAGTCATTTTATAAAACACCAGTTGAAAGGGCTACAGCTTTTATTATTCTTAGATGTGATCATGCACAAACGCCTTTTTGAAGCAGAAACACCTGCCGAGGAAGCTTTTTCGCTTTTGGATAACAAAGGCGTCGGCACCGAGCGGTCCGGAAGGAACCGATAGCGCTTCCTTAGCGCCTCCAGCCCTTCCTTTCACGTCAACAAACAACTTGACCTTCCTGCAATTCGCATTTTTCCGGGAACAACCATCGCGCGGATGACCAGCAGGCCCCCCCCCACGGAGGTGCGAATTCGGCACGCATCGAGGGCCGAATTCGAGGCACCGCGAGTCGCAAATCGTGCAATTCGGAACACGCTGTGCTCCGAATTGCCCTACGCAAACAGGGCCGGACTCTTTCGAATCCGGCCCTGCTCTTTATGGGCGCTAGCTGTCAGTATGCTGGCAATGGGGTGCGATTGTGTTCGCCGCGCGCCCTCTCGTTAATCCGACGCAAGCGTCGGGAGCTAAGCAACCACCTGCATCTTCATTTCGTTGATGCGCTGGAAAACCGGAGCCGCGCCGCCGGTGATGGCCACAGAGCCGTCGGCACCCACCTCGAGCATCGTGGGGGCCTGCATGATGCGGTAGCGCTGGGCCAGCTCCACGTTCTCCTCGGCCAACAGCTCCTCGTAGGCGATGCCGGCCTCGTCCATCTGGGCGGCGGCATGCTTGCAGTTCGGGCAGGTACGGGTAGCCACCAGGTACAGGCCCGCCGGCAGCGTGCTGTGATCGGGGGCGATCTCCTCGGGCACCGTCACGTGCGAACCCGCCTGCCCGGCCTGCTCAGCGGCGGCCGTCACCTGCACGCCCTCGCGCGTCAGATGCGAATGCCCCAAGTCGTACTCCACGCGGTCGGCGAACTCCTGCGACTTGCCGTCGTTCCAGTTCTTCACGGGACGGTAGTAGCCGGTGATGCGCGAGTACACTTCCGTTTCCTCGTGGCAGCACGGGCACTCGTACACCTCGCCGGCGATGTAGCCGTGGTTCTTGCACACGGAATACGTGGGCGACATGGTGTAATACGGCAGCTTGTAGTTTTCGGCGATCTTGCGCACCAGCGTGGCCGTGCTCTGCCAGTCGGGCAGCTTCTCGCCCAGGAACGCGTGGAACACCGTGCCGGACGTGTACAGCGTCTGCAGCTCGTCTTGCACATCGAGCGCGCTGAAGATGTCGTCGGTGTAGCTCACCGGCAGGTGCGACGAGTTCGTGTAGTACGGCGAACCCTGGTCGTTGGCGGTGACGATGTCGGGGAACTGCTCCTTGTCGTGCTTGGCGAAGCGGTACGTGGTGCTCTCGGCCGGGGTGGCCTCCAAGTTGTACAGGTCGCCGTACTCCTCTTGGTAGTCGGCCAGACGCTCGCGCATGTGGTTCAGCACGTCCTTCGTGAACGCCTGCGCGGCCTCCTGCGTCATATCGGCGCGCAGCCAGCGGGCGTTCAAGCACGCCTCGTTCATGCCCACCAGGCCGATGGTGCTGAAGTGGTTCTCGAACGTGCCCAGGTAACGCTTCGTGTACGGGTAGAGGCCGGCGTCCAGCAGGCGCGTGATGACCTCGCGCTTCGTGTGCAGCGAGCGCGCGGACACGTCCATGAGGTGGTTGAGGCGGCGGTAGAAGTCGGCCTCGTCCACCGCTTGGTACGCGATGCGCGGCATGTTGATGGTCACGACGCCGATAGAGCCCGTGGACTCGCCCGAGCCGAAGAACCCGCCCGACTTCTTGCGCAGCTCGCGCAGGTCGAGGCGCAGGCGGCAGCACATGGAGCGCACGTCGGACGGCTCCATGTCGGAGTTGATGTAGTTGGAGAAGTAGGGCGTGCCGTATTTCGAGGTCATCTCGAACAGCAGGCGGTTGTTCTCGGTGTCGCTCCAGTCGAAGTCGCGCGTGATGGAGTACGTGGGAATGGGGTACTGGAACCCGCGGCCGTTCGCGTCGCCCTCGATCATGATCTCGATGAACGCCTTGTTCACCATGTCCATCTCGCGCGTGCAGTCGCCGTAGGTGAAGCCCATCTCGCGCCCGCCCACGATGGCCGGCTGGTCGCGCAGGTCGGCTGGGCACACCCAGTCGAGCGTGATGTTGCTGAACGGAGCCTGCGTGCCCCAGCGCGACGGGGTGTTCACGCCGAACACGAACGACTCGATGCACTGCTTCGTCTCCTCGTACGTGAGGTCGTCCACCTTCACGAACGGGGCGAGGTAGGTGTCGAAGCTGCTGAACGCCTGGGCACCGGCCCATTCGTTCTGCATGATGCCCAGGAAGTTCACCATCTGGTTGCACAGGCTGGACAGGTGGCTGGCCGGCTTCGACGTGATCTTGCCGGGCACGCCGCCCAGGCCCTCCTGGATGAGCTGCTTGAGCGACCAGCCCGCACAGTAGCCCGTGAGCATGGACAGGTCGTGCAGGTGGATGTCGGCGTTGCGGTGGGCGTTGGCCACCTCGTCGTCGTAGATCTCAGACAGCCAGTAGTTCGCCGTGATGGCGCCGGAGTTCGACAGGATGAGGCCGCCCACGGAGTACGTGACCGTGGAGTTCTCCTTCACGCGCCAGTCCTCCACCTTGACGTACTGGTCGACGAGGTCCTTGTAGTCGAGCAGCGTGGCCTTGGCGTTGCGCACCTTCTCGCGCTGGCGACGGTAGAGGATGTAGGACTTCGCCACGTCGGCATACCCGGCCGTGGAGAGCACTTCCTCGACGCTGTCCTGCACGTCCTCGACGCTGATGATGCCGTCTTTGATACGGGGCTCGAAGTGCGCGGTCACGTTCAGGGCCAGAAGGTCGATCGTGGAAGGATGGTACTGCTTCTCCAACGCGTCGAATGCTTTGGCGATGGCGGACGAGATCTTGGCGATGTCGAATTCCGCGATCTTGCCGTCGCGCTTCTGAACCTGATACATACGGTCTCCTTTGTGCAGTGTGTTGTTTCGCTCAGCGCGCCCGCAGCGGGGCGTCCTCGGAGCCGGCGGGCCTACTGTCCCTCGCCGCCGGGCGGTGGTTCCACCCTACCAGCGCTCCGGGTCCTCGTCAATGCATGTCACCCATATGTTGAAGATGAAAACACAATGAACAACAACATGTGGTAGTTTTTCGCCATCTGGGGTTTTGCCGTCGACCGTGCGTTGCCGTTACGAAAGGCGACCTGCGAGAATAGAACAAACCGTTGTCCACGCACAATATGGAAGCCCGGAAAAGACCATCTGCGGCTATCCGTTTCTTATGGATTTCGGCAGACGGGAAAGCGCGTTTGAACCCGAAGGCAGCCATACTGGCGGCCGCAGGCTTGGTGGAGGAAGACGCTGCGCAGAGCGCCGAACGCGAGCAGCCGCGAAACGCTTGAAGCAACTTCGAACCGCCCAAAAAGCACGAAAATGGGAGCAATGTTGCGATCGAGATCGATAAAGGCGCCCGCCCCATCCGCCTCGCAAGCAAGTAGATGCCCTGAGCAGGCAATTTACGAAGCCCTTGGACACGAACGCAAATGCGGGCTTTCGAAACGCAACATTGCTCGCATTTTCGTGCTTTCAGGACAAGATCCGCCGTTCAACCGCCACTGACATGCGCCGTCCAGATTGTCATCCTGAGCATGCAACAGTCCAGTGGACTTGTTGCACTCCCGAGCACGCGGAGCGGGCGCAGGGAGGCATCGCGAAGCGATGGGCGGCGCGAGCCGCCGGAGTCGAATAAGCCGCCGGAGTCGAAGGATCCCGTGCGGCGGCAGCCGAAAGCACCTCCGGTTGGCACCGCACGGGATCCTTCGACTCGCTTCGCTCGCTCAGGATGACAACGCGCTGGCCTGCGTAATGTCAATGCCGGTTTAGCAGCGGAGGGCAAGGGCACGTTTGCCCTTCAGAAAAAGGAGCGGGGTCTCCTTATATCCCGGATAGCGAGGAGGCTTTCCGCATGCGCTCGTTCGCCCGTGCACGCGCGGCAGAGTTTGCCCCAGCGCCCTCGGCAGACTATGATGGAACGCGACGTCCGACTGAGCCGATGGGGCACAGCGTCCAAGCATTGTCTGACAGGAGCCGCCATGGAAAGCACCCGACATCCGCTGCGCTGGATCGCACCCATCGCCTACGTCGCGTCGTTGGACGGGTTCTTGGTGCTGGCGGGTCTGGCATCGACGTTCGACCCCGACTCGACCGGCATGTTCGACGCGGGCTTCGCCGTGCTAAGCTTCTGCGTGCTCGCGGCGTTCGTGGCCAGCGTCGTCCAATGCATCATCCTGTACGCCAGGAAAGCCGATGGTCATCTCGCCTTCTCGCGCAGGGCGATGTTGCTCGCCAAGCTGGGCCTCATCCCGTTCTTCTGCCTGGGCGGGCTGATTATGATGTTTCTTTTGCTGCTTTCCCTGCATCCCGTGCTCGCCGTGGTCGGCTGGGTGTCCGTGCCCATCGCCCTAACGGTTGGCTGGATCACCATGATGGGAGGCTCCCTGTGGGCCATCGCCTATGCGGGCGGTCTACGCGCGGAGCGGCGCATCTCCACCGGCGAGTGCGTGGCGCACATCATCTTGCAGCTGTTCTTCTTCGCGGACGTCGTCGACGCGATCGTCCTGTTCGTGCGCGGTCGCAAACGCGAGAAGGGCGGCATGGAGCCCGCTGGTTCAGGAACGCCTTTCGGCGCGACGCCTCCAAACCAGCCCGGTGGATTCGCGCCGCCGTACTCGCCGGGAGCAGCCCCTGCCGCACAGGCGTGCCCGACGTCGTACCCGCCAACCGCACCGCCAGCGTATCCGCAGGCCATCTCTATCCCGCATCCATCGGACCAGACGCAGAACCAGCGATAGCGCATCGACCGCCGTGCGCCCCTTGAAAATGCACGGGCACGGGAATTAGCATGATGAACGCGAGGAATTCTCGCCGCGCGCACCCGGCACCGTCATACTGTGACAGCGAAATTCGAGAACGGATCGAACAACCTTTCGAGAACAGGAGCATCCTCCATGAGAAACTGCCTCGTCGCGCAATCCGGCGGCCCCACCGCCGTCATCAACTCCAGCTTGGCCGGCGTCGTGCGCGCCAACCAGCTGAACCCCGTGTACGACCGCGTGTTCGGCGGCCTGTACGGCATCGAGGGCACGCTGGACGGACTGCTGTACGACCTCACCGACCTCACGGGGCACGACATCGAGCTGCTGCAACAAACGCCGTCGTCCGCCTTGGGCACGTGCCGCTACAAGCTGAAGCGCGGCAACGACGTCGACTACCGCCGCCTGGTGGAGGTAATGGACGCGCACGACATAACCACCATGTTCTACATCGGTGGCAACGACTCCATGGACACGGTGGACGCGCTGGCCTCGTGGGCGCAGGACAACGCGCCGGGCAAACGGTTCATCGGCATTCCGAAGACGGTGGACAACGACCTCGTGCCCGTGGACCACTGCCCCGGCTTCCCGAGCGCCGCGAAGGTGGCCTGCGAGATCACCCACGCCACGCGCCTCGACTACGACGCGTACACGCGCCCCGAGGTGTTCGTGCTCGAGGTGATGGGCCGCGACGCGGGGTGGCTCGCCGCTAGCTGCTGCGTCACCGGCGACGTGGACCTGCTGGTGCTGCCGGAGGTCGACTTCGATCAGGAGGCGTTCCTGGCCGAAGTGCGCAAGAAGTTCGACGAGGCGGGCAAATGCTACATCGTCACCTCCGAGGGCGCGCATTACGCGGATGGAGCGTACCTGTCGGCCGGCAACGCCGCCGACGACGGGTTCGCGCACGCCGTGCTGGGTGGCGCCGCGGCCGCCCTCAAGCAGATGATCGTGGACGCCGGCATCGTGCCGCGCGGCGTGGTGCAGGACCTGTCGCGCGCGGCGCGCTCCAGCAACTTCGCCCAGAGCATCGTCGACCGCACCGAGGCGTGGGAGCTGGGCATGAGCGCCCACATGCGCAGCGCCGACCCCGCGTTCACCGGCCAGGTGGTGGGCGTGCGCCGCGACGAGGCCGCCGCTGCGCAGGGCCTCTACAACGCGCAGTACTTCTCCGCGCCCGCCAGCGAATTCGCGAACTTCGTGAAGCACTTCCCCGCCGAGTGGATCCTGCCGAACTACCAGGGCATCGCGCCGGAAGCGCTCGAGTACTTCCGCCCGCTTATCAAGGGCGAGCCGCGCGTCATCATGGAAGGCGGCATCCCCGCCACCATCGTGCCGTTCAACCGGCGCTAACAACCGATCGGCGGGACACGGCGCTAGGGCGAGACGGCTGCCGTAAGCGGGATGACTTCTTGCCGCAGCCGTACGCCGCCCTCGCCGCCGCATTGTCGCCCGAAACACTCGGTTTCGACCCCAGAACCGAGGCTTTCGGGCGACAATGGGCTGGCCGACGACCGGATGAGCTGCCAACCGGTTAGAGAAGCCGCACCTCGCCTTCAGCCGAGGCCTCGGCCGCCGCAGGCTCCTCCGCCGGCAACCCGCGCTTGAGCACGCGGTACGTGAGCCCCGCGATGACGAACGCCACCAGCATGGTGCCGATGGCCACGGGAACCAGGTTGCCGCGCAGCGCGTCGAACAGGCCGCCGTACGCCAGCTGTCCCACCGGCTGCGCGCAGTTCGCCAGGGACATAGCCAGCGCGATCACCTTCCCCACCAGATGGGCGGGCGTTTCCATCTGAATGAACGAGATGGCTTGGATGCTGAACATCGTCGCGCACGCCATGCTGGCGAACAGGCTTGCCAGCAGCACCCCGTAGGCCGCCATCGCGTCCATCGGCACGCCCAGCACCACGGCCACCGGCACGAGCGAGAGTGCCGCCACCAGCAGGAACACCGGCGCCTTGCGCAGGCTCAGCCGGTTGCCCAGCGCGCCCACCGCCACGCCGCCCGCCAGGCCGCCCAGCGCGAGCGCGCCTTCGGCGAAGCCCATGAACTGGTTCGGCAACCCCAGAATCTGCGTCACGGTGACGGGCGTGCCGATGATGATGAAGGCCGACACCGTGACGTTGATGCCCGCGACCAAGAAGATGGTCTTCAGGATGACCGGCCGCTCGTGGCGCAGGAAGGCGAGGCTCTCGGCCAGATCGCCCAACACCGTGCGAACGATGCCCTGCTCGCGCTCGATGCGCTGGAAGGGAATGCGGACGAACGCCACGATGAGCAGGGCCGACAGCGCGAACGCCGCGCCGGCCACCATCACCACGGGCTCGATGCCGAACAGGCCGAACACCAAACCGCCGATCACCGGTCCCACCAGGCCCGACAGCGCGCTGATCTGGCTCACGATGGCGGTGGCCCGCACCACGCTCTCGCGCGGCACCATGAACGGCACGGCCGCCTGCACCGTGGGCTGGTACACGCTCTGCACCGCGTACAAGATGATGAGCGCGCAGATGGACATGCCGATGAGGTCGACCGTGCCGTCGAGCGCCAGAAACGCCGTGCACGTCAGCGCCAGCAGCACGTCGAGCGACGCCATAATGCGCCGCTTGTTCACGCGGTCGGCCGCCACGCCGCCGATGGGCGTGAGCAGCAGGTACGGCAGCCACGCCGCCGCCGACACCGCCCCCATGAGCGCGGCCGAGCCCGTCACGTTCAGCACGTAGAGCGGCAGGGCGAAGCGCAGCACCGCGTCGCCGAACAGCGACGCTATCTGCACGATGATGACCGACACGAACGATCGGTTGAACAAGGTTGCCATGGTTCGATTCCTTTCTTTCATACCTTCGGTTGGTATGTATCTTGGTCAAAAAAAGACGCTGCTCGAAGCAGCGTGGCGGCGCGGCGAACCCGCGATCATCGGGTCATGCGCGCCCTCCCCTCTCCTGCAGCTTCTGCTCGTAACCGCTGCGGAAGTCCTCGAGCATGCCGGTGATGCGTCCGGGCTTGACGTTCAGGCCCATGAGGTGCAGCAGCTCCACGTAGTAGTCCATGCGGCGACGCAGCTGGTCGGCATCGGTCATGCGGAACATCGGGCTTACCCACAGGTTCGCCAGTATGAGCACGACCTCGGCCATCTCGCGCGGATGCTCGGTGCGGATGGTGCCGTCCTCCATCCCCTGCCAGATGATGGGCTCTACGAACCGCGGAGCCACTTCCTCGATGATAGACCGGTACTGCATACCCAGAAAACGGCTGTTCTTCACCGGGTCGGGCTCGACGGCCACCTCGGCGCTCAAGGGCAGCTGCGGACCGTCCATCGAGGCCTCGAACAAGGCCTGCATCTTCTCGAGGCCGGTCATGCGCGGGTCGTCGCGAATGGCCACCAGCTCCTTCATGAGCGGCGCGCTCTCGCGTTCGATGGCCGCGTCAAGGATGTCCTCCTTCGATTTGAAGTGATGGTACACCGCGCCTTTCGTCACGTTCAAGTTGTCGACGATGTCCTGAATGGTGGTGTGCTCGAACCCCTTCTCCACGAACAGGCGCATGGCCACGTCGAGGATGCGACCCACCGTCTCCTCGGGATGCTTGTTGCGCGCCACGGGCCCTCCTCTCGGGTAGACGAACAAACGGATGATCCAGATGAAGCGCCCCAGCCGGTGCGCAGCACAGGCTGACGACCTGCCGCCCGCTCCCAACGCGCGGCGAAGACGCTCTATACATACTAACGGTATGTATCATACGCTACGCAGCGTCGCGGGACAAGGGACGATTCCGTGAGCGATATGAGATACTGTGACGGTACTTCGGTGAGAGCAATCGAGAAAGGCAGGGGCGTGTCCGACAAGAAAAGCGCGCAGAAGCGGGGCCTGGCGACGAAAGCGCTGGTCGTCGCGCTGTTCATGGTGCTCGGCGCGGCAGTCGGCTACCTTGCGGGCCACTTGACTCGCGGCGCGGAGGGCCCCGATGCCGATCCCCTGGGCACTGCCGCATGGATCGTGGCGCTCGTCGTGCTTCTGGTGGCGGCCTACTTCCTGCAAATCATCGTCCACGAGGCGGGGCACCTCGTGTTCGGGCTGGCCACCGGCTATCGGTTCCGCTCGTTTCGCGTGGGCAGTCTCATGCTGATCCAGCAGGACGGTCGCCTGCGCTTTAGGCGGTTCTCCGTGCAAGGGACGGGCGGGCAATGCCTTATGGCGCCGCCCGACCTCGTGAACGGAGGCATCCCCTACCGACTCTACAACCTGGGCGGCACGCTGGCGAACGTGCTCGTCGGCCTGGCCGCCGCCGTGCCGGCCTTCCTGCTGCCGAAGGGGCTCGGCACCGCCTTCTTCGCGTTCGTCGCCATCATCGGGCTCGCCTTCGCGTTGACGAACGGCCTACCGCTCACCGTGGGCGGCGTGAACAACGACGGCAAGAACCTGCGAGCGGCAGGCGAGGGTCCCGAGGCGCTGCGGGCATTCTGGATCATACTGAAGATCAGCGAGGCTCAGGCGGACGACGTGCGGACGAAGGACATGCCCGCCGCGTGGTTCGCCGCGCCCGCCGAGCCCGAGCAGCTGCGCAACCCCCTCGTGGCCTCCGTGGCCGTCGTCGCCTGCAGCCGGTTTCTGGACGAAGGGCGCATCACCGAGGCCGCCGAGGCCATCTGCGACCTGCTGGAAGGCGAGACCGGCATGCTCGGCCTGCATCGCTCGCTGCTGAAGATCGACCTCGCGTACTGCGAGCTCATGGCCGGGAAAGGGATGCAGGAGACGGAGCGCATCTTGGACGCCGACGCCTGCAAGCTCATGAAGGCCATGAAGAACTACCCGTCCGTGCTGCGCACGCGCCACGCCCTGGCGCTTCTGGCCGAAGGCGACGAGGAGGAAGCCCGACGCGTTCGCGAGGAGTTCGACCGCATGGCGACGCGCCACCCCTACCCAAGCGAGATAGAAGGCGAGCGGGAGCTGATGGACGCCGCTGCTGCCCGTTTCAGCGAGCGCGCCGAGTGCGAGACCGCCGCCCGCATGGCCAAAGCGCAGGGAATCGGCACGCACGCAACCGAGGAAGGAACGCCCACATGACCGTACACGATTGGCTGGACGAATACCTGCTGAGCAAGCCCGGCGCGACCAAGGACTACAAGGTGGAGTGGGAATGGTGGCGCTACCAGGTGGGCGGCAAGATGTTCGCGGCGACCATGCAGCCCGGCGAGCAGCACCGCGAGTACGCGGGCCTGAACCTGGTGTCGCTGAAATGCGATCCTGTGTGGAGCGAGCGGCTGCGTGCCGACTGGCCCGGCGACATCCTGCCCGGCTTCTACGCCGACAAGCGCTGCTGGATCTCCGTCGATCTGGACGGGACCGTGCCCGAAGACCTGCTGCGCGAGCTGTGCGACCACTCGTACAGCCTCGTGTTCGCCAAGTTGACGAAGAAGCTGCAACGGGAAATAGCCGGCCTGTAGCGTCCGCCGCGCACGGCTCTCAACGAAAGCGCGCCCGACTCCCGCGTCGCCGAAGCGCCCCGACCTCCTAGCACGAGCGCATGCGGCCGCGCGCCGAAAACGCCGCACGCGCGTCATCGCCCTGCCCGCATGCCAGAGAGCGCCCTGCCATAATCAAAGCCCACACCTTTTGAGCACACGTGCGACAGCGGAAGGCGGTTCCATGAAAGGCTTCGAGCGCGACGACCTCTTGCTCTCCCTCTGCGGGCTGAACTGCGGGCTGTGCTCGATGCGCGTGGGAGGATACTGCCCCGGCTGCGGAGGCGGCGCCGGAAACCAAGGCTGCGCCATCGCGCGGTGCGCGCGGGAAAAGCCGGGCGTCGAATACTGCTTCCAGTGCGCCGAGTTTCCCTGCGCCCACTACGACGGCATCAGCGAGTACGACCTGTTCGTCACCCATCGCAACCAGATGGAGAACCTCGAACGGGCGCAGCGCGACGGGCTGGACGCCTATCGCGCCGAGCAGCGGGAGAAGGCGGCGGCCCTGGCCCTGTTGCTGGACCGGTGCAACGACGGCCGTCGCAAGACGCTGTTCTGCCAGGCTGCGAACCTGCTCGAACTCGACGACGTGCGGCGCGCCATGGAGCGCATCGAGCCCGTGGCCGTCGACGATGCCGTGCCGCTCAGGGAGCGCGCCGCCTTCGCGGCCGACACGCTCAAGGGTTTGGCCGCCGAGCGGGGCATCGACCTCAGGCTGCGCAAGAAGCCGAAAGCGTAGCGGGCGGCGGCAACGCTTCGGCGTCGCTCGTCGTCGAAGCGGCTGGCTCGCCGCCACGGCCGCGGCTCGCCGCCAGCAATCGCCCGCCACCGAGCAAACGCCGCGCGCTAGAACTCCGACGCACCCGCCTCGGCGAGCACGTCCTTCCCCCACGCGCACATCTCGTTGAGAATGGGCACGAAACTGCTCCCGCGCTCGGTGAGCGAGTACTCCGTTTTGGGCGGCACCTGGTGGTACAGCTCGCGATGCACCATGCCGTCGGCCTCGAGCTCGCGCAGTTGCTGGGTGAGCATCTTGGGCGTGGCCTGCGTCATAAGGCGCTGCAGCTCGCCGAACCGCAGCACGCCGTGCTTGCTCAAATGCCACAGGATGAGCACCTTGTGCTTGCCGCCCACGATGTCGATGGTGGCTTCGACAGGGCAATGGTAGGCGCTCGGACAGGTTTTCATGCACGGCTTCCTTTCCCTATGCGCGGAGCGTTCGCGCCTTCTTCCAAATGCGGGGCATCCGGCCGCTTTCCCATGCGCGCGTTGGCGACCCCTTCCGCATGCGGAGGCTCCGGCCGAGCGGTTCGTTTGCGAGCGTTCGCCACGCGGGTGACCGGAGGCGCAGTCGATCCCTTGCTTTCCTTTTGGATAGTATATTCCGAAAAAGTGCCTACTTGCCTGAAAGATACTGGCGAGTAGCATGGATTGCGAACGAAGCCGGCCTTTCCGACCAAAGAGAACAGGAGCATCTCATGACGTTTCTCGACCTTGCCAAAAAACGCTGCTCGATCCGCGCCTATCGACCCGATCCCGTCGACCAGGAGAGCATCGACACCATCGTCGAAGCCGCCCGCGTCGCGCCGACCGCCGCGAACCGCCAACCGGTCCGCATCGTGCAGGTGTCCAGCGAGGAGGGGCTCGCGAAGCTGGGCCGGGCGGCCAACCTGCACGGCGCGCCGCTCGCGTTCGTCGTGTGCGCCGACCGCGAGCAGGCCTGGCGGCGCCCGATCGACGGGATGCGCACCGTCGACATCGACGCCTCCATCCTCACCGACCATATGATGCTGGCCGCCGCCGACCTGGGCTTGGGAAGCGTGTGGATATGCCATTTCGACCCCGCCGTCGTGCGTGCGGAGTTCGATCTGCCGGAATCGCTCGTGCCGGTGAACATCCTGGCCGTGGGCCACGCCGCCTGCGAGCCGAAGAGCCCCGACCGCCACGCTGTCGAGCGGATCCCCGCAAGCGAGCTGGTGACGACGGCGTAGCAGGGGCACGAGCAAGGAACGGTAAGGAGCAAGACCCCCTCTTGGGAGGAGCCCGTCCCGGCCGCCCTTCCGGCCTCGCCGGCAAGGACGGCCGGGGCTCGTCATCGGGCAGCGCGCTCTCCAACGGCGCCCGCCTGAGCCGTTCGCGCCCGCCCCACCCCGCGCGAACGCGACCAGTGGCGCACATACGCGCCGCCGATGATCGCCGGGATCACCGGCGAGGCCGCCTGCGCCACGAAGATGCCCACGTAGCCCGCGCCCAGCACGCCGCTCAGCAGGAACGCCAGGCCGAAGCGCACGGCGAACGCGTCGATGAGTGAGTTCGCCAGCACGAGCCGCGGCGAGCCGGCGCCGAGCGCGAACGAGTCGAAGCTGTACATGGCCGCGTAGAACAGCCCGTTCACGCTGCACGTGATGCGCAGGTAGAGCACGGCCACGTCGAGCGTCGCCGGCTCGGTCAGGCCGTACAGCGCCACGATGGCCGGAGCCAGCAGTTGGATGAGCACTTGGATGCTCAACGTGACGCCGATGTTGAGCACGGCGCCCAGCCGCACCACGTCGCGCGCGCGGCGCAGCTCGCCCGCCCCGGCGTTCTGCGCGGCGGCCGTGGTGATGGCCTGGCCGATGGCCCAGCACGGAAGCCCCGCGATGGTGCTGATCTGCAGCCCCACCCCGGCAGCCGCGGCCACATCGGTGCCGTAGCGGTTGAGCAAGCCCGTGACCAGCGCGTACGACAGGTTCACCACCGCCATCTGCACGGCCGACGGAACGCCCACGCGCAGAACCGCCAGCACGGCGGCGCCCAACCCGGGCGCGCGGCGGCCGGCTCGGCCGAGCGGCGCACCGTCACGACCCTGGCGCCGGCCGTCCTCCAGCGCTCCGCCGCGACCGCGACCTTGCCCCGGCGCAGCCCCGCCCCGGCCGAACGGCCGCACCTCGGGATAGCGCCGCCACACGAACGCGAGCGCCAGCACGGCGGCGAGCCCCTGCGCCGACACCGTGGCGAACGCGGCCCCCACCACGCCGAGGCCTGCCGGCCCCACCAGCACCAAGTCGAGCGCCACGTTCACAAAGGCCGCCGCGCCCACCAGCACAAGCGGCGTCCACGCATCGCCCTGCGCCTTCAAAAACGCCGCGGCGGCATTCATTAGGAACGGCCCCACGGCGCCGCAGCACATGACCACCGTATAGGCTACGGCATCGTCGAGCGCGGCGGCGGGCACCGCGTTCGCCGTGAAGGCCGGCCGCGCCAACAGCATGCCGGCCGCCGCGATGGCCGCCGACGCCAACAGCGCCACCGCGAGCGTGGCCGCATAGGCGCGCCGCCGCGCGAACGCGTCGCGCGCACCCACGGCCCGCGCCACCACCACGCCGCCCCCGGCGGTCAGCCCGATAACGAATGCGTTCACCAGAAAGGCGGCGTTCGTCGCGTTGCTGATGGACACCAGCCCCACATCGCCCACCACCTGGCCGACCACCACCATGTCGACCGCTTGGTACACGTACTGCAGAAGGTTCACCGCCATAAGCGGCAAAGCGAACGAGAGCAGCTGCCGGAACAGCGGCCCCTCGGAAAACGAAACGGAAGTAGACACCATGCACCTCTTTGGATCTCGGAATGCGGGACAAGGAACGCGCACCGAGCCTCGGCGGATACTCCCCGCAACGACGCATCGTCAACGGGTCCGCGAGCCAGCGCGCAAAAAAGCGCCGCAGATGAATCATCACCTGCGGCGCTTGCGAGTTCGGCGTTCCGGCATCGACGAAGACGACGGGCCTCTAGGCGGCGCGCCTTCCGATGCCGATGACTATGCTCGTCCCTGCTCCGTGCGATGCTTCATCGGCGATCACGCGCGGAGCCGCAGCCCTGCAAAGTATCACGAATCCTCCAAAGGGGTGTACGAAAACGCCGCCCAGCATACCGCGCCGCCCCGGCCCCGTCAACCGGCACGCCGCGACAGCACGTCAGGCTGCCGACCTTCCGCTCGCGCGGGACGGCGGGATGCGAACGCGGCCCTCGGCACGGCACGCCCGGCGATCGTTGTCACGCGAATCCGCGCAGAACGGGCTCCGAAGTCCGAAACCGATAGACCTCCAGCGAAAGAGATCCCGCACTCCCGCGCCATCACGAGGTACCATGTCAACCATCGGCATCATCGAACGAGAGGAGCCCTCATGGCCCGACTCACCCACTGCGCATGCACATCCGTCCTCGTGGGGAAGGCGGCCACGCTCGACGGCTCCACCCTCATCGCCCGCACCGAGGACCATGCGGAAGCCTGCGCGCCGAAGCGCTTCACCGTCGTGCCCGAGCGGGTGCACAAGAAAGAGTCGTTCGTGTCGGCCAACAACCAATTCTCGATGGAACTGGACGGGGCGGGCCTGCGCTACACGTCCACGCCCGACGTCGATCAGTCCGAGGGCGCCTACGAGGAAGCCGGCATCAACGCGGCCGGCGTGGCCATGAGCGCCACCGAATCCACCTACGCCAACGAACGCGTGCTGGCGCACGACCCGCTGGTGGAGGAAGGCGGCTTGGCCGAAGACGCGCTCGTCACCGTGGTGCTGCCCTTCATCTCCTCGGCGCGCGCGGGCGTGGAGCGCGTGGCGGCCATCGTGGCCGAGCACGGGTCGGCCGAGGGCAACAGCATCCTGTTCGCCGACGCCGACGAGGTGTGGTACATGGAGCTGGCCACCGGACACCACTGGGTGGCGCAGCGCATCCCCGACGACGCGTACGCCGTGTGCGCGAACCGCATCTCCATCCAGGAGGTCGACTTCGAATCGCCCGACTTCCTGCACTCCGACGGCATTCGCGAGTTCGTGGAAGACAACCACCTGAACCCGCGCCCCGGCACGTTCGATTTCCGCCGCATCTTCGGCACGTACTCGCAGCAGGACACCCACTACAACGCTCCGCGCGTCTGGTTCGGCCAGCGCCTGTTCACGCCCGAGGTCGAGCAGCAGCCCGAGGATTTGGACCTGCCGTTCATCCGCCGTGCGAACCGTCTTTTGGACGTGGACGACGTGGCGCAGCTGCTGGCCTCGCACTTCGACGGCACGCCGTTCGACCCGCTGGGCTCGGACGGCGACGAGCGCAGCCGTACCCGCTACCGCGCCATCGCGCTGTCGCGCACGCAGGAAGGCCATGTGCTGCAGATTCGCCCCGGCCTGCCGCCCGAGCGCGCGGGCGTTCACTGGGTGTCGCTGGCCACCACGGCGTTCTCGCCGTTCGTGCCTTTCTTCGCGAACGCCTCGGCCGTGCACCCCGCCTGGGAGAGCGAGGCCCGCCGTCCCGATCCCGAGAGCGTCTATTGGTTGCTACGCACGCTGGACGTGCTGGCCGAGAGCCGCTACCCGCTGGTGGCGCGCCGCGTGGAAGACTATCTGAAGGCCAGCCGCCAGAAGGCCCACGCCTTCGTCGCCGCCACCGACCGCGCCTGCGCCCCCTTGAAAGGCGAAGCGCTCACCGAGGCCCTGACCGGCGCGAACCGCGCGTTCATGGACGAGCTGCTGGCCGACACGCGCACGCTGCTGCAGGACGCGATCATGGCCGAGGCGGAGGACTCCCCCTTGTCGTTCGACATGGACGAGAACCTGTAGGCCGCCGCAGGAGCGATCCCCCTGATCGACCGTTTCGACGAAGCCGGAAAAGCGGCTGCGGTTCGCGTTTTCGCGCATACACGCGAACAAGGCTGTACCAAAAGGACCGCTTCGCTGGTGTCGTAGGGCAAGGGCCCTGCCCTTGCCGCTCGGCAAGACAACATTTTCCCAGGTCGACGGCAAGGGCAGGGCCCTTGCCCTACGGCGGGACCGTCTAAGCGGCGCCCTGCGGCGAATTTTGATACACCACCCTCGGAGGCGCTTGAAGGTTTCCGCTCGCCCTTGTTGCCGTCCTGTTGGCGTTGGTCAACAGACCAGAGACAAATCACCCGCATGCGGCCGCGTCCAGCAGGTGCGGCCGCATACTATTTCGCAGCAACCGCTGAAACCACGCGCGCGAGAAAGCCAGAACCGCCATGTCCCTCGATGCCATCCTTCCCGTAGCGGCCGTCCTGGCCGTGTTCGTCGCCCTGCTCCTAGCCCTGCGCTTCATGAAGGCCAAGGGCATGGGCTTCACGCCGCGCGTGTTCACGGCGCTGGGACTGGGCATCGCGCTGGGAATCGGCATTCAGCTGGCGCTGGGGCGCGGAAGCGACGCCGCCTCGACGGCGCTCGATTGGATGTCGATCGTGGGCCAGGGCTACATCGCATTGCTGAAGATGCTGGTGATGCCGCTCGTGTTCGTAGCCATCGTGGGCGCGTTCACCCGCACGAAGGTCACCGAGAACCTGGGGCGCATCAGCGCCGTCGTGCTGGCCGTGCTGCTGGGCACCGTGGCGGTGGCGGCGCTTACCGGTTGGGCGGCGGTGGCGTTCTCGGGGCTCGCAGGCGCCAGCTTCACCGACGCGGGAGCGGGCGCGAGCGCCGACAGCCTGCAAGCGCTTCAAACCGAGCAGCAGCAGGTGGCGGATCTCTCGCTGCCCCAGATGATCCTGTCGTTCGTTCCCGTGAACGTGTTCGCCGACTTGGCCGGGAGCCGCGCCACCTCCACCATCGCCGTCGTCATCTTCGCCGCGATCACCGGAATAGCTTACTTGAAGCTGCGCGCCCGCGGAGACGACGGGGACGGAGCCGGCAGCGAAAGCCCCGCGTCCGACGACGCCGCCGATGCCGCCGCCAGCGCCGGGCGGCAGGCCGCGTTCTTCAAGCAACTCATCGACAGCCTGTACGGCATCGTCATGCGCATCGTATCCATGGTGCTCGCTCTCACGCCTTACGGTGTGCTGGCGCTCATCGCCCATGTCATGGCTACGAGCGACTACGCCGCCATCCTCGATCTGGGCAAATTCGTGGCGGTGTCCTACGCAGCGCTCCTCTTCATGCTCCTGGTGCACTGCCTTATCCTGCTGGCGAACCGCGTGAGCCCCCTCACGTATCTGAAGAAAGCGTTCCCCGTGCTCAGCTTCGCGTTCGTGGCGCGCTCGAGCGCGGGAGCGGTGCCCCTCAACATCGAGACGCAAACGCGCGCCCTGGGCGTGGGCGAGGCCACGGCGAACTTCTCGGCCAGCTTCGGCATGTCCATCGGGCAGAACGGGTGCGCGGGCATCTACCCCGCCATGCTGGCCACCATCATCGCCCCCACCGTGGGCATCGACGTGTTCTCGCCGACGTTCGTAGCCGGGCTCGTGGCCGTGGTGGTGATCAGCTCGTTCGGAGTGGCGGGCGTGGGCGGCGGTGCGACGTTCGCCTCGCTCATCGTGCTGGGCACCATGGGGCTGCCCATCGAGATCGTGGGCCTGCTGGCCTCCGTCGAGCCGCTCATCGACATGGGCCGCACGGCGCTCAACGTGAGCGACTCCATGGTGGCCGGCGTCACCGCGTCGAACGCCGTGGGCGACCTCGACCGCGCCGTGCTACGCGACCCGAACGCCCGCGTGAGCGGCGAAGAACACGCGAAGCTATAGCAGCGGTTGATCGCCCGCCGATCACCCAGAGCGGGCAACCAACGGGCGATGCCCCGGCAACAGAGGACGCGGAAAGGACTTGCCAGCTCTTCCGCGCGCTCGCCGCATTGCCCGTGCCGTTGCGAGGGCGCCGCGCCGGGCGATCGGGAGATTACCCGTCCGGAGGTCTACCTGCCCTCGATACCCGCCAGCACCTTCCGCAGCTCGTTCTGCACGCCGTGCTCGGCGTTCGTGCCGATGGTATTCGCGGCTATCTGCTTGATGGCGGAGCGGGCGTTGCCCATGGCCACGCTCGTTCCCGCCATGCGCAGTATCTCGTAGTCGTTCATCGAGTCGCCGAACGCCATCATCTCTTCGGGCCGGATGCCGTGGGCGTCCAACACCTGGCCGACGCCGGTGGCCTTGCTCACGCCGCGCTGCATGACGTCGATCCACTTGCGGCCGGACGGCGCGAACACGAAGTCGTCGTCCAGTTCGCGCGTGAGGATGTAGGCCATGTCCATGACGGCATCGTCGCAGTACACCGATGCTTTCAAGATACTCGTCCGCGGAGAGGGCACGTCGAGCACGCGCACGGGATTCGGCAGATTCTTGTCCACCTCGCGCTCGAAGCGCTCCTCGTCGTCCAAAAGGTAGCTGCGCGTCTCGTCGAACAGCGCCAGGTGCATGGTGTCGAACATATCCACAACGCCCGCGAGCCGCTTCACGGCCGCGTGCGAGAACACCTCCAAGTCCACCAACTCGCCTTCAACGACAACCTGCGCGCCGTTCGACGCCACGAAGTCCATGCAATCGACGATGGGTTCGAACAGCTCGCACAGCGTGTCGAAACGCCGCCCCGATGTGGCCGCGAATCGCACGCCCGCCTCGCGCAGGCGCAGGATGAGGTCGAAAGCGCCGTCGGGCACACATTCGTTCTCGTCGAGGAACGTGCCGTCCATGTCGCTGGCGATAAACTTGATCATAGGGAAACCTTCCATGTTGGGACGCAGCCGCACAGGAGGGGTGAAATGCCGAAAAAGCAGGTGAAGAGCCACCTGAAGCGAGCTGCGTCGCTTCCGTTTTCGAAGCCATTGTACGGCCCGTTTTCGCACGGCATCGTTTCTCCACCGATACTTTGCAGGAATTTGAACAAACCGACAACTTGACCAGGCACTTGAGCGAACAAGTGACGCTTTCCGCCGACTCGGCGACCAACCGGCGCCACGGACCGACAGAGCAAGCCGGCATGGCGGGCCGATACGGCAGGCGAACGCGGCGAGTCGGTACGACGAACGGGCGGCTTGTCATCCTGAGCGAGCGGAGCATTCGACAGTCCGGCGGACTGTCGAGGCCCCGGGCACGCGGAGCGGGCGCAGGGAGGCCCCGCGAAGCGGGGACGAAGGATCCCGCGCGGTGCCAACCGAAAGCGCTTGCTGCTGGCGCCGCGCGGGATCCTTCGACTCCGGCGGCTTTCGCCGCTCATCGCTTCGCGATGCCTCCCTGCGCCCGCTCCGCGTGCTCTGGAGTGCAACAGTCCACTGGACTGTTGCATGCTCAGGATGACAACCTGGCCGGGTGCATGTCGATGGTGGTTTAACGGCGGAGCGCAGGGGATCGGTGCAAAAATCACCGAAGCCCCCCTTCTTGGGGAGCCCGCAGGGCATCTCGTTGGTTTTGAAATCTCGCGACCTGCGGAAACGCGTGCGGCATGCGAAGACGGGCGTGCGGAGGGACTTTGGCGGGCGATTCGGGCGGGGGACGTCGGTGATTTTTGCACCAAACGCAGGATTTTCCGCTGCTGAGCCGCTGCCGGCAGCGCGTTCAAGAAAGCGCGGCACCAGCTCGCCGTCGGGCGCTAGGCGGGACGCGTCGATGGCGGCTTAACGGCGGACACCCGAAATGCCGTCCATCGCTCAAACGCCGGAGATGGAAGGGGTACCCGACCACCCGATGGCAGGAGCAGGGAGAGGCACCCGACCGTCCGATCGCCGCCGCAGAAGCCCCGAGCCGGCACCTGAAGGGAACCGCGGAGACGAGGCGCGGCCACCGCCCGCATCATCGGCACCGCACCGCGCCCTCACGCCCCCTCATCGGCGCTACGCTTTGAAGCCAACCAGCTCCAAGCCGCGGAAGGCGGCGTAGTCCTTGGCAAGGTCGCGCAGCTCGCGCACGTCGACATCGCCGGCCCACAGGCTCGCCTCGACTTCCAAACCGGCGCCTTTCTTCTTGCCGGTCCACGTGCCCACGATCTCGCCACGCCGCACGACGGCGCCCGGATTGGCTACGGTGCGCCATATCCGACGCTGCAGCGTTTTGTCCGCTTGAAGAACGACACGATCACGCTGGTCGAGGTAGGGGTCGTGCGCCGACAGCAGAAGCAGCTCACGCTCGAGAGGCTCGGGCGCGAACAGGCGCTCCCGGTCGGCCGCCAGCACGTAGGCCCGCTTGCCATCGCACGTCAACGGCTCCATCTCATCGCCGACGGTCTTCCACAGGCGCCGCGCTTGCTTGCCCGAGCAACCGAGCCAGCTGGCGAACCGATCGGCGGTCGAAGGACCGTAGCAGTGCAGAAACTTCCGCACGAGCTTCTTTGGCGCGTCCTTGCTGGGCTCCAGCCCCCGGCCGAGCCACGCCCGAAACGACGTGAACGCAGGGCTCGCGCCGGAGCGCTCGCCGAACACCACCAGCCCCTTCAACGCGCAGGGACGCAGCAGGAAGGACACCGCCGCGCCGCCCACCGTCTGCTTGTCGGGACTGCCGTACATCGACGGCGCGCGCCACGGCTCCCGTTTGCCTGCGGGCAGCAGCGGCTCGACCCAGTCGGCCAACGTTTGGTCAAGCGCGGTCTTGCTGACGACGACCTTGTCGTCCAGCTTCGGCATGACCCGTTCCAGCAGGGCCAGCACCTCGTGGAATTCCATCCCCAAAGCGTCGAGCGCCAAGCCGATGCCCTGCGTGTATGCCCACGGCTCGTCCTTCTGCGGCACCAGCGCCGTCAGAAACGCGTCGCTGTCCGCCGCAGGGAACACCACCGGCGCGCCGCGAAAGCTCCACGCTTGTACGAGCGAGCGCTTTTCGTGCAGCAAGCGCTCCAGGTCCTCCGCGCCCAGCGCGGGAACGCGGTTGTGCAGCGCGGCCTTCCATGCGCCCGGCGGGGTGTTCTGCATGCCGCACGCGCCCACGACAGCAAGCACGTTGTCCTCGTCGTATCGCGCATCCAAGTGATGTGCATGCAACCTGAAATTCCGAATGCGTTCGACGCCTGGTTCTCCCATGAAGCGGTTCCTTTCGGTGCCCGACACCGCTCACCTTACCAAAAGGCGAAAACGAACGCCACGGAAAACGAGCGAGCCTTCTTCGACATGCAGAACCGTTTGTCAAATGCAGGGCGCAAAGGCTGAGCCCCCATCCCACCCCCGTGGCGATGCCCGCGAGCCCCGCCGTTGCCGCTGCCGAAGGTCCTTCGACTCCGGCGGCTTCGTCACTCATCGCTTCGCGACGCCTCCCCTGCGCCCGCTCCGCGTGCTCGGAAGTGGGGTTGCATCAAAAGCGTCGTTTTCGCTCGTCGTGTAGGGCAAGGGCTCTGCCCTTGCCGTTCGACAAGCAACGTTTCCCAGGTAGACGGCAAGGGCAGAACCATTGCCCTACGGAACGGTCAACGCCGGCAAGCGTTTGGGAGCTTTTGATACAGTCCCCTGCTCAGGATGACAAGAGAGAAAGAGATGCGGCGCAGCGCTTCACTCGCAACGAGCAGGGAGGTACATAACCCCAGTTCACAGCTTCCGCAACCTGAGCGTGCGCGAAAAAATGCGAAACGCAACACCAAAGTGGTGGAGCGTGCGGGCCCGCAATCGCAAGATAGAAGCCGCGAAAGACGCGCCGGCATTCGGCTCCGCGGGCCGACAGCTTCCACGAAGCACCGCGCGACTTTCAGGTATGATGCATTCACGAAACGAAAGGACTTTCGATGACCTTCGCGGACAACCTCGTCTACCTGCGCCAGCATTACGGCATCACACAAGAGGGCCTTGCCGAGCAGCTGGGCGTGTCGCGCCAGACCGTGTCGAAATGGGAAGCCGGCACCAACTACCCCGAGATGGACAAGCTGCTGGTGCTGTGCGACCTGTTCCATACGAACCTCGACGACCTCATGCGCGGCAGCGTGGAGGTGACGAACGACAACGACACCGAGCGCTACGACCGCCATATGAACCGCTTCGACCTGTCCATGGTTGCGGGCGTGGCCTCCATCCTGCTGGGCGTGGGCGTGCAAGGAGCCCTCGACGCCGTCGGGGTGTTCGGCGAGAACTTCGCGACGGCCATGTTCCTAGCGTTCGTGGTGGTGGGCGTGATGATCCTCATCATGGGCTCGCTCAGCCACGGCGAATTCAAGCGTCGCAACCCGGCTATCGAGCCGCGCTACCGCGCCAACGTGCTCGACCGCTTCAGCCGCCGCTTCCCCCTCATGATGGCAGGGGGCGTGGGCCTCATCCTGCTGGCCGTGATATTTATGGTGGGCATGTCGCCCGACGACGGCGAGGTCATGGTGGGCGGCGTGCTCGTTGAGGACTTCTTGCTGCTTCCCTTCATGCTCTTCATCGCCTTGGGCGTGGGCACCATCATGTGGGCATGCCTGCAGAAATCGAAGTACAACCTGTCAGAGCTCACCTACATAGCGCACCGCAGGGACTTGGGCGCCGACCTGCCGCCCACCGCCAACGTAAAGTCGCCCGAACAGGTGCGGGCCGAGTCCATCATGGGCGTGACGTGCGGCATCATCATGCTGCTGGCGCTGATCGTGTTTCTGGTATGGGGCTTCGTACCACTGTTCGACCAGATGGGCGGCCTGGGCGGCATGGACAAGTTTGCGATCAAGGAGGCCATCCGCGCCGGTCAAGGCGGCTTCGCCGTCAGTTGGATCGCGTTCGTGGTGGGTGGCATCCTGTGCGGCATCGTGTACTTGGCGGGCAGCGTGCTGTTCAAGTCGCAAGACGACTGGATCGCCGAAGCGCGCCAAGAAGACGCATGGATGAAGTACGCGCAGAACAGCGCGAAGGACGATCCGTGGACGCGCGGCCCCGAGCAGCAAGCCGACGGGCAGCCGGAACCGGCAACGGCGCAACAGACTGCACCAGGAACCCCGCAACCGCCAACCAACGCGCCCGGCAACATCGCCCGCGGCACCGCCGCCAAGCGCTCAACCTGGAAATAGCGCCAACGCCCTTGCGTCTTCAGAGCGGAAGATGCTTACGGTAGGCCACCCGCTTGTCCATGATGCACTGGATGAAACCAACCGAGCGGCCCATAAGCAAGGCCGACACCACCGTGCCCACGTTGATTCCGAACAGAGCTCCGCCGCCGACGAGACCGATGGCGCAGGTGACAAGCAGCGTTATGACGTCGAACCACACTTTAACGCGAGCGTACGGGTGGTCGATGGCAGCGCACAGGTCGCGCGGAAACGTGTCGATGGGCATGACGGGCAGCTGACAGCGCGTGCAGAAATACACCGTCACGGCCACGATGGCGAACCCGACGGCGAACCGCAGGCAGGAGAGCCCGAGCGAATCCACCGGGAACAAATCGTTCATCCACGCGCCGTTGAAGTCGATGAGCGCCCCGCCCACGGCGCACACCGCGAACGATATGAGGTAGCGCCAGTCAAGCGTGCGCCGCACCGCGCACAGGATGGCGATGAGCCCCACTTGGAACACGACGTACCACACGCCGTAGCTCACCTGGGGCGCGATGGCGTTGAGCGCGAACGGGAGCGCCGCCGCCGGCACGAGGCCCATATTCGCGTGGGCCATGGCGGCCACGCCAAGCGGGATGAACAGGAAGTAGACGGCCCACGCCAGCTCGGCCGGCAACACGAGCGACGGCGCGGCGGCTGGCGCGGCCGGCTCAATGGCGGCCTCCCCCGTCAAGGCGGGTTCCAACTCGTCGGCCGCACGTTCGGCATCCGGGGGCATGCTACTCGCCCAGCTTCTCGGCAGCTTCGAGCCACTCTTCCTCAAGGGCATCAACCTGGGCCTGCAAGTCGTTGATCTGCGCTTGGAAGTCGCCGAGGGCGGTGAAGTCGCTGGGGTCGGCGGCGGCCATCTGGGCGCGTACGTCCTCGATCTTGCCGTTGAGCGTTTCGGTTTTGCGCTCGTTCGACTGCATGAGCTTGCGCAGCGTGCGTATCTCACCGCCGGAAAGCCGCTCCCCGCCCCCATTGTCGGCATCGCGCGAGCCGGCTTCGGTCGCACCCGAAGAGGCGGAGGGACGGGTGCCGTCCACCAAGCGAGTTCCGCAGCCCTGCGAGGACTGTTTGAGCGACTGGGTGGCGCCCGCCCCTCCGCCGGGCCGGGTTGAATCTCGCGCCTCCGTCAGCCTCAGATACTCGTCAACGCCGCCGGGAAGGTGGCGAATCCGCCCATCCAGCAGGGCGAACTGATGGTCGGTCACGCGTTCCATGAGGTAGCGGTCGTGCGTGACCAAAAGCAGCGTGCCGGGCCAGCCGTCCAGTAGGTCCTCCACCGAGGCCAGCATGTCGGTGTCCAGATCGTTGCCCGGCTCGTCGAGCACCAGCACGTTCGGCTCGTCCAGCAAGATCAGCATGAGCGCCAGCCGTCGCTTCTGGCCACCCGACAGATCGCACACCGGCTCGTTCAGGTCGGCGCGCGTGAAGCCCAGCTTCTCCAGCAGCTGCCCCGGCGTCATCTCCTTGCCGTCGAGCATCGTGCGGCGGCTGTAGCGGCCCACCACCTGCCGCACGCGATCGTCGCCGAAGCGCGCAAGGTCGTCCAAATGCTGCGACAGCACGGCGAAGCGCACGGTTTTCCCTATCTTCACCAGGCCGGACGTTGGCTTCTGCAAGCCTTGGATCACGCGCAACAGCGTGGTTTTGCCAGCACCGTTCTCGCCGACGATGCCGTAGCGGTCGCCGGGACCGATGATCCAGTCCATGTCGTCAAGCACCGTGCGACTGGAGCCGTCCGCATGGTCGAAGCGCACGGTGACGTGCTCCAAGTCCACCACCTGCTTGCCCAGACGCGCCATGGCCATGCGCTTGAGCTCCAGCTCGTCGCGCAGCGGCGGCACGTCGGCGATGAGCTCTTGGGCCAAGGCCACGTGGAACTTCGGCTTCGTCGCACGCGCCCGCGCCCCGCGCGAGAGCCAGGCCAGCTCGCGGCGCAGGTCGTTCTGGCGCTTCTGCTCGGCCAGCGCGGCCAGACGGTCGCGCTCCACGCGCTGCATGATGTAGGCCGAGAAGCCGCCCTCGAACGGATCGACCACACGGTCGTGCACCTCCCACATGCGCGTGCACACCTCGTCGAGGAACCAGCGGTCGTGCGTGACCACCAAAAGCGCGCCCGCGCCCTGCTTCCAGCGCGCTTTCAGGTGCCCGGCCAGCCAGGTGATGGCGCGCACGTCCAGATGGTTCGTGGGCTCGTCGAGCGCGAGCACGTCCCAATCGCCGATGAGCAGCCGCGCTAGGTCCACCCGTCGCCGCTGTCCGCCCGACAGCGTTCCAACCCGCGCGTCCCACGGGATGTCGGAGGCCAGCCCCGCGATGATGTCGCGGACGCGCGCGTCGCCCGCCCACTGGTACTCGGGCAGGTCGCCCACCACGGCGCGCTCCACGGTGTCGTCGTCGGAAAGCGCGTCGGCCTGCCCCAGCACGCCCACGCGCACGGCGCCGTTCTTCAGCACGCGCCCGTCATCGGGCTCCAACTGGCCCGCCAGCAGGTTCAACAGCGTGGACTTCCCGTCGCCGTTGCGGCCCACGATGCCGATGCGGTCGCCCTCCTCCACGCCCAGCGAAATGCCGTCGAACACCGTCTTCGTGGGGAATTCCACCCGCACCTTCTCGCATCCCAGCAGAAACGCCATGTAGAGCCTTTCCTTCATCCGAACAAAAGCATCGTCGAACTTACCCGCACGATTTGTCGTCACTAGGGTACCACGGCCTCTCCGCAATAGTGCCGCGGACGCTAAACACCACGCCGCCGATTTGGGGTGTTCGCCGCTCGATCTCGCACGTCTTTGAGAAATGCACCTTACGCTGGCAAACCGGGATCCACGTGCCGCTCCGCGGTCCCCTAGCATCGCCTTGGCGTCGCAGGTCCCGAACGATCGGCATCGCTTCGACGCACCAGCACGGGGCCGCTCTCCGTACAAAAATCACCGATGTCCCCCTGCCACATCGCTCTGCGTGGCAGCGTTGGAATTTTCCGAAGCACGTGAGCTGGGAAAACACTCGGGACAAACGATAAGCAAGGAGGAAAGCGAGCGTATCTCGCTTCGTTCAAGGGGGACATCGGTGATTTTTGCACCATACGAATGCCAGCAAAGCACCTTGCTCACAGGCACCGGAAAAGGGGCGCGGCGAGCGTCGCGGCCGAACGCGCTGCCGACGAGCGCCCGCCGCGCGTCAGACGCACGCCCAACGCATTCGGCAGAGCTTCCGCATCCGGAGCGCGCTCGAAAGGGTTTTTGCCCGACGCGCGTCCGAAAGGGTTTCCGGGCTCAACACGCGCCTGCCGCACCCGGCACACGCCCGACGCTCGCCAGCCGAACTCGAAGGGGTTTCCGCGCCAGGCGCACGCCCGACGCGCGCCTGCCACACTCGAAAGGGTTTCCGCGCCAGGCGCGCACTCGACGCATGCCCGCCGCGCCTAGCCTGCACCCGCAGCGCGCTCGACGCGCGCGAAAGGTTTTCCTCGTCCGACGCCGTTTTTCCTTCACGCGTCGCCGAACTTCCTCGCGCCGCGCGCGACATCGTTCCAGCGCGCCGTTTTCCCTCCTGAAGCCACCGGCACGGCGCACCTACAATGGGGGCATCCCGAGGAGGGGATCGTTCCAACAAGGAGGAGGGAACCATGAAAGACGAAGCGAAGCGAGGACCGTCGGAAGACGCCAAGACCACCGGAAAGCACGCGCTCAGCCGACGCAGCTTCTTCAAGGCGGCCGCCACGGCGGGCATCGCCACGGCCGCGGGCGGCGCGCTCGCCGCATGCGCGCCGTCGCAAGCCGCGCCGGAGAAGGGCTCGGGCGACAAGGCCGCGGCGGCGTTCGAGGCGGCCGCAGCGCCCATCGAACCCGTCGAGGCCCCGGCAACGTGGGACTTCGAGGCCGACGTCGTGGTCGTGGGGTCGGGCGGCGGCGGAATCACCGGCTCGGTGCGCCTGGCGGACGCGGGCAACAAGGTCATCATGCTGGAGAAGAACGAGAAGACCGGCGGCACCTCGTCGTACGGCGGCATGTTCGTGAACTTCGGCGGGCACCGCATGGCCAACGAGGTGGAGTGGGCCTACCCCAGCTACCCCTACGACCCGAACAAAGTGGTCGCTTACGTGAACGATCTGCAGCAGATGACGGTTGACCCGGAGCTGCTGTACGCCATGGCCGTGGAGGGTCCGCAGTGCATCGACTGGATGGCCGACGCCCTCGAAGTTCCCTGGGCGCCCTCGAGCAAGGGCCCGGCGGGCATGAAGAGCCTGTACTGGGACGGCCAGATAACGGCGAAGAACTCCATCGAGATCAACCACTTCCCCTTCGAGATGATGACCGAAACGGCCAAGAAGCACGGCGTGGACATCCACACGAGCACGGAGGCGCTCGCGCTCGTCATGGACAACGGCACCGTGGTGGGCATCAAGGCGAAAACGCCCGACGGCGAGAAGTTCTACCGCGGGAAGAAGGGCGTGCTCCTCACGGCCGGCGGCTTCGAGATGAACCGCGCCATGCTGGCCAAGTACACGCCCACCTGCCTGCGCGGTATCGTGAATGTGGCAACCCCGCCGTACAACGACGGCGCGTGCATCCGCATGGGCCTGGGAGCGGGCGCCGACCTTTCCGGCTACAACTCGGTCGCCTGCTTCGACGGCAGCGTGGAGTGGGAGCCTTACGACGAGTACGCCACCACGATGAACGCCCACGTCAACAAGGACGGCAACCAAGCGGTGCGCCAGCCGTGGCTGCTCATCAACCGCATGGGCCAGCGCGTGCCGTACCTGAGCACCGGCGGATCGTCCTACCCCTTCCTGAACACCGACCCCGACTCCATGGTCACCGCGCTCACCGACCAAGGCGCCGTGGAGATGAGCCAACCGGGCGGGCGCACCTACGTGTGCTTCGACTCGAAGTTCGAGCAGCTGGTGGGCGACAACTTCTTCAAGCAGTCCGTCTGCCGCGTGGGCAAGGTCATCCCCGACGACGACCCGCTCATCGACCGCGTGCCCGAGTGGCAGCGCGACTGGCGCAACGCGTTCCAGATCATGGTGGACGCGGGCGCCGTGAAGGAGTGCGACACCATCGAGGAGCTGGAACAGGAGCTCGGTCTGCGCGAGGGTGTGCTGGTGAAGGCCGTGGAGGATTGGAACAAAGCCTGCGAAGCGGGCGAGGACACCGTGCCCACGTACAAATACGATCCCACATGGCTCATCCCCATCGGCGACCCGCCGTACTACGGCGCGAAGATCGGCGGCAACCTGTTCGCCACGAAGTGCGGCCTGCGTATCAACCCGAAGATGCAGGTGGTGGACACGGAAGGCGCGATCATCCCCGGCCTGTACGCCGGGTGGCACACCGCCGGTGGATCGAACGGCGAGAACAACATCGCCGGCAAGCCGTTCAACGGCATCTACGGCGACGTGGGCCTGTCGTTCGTGGGCGGCTACATGGCGGCCGGCAGCATCATCGACGAAGCCTAGAGTCTTCCGCGAACCGCGCCTCCCCTCCCTCCGGCGCGGACGGTGCCCCGCGAGGCTCTCCTCGCGGGGCACCGCGTTGTTCGGAGGGAGCTTGGACGCGCATGCACACGATTGGCGCGCGGACGGCAGAACGACATGAAGCCGAACGGCCCGCGAGACCGGCCCCGCGCCGCTCTAGAGAACTACCGCGCGAGCGCCGCCGCCTTCAAACGCTCCAAGAACGCGGAGCCGCAGGCGTCGAGGCGCTGAGGATCGCACAGTACGTGCAGGTCGCAGGGGATGGAGAAGTCCTCGACCCCGAATATCCTGATGTCGGGGCTCGACCGCAGCCCCGAGCGCGACCCGGCCAGCGCCACGCCGAACGTCTCGCCTAGCCCGGACAGGTACAGATCCAGGTAGTTCGCACACGGCTGGTTGTCCGGCTCCACCGTCACGCCGGCGGCGGCGAAGTAATCCGATGCCGTCTCGCCCGCGCATACCATGTTCCGAGAATTCCCCAGCAGCAGCGTGTAGCCCTCGAGGTCGGCCGCGGAAATGCGCTCCTTCTCGAACAGGGGGCAGGTGCGGTTCATCCAGAACAGGCACTCGCCCGTTTCCAGATAGAAGCTCGCTATGCCTTCGGGAAGCGAAAGCGGCTCGACGGCGCCGGCAGAGCGGCGGTTGCGCAGGTGCACGAACAGGGACAGGTCCACTTTGCCCGCCTGCACCGACTCGACGTTCGCGTACGTGCCCGAAGCGAACAGTATCTCGATGTGCTTGCCGGGGCACTCTTCCTTGAACGCGGCGATGGTGCCCAACAGCAGGTCCTCGAACGGCGGGTAGTCCAACGTGCCCACCACAAGCGACGATGACTCGGCCGCGAACGCACGGCACTCCTCCACGCTCTCGTCCACCACCTTCACGATGGCGCGCGCCTTCTTCAAGAACAGCTTGCCCGTCGGCGACAGCTCCAACGCGCCGCCGCGCTTCACGGTGAGCGGCGCTCCCACCTCGTCTTCGAGCGCATGGATATGGGCGCGCAACGTGGGCTGCGAAACGAACAGCTCCGCCGACGCCTGGGCGTAGTTGAGCGTGCGCGAGAACGCCAGGTACTCTTTCAAGTAAGCGGTTTCCAATGGTATTCCTCCCCTCTACCATTGTCCTCCACTATACACGAATCGCGCGCAGTGTGCGCATGGCGGATCGATCCCGAACGCCTCCCTCCATCAGCATCATCGCGCCCACCATGAATGCCATTATTTGAAAGCGTGTCCTCGATTCCGGTTTTTCCGGTAAAAAGTGGCATCGCAGGCACGTTTTATATCGACAAAACTTCGGAATGGCGGACCACGTTCGGCGTGCCGTTGTATGCCGCCTTCTGCATCGACGAGCAAGCGTTGATGCAGATCAACTGAACGCAGGCCAAACGTCCCTGCGCTCCTGGGCTACATGATCGTCATCACGCCCACCACGAATGCCACCGTCAGCAGAAAGCCGCCCGCCATGATGGCCCATACGGCGGGGCGGGCCCAGTTCATGGTCCAGCCGATGCCGAAGCGCTCGGGCAGGAACAGACTGGAATCGTCGGGGTTGAAGTAGAACACGCCCAGCTTCCAATGCTCGTCGTCGTCGGCCAGCAGCTTGTCGGAGGCGCTCATGCGCGCGAACACGCGGGCTCCGCCTTGACCGTACACCAGGCTGATGGCCAGCGAGCCCACCACCATCACCAGCGCCAACGCCACCACGAACACGCCCGCCTGCGCGAGCCCTATCACGCCGATGAACGCCAGCTGCATCACCGGTCCCAGCAGGCTGAGCGCCAGGCCGCCCGCCACCAGCAGGATGCTCTGGGCGCGCGCGAACATGCCGTAAGCCAGCGCCGACGTTGCCGGCGCGTTCGGGTTCGACGGCTTCTTCGACCGCAGGATGGTCCAGTGCGAGAACACCATGCACGCCGCCATGAACGCCACGATGAGCACGGGCGCCAGCACGGTGAGCGGGGTTTTCTCCATGTACTCCGTCACCTCGCCTTGGAAGTTCATGTGCTGGGGAATGAGATCGGGCATCTGGGCGTACCCCGCGACACCGATGGCCAGCGTCACGGCGAGAACGGGCAGGTACAGCAGGTCCCACTTGAGCGACACGGCATGCGGAACGGGAGCGTCGCCCACCACGGCCACCGACTCCTGGGCCGCGGCGTGCCATCCCCGCTCTTTCTTGTACGCCTGTACCTTCGCACGGAAGTACAGCATGAGCCCGTAACTCACGCCGCAGATCAGCAGCGTGCCCACGCAGAGCACGGCCAGCGCCACGCCGGCGTTGCCCGTGAACGAGCCGAAAGCGCCAGCCGCCGTGAGCGCAGCCGTGATCGCGCCCATGATCAGCGCGTACCGCAGCTTGAGCCCGCGCAGGTAAGGGTCGCGCGCGGCAGCATCCGGCACGGTGACCGCGAACACCTCGCCGCGCCGCATGAGGAACGGCGTCACGACGGTCATGATGCCCACGATGGGCACCAGCAAAACGGTCAAAGCGAGCATCGCCGTGGCGAACTCCGTAGCGTTTCCCTCCACGGCGCGTCACGCGTCCTTTCCGAAAGCGGGGGCGAAATCGGCTTCGACGGGAAACCTCGTCATGCCGACGGATCGATCGACTTGGGACGTCGAGGAAGCCGGGTCGACGTCGGTCCGCTCTCCCGCGCCGTAGGCGCGTGCGGCCTGGGCCTGGGCGCACTCCAGAAACTGCCCCCAGCTACCGCCGCGCGCGCGGTGCGCCAACGCGAGCTCGAACAGCTCGTCTTCCATTTTTTCCAGCTCGATGCGTGCGCGATCGGCGCGATCCTCCTCGCAGGGATCGGCGATATAGGCGCCCGAGCGGCCCCGCATGAGCACGTAGCCCTCGTCGCGCAGCACGGCATAGGCCTTGTTCACGGTGTGCAGGTTGATGCCCAAGTCGCTCGCCAGCGAACGCACGCTGGGCAGCGCCTGCCCCGGCACCAACTCGCCGCGCGCGATGGCCGCGATGATCTGGTTGCGTATCTGCAGATACAGCGGCTCGTCCGACCGCTGATCTATACGGATTACCATGGGCGTGCACCTCCTCCTGTCATAACGCGATCCCGTTCACCACGAGATCGAGAGCTCCCACCATCACACCGATGGCAGCCAGAAGCAGACCCGGTTTCTCGCGCGAGGCCCCGAACCACACCGCGCCGAACAACCCGAGTCCTGTCGACAGCAGAACGAGGAACCACTTCGGCGACCAACCGTTGGCCTGCCCGTTCACGCCGAAATGCGTGACGACTTGGTCGGGCAGGAGAAACCATTGTAGCGCAGCCAGCGCCACTGCCGCCACCCCCAGCGCAACCGCCACCGCCAAGCCCGACGTCCCCTCAAGCACCTTGCCCTTGTTCCGCTCCCTCATGACGCTCTCCTTCCTCGTCTTATGCGGCCAGTCGCCTGCTCGCCGTCGCTTGGAACAGCGCCACCGATGCCCCGCCGATCACCACGGCCACCACGAGGGAAGCCGCCGTGCCCAGCAGCGCCGTGACCGCGATGCCCGCACCCGTGCACACCATGCCGCCCACGACAACCACCATCACCGGCATGCCGCGCTTCACCGGCTCGTACACCGTCGTCCAGTCGTAGCGCGGATGGCGCGCGTCCACCATCAAACCCACGAACGTGGCGAACAGGGACAACCCCAGCGGCACCACGAACATCGCCGCCACCGAAACGGCGTCGAGCGAGAACGCCAGCGACAGCGTCACGCCGCCGATCACCACCGTGGGCAGCGCGAACAACAGATTGACCGCGGCCTTCGCCCCCAGCACGGTGCGGGAGGAGACCGGCGCCGTGAGCATGACCCAGCGGCTGGACCCCTCGAGCGACACCGACGGCGCCGTGGTGGACGAGATGCCCACGCAGAACGCAACGACCCAGGGCAGAAATCCTCCGACGAGCGGGGCGAACTCGGCCGGCAGCGCGTCGAGCGACAACACCCCCATGGCGCGGGCCGCCACGGCCGCGACGCACGCCACGACGACCAGCACGTAGCCCATGCACCCGTTCAGCAGGTAGATAGGCGTGGCCACCAGCAGGCGCAGCTCCTTGCCCACCATCGCCCGAAACGGCGTTCGCGCCCGCAGGCCGCGCGCACCGCCCGCTGAGCCCTCGAACGAGAACGAGCCGCGGGGCCGCGACGACATGAGCAGCGAGTTCACCGGCACGAACACGCGCACCAGCACCGCCAGCAGCACGGCTCCCGCCAGCAGCGACACGCCCGCGAACAGCGCGAACGACAGCAAGTTGCCAGACGCGATGCCCTCGGCGGCCCAGGCGGCAGGCGGGAACAAGCCGGCCATCTGCGCCACCGCCTCCGTGCCCAGGGCGGCGAGCGCAGCCGCGTCGCCCGACTGCCCCGACAACGCGAACGAACCTGCCAAGACAGCGAGCACCGCAACCAGCGACAACACCACCATGACGATGTTCGCGTGCCGGAAGCGCGAGGAAAACGCCGCGATGAGCGCCGCCAGCACGATGGCCGCCGCCAAAGGGACGAGCGGCGCCAGCACGATGGACAGCGCCATGAGCACGACGGACAGCGCGCCCGCGCCCGCATGCGCCGCGTACACCGCGAACGCCGGCACCATCACCAGCAGCCCGAACACCACGCTCATGGCGTACAGCGAAGCGATGCGCGACAGCACCACGGACAGCGTGGGCACCGGCAACGACATGACCAGGTCGTAATCCTTGAAGGCGAACAGCACGCCGTTCGTTTTAAGGAACGCCGCCACCGCGCCGGCAACGGCGCCCACGAGCACGGCCACCAGCGGGATGGCCTCGACCATGCCCAGCTGCGCCATTCCCTCGGCAACGCCGACGCTGTACAGGGCAACCACAGCCACGATGGCCACCACGACCAAAGCCAGCACCAGCGTGCGCTTCGCCTTGGCGGCGTTCGCATGCAGCGCCTTGTTGATGCCGAACAATCCGAGCAGCTGTATCTTCAACAGCAGAAAGAACGAACGCATGACGGCCTCCTCAAGCCTTCCGGCCGCGACGGCGGCCTTCCGCACGGTGGCCCTCACCGCTGCGGCCTTCGGTATCGCGACGGTCGGCCGCGTCGCGCGCGGCCGCGGCGCGCCCGGACGCATCGCGCGCAGCCGCCGATTCCCCGTCCTCCGCGGCCTCGCGGTCGATCATGTCCAAGAACACGTCTTCCAAGCTCTCGTCGCCCACGACGTCGGCCGTGGCGCCGCATGCGCGCAGCCGTCCTTGCTTGATGATGGCCACCTTGTCGCACAGCTTCTCCACCACTTCCAGCACATGGCTGGAGAAGAACACGGCCGAGCCGCGGTCGGCCAGCTCGCGAAGCATCTCCTTCACGTGGAACGCGGCTTCCGGGTCCAGACCCACGAACGGCTCGTCTAAAACGAGCAGCGTGGGCTCGTGCATGAGCGCGCCGATGAGCACGAGCTTCTGCCGCATACCGTGCGAATACGACGAGATCAAATCGCCGAGCGCCTCCGTCAGCCCCAGCCGATCGGCATGCGCCTGGATGCTCGCGCGACGCGTATCGGCGGGCACGCCGAAGATGTCCGCGATGTAGTCGAGGTACTGGATGCCCGTGAGGAACTCGTACACGTCGGGATTGTCCGGCACGTAGGCCGTGACCTGCTTGCAAGCCAGCGCATCGGTGCGCACGGAGCGCCCGGCAATGCGGATATCGCCCTCGTCGAAGTCGGTCACGCCCACGATGGCGCGGATGAGCGTGGTCTTTCCCGCCCCGTTGTGTCCCACGAAACCGAAGATGTCCCCGGGCATAACCTCGAGCGACACCCCGTCCACCGCGCGCTTCGACCCGAACGCCTTCACCACATCCTTCACCGCCAGCACGGGCGCCTTGCCTGTATCGTTCATGGTCCGCCTTCCGTTCCGATGCTTTTCTTTTTGTTATATTTATGCTATAACAGATGGAACAAAGATGCAATTGATTTTTGATTATTGAAAATTCAACGAACCCATCGCGAGCGACCATGGATAGAAACCAACGAATAGCGAACTGCAGAATAAAAAAGCGAGCCTCGGGAACTCAAAGAGCCATGAAGCTACAAGGTCTTTGGAAACATGGGGGCATTGGAGCACGGGAACATGGAAGCAAGCCAGTTTTTGCGTTCAGAACAAAGCCAATGGCTAGGCGCGGAACCACACAGCTTCCAACATGTTTCACGTGAAACATTTGTACGTATTTCACCAAAGACAGGCAGTACGACGAAGAGCCAAGATAGAAAGCGGAAAAGGAAGGGACAGTGGCAGAAGCAGTGGCAAGGGAAGCGGAGAGGGAGCAGGTGCGCTGCATTCGTTTTTTCGTTCATGAAAAAACGAATGCGCCAGCGCGATAGTGCGCGCCAGATTGATAACGCTCCGGAGCGTCAGCGCGTGATAGCGCGTGATAGCGCGCCAGAATGCTAATGCGCCAGGGTGCTAGCGCGCGATAGTGCGCGATAGCAAGCGAGCGCGAGAGAGGATGTCGCAATGAAACGAATCGCAGTCTTTTTGGCCGTCACGTTCGGGCTCACGTGGGCCTACGAGTTCGGAGTGGTCTACCCCATCGCCACGGGAGGCCTCGCAGGCGTGCCCGCCGTGGCCGCCCAGCTCGCCACCGGCGCGGCCATGTTTTTCCCCGCCCTGGGCGTGCTCATCACGCGCCTTGTCACGCGCGAGGGATTCAAGAACTGCGTCATCAAACCGCGCGGGTTCAAAAAATCGCTGCCGTGGTTCTTGGTCGCGTGGTTCGGACCGGCCCTGCTCGCCTTCGTCGGCGCCGTCGTGTACTTCCTCGCGTTTCCGCAGGATTTCGACCCCGGCATGGCGACGATGGTGGCGACAACCCAGCAAGCCGCCGCGTCAGGCGGTGCCGAAATGCCCGTCGAAACCATCAAGATGATGCTGCTCGCCCAGCTTCCCTTCGCCGTGTTTCTCGGCCCCGCGCTCAACATCGTCACGACGTTCGGCGAGGAATGGGGCTGGCGCGGTTACCTGGTGCCGAAGATGGCCACGCACCTGCGCATTGTTCCCACGCTGCTGGTCGCGGGCGTTATCTGGGGGTTGTGGCATGCGCCGCTCACCATTATCGGGCATAACTACGGCGTGGGTTACCCCGGATGGCCGTTCGCGGGCATCGCCGCCATGTGCGTGTTCTGCACCGTGCTGGGCATCTTCCTCACCTACGTCACCGTGCGCACGGGCAGCTGCTTGGCCGCCGCCTTCGGCCACGGGGCCGTCAACGCGCTGGCCGCTGCCGCCATCCTGTTCTCGGTCACCGGCGGCAACCCGTTCGTCGGCCCCACGCCCACGGGCATCCTGGGCGGCAGCGCCTTCATCGTGGTCGCCGCGCTCATGCTGTGGGACCTGCACCGCCGCGAGAAGGCGAGCACGCTCGACATGCCGAAAGCCGGCCTCCCCAACGACGTGCGAAAAGGCGACGTTCCGGCCGAGAAAGCGGGAACGCAACCCGTGCGCTAGCACAAAGAGCGCGGCCGAAGGCGGCGAAAACATCGCCTCGAAACCAACCGCTCCTCATCTTCCGGCCTGTCGTCCTCGCCATGCGAAGCGAGGCAAGCCGGAGGAATGCGGAGCGGGACGAGGCCGCAGACGTTTTCAGAGACTAAAATCGAACAACTCTTTAAGCTCCACCCCAAGGCCATGAGCGATCTTCGCTAGCAATTTGACCGTAGGATTCCGCTTGCCCTGCTCGACTCTACTCAGATAGGTTGGATCCATACCGATCATCTTTGCGAGCTTTTCTTGAGACAAATCTTGGCCCTCCCGCATTGCGCGGATACGGCCACCAACTTTTCGGCATTCGTCTTCTCCGTTGTTCATTCGAGCAGCGTAGGTTATCCCCAACTTGGAATATCGGTTTATATAGCAAGTTATGCAAGAGAGCAGCCGAACGATAGAAAGATGGCCCCGATGAGAAAACGGCCCCTTGCAGAGCAAGGGGCCGTTCAATCCGATCGATGCACGATCGGCAGCAAAGCAGCGCATGCGCCCTACAGGTGCGACACCACCAGGTCGCCCATCGCCACGGTGCCGACGATCTTGTCGGCCGGGGTGTCGACCTGCTTGATATCGCCCGTGCGCCAGCCCTCGTCGAGCACGGCGGTCACGGCGCGGCGGATGTCGTCGGCAGCCTCGTTCATGTCGAAGCTGTAGCGCAGCATCATCTCCACGGACAGGATCTGCGCGAGCGGGTTCGCGATGCCGCGCCCCGCAATGTCGGGCGCGCTGCCGTGGCTGGGCTCGTAGAGCGCCGTGCCGTCGCCGAGCGACGCGCTGGCCAACATGCCGAGTGAGCCCGTGATCTGGGCAGCCTCGTCGGACAGGATGTCGCCGAACATGTTCTCCGTCACCACCACGTCGAAGTCGACCGGGCGGCTGATGAGCTGCATGGCCGTGTTGTCCACGAGCAGGTCCTCGAGTTCCACGTCGGGATACTCCTGGGCGCCGATGCGGTGCACGATCTCGCGCCACATGCGGCTGGTTTCCAGCACGTTTGCTTTGTCGACGCTCGTCACCTTGTTGCGTCGCTTGCGCGCGGCTTCGAACGCCTGGCGCGCGATACGCTCCACCTCGTACTCGCGGTACTCGAGCGTGTCGTAGGCGCGCTGGCCCGCCGAGCCGTTCGTTCCGCAGCCGTCTTCGTCGTAGAAGCGCTCGCGACGGCCGAAGTACAAACCGCCCGTCAGCTCGCGCACGATCATCATGTCCACGCCGTCGACGATCTCGGGCTTCAACGTGGACGCGTCGGCGAGCGCATTGAATATCTGCACGGGGCGCAGGTTCGTGTACAGGCCGAGCGCCTTGCGTATGCCCAGCAGCCCCTGCTCGGGACGCGGCTTCGCAGGATCGGTGGTATCCCACTTCGGACCGCCGACGGCCGCCAGCAGCACGGCGTCGGAAGCTTCGGCCACGCGCAGCGTCTCATCCGG
Source organism: Gordonibacter massiliensis (ex Traore et al. 2017) (assembly GCF_019731765.1). Lineage (NCBI taxonomy): Bacteria > Bacillati > Actinomycetota > Coriobacteriia > Eggerthellales > Eggerthellaceae > Gordonibacter > Gordonibacter massiliensis (ex Traore et al. 2017). Next base: position 731,444 of record NZ_JAASIO010000001.1, on the reverse strand, counting down.
AAGCGCCGTGCCGCACGCGTCGATGGCGCACCCGCCCAGAAGCGCCTCAGTGTAGGAGAACGCCGTGTCGTACTTTGCGCCCGCGGCGTCGAGCACCTTCACACCCTCGGCGATGATCTCCGGCCCGATGCCGTCGCCCGGCAGCAGGCAAATGCGGTAAGTTTTGGTCATAAAGAATTCCTTCCCTCGAATCGCCGTGCGCTCTTTGCGAGCCAAATCTCTCTAACTCGGAGAAATTTGCTTAAAAATCGCGTTTGTGAACGACTCTTCTTTCCGGAGCCGATGAGCCCAACTCTTTGAACAGGCACTATGAAAACCGTCGGCGTAAGCCCCTGCAAAAGGGTCCGAATATTCGTTCACAAACGCGATTTTTTAGCAGAAACAACCCGCTTCCTCGATTTTCCCCGCATGCGTCTTCCGAAAACGAACAACCCGCCTACACGCAAGGGGCGGCAGCCCCCGGCACACGATCCTCGTACCGACAACGCGCTCGGCAGCTGCGCGTCTCTCGCCGGACGGCCCCGGGCGGCGCGGAAGCAAGGGGCGACGCAACCGTCGAGCCGCCCCGCTTCCGCCGGAAAGCAGTTCCGCCGTTCGGAAAACGGCGGAGCGTCCTACTTCCCCAGCTTCGCCTTCGTGCGGTTGATGAGGCCGCCCGCCTCGATGATCTCGCGGATGAACGGCGGGAACGGCTGCGCTTGGAACGTGGCGCCCGTCGTCTCGTCCACGATCACGCCGCTGTCGGCGTCCACGCTCACCACATCGCCCTGGCTGATGGCGTCCACGGCCTCCGGGCATTCCATGATGGCGAGGCCCGTGTTGATGGAATTGCGGTAGAAGATGCGCGCGAAGCTCTTGGCCACGACCACGTCGACGCCGGCCGCCTTGATGGCGATGGGTGCGTGTTCGCGCGACGAGCCGCAGCCGAAGTTCTCGTCGGCCACGATGATGTCGCCGGGTTGCACGCGCTCGATGAAGCTCTTGTCCAAGTCCTCCAGGCAGTGCTTCGCCAGCTCCGCCGGGTCGGACGTGTTCAGGTAGCGGGCCGGAATGATGACGTCGGTGTCGACGTCGCGCCCGTAACGGTGCGCGGTTCCTTTGAATTGCATGGTCGCTCCTCCTATTCCGCGCCCTGCGCGCCGGCGCCCGCGGGGGCGGCGGCGGAAACGGCGTCCAGGTCTTCCGGCAGGCCGATGTGGCCGAGCACGGCGCTTGCCGCGGCCACGGCCGGCGAGGACAGGTATACCTCGCTGGTGGGGTCACCCATGCGGCCGACGAAGTTGCGGTTCGTCGTGGCGATGGCGCGCTCGCCTGCGGCGAGGATGCCCATGTAGCCGCCCAGGCACGGGCCGCACGTAGGCGTGGACACGGCGCAGTTCGCGTCGAGGAACACGTCCATGAGGCCTTCCTCCATGCACTGGCGATACACCGCCTGCGTGGCGGGGATCACGATGCAGCGCACGTCGGGATGCACCGTGCGGCCGCGCAGCACGTCGGCGGCCTGGCGCATGTCGGCGATGCGGCCGTTCGTGCAGCTGCCAATGACGGCCTGGTCGATGCGCACGTCGCGCGCCTCGGCGGCCGGGCGCGTGTTCGACGGCAGATGCGGGAATGACACGGTGGGCACGATGGAGGCGGCGTCGATCTCGTACACCTTCGCGTACGTCGCGTCCGCGTCGGAGTGGTACTCGGTGTAGGGGCGCTCGGTGCGCCCGTCCAGGTAGGCGCGCGTCACGTCGTCGACCTCGATGAGCCCGGCCTTGCCGCCCGCCTCGATGGCCATGTTCGAGATGCTCATGCGCTCGTCCATGTCCATGGTGCGGATGGCGCTGCCGGTGAACTCCATGGCCTGGTAGAGCGCGCCGTCCACGCCGATCATGCCGATGATGTGCAGGATGACGTCCTTGCCGGTGACGCCGGGGGCCAGCTCGCCCTCGATCTTGAACAGCAGCGACTCGGGCACCTTGAACCACGCCTTGCCGGTGGCGTAGCCCACGCCGGCGTCGGTGGAGCCCACGCCCGTGGCGAACGCGCCCAGCGCGCCGTACGTGCAGGTGTGGCTGTCCGCGCCGATGATGAGATCGCCCGCGCCCACGACGCCCTGCTCGGGGAGCAGCGCATGCTCGACGCCCATGCAGCCCACCTCGTAGTAGTGGGTGATGCCCTGCTCGCGCGCGAAGTCGCGCACGATCTTGGCCTGCTCGGCGCTCTTGATGTCCTTGTTGGGGACGTAGTGGTCGGGGACGAGGGCGATCTTCGCAGGGTCGAACACCTTCTCGACGCCGATCTTGCGGAACTCCTTGATGGCGATGGGGGACGTGACGTCGTTGGAAAGCACGAGGTCGAGATCGCATTCGATCAGCTGACCCGGCTCCACTTCGTCGAGTCCCGCATGGGCGGCGAGGATCTTCTCCGCCATGGTCATGGGACGTGGCATGTGCGCTCCTTTGTGCGGTGGGTCTCGTGAAAAACGCTCTCGATTGTACCACTCCACCACTCCAGCATGAAGAAGAGCCCCGAGGGGCTCTTCTTTGTGAAGCTATTTTCCAGAAATGCGCTACGGTTTACCACGTGCCGTGGTAGTCGTAACCGTAGTAGCCGGCCGTGCCCATGGCTCCAGCCACCATCGCCGTAATCATGCCGCCGATGGCCAGTCCGATGAGTATGCCCAGCACGATCCACACGACGAAACCGATGATAGTCCACTTCAGCGCGTCGCTTTTCACCTGCGGCAACTTGTCCACGTTCACGAGCCACGAGATGACGATGCCGGGAATGCCCATGAGGGCACCCACAACGAACCAGCCGAACTTCATGCCGCCGGTGAGCTGCATGAGCGGAGCGGGCATGTACATGGGCTGGGGCTGGGGCTGATACGTGGGCTGCGGAGCCTGATAGGGCTGCTGCGGCGGCATCTGCTGGCCCATGGGAGGCTGCTGCGGTTGGGGTTGAGGCTGCGCGGGCGGAACCGGCTGCGCGACAGGCTCGGAGGGCTCGGGCACGGGAGGAACGGGTGCGCCCTGCTCGGTGTTGTTCGTGTCTTCAGCCATGATGACCTGCTTTCTTCGGGGTTGCTTGGCAGCAGTATAAAAGCCGTGCCACGCCACCGAGTACACCCAGCGAAAACGTCATCGAACCGACACGTAAATACACCGATTGGTGTAGCCGCGCGCGGCAAACATCGTATCGAACAGCGAATGCGTCGCAGCAAGACCTCTTGACGGGCCAATCTGCAGGACAATGCCATCGCAAGCCTCTCCGCTATTCGCTTTCCGGAAGGCAAACGCCCATCCTTTCGAAATCACCCCGATGAAAAAGCGTTATGATTGGAAGACGCTGTTCAAATCGCCTGGGAGTCCAAAGAAATTGAATCGTTCGCACAGTCCCCTCATGCTGGTGCTTGGCTTGGCCTTCTGGTGGCCTTGCGTGTTCCAAGCGGATTTTCATTCGCCGGCACACGGCTCGTTCGATGATACGTTCCGCCTCGCCCTCAGCTATCTTTTTCCCGTTATGCTCATGGCATTCGCCGCGTTCACCGCATTTGCAAAGCAACCGCGTCTAAGAATGCGCATCACCTTGCTTGTTGCGCTAAGCGGCGGTGCTGGCATCGTCGGCTACGTCCTGCAAACGCTTTCAGGCATGGGGAGCTTCTCGTCGCCTATCGCCTTTCAATCTTCGGCAGCGCTGATGGGAGTTTGCGCCGCCGCAGGATCAATCATGAGCGCCGCGTACTTGTTCGCATACCTGTCGGCATGGCTGCGCTTGGCGCAGATCGTTCAGATCGGGCATCCGTTGGCCGCCATAGCCCTGTCATACGCCATCACGGAAGCGATCCAGATATCGCTGCATTTCATTCCCCTCGAATGGCAGTTCGCCTTCAGGCTCGCGTGCCCCCTAGCCGCCTCGGCGCTCCTCCTCGGCGCAGCAAGCGGACCGGACAACAGGGAGCACCGCAAAGCCGCCCATGACTTGGGCGCCCGTCGATTCGTGAACGGCATGCTCATCGCCTCGCTAGCCTTCATCTGCTTCGATGACCTATTCTCGCATCTGCTGAAAACGGCTTCGAACCCTTCTTCGACTGCATTCGCCCACGATGTTCCTATACCGCTTTTCTCGCTAATCATCATGATCGTTCTTGCAGCGTATCTGCATGTGGAAGACGCATCGCATCGCAAAGGCATCGCCGTCGCCTTCGTCTTGACGACGATTGTTTACATGGCCATATTGCTGTCGGTCATCGTGCTGGGAGACTCGCGAGCGGAGCTCGTCGACCAGTTGCTCGTCTCCATCGGTCACTGCCTCAAGGTGTTGACGCTCATCGTTTTGTACTGGGGCATTGTGCACGGCATTTGCACGACGCGGTTCGCCTCGGGCATCTTCATTCTCATCGCAGTCGCCGCGCCGCTCGTCCTTATCAACCTCTTCCCGTTGCCGAGCACGCCCGGTTCGAGCGGGAAGCTTCCTTTTGCACAAGCGGCCGGCATAGCCCTTTTTGCCGTCTCCCTCATCCTCATCGTCTTCAACATGCGGGGAAGCCGCCACCTCTCCGCCCGCACACCCGAACAGCAGCGGGATTGGCTGTTCGAACGGTGCCGCAACGCGAGCGACGGAGCGCAGCTCACGCCGAAAGAACTCGAGGTGATGGTGTTCGCCTATCGAGGCTTCACCAGCAAGCGCATCGCAGAAGAGCTGGGCGTGTCGGCCTCCACCGTGGACACGCATCTGAAGCACGCTTTTCACAAGCTCGACGTTCACTCACGCCAAGAGCTCATCGACTTGGTCGACGCGCTCGATCTGCCGACACCCTCGGCACCGCAGTAGCGCGTGCTTTTCTAGCCTACGAAACCGCAGGTCATCAGTCCTCCCCGATTACTGGGGAGCAACAACTTCCAATCTTTCATCCTAATCGCGCGAGGACTCGACCTCTCGTTTGCGCTTTCATGACGCCAAGCCCAGCGGGAGCCGCTTGGGCGATGGGATTCAATCGAACAACGCAACGACAAGGAGGACTTATGGACCGATCAGACACACACGCCGGATTCAATCGCAAAGCCGCCTGCGCTTTCGGGGCGATAGCCCTGTCGGCGATGCTGGCCGCGACCTGCACCGGCTGCAGCACGACTTCCAATGACGGCGGTAACGCCAGCGCCGACGACGCTATCAAAGCAGTGTACTCGCACAACTTCGTCGACATAGACGGCGCGAAGACCGACGCCGTCATCGTCGAGTACGCCGACGCAGTGAAGGCCGACTCGGTTTCCGCCGACGATTACCAAGTCAATGACTACGCCTTGTTCCAAAGCGAGCAGAAAGGCGCTGCCGCGTTCGAGCGTGGCAGCGCGGACACGGCGGGAAGCATTGTCGACGTCTACGTGAACGACACCTGCGACGTCTCCGAAAACGGAGGCACCGACAGCGGAAAATACGTGGTCATCGAGGTGGAAACCGACTATCTGCTCGCCGGAAACACACCTGCCTACACCAAAACCACCATGGCGGGCGTTACGCAAGTGGGCGAGGTTGCCGCCGGCGATAAGACCATTGCGGCCAGCACGAAGGAAAAATGTAACTACACGGCCACCGAACAGGAGAAGTTCAATCGCGAAGGCGAGTCGCAAGGCATGGAGACCGTCGTCGCTACCGATCCCGACTACATGCTTTTTCCCGAGCTCGTGAGCAATGAGAACTGGAAGATAGGAGAAGCCTTCAAAGCGGTCGACTGCTTTAGCGAGTACACGGGCGAGGCCTCCAGCTTCGACCTGACGTACTCCCTGTACGTGCCGGATCTCTCGGACGCCGACAAGGGCCATGTTGCCGTAGCGCTGCACATCCTGGATGCCGGATCGCTTGGCGAAGATCCCATGCTCACGCTGACTGAGTCCCAGGCACCCGTCGACTGGGCGAGCGACGAAGTGCAAAGCCTTCAGAAAACCATCGTCATTTGCCCGCAGGTCCCTGAAGAACAGCGATCCTCCAACGACTACGTAGCCACGAGCGAGGTGAACACCGCCGCATGGGAACTGCTCGACTCCGTCATCGCCGAGTACGCCGACTACGTCGACACCGACCGCATCTACGGCACCGGACAGTCCATGGGGGGCATGACCCTGATGGACATGGCGGCCCAGCGAGACAACTTCTTCGGAGGCTTCTGGATCTCCGGGTCCCAGTGGTCCAACTGCTACAACAAAGATGTTGCAAGCGAAGGGCAGGTCGCCCGCACCCCCGAAAACGATCCGAACACCTTCATCGGCGACTATGCGAACGACCCGAACTACGAGAATTGGTACTATCAGATCTCCGACGACAACATCCTTGTCATGAACTGCGAGGGCGATGCCATGTCGCACGGTTTGTGGGATTACACTGACCAGTACTTCGCTGCCGCGGGGGCGAACATCGCCAAGGCCACCTGGAGCCCCAACGACAGCCTCGACGAGCAGAACGCAGCCGTGGAAACCCTTACCAACCAGAACACCGGCATCAACGTGAACTGGGCTTCTTTCGAAGGCGGCGACCATATGTCCACTTGGAAGTACAGCTACGACATCAAGGCTGGTTTCAAGTGGTTGGTGCAGCAGACCCGCAGCGCCGAAATGGCGCGTGACAAGGTCGCCGGACTGAACAACCCCTGGCTCGGCCGCGACGAGTCCGGCGCGATCGTCACCGGCAGCGGCACCTTGGGCTTGAACTCCGCGTTCTACACCCCGCAAGGCGCCGACGAATGCTACAGCGAAGGATGGACGCCGGAAAGCGTGGTCGCCTACAAGGCTGCGCATCCCGAAGAAAAGAAGCAGGGCGGTCCCACCGGCAAGTAGACGCCCAGGCATACGTCAAGCAGCCCTTCCCGTTCGGTGCTCCGACGAGAAGGGCTGCCATTTCGCCAATCATCGTATTTTATCAGCCGTGCGCTTCGGCACGAAACCTGCTTGAAAGACAGAGTAGCGTTTCGACCCTTCGTCGCATCAGGCGGCCCACCGCTCATCGGCGCTTCGGAACTACGAAAGCGCGGAGCACAGGGCGTCGAGCAGCGTGATGGCGAAGTGCTGCGCCGAGCGGCCCTCGCCGGCATCCTCCCACATGGTGCCCGGCAGCTCGACGGCTATGCGCGAAGGGGCGGCGGCGTCGGCCACGCCGATGGCCGTTTCCAAGCGAAGGGGCAGCGTCGCTTCGTCGTCGAAGCTCACGCGCGGAACGGCCTCGGCCGTGTCCTCTTCGGCCAGCACGATGTGCACGAGCAGCATGTCTCGATCGGGAGCCACCAGAAGCGAGTCGGCGCTCACGATCTTCGAAGCGGGGCTTGTGGCCAAGGCGAGGTTCGACATGCGCGAAGCCACGCTGCGCGTGAAGTCGCACGTTCCGAACAGGCACAGGGCGTTGTGCTCGAGCACGTCGGCCGCGCGGGCGAACCCCAGATGGACGGCCTCGTGCACGGCTTCCTTGCCCTCCCACGAGTGATGCAGGTTGCGGATGGCCGAATAGGTGTACGCGCCCGCGATGCCGTCGGACGGCAAACCGAGGTTGAGCTGAAACTTGCGCAACGCCAACTCCGTGTACGCGCCGAAGATGCCGTCGTTCGCCCCGCAGGCGAATCCGAGCGCGCCGAGCGCCTGCTGAAGCTCCTCGACATCGTGCCCGTGGAAGTGAGGCATGCGCAGGTACAGCGTGCGGTCGCCCAAAAAGTACGAGGCGTCCACGAGTGCCGACCATACCTTGTCGGTCACGTCCTCGCCGGAAGGCAGGCCCGCCTGGATGCAGAAAGCCCGCACGGCGGCGGCGGTCCGCTCGTCGAACACGCCGTCGACGGCGGCTTGGTCGAGCAGCCCGATGGTGGCGAGGCGCTGCTGCACGTCCTCGACGGCAGCGCCCGTGTCATGTCGTTTGATGGTTTCCATGGGGTCATGGTACCGCAGGTCGAACGCCCTCCAACATGCGCAAAGGGGGTTTCACCAAAGGAACAGAGCGGTTTTCTCTAGGGATTGTCTACGGCGGTGTCATTGAGATTGCCATCCTGAGCGGAGGCGCGAAGCGCCGGAGTCGAAGGATCCCGCGCGGCGCCAGCTGGGGTGCTTAAGGCTGCCGCCGCACGGGATCCTTCGACTGCGCTCACTACGTTCGCTCCGCTCAGGATGACAGGGGGGTGCGGCGTCCCGCCTCCTCCGCTCAGGATAACGAAGGCGGGCGCTTCGTTACTTCAACCTGTTGACGAACCAATCGGCCATGGAGGTGAGCAAGTCGCGCGATGCGGAGGGGCGCACCATGTCCACCAGGCGGTTCTTCGCGATGCTCGTGAGGTTCTCGGCGTAGTTGCGCGCGTATTCTATGCTGCCGGACGCCTCCATGATGTCGACGGCCTCGGCGAGCACGGCCTGATCCTTCTCCTTCGACGAGAGGATGTCGATGAGGCGCCCTCGGTCGTCGGAGTGCTGCAGCGCGTGCACCACCATGAGCGTGCGCTTGCCCTCGGTGATGTCGTTGCGGAAATCCTTCTTCGTGCTTTCCTCGGAGCCGACGAGGTTCAGCAAGTCGTCCTGGATCTGGAACGCGAGGCCCGTGTCCAAGCCGTAGTTGCGCAGCGCCTCGATTTCGGTCTCGGTGCCTTCGCCGATGATGGCGCCGATGGCCAGCGGCACGGCGCCGGAGTAGTGCGCCGTCTTGTGCGTGGCCATGACGAGGTAGTCCTCGGGCGTGATGTCGTAGCGGCCGTCGCGCGCCCAGCCGATGTCGAGCGCCTGGCCCTCGATGGTGCGGCGCGTCATCTCGATGAGCTCGTTCACCACGCGCACCTTGCACGCGTCGTCGAGCAGCGGGTCGTTGATGACCGTGCCGTTCACCAGCGACAGCGCCAAGTCGCCCATGTTGATGGCCAGGCCCAGCCCCTCGGTGAGGTGCAGGCAGGGCTCGCCGCGGCGCAGCTCGGCCTCGTCGGCGATGTCGTCGTGTATGAGCGCCGCCGTGTGGAAGTGCTCGATGGCGGCCGCCGCGCTCGTGGCGCGCACCATGTCGCCGCCCACCGCGCGGCAAGCCGCGAAGCAGATGAGCGGACGATGGCGCTTGCCGCCGTTCTGGCTGTACGCGTTCAGCGGATCGTACAAATACCGGTTCATGTCAGGGTGCGAGCCCTGGGGAATGTACGAGTTCACCAGTTGGCCGACCTTGTCGGCGTAGCAGGTGAGGTATTCTTCGAAGGTTTCGGGCGGCTCTTCGACAGCCGCGATGATGTCGTTGATGTTGTCCATAACGCTTTCTTCGATAGACGGATAGACATTGCCCTAAACGCACCGAACGCACGCGGCGCGGACGCTTGAGCAATCGTACCACAACCACCCTGCGCGCCATGAACCGGCAAGGCGACCGGCACCGTCATCTACGTGAAAACTGCATGCTCCGACCGCCCGTATGCGAGAGGCTGCATAAGCAACGCGAAACCACCTCATCGGTTCGAGCCCCGCCGGGATGTCCCGGACGCGCGCTCGCTTGGGGGTCGTCCAACATGGTAGGAGCGGTGGGACTCGAACCCACATATCCGAAGATGGCGGATTTTAAGTCCGCTGCGTCTGCCAATTCCGCCACGCTCCCACGTGGTCCCCGTGCCCCGGCGAAGCGTCCGCGTTGCGGGAAGCTTGCCAAGGACAGCTTGTATATGGTAGCAAATTTTGAGCGCGCGCGGACCAGGTTGTCCTGTTCCGTTGCGCGGCCCGCGTTAGTCGGCCGCTCGAGCCGCATCCAAGACGATGCCGTGGAGGATGTCCGATTCGCTTACCGTGAACGAGGGCATGTCCGCCAAGTCCAGCACCACCTGCAGAATGACCAAGCCGGCCACGATCACGGGTGCCCGGCCGGGGTCGAGCCCCACCACCCGGCGACGCTCGTCCAGCGTCACGCCGGCAAGCTGCGCGTACACCTCGTCGAGCGTCGCCCGTTCGACCACGGAGCGGTGCACGCGGGACGAGTCGTACTCCGCCATGCGCTCGTGCACGGCCACCACGCTCGTGGCCGTGCCGGCCACGGCCACCACGCGCTCGAGCGAGAACCCGGACGAGCGCAGGTCATCGAAGTAGGGCCGCATGCCCTCCGCGATCCAAGCGCGAGCGCGATCGAGTTCGTCTGCGGAAGGCGGGTCCGCAGCCAGGAACTTCTCGGTCACGCGCCGGCACCCGATGTTGAACGAGTGCGCCTGCACGGGCCGACCGCCCGCCTGTCCCGCGACGAGCTCCGTCGAGCCGCCGCCCACGTCGACGACGAGAAGGCGCTCGCCCGCGAAGTCGCACGAGGCGCCCGCGAACGACAGCGCCGCCTCGCGCTCGCCCGGCACGACGGCGAGCGTCACGCCCACGTCGGCCAGCATGGCCACGAACTCGTCGGCGTTGCCCGCGTCGCGCGAGGCCGACGTGGCCACGGCCGTCACGGTCACGCCGCTTCCATCTGCGGGAGCGCACTCGTCGAGAATCTTTCGATAGCGCGCGACGACCTCGGTCACGCGGCGCATGGCCTCGGGTTTCAGCATGCCCGTGGCGTCCACGTCCTCGCCCAGGTTCGTGATGGCGTACTCGCGCCGCAGCTCGTGCAGCGAGCCCGCATCGTCGATGTCGGCCACGAGCATGCGGCACGTCACCGTGCCGATGTCGATGGCGGCGTAACGGCCGGGGCGCAACGCGCCGGCGGCCGGACAAGCGGGCGTCGGATTCGTCAGATGGGTGGCCATGGGTAGTCGGTTCCTCCTCGAACGCAGATGGGGCCTGATGGCGGGGATCGACAGTTATTTCACGCCGAAGAGCACGTCGAGCACCGGCGAGTACCACGTCTCGGGGGCCTCGATGCTGCCGGGCACGATGTTCGCCGTGAAGTTAGAACCGGAGCCGTCGGCGGCGCCGTCGGAAAGGCCGTGCACGTTGGCGGTTTGCTCGCCCTCCGGCACCCAGCCGAACTGCTGGTGCGCCCGGTCTTCGATGCCGGCGTCCGTCTGCAGGGACTCAACCTCGGATTGCAGCGAGGCGTTGCGCTGCTCGATGGCGGCGTACTCCGCCTCGAGCCGATCGTGCTCGCGCACCGACTGGTACAGCTGCTGCGCGGGAGTGTACAGGAACCAGCACGAGAGCAGCAGGCACACCATCACGCCGGCGCTCGCTATGAACTTGGGCGAGCGCTTCCAAGCCGAGAGCACTGCCAGCGGATTGAGCGAGGCGAGCGAGAACGTGCGGGTCTTCCCCGCCGCGTCGTTCTGCATGCGCGCGGCGCGCTTGTGGTTGGTGCCCATCTCGCCCTTGTACACGGCCGCCCGCGGTCCCGAGGACGCGGCGTCGCTCGTGCGGGCGCCGCCGAACTGCCGGTCGAACTTCTTGTCGGCACGGCCCTTCTGGCGCTTGCGGCGGAACTCCTGCAGGCGCGAGCGCTTCTCGGGAGCGTCTTGCGCCTCGTCGCGCGACGCTTCGATCTCGTCGGCAACGCTCTGCTTGGCATGGGCGCCGCGACGGGGCGCGGAGTCGACGCGCGCGGAGCGGGAACCGCGTTCGGAGTACGCCGTGACGGCCGAGCGAGCGGAAACGACGCCTGCCGTGCCGGACACGCGGGCGGCCGACGAGGCCACGCGGGTGCCGGAGCGACGAGAGGATGCGCTCGACGCCCTGCCGGGGGCGTGCCTGCGCGCGGACTTTCCAGGCGCGACAGAAGACGAGCGCGCTGCGCCCGATTCACGTTTCGCCTCGTCAAACGAAAGTATATTCGCTTGGTTGCCCAATGGAATGCGCTCCTCTTAGCATCGTGGTTCGTTGATGGTGGGTGTAATGCCAGAAGCACTGCCAAGGATACCACAGAAGCACGGCCCCCGCCACCGAACGCCCGCGGTGCGGCAGCCTGTTGCAAAACCGTTGAAACGCGAGCGCCAACACGAAAAACGCCGCTCGAGGCGGCGCTTTGCGATGGCTAAAGGCTGAGCTTCTTAATATAAGAACTCCATTTTTTGAACGACTCGTCGCTGATGGCGTGTTCCATGAGGCACGCCTCTTTCTCGGCCTGCTCTTCGGGAATGCCGAGCGCCTTCGTAAGGAACGTGAACAGCATATGGTGGCGGTCGAGCACCGACGAACCGTAGGCGTATCCCTCGTCCGTGAGCGTGATGTCGCCGTAATACGGCTGATCGGCGAGGCCCTTCTCTTTCAAGGAGGTCACGGCCTTGTTGACCGAGGCTTTGGAAACGCCGAGCTTCGTTGCGATGTCAACCGAACGTACCGGCACTTCCGTCGTGCCGCCCAGCATGACGATGGCCTCAAGATAGTCCTCGTGCGACATAGACATTTTTTCCAAGGGGAACCCTCCTTCGCGCTGCCCTTCATGGTACCACACCGCACCCCCGGCCCGAAAGGCCGCCGCCGAGTTGCCCGCCCGAGTTGCCCGCCCATCGTCGCTCGGTTGAACCCGCCCTGGAAACGGCGAGGTCTTTTGCAGCCGGTCGACGCCCGCGAGCATACGGCCGAGCGGGCCGGGCGCACGTGCGGACAGGCGCGCAAGCGAGACGCGCAGATTGGATTCCAAGTTGAAAGAGGAGGAGTGCCGACGGGGAAGAGGGGGGGGTATTCCCCGTCGGCGATGCTGTGCGGCGAACAGGCCAGACGAGAGGAGCCTTCGCCGCCGTGTCAGCAAAAAGAGGAGGCAGAGAGCGATGCTTTTCCGTTGGCACCTGCCAGGTGCTTTTCGAATCTCACGGTCGCTTTCTGACATTTGTTAGTCTATGCTAACTTATTGTTACGGTCAAGAGAAGTTCACCATGGTTTACAATTCCTCCACATAGGCAACCGTCGTCAGGAACGGGCGCTCGCCTGCTTCGCGGCGCGCTCCATATCGGCGACCATAGTGTCCACGGCCCCGCATCCGGAACAGCCCGCGCAACGCCCTCCCGCCGGCTTGTCGCCGCAGTGGTCGTGGCAATCGCAGGTGCCGCGCCTCGCCAGCCGACGCACCGCCAACGCCGCCAGCGCCGCGATAACGAGAATCAACACGATCGTGGCCGGTGAAATATCCAAAGGCGCCATAAGGAGCCTCCTTTCCTTGCGCCCGCCCTGCGGCGGGACATCGACTTCCAAGCGGGCGAGCATGGCGATCGCAGGACGATTCCTTTCCTGCCGGAGCACCGACCGCACAGGGGCCGGCGCTCCGTTTCCGCACGCCTTACGCGGCGTTCTTCTCGGCTTCGAGCCGCCCGGCAGAGCTCTTGCCGTCGTGCCTCGGCATAGGACGGAACAGCTGGAACAGCATGCCGACCAGCACGACGAGCGCCACGCCGGTCCACCCGTTGAACTCGCCGCCGCCCAAAAGCATGCCGAACTGGTAGATCATCAGGCCCACGGCCCACGCGAACACCGTCATGTACCCGATGGCGAACCACGTCCACTTCGCGCTCGCCATCTGGCGGCGGATGGTGCCGATGGCGGCGAAGCACGGGGCGCACAGCAGGTTGAAGGCGCAGAAGGCGAGGATGGCCGGCACGCTGCCGCCCATGAGGGCGCCGAACGCCATCCACATGGACGGATCGGCTTCGCCCGCCTCGCCCAGGCTGGTGAGGATGCCGACGGTTGCCACCACGTTCTCCTTGGCCACGAGGCCCGTGATGGACGTGACCGTGGACTCCCAGTTGCCGAAGCCGAGCGGCGCGAAGATCCACGCGATGGCGTTGCCCAGGCCGGCCATGAGGCTGTACTGGATGTAGTCGTCCATCTCGGTGTCGAGCAGGCCGAACGCGCCCTCGTAGAACCCGAAGTTCATAAGGAACCAGATGACGATGGACGACAGGAAGATGATGGTGCCGGCCTTCACGATGAAGCTCTTCACGCGCTCCCATGTTGCCAGAAGCACGTTCTTCGCAGCCGGGACGTGGTACTGCGGCAGCTCCATGATGAACGGCGTGGCCTCGCCGGCGAACATCTTGGTCTTGCGCAGCATGATGCCGGAGACGATGATGGCGATGACCCCCAAGAAGTAGAACACCGGGGCGATCCACCAGGTGGAAGCGGCGTCCGCACCGGCGATGGCGCCGAACACGAGCGCGATGATGGGCAGCTTCGCGCCGCAGGGGATCATGGTCGTCGTCATGATGGTCATGCGACGGTCCTTCTCGTTCTCGATGGTCTTGGTGGCCATGACGGCGGGCACGCCGCAACCCGACGCGATGAGCATGGGGATGAAGCTCTTGCCCGACAGCCCGAACTTGCGGAAGATGCGGTCCATGATGAACGCGACGCGCGCCATGTAGCCGCAGGCCTCCAGAAGCGAAAGCAGCAGGAACAGCACGATCATCTGGGGAACGAAGCCGAGCACTGCGCCCACGCCGGCCAAGATGCCGCTGACGATGAGGCTCACGAGCCAGGGAGCCGTGCCGATGGACTCGAGCGCATCGGTCACCACGGGCGTGAGGCCCGGAATGTACCAGCCGAACGCGGCAGGGTCGGGCTCCTCCTCGGCCAGCAGCGCCAGCTCGCCCTCGGAAGCGCCGCCCTCTTCGGCGGCCGCCACGCTCTCTTCCCACGCGCCCACGGCCTCGTCGTACTGCTCGGTGCCGGTGTAGAGCCAGCCGTCGCCGAACACGCCGTCGTTGGCCCAGTCGGTGAACAGCGTGCCCACCGTGGACACGGATATGTAGTACACCAGGAACATGATGACCACGAAGATGGGGATGCCCAGCCAGCGGTTCGTCACCACGCGGTCGATCTTCTGCGTGGTGGTGGTTCCCTTGAGCGACTTTTTCACGGCGGCGGACACCACGTCGCCGATGGCGTCGTAGCGCTCGCCGGTGACGACGCTCTCGGCATCGTCGTCCATGCGGTCTTCGAGCGCCTCGCGAACGGCGGATATGGCGGAGAGGTCGCCGGCGGGCAGGTCCAGTTGGTCGATGGTCTTCTGCTCGCCCTCCAAAAGCTTGATGGCGAACCAGCGCGCCACGTTCGGCGTCACGCGCGCGCCCAGCACGTCGATGATCTTGGCCAGCGCCTCTTCAACCTCGGGGGCGAAGCGCATATCGGGCGCGGCGGGCGCACCCTTCCTCGCCGCGTCGATGGCGGTTTTAAGCAGGTCGTCCATGCCGCGGCCCTTGAGCGCCGACGTCTCCACCACGGGGCAGCCCAGCTTCTTCGAGAGCAACGCCGCGTCGATCCTGTCGCCGTTCTTCTCCACCAGATCCATCATGTTCAGGGCCACGACCACCGGAAGGCCCAGATCGAGGATCTGCGTCGTCAGGTAGAGGTTGCGCTCCATGTTCGTGGCGTCCACCAGGTTGATGACCGCATCGGGGCGGCCGTCAAGCAGGTAGTCGCGCGTCACGATCTCCTCGGGAGAGTACGGCGAAAGCGAGTAGACGCCCGGCAGGTCCGTGATGGTCACGTCCTTGTCGCGCGAGTACGTGCCTTCCTTCTTCTCGACGGTCACGCCCGGCCAGTTGCCCACGTACTGCGAGGCTCCGGTCAAGTCGTTGAACATCGTCGTCTTGCCGCAGTTCGGATTGCCGGCAAGCGCTATGCGAATTCCCATGTTCTGCCTTTCCCACATGACGCCGTTCGGCGGACACGCCGCACGGCTCCTTCCGTTCCACCCGACTTTCCCAGACGGGCGCTCCTGTTTCGTCCGCGCAGCCCGGCGTTTCCCAGCACCGCACGCGCGAAGTTAACTGTAACTAACTCAATCCCAAAAAATTAACGCCGGAGCGCTATGTACGCGAAGCGCGAAACACCGCGGAGCCTCTCATGACCGAGGTTCGAGATCGAAGTCCGATCCGAGTTTCGGTCCGAGTTTCGACACCGAGACTCAACATCGAAGCTCAATATCGAAGCTCGATCGCACGCGTCTGAACCTTGGGTCGCCCGATCAAGCTCGTTCGCACGCGGCCGAGTCCAGGTTCGCTCGATTCGCGCGAAGCGCGAAAACAAAGCCGCAGGTCCACCGAGGTCAGCGAGGGTTTTCGTGGTGCTCCAGATTGGCGTGATGGGTTGGGCGAAGCGTGCTTCCGCACGTGAGCCCAAGCCAGCGCGA
Source organism: Gordonibacter massiliensis (ex Traore et al. 2017) (assembly GCF_019731765.1). NCBI lineage: Bacteria > Bacillati > Actinomycetota > Coriobacteriia > Eggerthellales > Eggerthellaceae > Gordonibacter > Gordonibacter massiliensis (ex Traore et al. 2017). The sequence continues at coordinate 715,430 of NZ_JAASIO010000001.1, read as the reverse complement.
CAAGATGGAGCACCACGGAAAGCCGCCCCTGAAGGGACTTGCTGCGCGGCGCAGCAGTCGGCACGTTTCGCTGGCCGTCAGGCCAGCGAAACAAGAATGCTCTCGGCCTCGCTCTTGCGCAGCGACAGCTCGTAGCCGCGCACCGTGACCTCGATGGGGTCGCCGAGCGGCGCGACCTTGCGTACGAACACGTCCGTGCCCTTCGTGATGCCCATGTCCATGATGTGGCGCTTGATGGCGCCCTCGCCCACCAGGCGGCGCACCGTCGCCGACTCGCCGATGGCGATGTCGCGCAGCGTCTTCTGCCCTTCTGCCATGTGCCGTTCCTTCCTTTTCGTCACTGCCTGCGCATTGTTTCGTCACTGCCTGCGCATTGCTAACTGAAATCGATGGGATGCGTCCGCATGCAAGCGAGCGTCCTGCGCTTATGCCGTCCCCGGCGAGCGAATGCTCGAAATTCCCGCACTGTACCGACGACCTTCCCAACCGCTGCCGCGCAAAGTCCTTCGACCACGCTCCCTACAGCCGCCTTGCTCGGGCCGAAAGCGGGGAACGTGCACGCCGGGCTCCTCGACGCGCATCCGTCCAAGATGACATCGTGGAGCGCGCTTGCCTCCCCAACGCGTGCCTTGTTTCACGTGAAACATTTGTACGCTAAAAAAGAGAAGCGGAAAATCGAGTGCGGAAACAAGCGCTGAGGCGTGGGGGCGAAAGACCGGGTGCTGCACAAATCGATGCCGAAAACGCAATGCCGCGAAAAGCGAATGAAAAATACGCGCTACGCAGCGGCGTTTGCAATGGTCTATGCGGCGGCGCTCGTGATGATGCGGGACGCGATCTGCTTGTTGAGAGCGACCTGCGTTCCTTTGACCTCCACGATGAGGTCGCCGGCCGCCTCGGACATCACCGTCACGCGAGCCCCTTCCACAAAGCCCAGATTCTCCAAGTGATGATGAAGATCGCCCTTGCCGCGCACCTTCGCGATCGTCGCCGTTTCGCCGTTCTTCATGAACGACAGCGGCATCTGACAGCACGAAGCACCGGACATAGCACCCGTGTCGGCGTATCCGACCGCCCGTCCGTTCATGCTTGCTAGCGTAGCATTGCCCATGTCGGCTCCCATCAGTTAGCTTCGTATAACAAAAAGTATTCTATAGCAAACTTTTCAAAAATGGAAGCCCTGGCAAACTTTTTCTGGAACGCGTCCCTGAATGGTTCCGAGTCCGTCACTTTCATCGAGTCCGTCATCTTCAAAAGGTTGACCGCCTTGGCGCGATCGCTGCAAACCGCATAGGATGGCGAGGTCGCACACGCCGCTAGGCCGCCACGCGCGCCTCAGCATAGAAAGGCCCTGCGCAAGACGCCGCAGCATGAGAATGATCCAACGAAAACCGCCGCATCACGAGAAAGCTTCGGCGCAAAACCGCTGCGGGGGGGGGTTCCGCAGAAGCCCTGCGGGAAACCCCGTCAGGGCGCTACCCTTCGTCGCCCGCCTTCAGCGTCATGGCGTTCACGGCCACGATGACGGTGGACAGGCTCATGAGCACGGCGCCCACGGCGGGGCTCAGCAGGACGCCCACCGGCGCCAGCACGCCGGCCGCCAGCGGGATGGCCACGATGTTGTAGCCGGCGCCCCACCACAGGTTCTGCTTGATCTTGCGCGTGGTGCTCGCGCCCAGGTCGAGCAGCCGCACGATGTCCTCGGGGTCGCTTTTCACCAACACGACGTCGGCGGAGTCAATGGCGACGTCCGTGCCCGCGCCGATGGCCACGCCCACGTCAGCCTGCGCCAGCGCCGGTGCGTCGTTGATGCCGTCGCCCACCATCATGACCACGCCGCCCGCCGCTCGGCGCTCCTGCACGAGGCGCACCTTGTCTTGCGGCAGCAGCCCAGCATGGAACGCGTCGATGCCCAGATCGCGGGCCACGGCGCGAGCGGCCTGCTCGTTGTCGCCCGTGAGCATGACCGGCGCAATGCCGCGGGCCTTGAGCTGCGCGACCGCTTCGCGCGCCGTGGGCTTGGCTTCGTCGCCTTGCGCCACGACGCCGCGCGCCTTCCCGTCGACGACGAGGTAGCTCACGGTGAGCCCGCGGCCCGAGAGCTCTTCGAACGAGGCGCGGTCGTAGGGAATGCGCCGCTCGTCCAGATAGCGCGCGTTCGCGACGAGGGCGCTCGAACCGTCGTCGAGCACGCCCTCCACGCCGACGCCGGCCACCGCCTGCACGTCGCGCACCGATGCGGGGCTCACGCCGCGCTCGCGCGCCTCGGCCACGATGCTCGCAGCCAGCGGATGCGACGACGACGCTTCGAGGCCCGCCAGCAAAGCGAGAACCCGGTCGGCCCCGCCGGCCGCGCCTGCGCGACCGGCACCGCGAGCGCTGGACGCACGCGCGCCAACCGCAGCTTCCGCACGGCCGTCGCCCGCACCGCCCGTTCCGTCTAGCCCGTCGAGCCGACCGCCGCCTTCTTCGCGCCCGCCAAGCGCGTCGGCGGCGTTTGCCGGATCCCGCATCGCGCGCACGTCCACCACGCGGAAGTCGCCCTGGGTGAGCGTGCCGGTCTTGTCCATCATGACCGCGTTCACCCGGGGCGCCGTCTCGAGCGCGCGGCGACGCCGCACGAGCAGACCGTGGCGCGCGCCGATCGACGTGGAGCGAGCCGCAACAAGCGGGATGGCCAAGCCGAGCGCATGCGGGCATGCGATGACGAACACCGTGACCATGCGCGTGAGCGCGTCGCCCACGTCGCCCGTGACGGCAAGCCACACCACGAACGCCGCCAAACCCACCCCTACCGCTGCGTAGAACAGCCAGCGCGCCACTTTGTCCGACAGCACCTCGGCGCGCGACTTCTCCTGCTGGGCCTGCGAGACCAACCGCATGACCTGGGCCAGGTAACCCGACTCGCCTGTGCCGGTCACGCGCACGTACAGCGTGCCCGACCCGTTCTGCGAGCCGCCGAACACCGTGCTACCCGCCCGCGCCTCCACCTCGCGCGCCTCGCCGGTGACGAGCGCCTCGTTCACCTGCGACTCGCCGTCCACCACCTCGCCGTCGGCGGGCACTTTCTCGCCCGCCTCCACCATGACGGTCTGCCCCACCCGCACCTCGTCGAGCTGCACGTCGGCGAAGGAGCCGTCCGGCTGCCGCACGTGCGCCTGCGCCGGCAACAGCTCGGCCATCTCCTTGAGCGCGTCGCCCGCGCCCATGACGGCCCGCATCTCCACCCAATGGCCCAGCAGCATGATGTCGATGAGCGTGGCCAGTTCCCAGAAGAAGTCCATGTGCGCACCGTCCGCATGCAGAACCGAGCGCAGAACGAACGCATAGATGCTGTAGGCGTAAGCCGTGGTGATGCCCAGCGCGACGAGCGTCATCATGGCTGGGTGCCGCTCCTTGAGCTCGTCTGCCGCCCCGCGCAGAAACGGCATGCCGCCGTAGAAGAACAGCACCGTGGCCAGCACCGCCACGACCCAGTCCGACCCGGTGAACGAAAGCGTGATAGGCAGCGCCATCCCCATGGGCGACGACAGCAGCAACACGGGCACCGTCAGCACAAGGCTCACGAAGAACCGCCGCTTGAGGTTCGCGCCGTGCATCGTCATGCCCATAGGCGGCCCGCTTTTCGAGGTGCCGCCCTCGGAGACACGGCTTCCGTCGGAGCCGTTCCGCGTTTCTTCGCCTTCGCCCATCGCCGTGCCTCGCTTCCCGTTCAACCGATGGAATCGAGGCCAGATTAGACGCGGGCCACCCGGATCGAATCCGCGCCGGAGATTCGTTGCGAAACGGAAAGGCCCTGGACGAGCCCTTGACAGAGGCTCAGCCCGCCGAGCACCAAGACAGCGGCTCGATGCGCTCGATGTCGTCCCGGTGAAGGTCGAGGGAATCCCACAAATCGACGTTGCGCTGCAGGTTCAGCCAATACTCGGGCGACGTGCCGAACAACCGCGACAGGCGCAGCGCCATGTCCGAGCTCACCGAACGCCGACAGCGAACCAGTTCGTTCGCCGATTGTCGCGAAATGGAGAGCCTGCGCGCCAGCTGCGACACGGTCAGACCGCAGTCCGGCATGAACTCCTCGCGCAGAACCTCGCCCGGATGCGTTGGTTTCCGCGACACGATCAGCATGTTCCTGGATTCAGTCATCTTCTTCACCGCCTTAATGGTAATCGCATATCTCGACATCGTAGGCATCTTCGCCTTTGAACCTGAAGCAGATACGCCATTGATCGTTAACTGAAACGGCGTGCTGCCCGAAGCGCTCACCCTGCAGAGCATGAAGCCTGTTGCCGGGAGGCACCCGCATATCCTCCACCGACACTGCGGCATCGAGCATGTCTAATTTCCGCAACGCACGCCCCACCACCTCGGAAGGAAGCTTCTTCGAGACGCCTTCGCAGAAGAGCGCCTCCGTGGCTTTGTCGGCAAACGTCTTTATCATGCATCCTAATATAACGTGTAACGTGACGCATGACAAATGAAATTTCACAACCGACTGGTAACGGGCTTGCAGGAATTGGGTATTGGATGAAAAACGTGCGTTCGCGCCGCGCTCGTTGTTTTCGGAACATAGTATACTGTGAATGGATAATAGGTCGAGGGGATTCGAGCAGAAAGCGCAGGACATGGCTGCAAACCAGTACATCGACACGCGAGGGGCGAGCGAACGCCCGGTCACGTTCACGGAAGCCGTCGTCGACGGGCTGGCGGCGGGAGGCGGGCTGTACGTGCCCGAGCGCATCCCGGAGCTCTCCCTGGAGGAGATCGCAACCCTGGCGCAGCTGCCCTATGCGCAGCGCGCGGCGCGCATTTACCGGGCGTTCGGCGTGGACCTGCCCAACGAGACGGTCGACGCGCTCATGGAGCAGGCCTACGGCGACAACTTCGACGACGAGCGCATCTGCCCTATCACCTCGCTCACCGCGAACACGCACGTGCTGGAGCTGTGGCACGGCCCCACGAGCGCGTTCAAGGACATGGCGCTGCAATGCCTGCCGCGCTTCTTCTCCGCCAGCGCCGCCCAGCTGCGCGAGCAGGGCGAGCTCGACCACGACTTCCTCATCTTGGTGGCCACGTCGGGCGACACGGGCAAGGCCGCGCTCGAGGGCTTCCGCGATGTGGACGGCGTGAGTATCGGCGTCATGTACCCCGACGGCGGCGTGAGCGACATCCAGCACAAGCAGATGGCCACGCAGCGCGGCGGCAACGTGCAGGTGTGGGGCGTGCGCGGCAACTTCGACGACTGCCAGACCGGCGCGAAGAACGTGTTCGGCGACGAGGCCTTCGCGGAAAAGCTGCAGACCGAGCACCGCATCGCGCTCTCCAGCGCGAACTCCATCAACTGGGGGCGCCTCATGCCCCAGATCGTGTACTACGTGTCGGCCTACGCGCAACTCGTTGCCGACGGCAAGCTGGGCTTGGGCGACGAGCTGGACGTGTGCGTGCCCACCGGCAACTTCGGCAACATCCTGGCCGCCTACTACGCCAAGCGCATGGGCGTGCCGCTGGGCATGCTGTACTGCGCCAGCAACGAGAACCGCGTGCTCACCGACTTCATCAACACGGGCACCTACGATATAGCCGACCGCGACTTCGTGCTCACGCCGTCGCCGTCCATGGACATCCTTGTGTCGTCGAACCTCGAGCGCCAGCTGTTCGAACTCACGGGCCGCAACGCGGGGGCCATCGCCGGGTGGATGGCCGACCTGCGCGAGAAGCGCGCGTTCCGCGTGGACGAGGACACGTTCGCGCAGGTGCGCGCCGCGTTCGCGTCGGACTCCATCGACAACGCCACGTGCCTGGACACCATCAAGCGCGTGTTCGACGAGCACGACTACCTGCTGGACCCGCACACGGCGGTGGCCTACCGCACGGCCGAGAACCTGCGCGGCGAGAACCCCGTGCTCATCGCGAGCACGGCCCACTGGGCGAAGTTCGGCGACAACGTGTACCGCGCCCTGCACGGCCTGGAGCCCGGCGCGCCGCTGCCCGCCGACGTGGCCGCGCTCACCGGCTGCGCGTTGAACGAGCTCATCGCGCAGGAGACGGGCAAGCACGACATACCCAGCGGTTTGGCGCAGCTCGACGACCTGCCCATCCGCTTCGCCGATGTTATAGACAACGGCACGGACGACATAGAGGCGGCGGCGCTGCGTTTCCTGGAAAGGCTCGACGCGGCGACCTCCGGGCAAAACGATTGACGGTTCCCGCAACCGCGGCGGACCCGGAAAAGAGAAGGACGAGGACAAGATTATGAGCGAACTGGCGAACCTGAAGCCCACCATCAGGCTGTCCATCATGAACCCCGATTCCGAGAGCGGATCGCTGTTCGGCCGCGGCATAGCGAACCTGTGCCTGGGCGTGCGCGAGACGGGCTCGCTCAACGCCTCGGCCAAGGGCATGGGCATGGCCTACAGCAAGGCGTGGCGCATCGTGAAGGACACCGAGGCGGCGCTGGGCATCCAGCTGCTCGATCGCGACGGCGCTCACGGCAGCACCCTGACCGAGGCCGGCAACAAGCTGCTCGACGCCTACGTGGCCATCGACGCGAAGCTGCAGGAAGACGCCGAGAAGGAATTCGCCCGCATCCTGGGCTAGAGAAACGCTCGCAGCACCCTGCTCGATCGGGAGGGGGGGGGCTGCTTGTTGAGGGGGCGGTCGCGAAAACCGTCAGATGCACGCTCTTCGCGACCGCCTCGTAGGGCAAGGGCTCTGCCCTTGCCGTCTATCCGGGGAAACGTTGCCTGTCGAGCGGCAAGGGCAGAGCCCTTGCCCTACAAATCGAACGAAGCGAGGCTTTTGATACGGCCCCTACGGAAGAGCGCCGTTCCGACGCGCGTCCGGCCGGATTGCCAAGAACGCCCGCTAGCAGCCGTTCGAGCAGGTGAAGGCGCGCTCGTCGCGCGAGACGCCGTGCTTGACGCGATCGGACTCCTCGGCGGTCTTCGCGTCGTTCCAGCGATCCATCGTACCCACCAGGTAGCCCGTGATGCGGCGGATGCGGTCGAACGGCAGCGGCTCGAAACCGTAGCTGATGCCCACGTCCTCGCCGTCCACATCCAGTTTCAGGAAGCTCAGCACCTGATGGGGGTGCTGCTCGTGGGCGCGGGCCACGTACGCCTCTATCTCGTGCTCCGTCACCGGTTGATCGCTTTCGTTGGTGTAGGCGACGGTCACGTCGATGCCGGAAACCTTCAGTTCGCTGCTCTGGGCCATGGGTGTGCTCCTTTAATTGGTATGATTTAAGCATCATTTACAAGAGGCATCATAGCACACGCCAGAGCGCCTTGGCGAGTTTTTTCGGCAACGTTCGGAAAACGGCCATGCACTACATGAAGTGGTTTGAAAGCAACCCACGCGCCATCGGTGGTGCGAATGGGATCTACCGGTTGCCTATGCACGGCAATTGCGCGTAGGGGCGATCTCCAGATCGCCCGGTGCGACGATCGTCGGCCTGTCGACTTTCTTGCGGCGAGCGCACGGTGCGCTCGCCGCATCGCTTTTCCCCGTTTGGAACCCCTCGCGCCGGGCGATCTGGAGATCGCCCCTACGGAGGTTGCCGTACATCGTTCGGTCGTCCGCTCGCTTACCGCGCGCGATAGTACGTTATGGCCAGCTGGGTGCGGTTCTTCAGCGCGAGCTTCTGCAGGATGGCGCTGATGTGGTTGCGCACGGTGCCCTCGCTGATGTAGAGGGCGGCGGCTATCTCCTTGTTGTCCAGGCCCTCGGCAACCTGCTCCACGATGGCGCGCTCGCGCTCGGACAGACTGTCGAGCGGAGACGCCGTCCCGGTCCTCTCCGCTCCGGGAGCCGAAGCGAGCGCGGCCGCCCCGCTCGCCGCAAGGCCGCTCACGAGGGCGTCCACGCGATCGAGCACCTCGTCGCCCAGCACGCTTTGTCCGGACATGACCGTGCGCAACGCCGGCGCGATGGTGGCCACTTCCTGCTTGATGAGGTAGCCCTTCGCACCCAGACGCAGCGCGCGCACGATGTACTCGTCATCGGAAAACGTGGTGAGGAACACGATGCGCGCGTCCGGGTGCGCGGCCAGGATGCGCTCGGCCGCCGCCAGGCCATCGGTTCCGGGCATCTGGATGTCCATGAGCAGCACGTCGGGACGCTCGCGCTCGAACAGCGCCGCGGCCTCGTTGCCGTCGTGGCCCTCGCCCGCCACCGCTACGTCGGGCTCGGCGGCCAGGATGGTGGCGAGCGACGTGGTGACGAACGGGTCGTCGTCCACGATGCACACGCGGATGGGGTCGGCTGGCGTATCGCTCATGCGAGGTCCTCCTTCGGTACGGTGACGAACACTTTGAATCCTTGGTCGTAGTCGATGCGGAGCATGCCGCCTAGCGCGCGGGCGCGGTCGGCCATCGTGGCGAGGCCGATGCCGCGCCCGGCGGCGGCAACCGTCGCCGCTTCGGCTCCCGGCCGATCGAGCAGGGCCGCGGGCGGCGGCACGGAGCCGTTGTCGTGCACGACCAGGCGGTAGAACGCCGGATAGGCGGCCACCGACACGGACACGCGGCTGGCGTCCGAGTGCCTGGCGGCGTTCGACAGCGCCTCGCGCACGATGGCGATGAAGCAGTAGCCCACGTCGGCCGGCACGTCGGCGGCGCGGTAGTCGACGTCCACGGCGAGCGTCGCGCAGGCTGCCGCCGCCTCCCGGAGCTGCGTCTCCAAGTCGAACGCGTCGTCGTGCAGGTCGTGCACGCTGGCGCGCACCGTGCTCATGGCCTCGTGGAGCGTGGCGCCCACCTGCGCCAGCTCGCCGCGCACCCGCTCGTCGTCGCGATGAACCACCTGCAGCGCCTCCACCTGCATGATGGAGCGCGTGAGCAGGTGCCCCACGTTGTCGTGGATCTCGCGTGCGATGCGGCCGCGCTCGGCCAGCGTGGCCAGCTTCACCTCCAGGTCCTGCTTCTCGCGCAGCCCGCGGTTCTTCTCCTCCAGCGCGAGCGACGTCTCCTGCACGCTGTCGCGCAGGCGGCGGTAGGCGGCCTGCTCGGTTTGGGAGCGATGGGTGCGATACGACAGCAGGAACGCCAGCGAGCAGCCTAGCAACAGCACGAACGTGGCGGGAAGCGGCAGGCGCACGGCCGCGGCCAGCGCCGGCAGCGCCCAGCACGCGCGCACCGCGGGATGGTCGTCCCGCGCAAGATCGTACACCGCGAGGGGCAAAAACAGCGCGAAGGCCGGCAGTGCGAGCGCGACGAGGGCGAACGCCAGCGGAGGCAGCGCCCAGAAACGTCGCGGAAGCACCTCGGCAGCCGCCGCAACCACCACGGACACGAGCAGGGCCACGAGCAGCAGGGGCTCCCACGGCACGACGGCGAGGCCCGCCAAACAGCAGACGAGCACGATGGCTTTGTCGACGACTCTTTCCATGGGGCCATGGTAACAGGTCGCGCGCCGCCGCAGCGGCGGGATGTCTCAAAAGAGGACTGTCCCCTTTTGAGGTCGAGCGGAACATCTTTCCCCGTTGTCATCCCGAGCGGAGTACCCCCGTTGTCATCCTGAGCGAGCGAAGCGAGTCGAAGGATCTTCGAGAACGGGAGACTTCCTTTGCCGAAGATCCTTCGACTCGCTTCGCTCGCTCAGGATGACAGCTTGTGGCATCTCAGGCAGGTGAAGTCGTGACATTTGTCATGCCGCGCGGGTCGATCGATGACGCCGCTCACTGGCGGCGGATGCGGCGACGCGCGATGATGAATCCAGCATCCGGCATCGGCCCTGCGGCCGAGCCGCCCGCCCAGCCCGCCTGCGCGGGCGGCCGGTTTCGAGAGAGGACAGACCATGGGAGACATCATCGCCGTCGACAACCTGGTGAAGCGCTACGGCGACGTGATAGCGCTCGACCACTTCAACCTGCACATCGCGCCGGGCGAGGTGTTCGGACTTTTGGGGCCGAACGGCTCGGGCAAGACCACCGCCATCAACTGCATGCTGCAGCTGCTCACGTACGACAAGGGCTCCATCAGCCTGTTCGGCGAGGCCATGACCCCGGCGCGCTACGACCTGAAGCGTCGCATCGGCATCGTGCCCCAAAACGTGGCCGTGTTCGAGGAGCTGACAGTGCAGCAGAACATCGACTACTTCTGCGCGCTGTACGTGCGGGACAAGAGCCGCCGCGCCGCGCTTGTCGAGGAGGCCATCTCGTTCGTGGGCCTCGAGGACTACGTGAAGTACCGCCCGCGGAAGCTGTCGGGCGGCCTGCTGCGCCGCCTGAACATCGCGTGCGGCATCGCGCACAAGCCCGAACTCGTCTTCTTCGACGAGCCCACCGTGGCCGTGGACCCGCAGAGCCGCAACGCCATCCTCGAGGGCATCCTGCGCCTGAACGCGCAGGGCTCCACCATCGTGTACACGAGCCATTACATGGAGGAAGTGGAGGAGATCTGCACGCGCATCATGATCATGGACCAGGGCCGCGCGCTGGCCACCGGCACGAACGACGAGCTGAAGGCCATGATCGGCACGGGCGAGCGCATCCGCATCGAGGTGGACACCGCCGACGACGCCGTGTTGGAGGCGCTGCGCGCGCTGCCGTGCGTGGCGGGAGCGACGTTCGACGGCGCCATGCTGGAGGCAGCCTGCGGAAACGGGCAGCACAACGTGGCCGACGTGCTGGCGGTGCTGGCCGCGCGCGGCGTGGCCACCGGGCGCATCTACGCCGAGCCGCCCACGCTGAACGACGTGTTCCTGGAGATCACCGGCAAAGAGCTGAGGGACTAGGAGGTTCCGTCGGCCTACCGGCCGACGGAACGGGCCGACGCTGCGGCCGTTCGCGGCGCACGATCTTGCCCCTTTTGCGCTTACCCTCACGTGCGAAAGCACGCTCGGCCGCGCAACGAGGCAATCTCGAGCACCGCGAACGCCCTCGCTGACTTAGCTAGACAGGTGCGTCAACGATTAAGGAGCTTTTTTATGTGGAACGTGTTCAAGGGGGCGCTCACGGTGCTCACGCGCAAGCGGGAGCTGTTCGTGTGGTCGCTCGCCTTCCCCATCATCCTGTCCACCATGTTCATGTTCATGTTCTCGAACCTCGACAGCGCCACGGCGTTCGACCCCGTTCCCACGGGCGTGGTGGCCGATGCCGCCTACGAGGACTCGGCCTTCGCCGACGTCGTGGACGAGCTGGGCGAGCCCGGAGACGACCAGCTGCTCGACGTGCGCGCGTTCGCGACCGCCGACGAGGCGCGCGCCGCGCTTTCTGCCGATGAGGTGCAGGGCGTCCTCTCGGTCGACGATAACGGCGACCCCTTGCTCCTTGTGACCCCCGACTCCGGCGGGCTGGGAGTGGAGCAGATCGGGCGCACCATCCTGAACACCGTCGTGAACACCTACGTGCGCGATGCCGACCTTATCGCCGGCATCGCCGAGAACAACCCGCTGGCGCTCGCCGACCCCGGCCGCATCGAAGACGCGCTCGCCCACGGCGACGCCACCGAGCAGGTATCGCTCACGCACGCCGAGCCCGCGCAGTCGGTGCGCTACTATTACGCGTTGCTGGGCATGGCCGCGCTGTTCTGCGGGCAGGTGGGCATGCTGGCCATCTGCGAGGCGCAGCCGAACCTCTCGCCGCTGGGTGCGCGGCGCGCCCTCGGCGCCACGAGCCGCGGCAAGACGCTCGCGGCCACGTTGGCGGCCAGCTGGCTGATCTCGTTTCTGTGCCTCATGGTGGCGTTTTTGTACATACGCTTCGCCGTGGGCATCGACTTCTCCGGACGCGAGGGCCTATGCGCGGCAGCCCTGGCCGTGGCGGCGCTGCTGTCCACCGCGCTCGGCACGCTGCTGGGCTCGCTGCCGAAGGTCGGTATGGGCGTGAAGACCGGCCTGCTCACCGCGCTCACCTGCTTCCTTTCGCTGTTCGCGGGCCTGTACGGCGAGCCGTGCATGGAGCTGGCCGACAGCATAACGAGGAACTATCCCCTGCTCGCTTCCATGAACCCCGCGAAGGTGGTCACGGATCTGTTCTACAGCCTGTACTACTACGACTCGCTCGCGCCCTTCGCCCAGAAAGCCGGCATCCTCTTGGCGATGGCCGCCGTGCTGTTCGCCGTGTCCGCCCTGTTCGTAAGGAGGCAGCGCTATGCAAGCCTTTAAAGCAGCCCTGCGCATCGTCGCAAACCACCCCGTGTACCTGCTGGTGTACGTCGGGTTCCTCAGCCTCATGGGCGTGTTCATAACCAGCAGCATCAACGTGGGGGTCGACGGCACCGAATACACCGCGTCGAAGGCGCCCTTCGCCGTCATCGACCGCGACGGCAGCCCGCTCTCCGAGAGCTTGACGACCTTCTTGAGCCAGCAGGGGGAGAGGGTCGAAGTCGCCGATGACCCCTTCGCCCTGCAGGACGCCGTGGCCACCGGCCAGGTGCGCTACCTGCTGATCGTGCCGGAGGGCTACGGCGAGGAATTCATGGAGGCCGCGCGTGCCGGCGATGCGGAACCGACGCTGGAGTCTTCGTTCAGCTACGGCACCATGGCCGGCACCTTGGTGGACGAGCAGGTGAACCAGTATTTGGGCCTTGTGCGCGCCGCAGCCGCGCTCGAGCCCGGCGCGCCCGCAGCCTCCGTGCTGGCGCGCGCCGACGAGGCTGCCGCCGCCACGGCCGAAGTGGAGACGATGCAGACGCCGAGCGGAGCCGCGCCGGCCGACCAGTTCGCCTTCTACCTGCAGTGGGGCACCTACACCATGACGGCCGCCGTGGTGGTGTGCGTGGGGCTGCTCATGAGCGCCTTCAACCGCACCGACCTGTACCGCCGCAATCTCGTCTCGCCGATGAGCAGCCTGCGGCTGGGCATGCAGAAGGCCGGGGCCAGCCTGCTGGTCACGGCGCTCGTGTGGGCGATTTCAAGCGGCATCGGCCTGGCCGTGTTCGGCTCGTCGCTTGCGGACGTGCCCCCGGCGGCCGTCGCGCTGACCCTGGCCTGCGCGTTCGTGTTCGCGCTCGTGCCGCTCACCATCGGCTTCCTGCTGGGGCAGCTGGGCGCGAGCGAGATGATGGCGAATGCCGTGGGCAACATCACCGGCATGGTGATGTCGTTTCTGGGCGGCGCGTGGATCAGCATCGAGCTCATGGGCCCCGAGATCCAGACGGTTTCCCGGTTCATACCCACATCCTGGTACACCGACGCCGTGAGCAAGAGCGTGCACTTGACGGATATGTCGTTCGCGTCCGTTGCCCCTGTGCTAGGCGATATGGGCATCGTGCTGCTGTTCGCCGCCGCTCTGTTCGCCGTGGCCCTCGTGGCCGGCCGCGTGCGCATGCGCTCGTCGGAGGCCGGCGGCAATGCCGCCGCGAGCATAACGGCCGCGTAATAAGGGGCCCAGGTCAACCCGCCTGCGAATGAGCCCTCGCCGAGCGCTACGACTGCTCCGCGAGGGCCTTCTTCTTGGGGCGGCCCGGTTTCGGCGGGTTCGCCTGGCGCTCGCGGACGCTCCACAGGTAGACGTAGTTGTCGCGGCCGATCTTCTTGGAGGCAAGCTGGCCCGAGCACACCATCTGCCGCACGCGCGAGTCGCTCACGCCCAGCAAACCCGCCGCCATCTTCGTGGTGAGCAGCCCGCGCTCCGTGGCAACGTCCACCGAAATGGCAACGAGCAGACCCTCGTGCTCTTCGGGGTAGGTCGGCTTCGGCAAGGGTTTGTCCAACTGGAGGTAATCGTCGATCATGATCCAAAGGGCATCGGCGCCCATCTCCACCGCATCTTGGATATCATCGCCCTGTGTGACGGTGCCGAAGTCGTTCAAGTAAGCACAGTAGCCAACCCACTCGTCCTTGACAATGAGTGCTGGATAGGTGTACCTCACGTCTGCTCCTTCCGATGAGACTTACCGCCAACCTGCTTCTTTCTTGACGCTCTCCCACATCCCCTTGGCCATCTCTCCACGATGCATCGGCAATACGATCCTAGCGTCGCCCTTGGAAAGCTTTCGGTGCGAGCCCGTGCAGCCATCGTCATGCCAACCCTCTCGCAAAAGCCGACGATATATCTCGAACGGTTTCGGAGGCATGGTTCTTTCCTTTCACTATAACGCTAAAGTTAGTATTACTCAAGAGTTAGACTTAACGCCTCATTTCATGAAAGCGCGATGCCGTCGTAGGCGGGAGTGCGCCAGACCAGATACGCCACGGTGTTGCGGGTGAGGCGGGCCGAGCGCATGAGCGGACCCGAAGCGTCGGCGTCGGCGTAGGCGCCTGGTGCGCAGGACGCTTCGCGCATGCGCCCCATGTCCTCGTACCACGCGCTCGCTCCGCGGGCGAACGTCACGCGGTCTCCGTAATGGAGCGACGCGGGCGGCGGGAGCAGAACCTGCGGATCGAGCAACGGATGCTCGGCAGCTTCGTCGAAGAAGTACGCATGCGAGGAGGCCAGCAGGCACGAGGAGCCGGCCATGGCGTACGACAGCTCCACGCGGTTGCGCGCGAACAGGTCGAGATCGCCTTCGACCAAAGAGCCGTCAACGTAGGCCTCGGCGCAGCCCGCATCGCGATACCAGCCGTCGACTCCTGAGCAACCGGGCTTCACGGCGGCGGCCTGCGCCGCCCGAGGCGGCTCGTAGGAGCATCCGCGCTCCGCCTCGTCGACGAAGCACGGCTCGCCCGCGCCGTCCGCGAAGAACCTGATGCGAGCATGGCGCGAGCGCACCCGCACCGAGGCGGTTGCCACCTCGCCCCGGTACGGCACGTCCCCGTAGCGCGCGTGCGCCTTCACGACGCAGGTGAGATACGCGTCCTCGTCGGCCTCCGTCACCTTGTACGCAGGGTCTTCGCTCGCCTCGCGTGCGAGCACGGTGCGCTCCCCCGGCGCAACGCCCCGATACCAGGCGTAGCGGTAGAACATTCCGGCGGTTCCCGGGTAGTTGCGCGGCAGGCACGCCTGATCGGGATCCGCGGGAGCGAGCACGGCCCCCGGCTCCGCCTCCCCCGCCCCGTCGATGCCGGAAAGCGTCATCGCGCCCGGCTCCCGCTCGCGGAAAAGCGGTTCCTCCAGCATCCAGTGCTGATTGGGGTTGTCCCAGTTCCCGTAACAGTTCCATTGCACGACGTTCGTGCCGTTCGCCTGGCCGCCACCGTAGAGGTCGAACGCGCAGCCCGAGCACTCCGGCACGATGAGATGGTAACCCGTGCCCAGATCATGCAGCCAAAACGACTGGTTCCAGCCGCCGGTGCCCTGCCAGAGGTGCACGTTGTCGCCGTCGTTCCAATCGTTGCTGGACACGTCGGCGAAAAGGGGCGCGCTGCCGGTGTGCACAGGAACAAGGCACGTGCGGCCTTGCGCGCTCGTGAGCACAAGCCAATGCTGGTTCGTGTAGTCGGACGCGCCCCACGCCAGCATGTTAGTGCCATTCGCGGTACCGCCCTCGGAAGCGTCGAGGCGCAAATGCGGCGCGGCCTCGGGGCGCAGGGTCGCGATCTTCCCTTGCCATGAGCGATCGTCCGCCAGCGGATGACGGGGAATGAGCTGCGAAGCCTCGGCGGTCGTGTCGATGCCGTAGGCGCTGTCGGGGGAATCGCACCAGGCCCTCACGCCCGCCCAAGCCCACCAGTCCCACGCCTCGCGACGCACGCGCAGCGCATGAGTGGCGTAGGGACCTTGGAACGAAGCGCAGTCGTAGACGGTGTCGTAGAAACCGCTCGTGGAGGACATCCACGCCCCAGATTCGTTGCGCACGAACGAATCGACGTGCGTGTCGGGATAGTCGGTGAACCACGTGGGCGACCAGATGCCGCCGTTGGCGTAGTAAGACGTCACGCTCATCTCCAGAAACAGCTCGGTCATGCGACCGACCGTGGCATTGCAGCTTACGGCGAGCCACACGCACCCGTTGCTGGAGTGGCCCCACCCGCCGTCGTACCCGAAATGCGACCCGGGGTGCGCCACGGCGCCCACCTCTCCCCAACTCCCGCCGCCCACGCCGCCCCACGCCAGGCGCGGCGCCAACAGCAACGAAAGCGCAGCCGCCCCGCCCAATCCCAGAAACGTGCGCCGCGCGATGCTCCGTCCGCACGACGGGGGCGTGCCCGGTCGCGCAACGTCAGAAGATTCCGCTACCGCGCCCGCATCGGGCGACGCACCGTCCGCATCGAAGCCTGCCCGCGTGGCACGCGCTTCGGAGCTCGGCGAAACGCCGCTCGCCTCGGCGCGCGACGGGGTGCCGCCCCTTTCTTCGAACCGCGGTCTTCCGCTAGATGCAGACCCGCGACTTCCCTGTTCCGTTCCCATAGCGAACCCCCTTATCGCAGCGTGTCGTTCAAAAACTTCAGCAGATCCACCACCGTCGGCACCACGACGAGCGCGATCGTCGGAGGCAGGAAGCAGAACGACAGGATCACGTCCAGCTTCGTGGGCATCTTGCGGATGCGCTCGAGCGCCGCCGCCTGCGCCGTTTCGCGCGCGAGGGCGGCTTGGGACGACAGGCCTTCGGCGATGGACGAGCCCTGGCTCACCGCCTGCACGAGCTGCGCCACAAAAGCCGAGACGTCCCGGCTCTCGCAGCGGGCAGCCAGATGGTCGAGCGCCTGCTCGCGGGAATGCCCCAGCAGGTTCACCTCGCGGTCCACCGCCTCGAACTCGTCCGCAAGAGGCTGTTCCAGGTTCTGGGCGACTTCGCGGAAGCATTGCTCCACGGGCGACCCGGCCGCGATGGCTATACCCAGAAGCCCCATGGCGTCGGGAAGCTGCGCCTCGATCAGCCGGCGTCGACGCGCGATGGCGCGCGCGAGCACGATGCGCGGCGCCGTCCAGCCGGCAACGGCCGCCACCGCCGTTGCCGCACATGCCACCGTCGGCGTAGCACCGCCCATCGTCAGGGAGGACGCACACGCCAACGCCCCGCATCCGGCAGCCGAAACGATGCGCGCGGCGCGCCATGTCTCAGGTTCGAGGCGCCAGCCGGCCCGCATGATCAGGGTGCGGTAGGAATCGCCGTCGGCTCGCGTCATGGGGAGCACCCGCTCGATGCGCCGTCCGGCCGCAGCGAGGAAACGCGTGGGCGCACCGCGATGCGCCGCGGAACCGGTTTCACCGGAGCCGGCGCCCGTCCCAGCCGCCCCCGCGCGGCGCCGCCCAAAGTTGCGGATCCCGCCCGCACCCCCGCGTGCCGGCGAAACCCCTGCAGCGGAACCCGCCGCTCGCTCGACGCGCGGCGGCGCGTACCGCCTCACCAGCCCCTCGTAGGCGACGCACCCCGCCGCGCACCCGAACGCCAGAAGCACGATGATCGCCAGCCACGAACCTTCCATCTGAGTCCCCCTTCGCTTTCCGTTTGCCCGCCGTCGCTATCGCCGATCGAGCGACGTGACCGCATGCGCCATCGCAAGGCCGGCCGCCTCCATGACCGCCGCGATGCCGAGCACGGCCCAGCCGAGCGGCTCCGTCGCATAGAACCGGGCGAAATCGGCGTTCGTCGCGTACATGACGAAAAATATGACGGGCATGGCACCCGCGACGAACCACTTGGCCAAACGCGTTCCGGCCACCTCGACCTTGAGCTCGCGCGCCGCTTTCAAGCGGGCGTTCACGCGGGACGAGATCATGGCCAGGGCAGCTGCCACGCTGCCGCCGCTGCCCTGGCGCATCCTGGTCGCGGAGGCGAGCGTCTTCACGTCCGCGCTTTGGGTACGCCGCGCCATCGCCTCGAGGGCCTCGTGCAAGGGCATGCCGTACGTCGCGTCGGCCAGCACGTGCGCCACCTCGCCGCGCAGCGGGTCGTCCATGTGCACGAGGGCGACCCGCAGCGCCCGCTCGAGCGTGAGCGAACCGCGCAGGCCGGCCGCGATCTGCGGAAGCGCATGGGCGAGCTGGACGTCGAGCAGGTCGCTTCGCGTGCGCGAGCGTCGGCGCACCAGCAACCGAGCCGCAACGAGAATCGCCGCCGCTGCCACCGGTCCGAGCGCCGCGATGCCGCTTGCCGCCGCAAGGCAAAACCCCGCCGCCGCGCTCGCACCGGCAACGAGCGCGATCCACCGGCGGGGAGCCATGCCGATGCCGGCAGCGTGCAGGCGCTTGGCGAGCGGCGTGTCGCGCTCGATGCCCGCCTGGGACCTGCCCTCCGATCGAGCGCCCGTCCTCTGTCGCCCGGCCTGCCCCCTCGAGCCGACGAGCGCTTCGCGCCTGCGCTGCTCCAGCCGACCTTCCCTGACGAAGGCCAGCACCTTCGCCGCAAGGAAGGCGCATGCCGCCGCGATGGCGGTCGATACCGTTATGTACACCATCGTTCCTCCTCTGATCGCCAACCACCCGCCCGGCGTCACGTCGAAAAGAACCATTCCGGGTCGTACCAGACGCCCGCGGCCCTCATGCGCTCCTTGATGTGCTGCGGCTGGATGCCGCGCGCCCGCCACGCGCCCATCACCCACCCGTCGTCGTCCACCCCTTCCACATCGAAGGCGAACAGCTCGGCGCGCGGGATGACCGTTCCGCCCTCGGGCAACGGGTCGACGGCCACGATGCTCGTGACCCGCCGGCTCCCGTCCTGCAGGCGCTCGACATGCACGACGAGCCCACCGCACAGCGACTCGGCTATCTGTTGCATGATGACCTCGCGGTTCAGGTCGCCGTCCGCGTAGCCCACCATGGTGCGCAGGCGGCTGATGGCGTTGCCAGGGTCGTTCGCATGCACGGTGGTCATGGAACCGGGGTGGTCGGTCTGCATGGCCTGCAGCATGTCGTAGGCCTCCGCGCCTCGGCACTCGCCCACGATGATGCGGTCGGGACGGCGCCTGAGCGCTATGGCCACCAGCTCGCGCATGCCCACCGCCCCCTCGCCCTCCACGTTCGCCTCGCGTGTCTGCATGCGCTCCGTGTGCGGCGTGCGCAGCCGCAACTCCGGCGTGTCCTCCAAGGTGATCACGCGCTCGCCAGGGGGAATGAACTCGGAAAGCGCGTTGAGAAGCGTGGTTTTGCCCGATCCGGTGCCGCCCGATATGACAATGGGGCAGCGCGCCGCCACGGCCGAACGCAGGAAATCCGACATGGCGGCCGTGAGCGCGCCGGCCCGCTCCAAGTCGCCCATGCTCATGAGGTCTTCCTTGAACATGCGCAGGTTGAGCGCCGGCCCGTCGGGGGCGAGCGGAGGAACGACGTACGTGGCGCGCGCCCGGCCCCCCGGCAGCATGGCGCACCCCATGGCATGCGCCTCGTCGCAGCGAACGCCCGCTTGCTCCGCTATCTTGTCGATGATCCGACGCACGTGCCCCGCATCGTCGAACGCGACGTCGGGACGGTACTCCAGCTTGCCCGCCCGCTCCACGTACACGATAGGGGGCAAATAGGACAGCGCCGGATCGGCAAGGTCGACGCCGCCGCCGTTCACCATCACCTCGGTGATGGTTCCGTCTTCGAGCAACGGCTGGAGCGGGCCGTAGTAGAGGAAGTCGTCGACGATCGCGCGGCAGAGCGCGTCCGCCTCAGCCGGCTCCAGATGCGCGCCGTAGTCGAGCCGCAACGTCTCGACCGCCTCGACCACGAACGCCTTCACCTGGTCGGGCCCCGCTGCGCCGCCGCCCAGCTTCGCGGCCACCTCGTCGCGCACGGCCGCTTTGAGCGCGCGCTCGAGCGTCCTATCCATCGACGGCCTCCTCCGCTTCGTTCGCGCCGTCCGCCGCCGTATCCGGCGAGGCGTCTTCCTGCGCGGGTTCCGCGAACGCGGGCATGAGCACGAGGCTCACCTTCCCCGCCCATTGCGCGGCCCGAACGGCGTCGGCCTCATCAGGCGTCACCTCCAGCGTCACGGACGCGTACGTCCCGCTTTCGCCCACCCGGTCGCCGTCGAGCGAAACGACGCGCACGTCGTCGCAGATCGTTGCCAGGAGGACCTCTCCAGACGCCGCGCCTTCCAGGGCCACCACCCGCACGCGGTCGGACGGACGCAGCTGCCCGGCGAGCCCCGACTCGGCATCGACGGCCACGGTGACGGCCTGCCGGCCGGCCGCGAGCACCGCCGACAGGCGCGCACCGTCGGCACGGCCCGAAACGGCCGCAGGCGTGACCTGCGTGCCCGCGGGCATGTCTACGAGCGCTCGCTGGCCGAGCAACGACGCGCCTCCCTCGAGGGCGTCGGCCCCGAGCGCCGTCTGCACGCGCAGGCTGCGCGGGATCGAACGCACTTCGAACGACGACGCCGCGAGCACGTCTCCGGCGCGTACGTCGGCGGCCGCGACCAGCGTCGGCTGGGCGTCGGCACCCGCAGCGGCCACCGTCGCCTGCGCGGACAGGGCCGCCCACGTCCCGTACGCAGCAGCTACCAGGGCCACCGCGACCGACACCGCCGCAACGGCGGCCAGGCTCTTCGCCTTTTGCGGATCCTGCGCCTCGCGCGCGGCGGAAGATCCGCGCGATCGGCGGGGCCGCTCCTGCCGTTCGGTCGCAGAGCCCGACGCGCCGCCCGTCGCCGGGCCCGCACTCTCGCGGCTGGCGTAGCCGGACGCGCCGCCCGCCCGCTCCCTTGCTCGTTGCATGATCATGGTTCCTCCTTCTCGGGCGCCCCGCTCGCCGCCGCGACGGCGGCGCGCACCTCGCGCTCCAATTCGATTGGGCATTCGTCAAGGCGCGCGAGCCGCGCTCGCGCCAAGGCCGATGCCTCGGCGCCCGCACGCAGTTCGAACGTCTCGCCGCCCGCAACGTCGGGGCGCCACACCTCCGACCCGGCGAACGGCTCGGCCACCACCACGCGTTTCGACGCCACCGGCAGCGACGCGACGCCGAACCCGCGCGCGAACACCGTGGGCGCTTGATCCCGCACCTGCACCGCGATGCCCCAAACGCGCCGCGAAGCCGGCAGGTCCTCTTTCGGCACTTCGTAAAACCACACGTCGACCTCCCCCGGGAAGCCCTCCGCACGCAGCGTTTCCGCAAGGCGGCGCGCAACCGCAAGACCCGGGTCCTCGTCGTTTTTCGCCGCCAGCGCGAACGAGGCGTCGAAGCAGGCGTCACGCGCCGCATCGAGCGCGTTCTCCTGCCCCGTCTTCACCGCGCAGGCGATGCCCTGGTCCACCGAGAACGCCAGCACGGAGAACAACAGAAGCGCCGCCATCACCGCAAGCGGCGCGATGGATCCGCGCTCGCCCGGCTCGAGCAGCCGGCCGCCCTGCCCCGCAGCGTGCGGGGCCGCGACGCGCATCATCCCGCAGCTCACGGCCCCACCCCCACTTCCACGACCCGGCCTTCCACGTGTTCGCACACCACATGCCGCGCGATCGTCCGATGGGCGAGCCCGGGAAACGCCGCCAAGGAGGGCAGCTCGTACGCCACGTCGAACGACACGCGCGCGGCGTCCGTTCGCTGCAAGACCCCGGCATCCGCATCCGAAGCGGTTCCCTGCCCGGGCGCTTGCCCCGCACCCTCTTCGACCGCCGCCGACATCCTCACGTTTCGAACCTGCAGCAGCTCGGGCTTCAACTGCGTCGCCGCGCCGAGCACCTCCTCGGCCACGAAGCGCTCCCGATCGGCGGCGAGCGCGAGGCCCGCCGTGTCCATCTGCCGGCAGGCGCGGGAAAGATCGGCCGTGAGCCGGCTGATGGACAGCATCATGCCGCCCACCTGCACCACCGCGAACACCGCCAGCAGCACGAGCGACACGGCGACCACCGACTGCACGACCTCGCTCCCCCGCTCCGAAGCCTGCGACGCGCGAGATCTTCGCGGCGCGCTCATGCGCCCGCTCCCTCCGCCGTCTCGTCGATCGAGCCGCGCGCCTGCGCCGAGCAGCGAAACGCCGCCTCGCCCGCCCCTTTGGAAAGCAGCGCGCCGAGCGGGGTCAGATAGCGGCCGCTCACGGCGACCGTCGCCTCCACCGGTCGCGTGCGCGTGCGGACGGTGCGGGAGAGGAACGAGCCGGCCTCGTCGTCGTACAGCCGGTACGCGAGCGCGCATTCCTCGACGTCGCCCACGCCGACGTCGATGGACAGGTCCAGCCCCTCGCCGGCGAGCGACGGAGCCGCCTCCACCGCGGCCTCGCGCAGCTCGTCCGGCGAGGACGCCGATGCGGGGCGCGTTGTCACACGGCGGCAAACGGCATGGGCCGCCGCGCCCGCCTCGGAACCCAAAAACACGACGCGCCCCAAGTCGATGGCGGCGAACAGGAACGTGAGCAGGATGGGCATGGCGACCACGGCCACGACGGCGCTCCCGCCCCGTTCGGCCCGCCTACTTGGCCGCACCGGACGTCACCTTCGAGAACATGTCCGTGATGTTCGTGCCGGCCGTGGTGATGGCCGTCTGGATGTTGCCCTGCAGCAGCATGAGCGCCGCCCCCAGCCCCACGGCGAAGCCGAGCACGATGACCGTCTGCACGATCTCGGATCCGCCGCCCTCTTCGCCACGCACGGCGAGCGCTCTCAGCTTGCTGCATTTCACCAGGTTGTTTTCCTTTTTCATGATAGACAGTCCTTTCTTGAATGTTCGCGGGCCCCGTTTTGGGCCCGCTCTTCCACGTTTTTCGCGACGAGCGCCGCCATGCGCTTACGCCAGCGCCACGCTCGCCGCCGCCCCGCAAGCCAGCCAGGCCGATAGGAACGGCGCCATGGGCATCCCGTCGCCCAGCTTCAACCGGCGCATCGCGCATCCGCCCAAGGCCACGAGACCCGCAAGCGCGTAGCACGCCGCGAAGCCGCATGCCGCGCCGGCGCCGGTGGCCAACGACAGCGCACCCATGCACCGCACGTCCCCGCGCCCCACGGCACCGCCGGGACAGCGCACGCGCAACAGGCGGTTCGCCAGCGCGCATCCTCCCGTCACGACGAGCGCGAACAGCGCCCCGGCGGCAAGGCCTTCCGGCCCCCGCACCGCCGCCTGAAAGGCCGCGCCCCCCAGCGCGACGAGCGCGCACGCTTCGAGCGGGATGATGCGGGCCCGCGCGTCGCACACCACCGCCACGGCCATAGCCGCGGCGCACAGGCCGAGCAACGCGGCGGCGATCGCATTCGAAACGAACGCCGCCGCAGTCGCCGCCGCAGCGGCCAGGGCCAGCGCGCAAAGCGCGCGATCCCGCTTGCGCGCCCGAAACGAGCAACGCAGGCGGCGACTCTCTTCGGTGCCCGCCGCGGCCAACCCGTCGACCTTGAACCCGGCGGAGGCAAGCGATCGCAACCGCTCCTGCGTGAGCGACCCCGCCAGACCGGCGGAAAACGCCTCGTCGCGCCATATGCCCACCGCCCCTTCGACTCCGCGCGCCGAGCTCGAGGGCTCGACGTCGGGATGCTCGCGTTTGAAGGCCCGGTAGGCTTCCAGCGAGTCGCGCCACCAGGCGTCGGCGCGGGCGCGCGCCCGGCGCAGCAGCACATCGCTCGCACCGGGTACGGCGAACCATCCGAGAGCTCCGCCGACGGCCGCGAACGCAGCGACCATCGAGGCGCTCACGACTTTCCGCCTTCGCCCGCTGCGACGGGCGTCGCGCCCGCGAACCCGGCGCGCCGCTTCGGCTCAGAACTCGCGAAGAGGGCCTGCGCGGCTCGCATGCCGCCGAGCTCCAACGTCCTCGCCCCTCGCGCCGACGCGCCGTCGGCGGGCACCGCGTCCGCTCGCATCGGGCAGATGCTGACGACCAGGGAGCATGCTGCCGCGTCGCGCCCATCCTCCGCCTCATGCGCGCATGTCCCACCGTCGAGCGGCTCGAGCGAAGAGGCGGCGGATCCCGGCAACTCGAAGCGCACGATCCAGCCGGCACCGTCGAACGGCACAGCCGGAGCCGCGCGAGACGCCGGCAGCGCCCGCCCCGCACCGTCGTCGAAGCGCACGGCCTTCGCCCGGTGCTGTTCGGCACGCTGCGGCGCAAGATCCGCCTCGGGCCGCGCTCGCGCAGGCGACCGCCCGGCACCCGGCGAGGCGTGCTTCCCTTCGCGTTCCGGCTCCTTTCCGTCCACCGGGCGCGTCTCCGCACGACCTGCGGCTTCCACCAAGTCGAGGCGCGTGGCCGGACGAGAGCGAGCAGGATGCCGCTCCTCCCCGAGAGCCTCTTCGCCCGCTGCCGCATCGCCGATCGTGGGCCGCGCCACCGCCTCGTCGGGCTCCCAAACGTCCTCTTCGACCGCAGGTCGACGCACCGGTTCGCTATCGAAACGGTGCATGCACCCGTAGCACACCTCCGCGTCGTCGAACGTGCGCGCCCGGCATATCGGACACGTCTTCATAACGCCGCCTCCCTTCCGCTGGAGATCATGACCTGGTCGCCCACCGCGAACCACGGCGCGTCGCACGAGGCGAACCGCTCCACCACGGCCACGGCCTTGGCGTTGCGCAGCCTGCGCAGGGGCCCCACGGCGCGGTGCGCCTCCACCACGAGCCCCGCCCGGTCAACGAACGCCACGTCGATGGCATGGCGCATGCCCACCGTGTGCACGTCGTTGCACGACACCAGCAGCAACGCCTTGTCGTTCGGCCCGGTGAACAGCAGACCGGCCGCCTTGCGCCTCCCGCGCGTGGCCAGCGTGAGCGCCGTGCGCTTCTCCAAGCGCTTCGCTTGCTCGGGATTTGCGGAAACCGTGACCCTCTCCGGTTTCTCCGACCGCCGCCTCCCCAATCCTTCCGGAGCCCTCTTCGCCACGCGCCTCTCGCTCGAAGCAGTCCCCTTCCGGCACGCGAGGTCTCGCGTGCCGACTTCCGTTTTCTCCATCATGCTCGTCCTTTCCCATCGATCGCCGCGCACTGCACGACGACGCTCGTCGTCTCTCCCGTCCGCACGCACGCGACGTAGGCCCACGTGCGCGGCCCCGCACGTTTCACGAACGAGCCGCCCGCATCGCTGCCCGAGGGCACCGACGTCCAACCGCGTTCGCGCAACGCGCTCCGCACCTCCTCGAACGCACGCGCCGGCTCTGCGTTCACGGTGAAGCCCACCACCGCCCCCTCGGCGCCCACCCGCACGTCGGCGTACCCGTCAAGCGGCATCACCTCTTCGGCGAAGCCCTCGGGCAGCGGCTCGACCGCATACGCGTCGTTCGCATCCCCCGCCGTCCCCTCCCCTTCGCCGAACGCGAGGAGCCCGCGCGCGTCCCATCCGTCCGCCGCTAGGGCCGCCGCTTCGTGCGCCACGCCCGGGCGTTCGGCCTTCAGCACCGCATCCGCCGCAAGCGCCAGCGCGAGCAGCGCCGCCAGAACGGCCGCCGCCCGACGCCTGCGGCGGAGAAGCGCGCTCACAGCAGCACCCCCGGCTTGTACGGATCGACCGCGAGCGACACCTCATGCTGCAGGGGCGGCAGCGCCACGCCGAACACCGACGGCTTCAAGCCCATCCCGAACAGCGTCGGCGAGAACTCGATGGTCGCCGTGAACCGGGCGTGCCCGCCGCCCGTTCCCTCCACCGCCACGCGCGTGGCCTCGAACGGCCGGTCGAACGCCTGCTCCACCGTCTGGGCGACCTGCGCGCGGCTCTGCTCGAGCCCCTGGCCGTAGGCCGGCGACGTGGCGTGCACGCGCACCGCCTCGCGCGCCACGCGATCGAACGCCGCGCACTCGGAGAAGAACAGCAGCGCGTTCACCGCGATCACCGCCACGGCGACAAGCACCGGAAACACCACGGCCAGCTCCACCGTCATCTGCCCGCGCTCGGCCGCGCCCCGTCTCCGCGCTGCCCGGGCGCACGGCGCGCGCTTCCACGTCATTCCCACGTCCTCACCCCCGTCACCTGCGCGTACACCGACCGCACACCGTCGGCCACCCCGCTTGCGAAATCGGCGGCCGCGTCCTTCGCCGCCTGCGGCAACGCGATGGTTATCGGGATGGCAGGCCCGTCGTCGCCGAACAGCCGCACCGAGGCGATCTCGACGGTGCCGTCGAGCCCGGCCACCCCTTCCACGGCGGCCGCCTCGGCCGCCGTGACCACCGACGAGAACAGGTCGGTCGACGCGAGCGGGTGCGCCACGGCCTGCGCCTTCACGGCGAGGAAGCGCGCCGAAAACGACGCGTCGTCGGCCGAGGCCACGTGCGCCGTGTTCACCAGCACCGGCTTCAGCGCGTCGAGCTTCGCCGGCTCCAGGCCCAGCGCCTCCGCGGCTTTCCCGAACGCGCCCGCCGCCCACGACCCCAGCCCGCTCGCGCTCGCGAACGGCAGCGCGTCCACCGCGCGCTCGATGGCGCCTTGCACGGCGCCCTGCCCCTCGAGGTAGGCACCCAAAAGCCCCGACCAGCAATCCAGCACCACGCCGAGCGCGCCCGTCGCCGCGCCGCCCTCGCCCCGCAAGCCGTCGAGCAGCGACGACACCACGTTTCGCCCCTCGTCCGACGGCTCGGCCACCAGCGTGGCCGCCGACACGGCCGCCCGCGCGCCCAGCGCACCCGCCTCGCTCACGTATCCGTTGGCGAAGCCGGTGGAGGCTGCGGCCGCGTTCGTGTTCACCGCGAAGGCCACCGCGCCGAACCGGCCGGGAGGCGCGGCGTCGATGCGCATGCCGCCTGCGCGCCGCAGCACGTCCAGGCAGCGGTCCAGTAGGCCGCCCGCCTTGCCCTTCACCTCGGCCGCGAGCGGGTCGAGTTTCGCGCGCGCCTTCTGGTACTCGTCGGCCGCCTGTGCCACGGCCTCGTAATGGTGTTCGAAACCGTTCTCGATGGACGTGGAGGCCGCGGCCACCTTCCCCATGCTGGCGGCCGTGAAGCCGCAGGCGGGACAGGCGGGGCAATCGTCGGCTTCCATCTGCGCGATGGAGGCCGTCCCCGTTGCGCCCGCCGCCTCGGGGCATCCCGGCCATGCGTGCACGACCGCTTGCCCGCCTTCGTCAGCCGTCACGGGGTAAACCGCCTCCGTGTAGAGGCTCGTCTGGCGCATCTCCGCCGTGTTCTTCGGCAGATGCGGGAAGAACGCTTCGAACGAGTCGGCGGTCTCGCGCACGTAGCCGCGCTCCACCTCGGCGGCCGCATACCGGTAGAAGCGCTCGCGCAGGGCCGAGCGGGCACGCTCCTCCGCAGAAGACCCCTCGGGCTCCTCGGCAGCCAACCGGCACGCGTAATAGGCGCGGGCGCGGTCGAGCGCCACGGAGAACGACCAGACGTCGACGCTCGCGTAGCGGGGGTTGTCCGCTCCCGCCATGCCGGCGAGCGTCGCCGCGCGCTCGTACATGCAGTACGCCGGCGCGTCGCCGCAGTCGCGCATGAACGCGCGCTCCTTGCACGCAGCCGCTTCCTGCGCGGCCTCCTCGGCCTCGGCGGCGGCCTGCTTGATGTCGTCGGCTTCCCGCTCGGCCTGGTCGACCAGGTCCTCGGCGCCTTCCACCGCCCCCACCGACAGCTCTTCGCCGTCTGCCGGCACGAGCACGGCCAGCCCCAGGTACGACGCGCCCATCGCGCCACCGTTGTTCGCCGACGCCACCGACGCCGCATTGGCGGCCGCCAGGAACGGCAGCGCTTTCTGCAGGCGGTTGAGCCCCGCGGCAGCCTTCTCGGCGAACGCGTCGCGCGCCCGCACCACCTTGCGAGCCGCATCGAGCAGGACTCCGGACGCGCCCGCCGTCGCCGGCGTGCACAGCGCCGCCACGCCCAGGCCGGCGACCACCGCGCCCGTGAGCGAGAGCGACAGCGCCACGGCATCGCACACGCGCACGACGATCATGAACTCCGCCACCTCGTTCTCGGCCGCGAGGGCGACCGCATCGGCCACGTCCTGCACGTCGGCCGACGCCGAGCTCACGCGGTACACCTGCGCCGACGTGAACACGAGCGACAGCGTTACAAGCAGCGCCAGCGCCACGGCCACCGTGGTGAACCCGTCCTCGTCGCGGAACAGCCCGAACGGTTGGCGCGCACGGCCCCCGCATCGGCCCGGCGAAAGCGGCCGCAACCGGTTCGCCCGCGCGCTCCCGGACGCGGCTTTCGGAACGCGGGCCGCCGGCATCATCTTCCGCCTCACCGCAACCACGCCCCGATCCACCCGGCAGGATCGCGCCCCGCCTCGGCCCCGTCGACCCATGCGGGCTGCGTCGGCATCGACGCCGTCGCCTCCAGGTGCAGGTTGCCCGCCGCATCGGTCATGCCGAGCAGCGCGGCGCCCGCATCCAGCAGCGGCAATGGCCGCACGTCGTTGCCCACGGTCACGCTCACCGTCTGCGAGCCCTCGTCGCCCGCCAGCTCGACGTCCCAGCTGCATCCGCCGCGATGCACGTGGAAGCAGTCGTGTGGCGGCACCGCTCCCAGCCGATGGCGCACGAACGCCTCGCAGCTGCCGTCCATGTCGCCCAGCGCGCCGGTCTTGGTGGCGAGCAGCCGGCAACCCTCCGCCGCCGCGCCCTGCATGACCATGCGGTCGTACAGCAGGATGCCCGGCTGCAGAAGAAGCAGCAGCGCCACGAACAGCACGGGGACGAGCGCCGCCGCTTCGACGGTCGCCTGTCCTCGCTCCCTGCTCCCGGCTCCGAGCGCCGGGATCCCCTGCGGCATCCGCCCGACCATGTCCGCCTCCTTTCGATCTCCGTCAATACAGAAACACGTCCGCGACCGCCCCCGGGGCGACGCCCTGCACGTGGTGAGACGCCGCCGTCAGCGCGTGCTCCACGAACAAACCGCCCTCAAGCGAGCGCCAGAGCGCCCCGCACGCCACGACCACGGCAAGCAACCCAGCTGTGACCAGCGCGAATTCAACCGTTCCCTGGCCGCGCTCCCCGCCGCGCGCCGCAAGCGACACCGCCCGTGCCACGCGCCGGCGGCACGGCGCGCGCGGCTTTCTCCGAACGCAGCACGCGAACGACCCGAGCGATAGCCTCGCCTGCAAGCCGGCCATGCCCGTCACAACCCGTTGATGCCGCTCGCAATGGCGTCCCACAGCTCCTGCAGCTTCGGCCGAAACACCGCGATGGCCAGAATGGCTATCACCACCAGCACACCCACCAAGATGGCGTATTCCGTCGTGCCCTGGCCGCGCGCCCGCGCCATCCGCACCCGCCACGCCGCCGACCAGCGCGGCCACGCCGCGCGGTTCCGCTCGCGCCAGCCAGCCAGCAACCCGCCCGCCAGCCGCCTCCCGCCGCGCGCCCAAAGCGCGCCCGTCTTCCGAACCTCCATCGCGCACTCCCTTCCTCCTAGGTCGTATAAACCGCAAAGCACCGTCTCGTAGGAGACGCAAGCCGCCGCTCGCCGCCTTGGGGCTGTATCAAAAGCTTCGTTTTCGCTCATCGCGTAGGGCAAGGGCTCTGCCCTTGCCGCTCGACAAGCGACGTTTCCCCGGTAAACGGCAAGGGCAGAGCCCTTGCCCTAGGTGTTTTGGCAACTTTTGATGCAGCCCCATCGACCGGCAAAACCGCCGCTTCCCAAAACCTCGACGCAATCCCGCGAAAAACACCCGTCGATCCGCTCGATACGCCCGCTCCGCCTAAAACCCGTTCGCCAATTCCAACAGCACCGGACCCAGCACCAGCAGCAGCATGGCCGGCAGGATGAGGGCGCCCGTGGGCATCATCATCTTCACCGGAGCCTTGGCCGCCCGCTCCTCCATGCGCGCCCGATGCTCGGCACGCGCCTCGGCCGCCGCCGCTTCGAGGCTCTCGGCCAGCGACGATCCGAACCTCAAAGACCGCACCGCGTTCTCTACGACGCGCGCAAGCGCCTCGGAGTCGTACGAGGCCGCCAGCTCGCGCAGCGCCTCGTCGCGCGTGGACAACCCCAACGACCACCGTCTGCGGGCCGATGCGCACGCCAGGGCGAGGGGCGTGGCGAAGTGCATGCCGTACAGCTCGAAGCTGCGGTCGAACGACAACCCTCCGCGCAGACCCAGCGCCACCACTTCCAGCATTTCCGACAGGTCGCGCTCAACCTCCTGGGCACGGCGCCGTTCGACCGAGCGCACGGCCCAGCGCGGCGCCAGAGCGCCCGCCAGCAGCCCCGTTGCGCCCAACAACAGCGCGAGCTCGTTCGACAGCATCGCCCCTGCAAGCGCTCCGCCAAGCGCGAATGCGAGCGCCATGCGCACCCGGCTCTCCCGGTAGCCCTCCCAGCTCACCTTGGCAGCGAGGCCCGCTTTCCGCACATGCGCGGCGAACCAGGCGCTCACGCGTCCGGAGCACTCGACGCCTGGCCCGTCCCGCCGAACGCGCGGCCGCGCCCGCGGGGTGACGGGGCGCGTCGCCCCGAACGCCATGCGCCGGCTCAAGCCCACCGCATAGCGCACCACCGCGCCGGCGCATCCGCCCGCATCATCTCCGGCAACGCCGCCTCCGGCCGCGCGGCCGAACGCCGCCTGGCGCCGCGCGGCCGCTTGGCGCCCCCGCATCGCGGCCTGGGCGAGGATCGTCCCGGCCGCGGCGGCGAAGGCGCAGGCTGAAACCGCCCATCCGCCAGCCCCGCTCACGACGCCGCCCCCACGGCCAGCACGCGCCGCACCATGCCCACGCCCGCGGCCTGCATGCCCAGGGCCAGCCCCAGCAGCGCGAACCCGGCCGGACTGGCGAAGAACGGCGCCAGGAAGTCCTCGCTCACCAAAGAGAACACCGCCACCAACGCGAACGGCATGATGCTCACCACCTGGGCCGAGAGGCGGGCCTGGGCCGTCTGCACCTTGAGCGACCTCTTGAGGGCGAGCTCTCCCTCCACCGAATCGCGCGCGGCGTCAAGCACCTGCCTCATACTGCCGCCCGTCTGGTGCTGCACGTCCAGCGCCACGGCGACGAACGCGAGCTCGGAAGCGCCGGAGCCCCGCTTGACGTCCTCGAGCGCCTGCTCGGCGCTCCCGCCCGCCTCCAGCACGTGGGCCGCATGCGCGAACACGGTGCGCAAAGGCCCGCTCGTCTCGCTCGCCACCTGGGACAGCGTCTGCTGCAGCGACAAGCCCGCCTCGAAGCACGTGCCCATCGACCGAAGCACGTCGGGCACCGCGTCCCGAACGCCCTCGCGACGACGGTCGCATTGCGACCGAACGCGCCACCCCGTCGCCACCAGCGCGCAGGCCACGGCGGCAAGAGCGCCGACGACGCTCCGCGTTGCGGCGAGAGCCGCCAATCCGAGCGCCGCGCACGCCGCAACGACGCATGAGAGCAGCGCGCGTTCGGTGGTGACGTAGCGACGCTCGGCCAGCAGACGCACCGCGTCGTCGGCGAACCGCCTCACGCGCGCGCTCCGCAGCAACGCCTCGGCAAGCGGCGCCGTCAACGCGAAGCCGTTGCGCACCCGCCATGCCAAACGCCCGGACCGGGGCGCGTCGGGCCCGCACGCGACGGACGCCGCGTCGCGACGGCTCGGCACGGCAGATCGCAAACCCGAGGCCAGCAGCGTCGCCGCGGCGAACGCGAGGGCCAGGCTCAGGCCGCCAAGCAGCATGCGCGCATCCACGCCTCCACCTCCCCGAGCCGTGCGCAGCCGCGCGCCGGCAGGTCGGCCGTCCATGACGGCGCGGCCGACCATCGGCCGCAATCCTCCGTTTCGCCCCGCTTGAACAGGGGCTCCGCAACGCAGCGCCGACTATCGCGATCGAAGGAGAGCGCCACGACCTCCGCGATGCGCCGCGAGCCGTCCAGTGCGCGGGCCATCTGCACCACCACGTCGATGGCGCTGGCGATGTTCGCCTCGATCACGTCCACAGGCAGATCGGCGCCATAGCGCACCATCGTGGTCAGACGCGCCACCGACTCCTCGGGCGAGTTCGCATGCAGCGTGGTGAGCGATCCGTCGTGACCGGTGTTCATGGCCTGCAGCATGTCGAGGGCCTCCGCCCCGCGGCACTCGCCCACCACGATGCGGTCGGGCCGCATGCGCAACGCGTTCGTCACCAGATCGCGGATGGTCACCTCGCCGAGCCCCTCCGCGTTGCGCGAACGCGCCTCGAGGCGCACCACGTGCGGGTGCTCCAAAAACCGCAATTCGGCCGAATCCTCAATCGTGATGATGCGCTCCTCGTGCGGGATGACGCACGACAGCGCGTTCAGCAGCGTGGTCTTGCCCGAGCCCGTGCCGCCCGACACGGCCACGCTCTTGCGCGCCCGCACCGCCCACACCAGAAACGTGCGCATGGCCGCGTCGAACGACCCGCCGGCCTCCATGTCCTCCAAGGTCATCACGCGGCGCGCGAACTTCCTGATGGTGAGCGCCGAGCCGTCCAGCGCCAGCGGCGGGATGACGGCGTGCACGCGGTGCCCTTGTGGAAGACGGGCATTGACCATGGGAGACGATTCGTCGATGCGCCGGCCCAAAGGCCCCAGCACGCGGTCGATGAGCGCGCGGAGCTGTCCTTCGTCGTCGAACGCCCGGTCGCTGCGGAACAGGCGTCCGTCCTGCTCGAAGAACACGTTCCGGGGACCGTTCACCATGACCTCCGTGACGGTGTCGTCCGCCAGCAGGCCCTCCAAAGGGCCGAAGCCGAACACCGCGTCGACGAGCTCTCCTTCGAGGCGCGCACGGCGCTCCGGCGAGACGGCGGCCCAATCAGGCCCCTCGAACACGCGGCGGCAGGCGCTGCGCACCTCGTTGCGAGCCCGCTCGGGATTCTCGGCCTGCAAGGCCGCCACTTCATCGGCCGACACGAGCGCCTGCACCTGGTCTCTCAACGCATCGAGCCCGGGAGCACTCCGCAGCCCGTCGCGCGGCCCCACCCCGTTTCCCGCCTGCTGCACCCGCTCTAACAGGGACATGGCTAGCCCCTCCTTCCTCCGCGTCGGCGGTTCCTGCCGAACCGTCGCTCCGCCCGTCCGGCACTCGGCTCCGCCACGCTCAGCGTGCGGCCCTCGCAACCGGGCAGAACGTCCACTAGCACATGCTCCAAACTCGTGCACAGATCGTTCTTCGCGGCGATGAGGTCGAGGGGTTGCCCGGCGCCCATGAGCTCCTCGACCTCGCCCCCGCCCTCGCGCAGCTCCACGGCGGCCGCACCGCGCAGGGCGCACGACACGTCGATGGACGTGAGCGGAGCGCCCTTGGCGCAGCGGTTCGCCGCGAACAGGAACGGCCCCGTGGCGATGCCGCACCGTGCGCACAGCTCCAGCGCGTGCCGGCACGCGCGCAGCGACGACGGCCGTTGGTCCACCAGGAACAGCGCCTTGGAGCAGCGCTCCAGCAGCAGCGCGTGCTCCTCGGCCCACGAGGCCCCCGTGTTCGCCACGATGACGTCGAAACGGCCTTGCAGCTCGTCCAGCAGGCGCGGCGCCTCCCGCACCACCGCCTCCGCGTCTTCGAGCCGCTTCGGTGCGGCCAGCACGGCGGGCACGAGCCCGTCGGGCGCAAGCGACGCGATGCGGGCTGGCGCAGCCAGGGCCTCGTCCACGCCGAGCGCGTTCGGCACACCCGACAGCTCGTGCACGTCGCCGAAGCGCAGGTCGAAGTCGAGCAGCAGCGTGCGGTACCCCAAACCCTGCGCGAACAGCGCGGATAGCGTCGAAACCGTGCTCTTGCCCGCTCCGCCGCTGCCGCTGACCACCGGCAGCACGAACGCCCGGCGGCTCGCGGCGACCGCCGGTCTCCCTGCAGCCGGGGCCGGCGCGACGCGCGCGGCGCAACGCGGCTCGGATCGATCGGCATCCACGCCTTCTTCGCATCGCAGATCGCCCGCTCCCGCACCTGTCCCCCGCCACGAGCCGTGTGCGCTCGAACCCCTTTCGAGGCGCGGCGCGGGCGTACGTCCCTGGAAACCTCCGTCGGAAGGCGGCCAGCGCACGTCGCCGGGTGCTCCTTCGGAGCCTGCGACGAACCCTCCCCGGGGCCCTTCGCCCGTCGCGTCCACGTGCTTCCGCTTCATCTGCGCATAGCGGTCGACGAACGCCTGGCGCGTGAGCGACGCGTCGATGCCGGCCGCAGCCGCGCGGCTCATCAGCGATCCCGTGCCCTCGAACGCCAACAGGCATACGCGCAAATCGGCGCGATCCCGTTTGAGGGCGGCGGCCAGGTTGATGGGCTCCACGTCGTCGCATCCCGCCACCCACGCCTCGCTCACGCTGCGATCGCCGCGCAGGAACCGCCGCGCGTCCTCGCCCGACGTGAACAGGCGGAGCCATTCCTGCCGAGCCAGATTCTCGCCCGCGAGCCCGATGAGGTCGGGTCGCCGGATGCTCTCGGCATCGGCGCACAGCGCCACAGACGACGTCATCGCGACCCCTCCGCTCCAGCGTCCGCCCGGCTTTCCGCTTTCCCGGAACCGCCCGACCCGCCGTCGGCGGCGGGCAGCGCGAAGTACAGCTCCGCCTTGCGCGACGCCGCGATGATCTCCTGCACCGATTCCGGCTCCACGGCCACGGTCACCCACGTCACGTCGGCCGAAGCCGCACCGTCCGCGGCGCTCGAGCTCGTGGCCAGCACCAGCACGTCGCGTGCCACGGCCGCCGTGGACGTGTCGCCCGAAGCGTACAAGTCCGCCCGCGCGCCCGGGGCCAGCGCCCCGCCCACGGCCTGCACCGTTTTCGCCGGAACGCTCAGCGCTGCGAGCCCTGCGGGCACGTCCACCGTCGCCGAAGCCTCGCCGAACCGCTTGAGCGACACCAC
Source organism: Gordonibacter massiliensis (ex Traore et al. 2017) (assembly GCF_019731765.1). Lineage (NCBI taxonomy): Bacteria > Bacillati > Actinomycetota > Coriobacteriia > Eggerthellales > Eggerthellaceae > Gordonibacter > Gordonibacter massiliensis (ex Traore et al. 2017). The sequence goes on along the minus strand of NZ_JAASIO010000001.1, from coordinate 681,046 downwards.
CTCGCCGGCCAGGATGGAGGACGTGGCCGTGCGTCCCACCACGTCAGATGCGGCACGGGCCGCGTCTGCGGGCAGCAGGTCGGCCACCCACAGCTTCGTTTCGATCGCCGCCGCGTCCACTTTCTCGCCCGCAGCCACGTCGCGTCGCGCCACGCACACCTCCACCTGCTCCCCTCCGTAACGGGAGAGCGCCTCCGCGCGGGCGGCTTCCGCGTCGCCCCGCACGCTTTGCACATAAGCGAACACGCATGCCGCGCACAACACGCCGCAGGCGATACCCGCTATCGTCGTCTTCCTTCGTTTCATCGCTGCCTCCGCATCTGGGATTCCGTGCCCCCAGTATGCATCCGCGACCTTGCCCGGGAACCGTTGCCGCACCCCACGCGAAACCGCGCCGACCTTGCACGTTTCCAACGCCTCGACCGTCCCGACCTTGCACGCGGCCAACGCGAATCAAGCGCATATCCAACGGAAATCAAACGAGGGGATCGAAATGCCTGATGGCGCAAAAATAAAAAGCGAATTCGCCCGCGAAAAAAGCACGGTGGAAAACCCGTCGCGGCAAGGAGCGCGCTTCTTCGCGCGCCCGGCCGTCAAGGTCCTTTCCCTTCGAAAACGCGTCGCGCAACGCGCACGCACCTCAGTAGGTCCGTCCGCCCGAGCGCCCCGGGTCTCTTGCGGCTGGCCGAAACGCAGCCTCGTCCAAAGCTCGGCGCCCCCTTTTGCCGAGACGAAAGCACGGTTTCCAAAGCACGCGCGCCCAAGCCGCGTTGCACGAAGCCGCGTTCTGTGGGAGAATGAACGCTCTGCCGCCGCAAGGCGCAGATCAAGGGCGATTGGCGCAGCGGGAGCGCAGGTGCTTTACACGCACAAGGTCAGCGGTTCGAATCCGTTATCGCCCACCACGCGCAAAAAGGCCGCAAGCCCGAAACGGCTTGCGGCCTCTTCTTCATCGGCCTGAAAACCGGGCTGTTGCCCGAAACGGCGCCGACCCCCTGCCGGAGAAGCTCCCCGAAGCGCTACTCCCCTGCGAGCGGCGTGGGCACGGAGTACGCGCGCGCCTGGTATTCCTTGTCCAAGTCGTAGAGCGCCTTGGCGTCGGTGCCGAACAGCTTCATCTTCGTGATCATGTCCTCGGCGTTCGCCTCTTCCTCCATCTGCTCCTCGATGAACCAGTCCAAGAACTTCATGGTGCGGTAGTCCCTGGCGTCGTGGGCGGCGGCGTAGATGTCGTTGATGAGGGACGTGACGTACTTCTCGTGCTCGAGCGCGGCCTCCAGCGGCTCCAGATAGGTCGAGAACGTCTTGTCGGGCTGGTCGATGGCCTTCAGCTTCACGGAGCAGCCGTTGTCCAGCAGGTACTTGCGGAATATCAGGGCGTGGTCGCGCTCTTCGGCCGTCTGGATCATGTACCAATTGGCGAAGCCCTTGAGCCCTTCGTCCTCGTAGTAGTCGGCGAAGGACATATACAGGTAGGCGGAATACAGCTCCTTGTTGATCTGATCGTTCAGTAGTTCGTACACATGCTTGTCCATGATTCCTCCTAGGAAGTCGGCCGCGCGCCCGCCGACGACACGGCAACCATCACTGTCGAAATCAATGATACCCCCACCGCGAGACAAGGGGAAACGATGGACGAGCGGTCATCCAAAATCAGCACAGGAACCGCGCGAAGCACCTCCCTCGCAGGCAGGGCCCCGCCGCATGCAGGGCCGCGCCGAAAGCACCGCTCGGCGCCTTCGAACGAAACCCGAACGCACTGTCGGCCCAAAAACGCGGAATTCGGCCCCGAAACGCGTTTTCGGGCCGACAGTGAGCAGCCGTCAGTCCCCGCCCGCCAGCGCGTCGTCGTCGCACGCCGGCTCGGCTGCCGGCGCGTTCGCACCCGCCTCCAAGCCCGCCTCCCGGCGCAGCTTCGCCAAGCGCCACGCCTCGGCAACGAGCACGGCCGCCAGGTACGCCACCAGCAGCACCAGGGCGACGCCGCGCGAAGCGTCCGATCCCAGCAGTTGGAACGTCAGCATCCCCAAGGCCATGCTGGCCGCGCAGCTCGCGCAGAAGGCCGCGAACATCTTCGAAAAACCGACCTCAGAGCTCTTGGCCGACCAGAACAGCACCACGAGCCCCAGCACGTTGAGCACGGCGATGCCCACGTACGACAGCGCCGAGAGCACCGTGCTGTTCGCAGCCGGGAACACGGCCGCGAGCGCCGGAGCCGCGAGCATGATGGTGGCCGCAACCGGCAGCGCCACGCGATAGAACGTCTCGAGCATGCCGCCCGAAACCTCGCGCACGCGCGTCGCCACCTGCCACGCCACCAGCGCGACCAGCAGGTACGGCAAAGGCTTGGGCACGACCCCCAAGCCCAAGCCCGAGGCGAGCGGCCAGAACGTCAGGCCTATGACGAAGAAATTGAACATGAGGCCCGCCACGGCGGCCCATCCCTGCCGCATGACCTGCCATATGGTGACGCTGGGCACCCAGTTCTCGTCGACGTCGCGCAACCCGGCGCGAATCTCGTCGGCGCGCACGATGTCGCTGGCCAGCAACGGCAAGCCGCCGCTCAGCACCAGCACAAGCAGCCCCAGGCAGAACAGGAACGGCGACCCGGCGTGCATCATCACGAACCACCAGCACGAACCCAGCAAAAAGGACAGCCCCGTGCTGAGCAGCGCCCCTTGGAACGTGAACGAACGGTAGTAGCGACCCCATTGGCGCAGCAGGCACGTCAGCCCGAAGCCCAAAAGCGCGCCCGAGCACACGGCCGACATCAACGCCGGCAGCGCGTCGAGGAACAGCGCGAAGCCGACGCCCGCACCGGCGCTCGCCAACCCCACGCCAATGGACCAACGGCGCTGCTCGTCGTCGTGCGCCGACACGGCAACGGCCAGGCACAGCACCACCGCTCCCCCCAGAAACGCGCAGGCGAACGGCCCCGCGGCGGCGGACTTCTCGAACGCGAAAAGCAGGATGTTGTCGGCATGCAGGCACAGCGCGATGCACGCGAGCACGCAGGAGAGCGCCAAGCTCACCGGTGACCATGCGCGGGCAGATGCCTTCATCGTAAACGTCGTCCCTTCTTCATTCGAACTTTTCATTATAAGGTAAGCGAGCATCTCTCTCGCGGTCATTCCGAAATCAAAATCAAACCGAAATCAGTCTATTGTAAACTATGTGGTTTCGCGCCGGCTTCGCTCGCTCCCGATCCGGCACGTCTAAAATGTTTACCGTAAGTACCTTGCGTGTTCACCAGATGTTATCACCGGCGCCCGATCGCCCGCCCCTCGGACTGCCGAAAACGAAAGGCAGTTCCATGCTCCAACTGCTCAATATACGGAAATCGTACACCACCGGCACGTTCACCCAAGTCGCGCTCGACGACGTGTCCATCTCGTTCCGCGACAACGAGTTCGTTGCCATACTCGGCCCCTCCGGGTCGGGCAAGACCACGCTGCTGAACATCGTGGGAGGCCTCGACCACTACGACTCGGGCAACCTCGTCATCGACGGCATATCCACCGAGCAGTACAAGGACCGCGACTGGGACGCCTACCGCAACAACCGCATCGGCTTCGTGTTCCAAAGCTACAACCTCATCCCGCACCAAACGGTGCTGTCCAACGTGGAGCTGGCGCTCACGCTGTCCGGCGTGTCGCACGCGGAGCGCCGCGAGCGGGCCGTCAAGGCGCTCGAGGAAGTGGGTTTGGGCGAGCACGTGGACAAGAAGCCCAGCCAGCTGTCCGGAGGCCAGATGCAGCGCGTGGCCATCGCCCGCGCCCTCATCAACGACCCCGAGATCCTGCTGGCCGACGAGCCCACCGGCGCCCTCGACTCGAAAACCAGCGTGCAGGTCATGGACCTGCTCACCGACATAGCCAAAGACCGCCTGGTCATCATGGTCACGCACAACCCGGAACTAGCCGAGCAGTACGCGAACCGCATCGTGAACCTGTCCGACGGCGTCATCCGCTCGGACTCCAACCCCTACGACCCCACGGCCCAGGAGATGCACGAGAGCGAGAAGCCCGTGCGCAAGACGGGCATGTCGTTTTTCACCGCACTGGCGCTGTCGTTCAACAACCTCATGACGAAGAAGGGCCGCACGCTCATGACGGCATTCGCCGGCTCCATCGGCATCATCGGCATCGCGGCCATCCTGGCTTTGGCCAACGGCGTGAACAACTACATCAAGTCCGTCGAGGAGGACACGCTGTCGGAGTACCCGCTGCAAATACAGAGCACCGGCTTCGACATGACCTCCATGATGCTGGGCGCGGCCGCAGGCGGTGCAGGGGGCGGCTCCGAAGGATCGTCCGAGGAGAAGAGCGGCGGCGATGACTCGGTGCGCGTGGTCGAGATGGTCACGAACATGTTCTCGAGCATCGGCTCGAACGACCTGGCCTCGCTCAAGGAATACTTCGACAGCGGCGAGAGCGACATCGACAAGTACACGAACGCCATCGAGTACTCCTACAACGTGGCCCCGCAGATATACAGCTCGAACACCGAGAAGATCCGCCAGGTCAACCCCGACAAGTCGTTCTCGGCGCTCGGCCTTGGCTCCACGACCAGCTCCAACAGCCTCATGTCCATGTCCATGTCGACCGACATGTTCTCCGAAATGCCCAGCGACCCCGGCCTGTACGAATACCAATACGACGTGAAGGCCGGCCGTTGGCCCGAGAACCATGACGAATGCGTGGTCGTGCTCACCGGCAACGGCAGCATGAGCGATCTCATGCTGTACACGCTGGGGCTGCGCAACACCGACGAACTCGACACCATGGTCAAGCAGTTCGCGGCCGAGGAAGAGGTCACCACGCCCACCGACATCGAGTACCCCTCGTACGAGGACATCATGGGCGTGACGTTCAAACTGGTGAAGGCGACCGACTACTACGTGCACGACGACGAGTTCGGCGTGTGGAAAGACAAGACCGACGACACCAACTACATGCGCGACCTGGTGGCGAACGGCGAGGACATCAAGATCGTAGGCGTGGTGCAACCGGCCGAGGGCGCATCGGCCACCATGCTCAGCTCGGGAATAAACTACCCGTCCTCGCTCACCGACTACGTGATCGACCAGGCCGCGGACAGCACCATCGTGAAAGACCAGCTGGCCCATCCCGACACGAACGTGTTCACCGGAAAGCCGTTCGGCGAAGAGGACGACAGCGACAGCGGCTTCAACATGGATTCCCTGTTCACCATAGACGGCGACGCCATCCAGGCGGCGTTCACCATCGACCAGAGCAAGCTGTCCGTGGACATGTCCAACGCGCTGAACCTGCAAGGCAGCCTGCAGAACATGCCCGCCGCTCCCGCGCCGAACATGGAGGAGATAGGCGGGTCGCTCAACATCGACCTGCCCGTCGACAAGGTGAGCGCGCTCATGGCCAACCTGATGCAAGGTTATGCGGGCGAGGTGCAGAAATTCTATGCCGCCAACGCCCCTTATATCGAGAACCCCAACTACGACAAAACCGATCCCGCGTCACTGCCCGTCATCCCCAATCCCAGTTACAACCCCAACGCCAAACCACCAACCGCCCAAGAATGGATGGACAGACCTGAAATCAAAGCCCAGATCATGGCCGGCATCCAGGGCATGGTCGATCAGGACGCTCTGCAAGCCCAGCTTGCCACCGCCCTGCAGGGCTACGTCCAAACCACCATGACCACCTACATGACCGCCATGGCCAGCGAGCTGCAAACGCAGGTCACCTCGGCCCTGCAGCAATCCATGAACCAGATGGCCAACAACATGGCCTCCGCCATGTCCATCGACCCCGACAAGTTCCAAGACGCCTTCAAGATGAACATGAGCGAAGAAGAGCTCGGCGAGCTCATGATGTCGATGATGGGCAAAGAGGACGCCTCGTACGACAACAACCTGAAGAAGCTGGGGTACGCCGACTTCAACAAACCGGGCGGCATCGACATCTACCCCATCGACTTCGAGAGCAAAGAGAAGGTCATCGACATCCTCGACGCCTACAACGACCGCATGACCGCGGACGGCCAGGAGGACAAGGTCATCACGTACACCGACTTCGTGGGCACGCTCATGTCCTCGGTCACCGACATCGTGAACATGATCAGCTACGTGCTGGTGGCGTTCGTGGCCATCTCGCTGGTGGTGTCGTCCATCATGATCGGCGTCATCACCTACATCAGCGTGCTCGAGCGCAAGAAGGAGATCGGCATCCTGCGCTCCATCGGTGCCAGCAAGGGCGACATCAGCCGCGTGTTCAACGCCGAGACCATCATCGTGGGCTTCACGGCCGGCGTCATCGGCATCGGCGTGACGGCGCTCGCCTGCATACCCGCCAACGCCATCGTCTACGCGAACTTCGACGTGGCGAACGTGGCCTCGCTGCCCTGGCAGGCCGCCATCATCCTCATCGCCATCAGCGTGTTCCTGACGTTCCTGGCCGGACTCATCCCCTCGAGCGCCGCCAGCCGCAAAGACCCGGTGGAAGCGCTGAGAAGCGAGTAGTGTTTTCCAGCATCCTGAAGCAAGGGGCAACCTAGCGTTGTCCCTTGCTCACTCTATCAACCCCAGCTCGCGTGCCTTTAGCACGGCGTCCATGGCGTTGTGCACGTCCAGCTTGCGGTAGGCGGCCTCCGTGTGGCTCTTCACCGTGGACAGCGACAGACCCGTCTCCGCCACGATCTCGCCGTTGCGAAGGCCCTGCGCAAGCAGCGTGAGCACGAGCGCCTGCTGGCGCGACAGCTTGACGGGCTTCTTCTTCGGCGCGATGTTCGCCGTCACGCCCGCGTGACGCTGGGCGGTGGCATGGGCGGCCAGAAGCAGGTCGTGCACGTAAGCGCGCTCCAGCGGCCCGCCGTATTCCGGCGCCGACACCTGCTTGAGCAGCCGCTTGAGCACCGGTTCCACCGAAGCGCCCTCGTCGGCCACGATGCGCACGAACCCGTACGGCGCGAGCGCCTCGAGCGCCGCCGACAGCGCCTCGCCTGCCTCGGCCTTCTTGCCGTACGCCCACAGAAGCGACGCCTTGAGCGCGCCCGCCTCGCCCACGTCGAGCGGGCGGTTGAATTCCCGGCCGAACCGATCCAGCAGGTCGAGCACGCGCAGCGCCTCCGCCCCGTGGCCCAGCGCCAAATGCGCCCGCGCCGTGGTGAAATGCTGCGACACGCGATAGAGCTCCACCTGGTCGACCTCGGTGACGAAGAACTCGTCGAGCCACGCGCGGGCCACGCGCTTGTCGGCGTCGAACAGGGCCAGCTTCGCCCGATGCGCTTTGAGGTTCGGCAGGAAGAACGGCGCCTCGCGCTCCACCAGGTCGTCCAGCTCGCCTAACACGGTGTCGGCCTCGCGCGAGCGGCCCAGCTGCCAGAGCGTCTGCTGGTGCATGACGGCCACGCACAGCCGGCCCTCCACCTTGTTGTCGGGGATCATGGCTGCCCGCGCGCGCTCGATGCCCGCGAGCGCCTCGTCCAACCGGTTGCGCTCGTAGGCGAAGCACGCCGGGATGCCCGGCTCGATGTAGCGCCACTCCTGGCCCAGCAGCAGCGAGAAGTTGCCCTCCAGCTTCCGCATGCTGTTCTTCTCCAGCGCCAGGTCGGAGTAGTCCAGGTTGCTGCGGTGCATGTAGGGCAGGTTGTGCGTGAACGACGCGATGTTCGTGGCCAGCCCCTCGGGCGTGAACCGCTTGATGAACCGGCCGAACGTGCGAAAGTGCTTCACCTTCTCCAGGATGCTCGTGCGATGGTCCACGCTGTACGCCAGAAGCGCGTACTCCATGAACCGCGAGTCGGCGCGGGCGATGCGCGGCAGGTTGCGGTACACCGCGTCCATGTGGCCCTCGAACAGCTCGCGGCGACTGGTGAGATAGGCGTGCCACGCCCCCAGAACGTGCAGCGGCGGGCACTCCTTGAAGGCGCGCTCGGGGATGCCGGCCACGAAGAACGTGTTGAGGAAGTCGGCGTACTCGGCGATGTTGCCGCGGTTGTTCTCGAACAAAAACAACAGCAGGTACGCGTCGATGCCGCGGTAGTCGCCGCTTTCCATCCAGAACCGCAGCGCGCGCGAATAGTCGCGGTGCTCGCGATAGTACGCCGCGGCCGCCTTGCACAGCGCCGCTCGATCGACGCCCTCGCTCGCGGCCTTGTCGCGCAGGAAGTCTTGGAACAGGTGGTGGTAGCGGTACGCGTCGCCATGCAGGCGGCTGAGGAACGTGTTCGTGCGGTTGAGCTCGTCCATGACGGCGCGGGCGTCGGATCGCCCCGTCAGCAGCTGCGCCAGCTCCGGGTCGAACTCGTCCACCACGGACGTGCGCAGGCAGAAATCCCGCAGAGCCGGATCCCACGCGTTCCACACCTGCGATTCGAAGTAGCTGGCGAACAGGTAGAGGCTGCTGCCCGCGTCGATCCGCCCCGTTTTGGCCACGGCGGCAACGCCGATGGCCCAACCCTCCGTGGCCACGAACGCGACGCGCGACTCCTCGGCCGTGAGCGCGCGTCCCAGGCTTTTGAAGTAGCGGCGTATCTCGTCTTCGGTGAAGCGCAGGTCGTCGGCCCCGATAAGCTGCGTCGGCTGCCGCACGACGCCGCGCAGCTCGTCGGGCAGCTCGTTGCGCGACAGCAGGAACACGGAGAACGCGCCGGGCAGCCGCTTGAGCACGGCCGGCAGCGCCTTCATGATCTCGCGGTTCGTAACGAGGTGCACGTCGTCCAGCACGAGCGCGTAGCGCTCGGCGGGCGGCTGCATCTCGGCGAGCATCATGATGACGTGCTCGACGGGAGACGCGGAAAACGACGTGCTCGTCAGAACGCGCCGCATGCCCACGTTCTCGGGTTGCACCGAGAACAGGCCCGTGGCCAGCAGTTTGAAGAACACGGTGGGGGCGTTGTCGTACCGATCGAGGCCGACCCACACCACGTTGCTCTTGCGCGCTTTCAGCCACAGCAGCGTCGAGACGGTCTTGCCGCTGCCCGCCGGCGCCCCCACGTAGCCGAACCGCAGGGCGGCGGCAGCGTCGAAACGGTCGATGAGGTCGCGGCGCGGCGCGCACACCTCCGGCAACGCCGCGGGCGTGAACTTCTCGCTCAGCATGAGCGCGCTGTCGATGGGGGGCTCCTGCTCCATAAACGCGAATCGCCTCTTCTCGCATTCGGTGCTGCATTCTTTTCCCAGAATAGCAAAGCATCCGACGGAACTTTGGCAAAACCCTCGTACCGGCCGATGTTTTCATACGTCCGACACGCGTATCGTGCTATAGAATAACCCCAAAAGTCAGGAGACCGGCCATGTCTGACACCGAGCGCATCTTCCGCCGAAACCGCGCGCGAACCCTCGCCCGCCACAGCCGCTACGCGCTGGCCTGCGTGCTCGCGTTCTGCCTCGCGCTCCTTCCGATCGCTCCCCGCATCGACTTCGGCGAACCCGCGATCGAACCGACCCGCGCCTACGCCGGCCCCGCCGAGTTCCTCACGGAGAAATTGGCCGACGAGACGATCGACTTCGTCGACGACGCCATCGTGTCGAGTTTGGATTACGCGGCCGAAAAGACGGGCTACAACCTATTCAGCAAGGCGGCCGACCTGCTCACCCTGCCTTCCGGGAAGGGCGACCGCGAGATCGAAAAGCTCTGCAACGAGATATTGAGCCAGCTCGGCGCCGTCGACCAGGACATCAAGGACCTCGGCGACCAGCTCACCAGCGAGATCCTCAAGCTGGGCGCCGTGTACTCCACCGACCAATGGGCCAACGACCGGCGCACCCTCACCGAGATGGCCCAGAAATACACCGACACCTACAACTATTACCAGCACTTCCTCGATGCGACGCAAAACTACAGCAAAGCGCAGGAGTCCGGCGACACGCAAGGCGCCGAAGGCTTCAAAACGAAGATGGAGGGATACCTGCAGAACTTCGCCGACAGCTTCGATCCCGCCAAAACGGGCGACCCCATCTCGTTCGCAAGCGACATCAGGAAGCTTGCTTCCGTATGCTGCGAGACGTATCCCAATTACGGCGTGCAGAACCCGGCTGGCAGCACGCTCCCTCAGCTGTACCTGCTGAAAGAGGCGAACGGGGTGTGCGACCAGACCCAAGCCTACGAGCATCAGAAGTTCGCGACCATCAGCGCGCAGGCCAACGAGTGCATGGAGGCCTTCGCGAAGCTCGCGTACGCGAACCGCCTGTGGGTGGACTATCAAGCCTCGCTGTCGCCCGACGGGCAGGCACCGGCCCAGTACCTCACCGAGCAGGAGACGGTCATCAACGAGACGGTGCAGGCCATCAACGACCTGGGCGCGCAGGCGGAACGCTACGCCGGCGCGCTCATGCGGCCGTACGACTTCAACGTGGACGTCGATATGTCTTACACCGAAAGAGGCTCCACGCACATGTACGGGCACTACCTCGCGTTCTCGCGGCCCATCGACCTGAACCTTTACGCCGTTTGGTCTCGCTATACCATGAGCGCCTACCAAGGCAAAGCGCTGAACGGCTCCGCGCCTTTCCTGCTCCTGAAAACCGATCACGGCGCGCTTGTTCACCGCGACCTCATCGTCTACGAGCGCGACACTATGCCCACACCCCGCGGCACCAACTATTGGGATTACTCCACCATGAACCAGGATTGGTACAATCTGGTCTCGACGTACGACTCGAACTACAGGCTCGTAGAAGGTGCGGGCGATTTCGCGGCGCTTGTCAATCCGCAGTCTTACGCGCTGTCGGGCGGACACGACCTGTTTTCGTACCTGACCGGCTATGGGGATATGGACGCGAGCTTGCTGCCGCCTTCCTCGACTACCGCGCTCATCCAGAAATGGTACCCGGCCGACAAGACCCATGACATGAGCGAGCACTTCGACCATCCCGGCATGGTGGGCAGCTGGTGCTTCACCTACGACTACGTGGCAGACCTGACGAACTACACGCTGAACCAGAGCAGCCACGAGTTGTCCAACCGCGTTAAAAACGCGAACACGAGCCCCTACCACTACGACAAGAACCTGTACGACCAGTCCATGCTGGTCATGCTCACGGGATCGAGCTCGCAAAGCCACACCATTGGCATAGAGCAGCAGCCCGACGCTAGCATAACGGTGCGCGACGACAACGGCAACGACATAGCATCGGGCTCGCATCGCCGCTCGTCCGACAAGCTCTCCATCATCCTGAACGCCGGTGATTCGTTCGAGAGCCTCGATCTGATGGACCACCGCGGCAATGTGCTGGACACGCTTTTGACCGCCGACGGGTTCAACCTGTGCGCAGACGAGCATGGGTTGGTGACGCTTTCCACGTCCATGCCCTACAAGGATTGCGTGATCCGCGTCACCACGAAGAATTCCGCGCCGAGCGAGACCGCTGACGAGTCCCTTTGCTCTATCGAAGGCGTGGTCGACGGGCAGACGTTCGCACCCGGCGACCCCATCGTGTTCTCGGCCGAGGGAGCCAACGTCGAAGCCGATCATGCCTGGGGCGCCGCGCGGCTGCGACCTTCCTCGTGGCGCATCGAATCGCTGAGCGACGGCGGCATCGTCGAAGTGGCCGACGGAGCCTGGTCGGCGCATCCTTTCGAGGCGCTGTTGGCCACCGGCGGCTTGAACGAGGGCATGTACCGGATCGTGGTGACGTTCGCGCGAGAGCGCTCCGAGGACGGCGTATGGATCGACATGGGGGCACCCTACCGCCTCGGGCGCTCGTTCACGCTCGCAAGCGCGCCCGTCGAACCCGAGCCGGCTCCCGGCGCTCCCGACAACGCCGGGCCTGCGCAGGGCGGCAGCGCCCTCGCGGCAACGGGCGACCCCCTCCCGCTCGTCCCGTTCGTCGGCATCGGCATCTTCTCGCTCATCGCGTGCGCGGCAGCGGCTTTCGCCTGCGCACGCCGAAACCAACCGGCAACGCGCAACGATCGACGCGCCGCCCGACGGTGACGCCGAAGCGCCGGCACCTTTTGTCCCCTTCGAGAGAAAGGCCCATCATGACCCGACATCCCCACGCGCTCGACCGCCGCACCTTCGTGACCGGGGCGTTCGCCACCGGCGCGCTCGTGGCCGCGGGAAGCGCCCTGTGCGGCTGCGTCGCCGCAGGAGCCGGAACCGGCGGCGCATCCGCCGGCAAAGCCGCGCTCGACAGCCTGAACGCCGACGTGAAGCCCGCGACCGACGCCACCGTCGAAGCCAACGAGGGCGTGTACGCCCTGCTCGACTTCTCCGATGAGACCGAGCGCGAGTTCGCCTCGCGCGGCCTCATCGCCGCGCCCGATACGCTGGAGATCACCGGCGAAGACGGCAAGGTGGTGTGGAGCCAGAAGGCCTACGCGTTCCTCGACGGCGCGGGCAACGCCGGCGACGTGGACGAAACGAGCGCGGCATTCGACGCGGACGGCACCGGCCCTGCCGACGCGCCCGACACCGCCAACCCCAGCCTCTGGCGCAACGCCCAGATCAACCACCTCTACGGCCTGTTCGAGGTCGTGGACGGCATCTACCAGGTGCGCGGCTACGACATGACGAACATCACCTTTGTCCGCGGCGACACGGGCTGGATCGTGTTCGATCCGCTCATGAGCTGCGAGTGCTCGCGCGCCGCGTTCCATCTGGTCACCGACAACCTGGGCGAGCGCCCGGTGACGGGCATCGTGATGAGCCACCCCCACGTGGACCACTACGGCGGCATCAAGGGCATCGTGTCCGAGGAGGAGGTGGCCGCACGCGCCATCCCCATCATCGTGCCGCAGGGCTTCGCCGAGCACGCCGTGGCCGAGAACGTGTACGCCGGCAACGCCATGGGGCGGCGCGCAGGCTATCAGTACGGCACGTTCCTGGAAGCCTCGCCCACCGGCAAGCTGTCCATCGGCATCGGCATGGGGCAGTCCACGGGCACCGTCTCCTACCTCGCGCCGAACGACATCGTCACGACGACGGGCGAGACGCGCACCGTCGACGGCGTGACCATGGAGTTCCAGATGACGCCCGGCACCGAGGCCCCCGCCGAGATGAACACGTGGTTCCCCGGCTACCGGGCGCTGTGGGTTGCCGAGAACTGCACGGCCACGCTGCACAACCTGTACACCCTGCGCGGCGCGGAGGTGCGCGACGGCAACGCCTGGGCGAACTACCTCATGGAAACGCTCGCGCGCTACGGCAGCGAGGCCCAGGTCACGTTCCAGGCGCACAACTGGCCGCATTGGGGCGCGGACTTCATCCGCGACTACCTCACGAACACCGCCGCCCTGTACAAGTTCATCGCCGACCAAACGCTGATGTACGTGAACCAAGGCTACACGGCCAACGAGATAGCCCACCTGATCGCGCTGCCCGCGGCGCTGGAGAAGAACTGGTACACGCGCCAGTACTACGGCACGGTGTCGCACAACGCGAAGGCCGTGTACCAGAAGTACATGGGCTGGTACGACGCGAATCCCGTGCATCTGGCCGCCCTGCCCCCGGCAGAGTCGGCCAAGAAGTTCGTGGAATACTTCGGCGACGTGGACGCGGTGCTGGCGAAAGCCGCGCAGGACTTCGAAGCGGGCGCGTACCAATGGGTGGCCGAGGTGACGAACCTCGTGGTGTTCGCCGACCCCGGCAACCGAGCCGCTCGCCTGCTGTGCGCCGACGCGCTGGAGCAGCTGGGCTTCCAGGCGGAATCGGGCCCCTGGCGCAACGCCTACCTCACCGGTGCGAAGGAGCTGCGCGACGGCGTGGACGCCGATCCGAAGTACCAGGCAACCGGCAGCTCGGACATCCAGCGCGCCATGACGCCCGCCATGATGCTGGACTACCTGGGCATCCTGCTGGACGCGAACGCGGCCGAGAACCTGAACCTCACCGTGAACCTGGCGTTCACCGACGAGGACCCCTACCTGCTCACCGTGCGCTCGGGCGTCGTGCTGTACGAACGGGGCACGCAGGCGGCGGACGCCGACGCCACGCTCACGATGCCGCGCCTGGGCATGTTCGCCATCCTCAACCGCGATGCCGACGCGCAAGCTGCTTCGATCGCCGTCGAAGGGGATCAGGACGTCATCGCCAAGCTCACCGAGCACCTGGTCGCGTTCGATTTCTTCTTCAACATCGTGGAACCGTAAGGAAGGAGGACGGGAAGGATCGCGAGCGCCCTAGTCCCCCTCGCCGAACAGCAGCCGGAAGATGTAGCGCGTGATGGTGGCGCGACGCACCACGCCCACCAGCACGCCCTGCTCGTCGACCACGGGTATCTTCTTGTACTTGCGCTTGCCCAGGATGTCGGCCACGCTGCCGATGGACTGGTCGGGCAGCACGCACAGCACCTTCTTCGTGGCCAGCTCCATGACGTTGCGGTCTTTGAGGGCGCGCGCCTTGTCCTCGAACGACTCGTTGTCGTACAACAGCATGGTGGAGTAGCCGCTGAAGATGGAACGCGTTTTCTGCTCGGCCACGGCCTTCATGATGTCGCCGTCGCTGATGAAGCCCACCACCCGGTCGTCCTCGTCCACCACCGTGATGCCGCTCGTGCCCTTCTCGCTGAATATCTGCACGACCTCGCCGAGCGTCTGGTCGTAGCGGCAGGTGTAGGCCTCCTGCTCCATGATGTCTTTCACCGGTTGCTTCATAAGGCTGCTCCCTCGGGGGTCTCGTGCGCGACGGGCGGCTGGGCGCCTCGCGCGGTTTCGCCGACACGTGCGGTTTTCGACGCCGGCGTCGCTTCGGCAAGGTGCGCCGCGACCTCGTCGTCGGCCACCGTCGAATCCGGCACCAGCTCGATGCTCGCCGCGCCGCGCTGCTCCGGCTTGCGGCGGTTGTGCACTTTCAGCAGGGCAAGCACGAGCGCCACGGCGGCGATGGCGGCCGAAACGCCGTAGGCCACGTCGATGCCGACGGCGGTGGACTGCACGGGGCCGGCTTCGGCGTTGGCCGCCGTCACCATCGTCATGATGGTGACGATGAGCGCCGTGGAGATGGCGCCGCCCACCTGGCGGCCGGTGTTGGAGATAGCGTTGCCGTGCGCTATCTGGTCGTTCTCAAGCGAGTTGAGGCCCCAGGTGGTGATGGGCATGTTGGCCAGCGTCAAACCCGACGACTGAATGATGTAGGCGCACACCAAGTACCAGATGGCCGTGGTCGACCCCACGAACGCGAGCGCCAACATGGAACCGAACAGCCCGGTCAGGCCCACGACCGCGATGACGCGCGGCCCGAACTTGTCGAACAGCATGCCGCTCACGGGGCTCAGGAAGATGGTGCACACCGCGCCCGGCGTCATGAGGATGCCGGTTTCGAACGCCGTCAACCCCAGCACGTTCTGCAGGTAGATGGGCAGGATGACGCTGCCCACGGAAAGCGCCGAGTTGATGACCGTGACGATGATGGCCGAGTAGGCGAACGTCGGGCGCTTCAGCACGCGCAGCTGCAGCAGCGGCTCGTCGATATGCAGCTGGCGCCGCACGAACCACACGAGCGCGACCACGCCCACGATGATGGGCAAGATGACCAGGGGGCTTCCCCACCCCAGCGTGCTCGCGCTGGAGAACCCGTACAACAGGCCGCCGAAGGCCACCGTGGACAGCAGGATGGAGGGCACGTCGAGGTGCGGCCGCTTGAGCTCGCCCACGTTCGACAGCAAGAAGAAGCTCACTGCCAGCACGATCACGGCCAGCGGCAGCATGGCGCCGAACATGGCGCGCCATCCCATGGCGTCGATGATGCCGCCCGCCACCACGGGGCCGGCGGCCGGCGCGCAGCTCATGACGATGCCGGACATGCCCATGGCCGTGCCGCGCTTCTCGGGCGGGAAGATGAGCATGGGCACCACGGCCACGAGCGGCAACTGCACGCCCGCTCCGGCCGCCTGCAAAACGCGCCCCACGATGAGCACGGGGAACGACGGAGCCACCGCGCAGAGCGCCGTGCCCACGATGAACGCGAGCATGGACGCGAAGAAGAGCTTGCGCGTGGGGAACCGGTCGATAAGAAACCCGCTGACGGGAACCATGATTCCGTTCACCAGCAAATAGATGGACGTCACCCACTGCGCCGTGCCGGCCGTGATGTCGAACGTCTCCATGAGCTTCGGCAGCGCCGGGGACAGGACGGTCTGGTTCAAGATGGCGAGGAACGCGCCGGCCAGCACGACGCCGATGATGGTGAGCTCCTTGCGCGTGGCCTTGTGCTGCTGCGCGGCCACCGGTTGTTCTGCTTTCAAAACTTGGTCACTGCCTTTCTTCGGGAAGATCAGGCGCCGACAAGGCGTGCGTAGGCGCCTTCGAACGGCGATCGAACGGAACGCACGGCGGTTCGCCTGCGCGGATGCTCGATCGCGTCGTGCGCCAACGGCCTTGCGGGCCCTATGCGGTTGGAAAGATTGGTGGGGTTCGAAGAAAGCTGCCGCTTACCACAGCATGTTCGAACGGGACGTCGTCGCCTCGGCGCGACGCAGGGGGAAGGCCGTCATCAGAGGAACCCCTTCCACATACCTGCCTGCACGGGTTCTGCGGCATCGTGCCGCATCAAAGCTTCGCCGCGAAGCGCCGTCATGCCGTCTCACCCCCGTAGTTGCGCGCGCTGGAAGCGCGCTTTCTCGTCTCGTTTCCTTCAAGTATAGCGAAGTGAAAATACCCCGTATCTTCGAGAAATTTCGCCGTTCAAACGAACTCCACATGACCGCGGAGCCCTCTTGGAACCGAGGGCGCGGCCCCGCACCGACGGGAGCAGGCGCGCTTGGAGGGGCGGGACGTTGTTGCACCTGGGGAGAGCGAGCACGGTCGCAAGAGGGGTGCCAAAGAAAAGGCGGCCGATCCCGGCAACGCGTCGCGGGAACCGGCCGCTGAAGCGCGCGGCAGGGAAGGCGGAGGGCCGCGCCGGGAACGATCAGGCCTTGCGCACCTCCACGAACAGGTCGAGTTGCGCGGAGCCGCCGCCCACCGGGTCGCACACGCCGCCGCCTCCCTGGATGGTGGGATCGTCGGGCAGCAGCTCGTTCATGATGAAGCCCCGCCCGCGGCCTCCGGCGAAGCCGCTCTTCTGCTCGCCGGGAACGTCGCCGTCGAGCACGCCGGATTCCTCCAGGTAGTCGGGCGCCGGCGCCAGCACCTCGCCGTCGACGACGAGGGGGCGGGCCCGGTACCCCGTCTGCCCGAACGAGAAGTTGCAGCCCACCACGCCGGGGCGGATGCCCTCGGTCACGCGCACGTGGCCCGATTCCGAGCCCATCGGACCCGCCACCTCCACGGCGTCGCCGTTTGCCAGGCCGCGCGCGGCGGCGTCGGCCGGGCACATCCACACGAAGTTCTCGGTGCCCGTCTCGCGCAGCCAGGGCGAGGCGATGGTGCGGTGCGTGCCGTTGGTGCGCGCCTTCCAGTTGACGAAGGCGAGCGGACGCTCTGCCGGAGCCTCGAAAGCCGAGCCGTCGGCGTAGGCCACCGGAGCCGCCGCGGCCAAGCCGTCGAAGTTCTTCCCGGTGAGGGCGTTTTTCGTGGACGCCGTCTTCGGGTCGTAGAACGCGCACAAGCCGGCGTAGCGCGTTTTGATGAGGTCGCCCTCGTAGCCGTCGTCCTTCGCGGGGTCGGCCGACCCGAACCGGCCGCCGCGATTGAGCACGTAGACCACCTTCGGCCACTCGTCCTCGTCCACGGCCGCCTTCCACGCGTCGAGGTCGAACGCGTCGCCCAAGGCGCGAGCGCGCACGCGCTCGAACAGGGCCAGCTCCTCGGCATCGGCGTCGGGCACCGGCTCGCCGGCGTAGGCGATGTTCGCGGCCATCTTCAACCAGTAGTCCTCCTCGCTCGAAAGCGAAGCCGTCTGGCCGCTGTCCTTCTTGCCCTTCGGCACGGCGCCCTCGCCCACGCCCGGCAGGCCGAGCCGCTCCATGATCTCCAGGTAGACGTCCTCCACCGATCGCGGGCCCTCGTAGGCGCGCACGGCGGGCTGACCGAACTGGATGAGCTGGTACTGCTGGTTCGGGTAGATGGGCTCTTGGCTGAACCGCTCCAGATAGGTGCAGTCGGGCAGCACGAAGTCGGCGTAGCGGGACGTGTCGCCCACCTCCACGTCGAACGACACCAAGAGGTTGATCTTGTCCGTGTCGCACAGCACGTCGGCCAAACGGTCGCCGCCGGGTGTGGAGTCGACGAGCGAATGGCGGTGGATGAACAGCGCACCCAGGTGGTCGTACACGTAGCCGGCGCGCAGCGTGGGCACGATCTCGTGCGAGAGGTTGCCCGGCAACGGGTACCACGGGCGCGGCGCCGGGTAGCCGTCCTGCTTGAAGTAGCTCGTCTTCTCGTATTCCGTCTTCTGGCGCGTGATGGGAATGCCCCAGCCCTCGTGCGCGTTCGGCACGGACTGCAGGTCGTAGCGCCCCGTGTAGGGGGCGAACTTCGCGGCTGCGGCGATATGCCCACCCTTCCAATCGTGGTTGCCTATGAGGAAGTTGAGGTACGAGACGGCGCGCACGGCGTCGAAGCCGTTCGCGTGCATGGCGGGACCGCGGTAGCTCATGACGCAGGAGCGCTTGCCGTGCGAGGTGAACTCGCGCGCCACGTCCACCACGTCGGCCACGTCGATGCCGGCCGCGGCGGCGTACTCCTCGATCGTGCGCTCGCCCAAGCGCTCCTTGAGAAGCGCGAACACGCTCACCACCCGCGTGGGCTTGCCCTTCACGTCCACCACGTTGTCCACCTCGAGGTCGGCGGGGCCGTCGAGCTCGTCGGCCGCCACGAGCTCGCCGCCCGCGAACACGAACCGCGCGTCGTCGGCAAGCCCGCCCTCGCCCGTGCGTCCGAGCAGCTTTGCCGTGACCACGGGCCGGTTCGGCAGGTCGACGGCCACCAGGTGTGTGGCGTCGGACCAGGTGGGCTCGCCCAAGGCGGCCGCAGCCTTCTTGCCGGGCGCGCGCAGGTAGGCCTCGTCGTAGCGCTTGTTCTGCACGATCCACGAGGCCATGGCGAACGCGAGGTCCGCATCGTGGCCGGGAACGACCGGCAGCCACACGTCGGCCTTCGAGGCGCTGCGGCCTTGGCGGGGATCCACCACGATAAGCTTCATGCCCCGCTCGCGCGCCACCGACAGGCGCGGTGCCAGCCAGGTCGGCCCTTTGTTCGCGGTCATGGGCTCGGTGCCCCAGATGATGAGGCATTCGCAGTGGTCGATATCGGCGTACATGCGCTTGTGCCCCGTGGTGGGGTGCGTGCGCGCGTTGCCCATCACGCCGGTCATGCCGCACACGCCGCCGTGGTTGAAGTTGTTCACCGAGCCAAAGCACTTCTGCGTGAAGCGGTCGCCGATGAGGAACATGCGGTCGCCACCGCAGCTGCAGAACAGGTTGGACTTCGGCCCCAGGTCGGGATGCTCCACGTCGATGAGCTTGTCGCCCCACTTCTGCGCGAACGCCTCCTTCGTCATCTCACCGGCCTCCACCAGGGCGACGTCGGCTTCCACGTCCTTCTTCGGCGCGTAGGCCCACCACGCGGCCACGCCCGGCGTGCCGAGCGACGGCGAGCCGTTCACGATCTCGTCGACGGCCTCGTCCCACGACACCGTCTCCCACTCGTCGGAGCCGCGCTCGCCCACGCGGCGCAGCGGCTGGGTCACGCGCAGCGCGTCGTGAACGAGCTGGATGCCCGCCTGGCCCTTGAGGCAGATCATGCCGCCGTTGGCCGCGCGGCCCTTCACGGCCATGGAGCCGTCGGGCGCGAGCGCGTCGGCGGGCGCGGTGCCGTAGGGCACGGGCGCGTAGGGCTGCGAGTTGAGCGGCGAGTAGGGGTTGCCGGAGATCTTGCGCACGAGCGCCGTGGCTCCCTCCGCCGCGTCGGTGCCCTCGGCGGCGTCGGTCACGCGCACCTTGATGGTGCAGTAGGTGTTGCAGTTGTTGCACATGGACAGCACCACGTCGTCGGCACCGTAAGCGCCGGACGTCTGCCCCCGGCCGTGCGGGGCGTCGGTCAGCGGGTCGTTCGCAGCCATGTAGGCGCCCAAGCCCGCGCCGCCCGCCAGCGCGCTCAGGGCCACCGCGGCGCTCGCGCCCACGACCGCCCTGCGCGACGGCGTGCCGAACGCCGTGCGCGCGGACGCGTCGGCGCCGTGCGGAGACGCGGCGGCCTCGCGGCTTGCGGACGTGGTTTCGGTATGCTCGCTCATCGTGCGGCCTCCTTCTCGTTGCCAACCGGTCCGGCGAAGACCGCCGCGTTGCCGGCTATCGCCGTCTTCTCCATCACGCCTTCGCCGGGGCCCATGGCCTCCAGCGGCAGAAAGCGCACGGCCAGCCCGTACAGGGCCACGCCCAATCCAAGCACGAACAGCGCCACCATAACCTCGCCCAAGCTCGGCACGTACACCGGCGGCGCCATACCCGCCAGCAGCGGAACGGAAAAGCCGGCCACCACCAGCACGTAGCGCAACGCGAGGATGCCCGCCATGACCGACAGGGACGCGGCTGTCACCATGCCCGGCGAGCGCCGCGCGGCGCCCAGGGCCAGCAGCACGGCCGGAACGACGAGGCCGAGGCCGATCTCGCCGATCCAGAACAGCGGCGCCAGGTACCCGCCCGTCATGACCGCCACCGCGTCGGCGATTCGGGGATCGTCGGAGAGCAGCGCGGGCGCCAGCTGGAAGAACACGCAGAGGGCGAGCGCGAACAGCGAGGCCGCGAGCACGCGCGCGAGGCCGGTGCACGCCGCCTCGTCGGGGCGGGCGCCGCGCAGACGGCACAGCAGCCGATAGGCCACGATGAGGAACGCCGCCGCCGTCACCACGGCCATGACGTAGAACAGCACCGAGGTGATGCCGCCCTCCCACAGCCCCCGCGTCTTAACGGCGGCGAAGAACATGCCCGTGCCGCCCGGAGGCCCCACGAACGACGTGGCCACGCCCACGCCCGCCAGCACGCGAACGACCAGGTTCACGTTGCCGCGATGCGTGTCGGCCTTCCGCCCGTCGGCTGCGCCGGCGACCGCCGCGCGAGCCCCACGGTCGTTGTACAGCACGAGCGCGAACTGCGCGATGGCGACGACCATGAAGAAGATATAGGCCTTGATCTCCCACGCCAAGGGCGAGGACCAATGGAAGAACAGCAGCGTTCCCAGCGAATGCCTGATGGCGCCCAGGTCGATGCCGATGAAGATCATCGACACGACAAGCGACACGATGCTGCCGCCCAACGCGAGCCGCGCGATGGGCGCGAAGCGCGGGAGGCGCAGCAGGTAGACGAGCGCCGACACGAGGTACAGCCCGCCCGCCAGACCCGAGAACCAGATGTAGACCGCAACCCACAAACCCCAGGGCACGGCGTTGGTCGCACCGGCCATCGACAGGCCGTTCGCCAACCGGTCGAACATGAAGAAGCCGCCGGCCGCCAAGAGGGCGACCACGACAACCGCCCAGACGACGGTTGCCCGGCGGGAGAACGGCTCGACGCCGAACGGGCGCCTTTTCGCTTGCGTGCGTGCCATGGCGATCACCTCAAATAGTAGACGGACGGTTGGGTACCCAGCTCTTCCTTCAGGCGGAACGCGCGGGGCGAAGCGGCCATGCGGGCGACCTTCGACGCCGGATCGGCCAGATCGCCGAAGTAGCGCGCATCGCCGACGCACGTCTCGCAGCAGGCCGGGGCCTCGCCTTCCATGATGCGGTGCGCGCAGAACGTGCACTTGCGCACGGTGCCGTACGTGGCGCGGTACTTGCCGCGCACGCCCCGGTCCACGCCGTACTCGGGCACGACCACCTGGTCGGCCGCCTGCATCTCGCCGGCGTAGCTCTCGCCTTCGTCGGCCGAGCGTGCGCCGTACGGGCAGGCGGCGATGCAGTACTTGCAGCCGATGCAGCGGTCGGCGTCGATCACCACGATGCCGTCCTCGCCGCGGTACGTGGCCTGCACGGGGCACACGGCCACGCACGGCGGGTTCTCGCACTGCATGCAGGGGCGCGGCAGCACTTCGATGCGCATGTTGGGGTACGTGCCCGCCTCCTGTTCCAGCACCACGTTGTACGACACGCCCGGCGGCGTGCGGTTCTCGGCCTTGCACGCCACCGTGCACGAGTCGCACCCGACGCATTTCGCCAGGTCGATGACCATGCCCCAGTGCGGAGAGGCTGAATCCTCCATGCTTGCACCTCTTTCCTCAGGTTGAACGCGAACGGCGCGCTCGGCGCCGCGCAGCCCGCGGCCGCCGGCCCTATCGGGCGCGGGCCGGAAGCCCGCTCGCCCGTCCGCCCGGCTTGCGGACCGCGCGCCTCCTTACCTTAGCGCTTGGCCGCGACCGCATGCGAAACGTTGATCTTCCGTATCGGTTTTGACGGGAAAACGAGAAAGAATCTACCGTTCACCTGCGAAAACAATACGACCGATCCAATATCGAAAAGCACTCCATGAGGAGTGCGGAAAAGAAGCCGGGCGCCACGGTAAGGGGAGGGGACACGTGGCGCCCGTCGAGCAAAGGCGGCGTCGAAGGGGGTCGGGCCGCCGAAGCGCCTCCGCCTGCGATCGCAGGCGGGGCGTGGGAAACGTTACGCTAAAGGAACAGCACGGGCAGCGCGGACAATATGACCAGCAGGCGCAGCAGGAAGCCGCCTACGAGCACGCCCGCCTCGCCGATAAGGCTCACCACCAGCGACGTGGTGGACGTTTCCACCCGCTTGGCGATGAACACCGGATAGCCCTCGATGAGGAACGGCGCCACCAGGCCCAAGATCACGATGCCGCCCCAGAACGCCGGAGCATACTGCCCCGCTATCAGGGAGTGCACCGACGCCGCACCCTCGAAGCTGCCGGCGCTCACGATGACGAGCATGGTGAACAGCACCACCATCTCGATAGCCGAGAGGATGACGTGCGACTTCTTGATGAGCCACATGTGCTCGAAGCGCTCGCGGTCGGTGACGAGGCCCACGAGCGACGTAGCCGCAAGGCCCGCCGACAGCGCCGACACCACGAACAGGATGGGCAGGACGGCGTTGTTCCACAGCGGGTACGCCTTAACCACGCCCAGCAGGAAGCCGGTGTAGGCCGCCACGGCGAACGCGAACACGATGCCGATCCACGTGAGCCACTTCGGCACCTTCTTCTTCAGTATCTCGAGGATGGCAGCCGCCAGCGTCACCGGCATGTAGATGCAGATGAAGTACACGCCCAGCGTCATGACCGAGCCCGGGTTAGACACGAGCCAGAAGAAGCGCAACGGGTTGTGCAGGCCGGCCTCGGCGTCGATCATGAGCATGAGCAGGCCGATGCCCACGAACACGGGCGCGATAATGCGGCCCGCCACGCGCATCTTCACGCTGTCGGGATACTTGGCCTCGACGAACGCAGCCGTCAGGAACGCCCCGGCCGAAGCACCGGCCAGAAACAAATACCATGCAATCAAAGGTCCCCATACCATGGTTTCATCACCTCACGTAGTAGATCTTGGACTCGGTCAGGTTGCTTGCGAGCGGCTGCGCATGGTACTTTGCGATAGCCTGCGAGACGTCGCTTTCGGGGTCGTCCAGGTCGCCGAACACGCGCGCGCCGGATATGCACGTCCCCACGCAGGCGGGCGGGTTGCCCGGCTCGCCGTTCTCGTAGCAGAAGCGGCACTTCTCCACCACGCCGGTCGATTCCTGCACGATGCGGGCGCCGTAGGGACACGCGGCCATGCAGTACTTGCAGCCGATGCACTTCTCCGGGTCGACCAATACCACGCCGGAGTCCGTGATGTACGTGGCGTGCGTCGGGCACACCGCCGCGCAGGGCGCGTCCTCGCAGTGCTGGCACTGGGTGGGCACGATCTCGTTGTACACGTTGGGGAACTCGCCCGTCTCGAGCTCGTGGAACTTGATGAATGCCTCGGTGGGCTCCAGGTGGTTCTTCGCCTGGCAGGCCAGGCGGCAGGCGAAGCAGCCCACGCACTTCTTCGTGTTGATCAGCATTCCGTAGCGTGCCATGTTATGCCTCCACCTTCTTCACCGTAACCGCAACCTCCTGGCTCATCATGGATCCGGTGCCCGGTTCCATGTCGAACGGGATGAAATCCGTGAGCGCGATGCCGTACTGGTACGCGCGCGTCTGCACCGGCGAGTCGCCGCCGTAGTGCGTGGGCAGGAACACCACGCCGGGCTTGAGGCGCTGCGTGACGCGGGCCTCCACCTGGCCGGTGTGCTCGCTCGACGCCACCTCCACCGTGTCGCCCGTCTGCACGCCCAGCTTCTCGGCGTCCTGAGCGGATATCCAGAGGCGCTCCATGTGGTACTCGCGCGAGATGGCGTTGAGGCATTCGATGTTCTGCGTCATGGTGTGGGAGTGGATGCCCTGCTTGCCGCCCACGATGTAGAACTCGCCGTCCTTCGGCGTGACCTTGCGCGGGATGTAGCCGATGACCGGGTTCAGGCCGGCGGCGCCCACGGCCTCGGTGGAGAACTCGAACTTGCCGGACGGGGTCTTGAACTTCGGCACGCCGTACTTGAAGTTCGGGTCGGGCAGCTCGACCACACCGTCCTTCTTCATGACGTCGATGTCCACGCCCACGGTGGCCAGCTGCGCGGTTGCCAGGTCCTCTGCGGTGAACTGGAAGTACTCGCCCACGCCGCAGGCCTCGGCCAGGCCGTTGAAGATCTCGTCGCACGTCTTGGCATCCGGCAGCACCTTGTCGATGGCCGCGGTGCGCATGCCCACGAAGTGCTTCTTGCCGCCGATGAACTCGGGCAGCTCCAAGCGCTCCAGGTACGTGACCTCGGGCAGCACGTAGTCGGACTGCAGCGCCGTCTCGGACATCTGCACGTCGATGGTCACGACGAGGTCGGTCTTCTGCAGCGCCTCGGTCCAGGTCTTCGGCTGCGCGTAGCCCTTCGCGGCGTTGCTGTTGTAGAAGAACAGGCCCTTCATGGAGCCGTCGAGCGCCGCCTTGAGCGCGGCCAGGTTCGTGCCGGCGCTGTCGAGGGCGAGCGGGTACTCCTTGTTGCCCACGCGCTTGGCCTCGGGCTTGGCCGGGTCGGCGAAGCGGGCGTCGGTGAGCTTGCCGGCCGACGGGGACGACGTGAGCAGCGCGCCGCCCTTGGCTCCGTAGGAGCCCAAGAGCGCGTTCACGGCCGAGGCGGCGCGGGCCGTCTCGAACGAGTTCTGGTACGAGCAGCCGATGACGGCGCGCCAACCCGACTCGATGGAAGCGGCCGGAGCGGCCTTCGCCAGGGCGCGCGCCAGCTCCTGGATGCGCTCGGCGGGCACGTCGGTGATCTTGGCGGCCCATTCCGGCGTGTACTCCTGAGCCTGCGCGGCGAACTCGTCGAAGCCGACGGTGTTCTGCTCGACGAACTCGTGGTCGTAGAGGTCCTCTTCGATGAGCACGTTGCACAGGGCCATGATGAAGGCCAGGTCGGTGCCGGGGTTGATGGGCACCCAGTCGCTGGAGAAGATGCCGGAGTTGTTGAGGCGCGGGTCGACGCTCACGATGCGCGTGCCGGCCTCCTTGGCCGACGCGAGGCTCTGCACGGACGAGGGGCGGATGCCGTCGCCGTAGCTGCGGCCGATGAACATGACCATCTTCGCGTTGCCGAAGTCGGTGGAGTAGTTCGACGCGCCCATGGTTTGCATGTAGGCGCTCTCCTTCGACAGGTTGCACGACGAGGAGTGCGCGTACACGTTCGGCGAACCCAGCGCGTTCATGAAGCGCTTGGAGTAGTACTTGCCCGACGGGCGCGGATCCTGGATGATGGCCAGCGACTCGGGGCCGCTCTTCGCCACGATGCCCTTGACCTTCTCGCCGATCTCCTTGAAGGCCGTGTCCCAGTCGATGGGCTCGAACTCGCCGTTGTCCTTGCGGCGCAGCGGCTGCGTGACGCGCTCGTCGGAATAGGCCATCTGGGCCAGACCGTGGCCGCGCCCGCAGATGCGCCCCTTCGAGTACGGATGCGTCTCGTTGCCCTTGAGCGTGTACAGCTTGCCGCCCACCGTGGTGGCCACGAGGCCGCACTTGCTGGAGCAGCCGTTGCACAGCGACGGAGCCTGCCGCACCTCGCCGGACATGCCGCCGGCTTCGGCCGCCTGCGCCTGGTCGCGCCATGCGCCCAGCGAGAGCGACCCCGCGGCGGCGAGGGCTGCCGTGGCGGCGGTCCCCTTCAGAAACGTTCGCCTTGAAACGTCTTCGAACATCCCGTTCCTCCCTTTCCTCTTCCTGTCGAGCTTGCTTTCCTTCGTGCCTTCCGCGCCGGGCGCCCTTTTGGGCAAAGCGCCCTGCGTGCGGCGGTCGAAGGATCTCGCGCGGCGGCAGCTCCATCGCTTCCTGCCGCCGCGCGAGATCCTTCGATTTCGGCGGCTGCGCCGCCTTCGCTCAGGACGACAACGCGAACGCCCCTCGCTCCTCGTTCGAAACGACCGACCGAACGAGCGCGTCCGTCAGCGCGACGAGGGCCCGCAGATGGGCGATGCCCTCCTCGAGCGCGGCGCGACGGACGGGGTCGAGCGCGTCGGCGCGCGCCGCGTCGGCGGCCTTGCGGGCCAGCGCGACGTCGTAGTCGCCCAGCCAATCGAAGTGGTCGGCCGCCAGATCCGCCGCCGCCTGCGCGTTGCCGCTCTCCACGAACAGGGCCAGAAGGTCCAGCAGCAGCGACAGATGGTCGGGCATGGCCGCGTAGCGCTCGGGCACGTCGAGTTCGAGCGCCGCGCACACCGCCTGGATGTGCTGCGCGGAGTCTCCGAGGTACAGGCCGCGCTGGGCGCCGAAGGCGTTGCCGGGAGCGGCGGACCACGGCTTGTAGAGCGACTCCACCGGCAGCGCCGCCAGCGGCATGCCGGGCAGGAGCACATCGTTCTGCAACGTGGAGCGCACCTGCCATGCCGGCAGGGCCAGAGCGCGCTCGACGGCGTCGCGGGCGAGCGGCTCCGCCGCCCCGCGCACGTCCCGCCACGCCGGGTTTCGGCATACGTCGCCGTATTCTGCCTCGGTCAGAGATGAAAACAGCGGCGCAATGAGCGATAATGCGAGTACCATGTTCGATGTCGCGTTCACGAGAGCCGATTCCTTTCTTCGTTGTCGCCATCGTAGGTGCGCAGAGGGAAACGATTGTCATCAATAATTGATGATTTGCGCGTTTCCCCTGCTAGACGATTTGATAAAGAACTATGCCGACGCGAGGGCGGAGCGGAGACGGGCTCCGCCCTCGCGTCGGCCGTCACACGAGATGGGGGTTTCGTTGTCCGTCGCACACGAACGACGCAGCATGCGCATGGTGTGGAAGACGATGCGCCTGCGCCATGTGGGCATGGCGTTCTTCTGGGCCTGCAGCATGCTCACGTTCCGCAGCTCCATCCTACTGTCGGGCACCGCCGACACGCCGGAATACGAATCGCTCGTGGTTATCGTGTCGTTCGTGGCCAACATGACCGCCATGCTGGCCGTGGCCGCCTGGGTGGAGAACGACCCCGTGCGCATCGACCGCATGCCCTCTTGGCCCATGCCGGCGCTCGTGATCGTGGGATTGCTGCTGGTGTTCGCCGCGGGCCGCGTGGGCGGCGGGGCGCTGCTGCCGCTGCTTCTGGGCGGGGCCGTGCTCGCGGGAGTGGGATACGGCTTCTTCTGGGGCAGCTGGGCCGACTGCTACGGCCGCATGCACCCCGCGCGCACGTCGTTCTACCTGCCGGTGGCCTTCCTGCTCACAGCCGCGCTGTTCCTGGCCGTGTCGCTGGCGACCGAGAACCTGGGCGTGCCCGCCATCGCGCTCATGGTGCCGCTGCCTTTGGCGGCGTACGCGTGCCTGCTGCGGTGCCGCGCCGAGAAGCCGGACGGCCGCGCCGCGGCTTCGGGGGGATCGAAGCGCTCGCTTGCCGCCCTGGGCTCGCTCGTCAGCTTGATAGTGGCCAGCTTGGTGCTGTCGTGCCTGTTCGGCTTCGTGTGGGAGCTCACCGTGTTCTCGGTGGGCTCGGTGAACGAGGCGCACCTGGCGCCGCTCGTGGCCAACCTCGTGGTGGCCGCGGCGCTCGTGGGGCTGGTGCTGTACGCGCGCACGCGCATCAACCTGGACATGGCGTACCGCGTGATCGTGCCCGTGATCGTGGTGCTGTTCGCCGTGCTGCCGTTTTTCTGGGAGACGAACCCGGTGGCGCTCAACATCATCATGAGCGCCAGCTACGGGCTGTTCGACGTCATCATCTGGTCGCTCGTGGTGGCCTGCTCCTACGACTTCGCTGTGTCGGGCTATATCGTGGGCGGCATCGTGCGCTCGCTGTCCGTGCTGCTGCGCCTGGTGGGCATGGGCATCGGCTTCCTCATCACGCTCGTGCCCGGCAAGCCGTCGGCGCTCATCGTGGGCGTGTCCATAGGCGCGCTGTACGTGCTGGTTATGCTGGGGCTGTTCAACACGTTGCGCCGCAAGCGGCGCTTGGCCGGAACCGCGGGGAACGCCGAGGAGGCCGGCGAGAAGCCTGCGGCGCTCGACGGCGGAGCAGCGCACGGCATGGCGCCGGAGCCGATCGCCGGCGGCGCGGCCGAAGCCGGCGAGCGCGCCGCAGATGCCGACGCGCCGAAACCGGCCGTCGCGCCCCCTCCCGCCGCCCTCCCCGCGGAAGACGATGCCGACCAAGACCTGTACGCCGCCATAGCCGAAGACTACGGCCTCACCCGCCGCGAGGCCGAGGTGCTGCCCTACCTGGCGCGCGGGCGCTCGGCCAAGGTCATCGCCGAGGCCCTGTTCGTGTCCGAGAGCACGGTGCGCACCCACATCCGCCGCATCCTGGAGAAAACCGACCTGCATTCCAAGCAGCAGGTCATCGACCTGATCGAGAAGTACGGCTAGCGGCCCGTCACGCCTCGGGCTCGTCCCGCTTCGCCACGGGGCGCAGCAGGTCCATGAACTCCTGCTGCGAGTGCACGCCGCACTTCGCGTAGATGTTGCGCGCGTGAGCATGCACGGTGTTGAGCGATATGACCAGCTCGTCGCGGATGTAGGGGCGGCTGCGCCCCGCCAAAAGCAGCTCAGCCACCTCCGTCTCTCTATTCGAGAGCCCATAGGCCGCCCGCAGTTCCTCGGCCTGCTGCGCGAACAGGGCGTTGATGTCGTCAGCGGTCGACGTGCCGCCTGCAGCCTCGTCGTCGGCCTCGTCCTCGCGAACCTTCCAACGCGGGCTCATGCGGAAAAACGACCACCGCGGGTTGAAGCCCACCACCATGGCCACCAACAGCACCGCCACGAAGAACAGCAACGACTCGTTCATCACGTTCGTGGCGGTCACGCCGTCGATGACGGCAAGCCCGTACCACGTGCCTGCGAATATTCCCATGCCTTCGGCAGCAAACATGCCTCCGAACAGCACGTACGCCGGAATACGGGAACGCCGCACGTACTTCGGCGCGGCTATCCAAAAGCTGAACTGCACACCGAACATGCCGATGAAGTTCACCGTGTACGCCACGATCCTCTGCACCTCGTCGTCGTAGTTGTAGTACAGCAGCGCGTAGCTCAGAAGCAGGAAGGGCAGCCCCCAGCGGAACATGAGCGTGAAGTTCAAATGCCGCGACAGCTTTATGCATGACAGCAGGGCGATGATGGAGAGCACCGACGAGCACGAGAACGGCACGAGGTAATGCAGGAATCGATCGCCCACCACGTCGGGCGTGGAAAGCAACCTGAAGTAGGCGAACTGGAACCAGAGCATGCCGAACAACAGGCACAGCGTGACGATGCCCGCCAGCGCATGGCCGAGCTCGCGCCCGCGCACCCGCCGATCCACGTAGGCGACCCCCTCGTCACCGCCATGCGCCGCTTCGGCGGGACGGAACGCGAAGTACATCGAGAGAACGGGAAGCAGGGCGTCCACCGCCATCGACGCGGGCCCTTTGAGCGCAAGGAGCGCGAAGTAGATGAGAAACGACAGGATAAACGAGGCGGGCGCCGAGAACTCGATGGCCGCCTCGTTGTACCGGCTCATCCGATCGCCCCACACCAGGGCCATCAACGCGAAGCCCGCACCCGCGATCATGCCTCCCCCGGCCGACACCCACTGATAGGCGGCCTCGTTGAAGAAGCTCGTCCAAATGATCGCGGTGCCCCCGGCGCCGAGCAGAGCCGCCGCGACCCCGCAGGCCTTCTTGCCGGCAAGCGACGTTCTGGCGGAAACGAGCATAGCCACGATGGAGCCGACGGCTATGAACAGCCCCGCCCACACCCACACGCGCTCGCTGCTCCTAATCACACGGATAACGGGCACGAGCCCGCACGAGAAGAACGAGTAGTAGTTCCACGCCAGGAAGAAGGCGAACCCTAGCGCCTGCTTCCGATACACCCTCATATGCTCTACAAGATACTGAACCATGCGGTTGCCCCCAAACAATCGGGGAATCGACGCGCGCGATCCCTCCCCCCTTCCATGGTACCGCAAACCAAGGAAAATGTGGCTGACGCCTCGCCTATCCCATCTGCGGAAATAGGAAAATAGTCACATCATGACTATGCCTTCGAGGGCCGTTTGGGCATGTTTTACGGCAACGTGGTGATGCGCCCGCGCCCTGCGCCGGGGATGATAACGGCAAGGTCGGACGCATCGCGGCCGACCGGTTCACCGGAGGAGAAGGAGGGAGTATGGCAAGCATCAACCTGGATCGCAGGAGCTTCCTCAAGGCCGCAGGCGGCCTTGGAGCCCTGTCGATCGCCGGCGTGGGGATCGCCGGCCTACCGCGCGAGGCGCATGCCGAGGAGGCCGCGTTCCCCGAGCAGCGGCACGGCCAACCCATCGAGGCCACCGTCGACCCGGAGACGGGCAAGCTCGACATCAACGACGACGTGGTCGTGCGCTACAGCGCGTGCTTGGGCTGCTACAGCTCGTGCGGCAACCGGCTCAAGCTGGATCGCGCATCGGGACGGCTCATATCGGTGGGAGGCAACCCCTACCATCCCAGCTGCGCGTACCCTTATCTGGACTTCGACGAGCCGCTCAGCGAGGCGTATCAGTCCATGGGATTCGCATCCGGCAAGGGCAACCTCACCCGTGGAACCGTGTGCGGACGCGGCCAAGCCACGCAGGACGTGTACGCGCAGCCCAACCGCATCACCGCGCCCCTCAAGCGCGCGGGCAAGCGCGGCGAGGGCAAGTGGAAGGCCATCGGCTGGGACGAGCTCATCAAGGAAGTGACCGAAGGCGGCAAGCTGTTCGCCGACGCGGGCGAGGACCGCGAGGTCGAGGGCTTCAAGGCGCTGCACGACACCGAGACGCCCCTGAACCCCGCGCAGCCCGACCTGGGCCCCGTGTCGAACCAGTTCGTCATGCTGGGCGGACGCGGCGACGGACGCACGACCATCGGAACCAGGTTCACCAACTGCTTCGGCTCCCTGAACCAGTACGGCCACGGCTCCACTTGAGGCGGCTCCCAAACAGCGCGTGCGCTGGCAGAGACCGCTTCGAACAATACCCAACCCGACCTTGAGGAAGGCGAGTACGTCCTGTTCATGGGCGCATTCCCCGGATCGAACGGCAAGAGCTTCCAGGGAATCGCCAAACGCACCCTCGACCGCCTGCAAACCGGCGAGTGCACCATCGACGTGGTGGACCCCGTGCTGGGCAACGGATGCGTCACCCCCACCGCCAAGGGCATCACCTGGGTGCCCATCAAAACGGCGACGAACGCCGCGTTTGCGCTGGGCATCGTACGGAAGATACTCGAAGACAAAACGTACAACGCCACGTTCCTTTCCTATCCGAACTACCAAAGCGCGTTCGCGGGCGGCTTCGCCTCCTACACGAACGCGAGCCACCTCGTCATCGTCGACGAGAACCACCCGAACTACCGCAAGCTCATGCGGGCGGCCGACGCGGGGCTCGAAGAGCCTCCCGCCGATCCGAAGGCCACCACACCGGTGCCGTACTACGTCGTCATCGACCAGGCCACCGGGCAGCCAGCCATACACACGCAGAGCGACGCCGCGCAGTTCGAGTACGAGGGCGAAGTGAACGGCGTGAAGGTGCGCAGCAGCTTCCTGTTCCTGAAAGACAACGCGTTCGAGCACACCTTAGACGAGTACGCCGAGATCACCGGCACCTCCGTCGCCACCATGGAGCGCATCGCCAAAGAGTTCGTCTCGCACGGCACCAAGGCGTCCGCGCGCCTCGGCTTCGGCGGTTCCGCAACAGCCAACGGCACCACCGGCGTGCTGGCCTATCCGGCTCTCAACGGCCTTATCGGCTCCGCGCAGATGACCGGCGGCTGCAACTGCTACCGTATCGGCTCGAAGACCACGACCGACGGCGATCGCTACAAGCTGGCCACCGTCAAGGGCAAGCCGGCCGTGTCCGCCAAAAACGCCACGTACATCTGCCGCACCCAGAAGCTGTTCTCGCAAACCGACGAGTACAAGGCCCGCGTCGCGGCAGGCGAGAAGGACCCGAAGCCCAAGCTCCCCTGGCTCAACGTTCCTTCCACTTCCGACAATCAGGCGCTCGTGTCCATCGTGAACGAGTACCCTTACCAGGCGAAGATCCTCGTGTCCTGGATGACGAACACCATCCAGGCGTCTTCGGGCGCGTTGCGCGACAGCGTGATCGAAAAGCTCAAGGACACCTCCGTCGTGCCGCTGCACATCGCCTGCGACGCCTTCATCGGCGAGCACGCGCAGCTCGCCGACTACATCGTGCCCGACACCACGCCGTTCGAGAGCTTCGGCCTGGTGACGCAGGAGGGCTACTGGCGCGGCAAGGGCAACACCGTGCGCTGGCAAGCCAAGCAGCCCAGCACCATCGAGCTGTCCGACGGGCGCTTCGCCAGCTTCGAGGCGTTCTGCGTCGACGTGGCGAAGGCGTGCGATGTGCCCGGGTTCGGAGACAACGCCATAGAGGCGGCGGACGGCACGTCCTACCCGCTCAACGATGCGGCCGACTTCTTCCTGAAGGCCGTGGCGAACCTGGCCTTCGCCGAGGAGCCCGTAGCCGACGTGCGCGACGAGGATGTGAAGCTGCAAGCGCTCGACGAGCTTCCCGCCGCCTGGAAGGAAGCCGTCACGCCCGAGGAATGGCCGAAGGTCCTCAACGTGCTTTCGCGCGGAGGACGCTTCTGGCCCATCGAAACGAGCCAGAAAAACGGCCGCAGCGCCTACGCCAAGGAGTACCTGATCCAGTACTACAGCGAGAAGAAGGCCCTGAACAAGAACCCCTATTCGGGCGTCCACCCCGACGCCGCGCTGCGCTACGTGCCCGAGGACTTCTGCGACCGCACCCCCATCGCCGAGGTGTACAGCGAGCAGGAATGGCCGTTCCGTTCCACGAACTACAAGCCGCGCTTCCGTTCCATCTCCATGCAGGCGAACAGCCCCATCATGCGCGATTTGTGCGAGAAGAACTACCTGGAGCTCAACCTGGACGACGCGGCCGAGCTGGGCATCAAAGACGGCGACACCGTGCGCATCACGAACCCCACGGGCGACGTCATGACCGGAGAGGCCATGGTGCGCGCCGGCATCGCGCGCAGCACGTTCGGCGTGGCCTACGGCTACGGGCACCATGCGTACGGCGCGCAGGACGCCGAGATCGACGGAACGCTGGCGAAGGGGGATCCTGCCATCGCCGCGGGCGTCCACCTGCAAACCATGCTCGACCCGATGCTCGAGGACGGGGTCATCTACCCCCACGCCGACAGCGACGCCGGCTCGCCCGGACGCAGCGGCGGCATGTACAACATCGAGAAGGCATAGGGAGGGATGCAAGATGACTGAGAAACGACTCGGCATGCTGATCGACTTGTCCCTCTGCATAGGATGCAACGCCTGCGCCGTGGCCTGCAAGCAGGAGAACGGCGTGCCGCTCACGAAGTTCAACACCTGGGTGGAGAGCTGGGATGTGAACACCGGCGAGCAAACCCGCCGCGCCAACCAGCCGAAGCTGTGCAACCACTGCGCCGACGCTCCCTGCGTGAAGGTGTGCCCCACGGGCGCCAGCTACCGCACCGAGGAAGGCGTGGTGCTGGTGGACGAGGAGAAGTGCATCGGCTGCAAGTACTGCATGGCCGCCTGCCTGTTCCAGGCCCGTTGGGTGAACGACGACACGGGCGAAGTGGGCAAGTGCACGTTCTGCTACCACCGCTCGTCCCATGGCCTGCTGCCCGCCTGCGTGTCCACGTGCGTGACCCGCGCGCGCTACTTCGGCGACCTGAACGACCCGAAAAGCGACATCGCGAAGAAGGTGGCCGAGGTTGGGGGCGAGGCGCTTTACGCCGACCTCGGACTTGACCCGGCGGTGCTCTACGTGGGGCTTTCCCAGGTGGAGGGCATGCCGGTTACATCCGCCATCCATCGTGGCGGCAACGTCGTTAAGCCGCTGGAGGGGTGATCAGCATGGTATGGGATGGAATTATCGCCTGTTATCTGTTCTTGGCAGGGTTGGGCGCCGGCGCGTTCGCGTTGGCCGCGCTCGCGGGCTTCGTCAAGCCCGACGCGACGAAGCTGCGCCTTGCGGGCTACGTCATCGCACCGATCGCGGTGGCCGTGGGCACGGTGCTGCTCATGGTGGACGCCAAGGCGGGGCTCATGAACCCGCTGCGTTTCTTCGGCTTGCTGGCGAACTTCTCGTCGGTCATGGCGTGGGGCGTGGTCATCCTCATCTTGTTCATGATCGTGAGCGTGGTGGCGCTCGTGGTCATGCTGAGGAAGAAGAGCACGCCCAAGGCGCTCGACGTCGTCGGCTTGGTTTGCGCCGTGGCCGTGGCCATGTACACCGGCCTTCTGCTGGGCGACGCACCCGGATTCCCGCTGTGGAACCCCGTCGTGCTGCCGCTGCTGTTCCTGGTGTCGGCCGCTTCGTCCGGCTTCGCCGCCGTGCTCCTGGCGGCGCACGTCGGCAAGTTCGGGGGATCGGACGGGCTGGGTTTCCTGAAGAAGACCGGCCTGGCGCTTCCCGTGCTGGAGGTCGTGCTCGTGGTCGCGCTGCTGGCCGTGACGGCCTCCGTGGGCGGCAGCGCCGGACCGGCCGCCGCCGCTTCGGTGGCAAACCTGGTGAGCGGGCCCTACGCCGTGGCGTTCTGGCTGGGGCTGGTGGTCGTGGGGTTGGCGCTGCCGTTCTGCCTCGAGCTGGTGCGCGCCGCGCAGGCGAAGAAGAACCCGGAAGCTGCGTCGTCCGGCATGGCGATCGTCGGCGAGGCGTGCGTGCTCGTGGGCGGCTTCCTGCTGCGCTACCTGGTTATCATGGCCGCCGTGCCCTTGGTGCTGTTCTAGCGCGACGCGTCCGACAACCACCCGCTTGGCATCCGCAACCGCTCCCTCCCTCCCCGAGCGGCTGCGGGGCGGGCCGTGCAAGACAGGGGCGGTCGCCTGCCGACCGCCCCGCAGGAAAGGAGCTTCCATGCAAGCGACCATCGAAACGGGCTCGGAACGCGCGCTGGAAGCGCGGGCGACCGGCTTGGTGTACGAAACGCTGGCCGAGGCGCTGCTCAACGTTCCCGACGGGCGGATCCTGCCCGACGTCGCCCGCGCGGCCGACCTGCTCGGCGCAGAAGGGCTCAGATGCTTCGAGGCGAGCGCCGACTTGGAGCAGCGGTACTTCGATCGCTTCTTCGTCCCCGCGAGCCCCTACTTCGTGCCTTTGAGCGAGAGCTGCCTGCTCGACTCGGCCGTGGTGGACGGGTCCCGGCGGTACGGGCCCACCGCCGGGCCCGCCATCGACCACGTGGAGCAATGCTATCGCAGCTGGTCTTTCGAGTTCGCCTCGCTGACCGGCTACCCTTTGGCCGTGAAGACCCTGCGGGCCGACAGCCTGGCGAGCGAGCTGGCGTTCGCGGCGCTGCTCGCGCGGGCCGAATCGGAGGCTCGAAGCGAGGGCGAGGCAAGGCGATGCCGTGCGTGGAGGAAACGGTTCGTCGACCTCCATCTTGCCCGTTGGGTCGACCAAGCAGCAGAGGCCATGGCCGAGGCGGACGACGACTTCTTCGCGCGCCTCTGCGCGCTCGTCGCCGCGTGGGTCGCCCTCGACCGGGAGAACCTTGCCGATTCGGTAGATTCCGACGCTGCTTAGACGTTTTCGACGCATGACCCGACGGCGCGCGCCTCGAGTAGCGCCTCGGCTCTCGCGTCAGTGCCCTTCTTAGTCGGTCACGTCGCCCGACTGGTTCAGGCTGATGAAGTCGCCCACGAACGTGGAAGGGGCTTTGAACAGCGTTTTGAAGAAGTCCTTTGTGCGCGCGGGTATCTCGCGCAGATCGTACTGGGTCTGCTTGCTGTAAGCGTGGTAGTCGCTGGGCACGCCCACGGCCGTCAGACCGAGGCCTTGCGCCGAGTAGAGGGCGCGGTACAGGTGGTAGGTCTGCGTGGCCACCACGATGCGCTCGGCGCCGAACACGTGCTTGGCGCGGTACATGCTCTCGTAGGTGGAGAAGCCGGCATGGTCGCTGAAGATGTCCTCGCTGGGCACGCCCTGGGAGATGGCGTAGTCCTTCATGGCTTTGACCTCGTTGTACGACACCGTGCTGTTGTCGCCGCTCATGATGATCTTCGGTGCGGCTCCCGCCCGGTACAGCTCGATGCCGTCGTCGAGCCGGTCCCGCAAGATGCCCGACGGCGTGCCGTCGGCGAACACGGAGGCACCTAGCACCACGATGGCGTCGGCATCGAAGGCCGCGGCCGTCTCGGTGTCGACGATGGCATCTTTGGTGGTGACGATGGTGGCGACGTTCGTTCCCGCAACGACCAACGCCGCAACGATCGCGCACCCGACCACGAGCCACACCATACGCCTCAACCATCCATGTTTCTTCTCACGTGTCATAGGCTTCGATGATAGCAAACGGACACGGGCCTTGCGGCGCAACGCCGCCCCCGTCATCGAATCTCACGGACTTGTCCACAAACAACGGTTGAAGCAGCGCGGCCGAGCAACGTCGGCAAGCCCCGTGAACGTTGCTTACCGAAACCCCCGCAGGGGCGCCCTGCTACCTGCCCCTACGGACGCTCTCGGACTTTGTGCGCTGTTCTGCGCCTACCTTTTCGGCAACACGCAGCAGTGTCCCGGGGTTTTGCTGCACCCGTCGCACGAGACGCAACGCGGCGCGTACCCGGAATCGCTCGCCCAGCGGTTCACCAGGTCGGGCTCGCAGATGAGCGGGCGGCACAGCCCGAACCCGGCGATGCCGTCCTCGGCAGCAAAGCGCTCCATGACGTCGAACCGTCGGTTGCCGCCCGTGAGGATAACCGGCACGTCCACCGCCTCGGCCAAGCGCCGCGCGAAGACGCCGAAGAAAGGCTCGCCGCCGAAGTCACGCACGCGGCAGGCGCGCCACGCTCCGCTCACCTCGATAGCCGAGACTCCGGCATCTGCCAGCAGGCGCGCCACCACCAAGCTGTCATCCTCGGTCAGCCCGCCTTCTTCTCCGTCCGAGCTGTTCAGCTTCACCATCACCGGGAAATCCGCGCCCACCGCACGGCGCACCGCCTCGACGGTCTCCACGACGATGCGCGCGCGGTTCTCTATCGAGCCGCCGTATTCGTCCTCGCGGCGGTTGAGCAGCGGGCTCAGAAACTGGCTCAATAGGTAGCCATGGGCGGCATGCAGCTCCACCCCGTCGAACCCGGCGTCCCGGGCGCGCACGGCTGCGGCGGCGAACACCTCTCCCAACCATTCGATGTCGCGCGCGGAAGCCTCGACGGGCACGACGCCCGTCTTAGGATTGGCTACCGCCGAAGGCCCCAGGATGCGCGCGCTCGGCGGTTCGAGCTTCGTCGCCGAGCCGCCGTACACGATCTGCGACACGACGCGCGCGCCGCGCTCGTGCATCGCACCGACGAGCGCTCGGTACTCGGGCACGAACGAATCGTCGTAGATGCCCAGCATGCGCGGGTTCGGCTGCTCGTCGGCCGTCACGTACGCGTACCCCAAGATGACGGTGCCCACGCCGCCCGCAGCCAGTTCCTCGCAAATAGCGGTCAATGCAGGCGTGACGTGCCCGTCTTCGGTGGCCAACCCCTCGTACGTGGCCGCCCGCACGAACCGGTTCCGCGCCCGCAGCGTCCCGATCGCCAGCTCCTCGAACAATGCGCCCATGATCGCTCCCTAGCCTTTTAGAACCTATCCGCAGCCCAAACGCACAGGGCAGCCCGCACCTCCGAGCTGCCCTGCCTCTTCGTTGCCAGTTCGAGCGCGGCTTCTACTTCGCCACGATGTTCACCAGGCGGCCCGGTACCACGACGACCTTCTTGACGTCTTTGCCCGCGAGCACTTGCTCGGCCGCGGCCAGGGCGGCGGCCTTCATGTCGTCCTCGGGGGCATCGGCGGCCACGGTGATCTTGGCCTTCACCTTGCCGTTCACCTGCACGGCCAGCTCCACCTCGTCGGCCTTGGCCTGCTCGGGGTCGAACTCCGGCCACGGCTGCTCGTAAACGGAACCCTCGCAGCCCAGCACGGTGTGCCACAGTTCCTCGGCCCAGTGCGGAGCCAGGGGCGCCATCATCTTCACGATGACCTCGGCCA
The DNA here is from genome assembly GCF_019731765.1 of Gordonibacter massiliensis (ex Traore et al. 2017). Taxonomy (NCBI): domain Bacteria; kingdom Bacillati; phylum Actinomycetota; class Coriobacteriia; order Eggerthellales; family Eggerthellaceae; genus Gordonibacter; species Gordonibacter massiliensis (ex Traore et al. 2017). Next base: position 642,687 of record NZ_JAASIO010000001.1, on the reverse strand, counting down.
CGTCGGCGTCCAGAGCGCGCAGACGCTCGTCGGCGGCGCGCGTCTCGGGCGACACCTTGCGCAGGTAGTCGCTGGCCGCGTTCACCAGCTCCATGATGGCGGCGATGGCGGTGTTGAAGTTGTTGCGGTCGAAGTCGTCGGCAACCTTGCCCACCACGCGATGGCGCTCGCGGTTGAGCGTCTCAGCCGCCTTCTCGCCCTCTTCGCGCGACGAGCCCTCCTGGTAGAACGTCTCGTCGCCCGCCTGGCAGAGGAAGTCGTTCACGATGCGCCATGCACGGTTCATGAACTTGTAGATGCCGGCCAGGCCGTCCTCGTTCCACTGCAGCTCTTTGTCGGGCGGCGCCATGAACAGGATGTAGGTGCGCACGGCGTCGGCGCCGTAGCCGGCGATCATGTCCTCGGGCGAGATGACGTTGCCCTTGGACTTGCTCATGACCTCGCCGTGCTCGTCCAGCACCATGCCCTGCGTGAGCAGGTTCGCGAACGGCTCGTCGAAGTCCACCAGCCCCAGGTCGCGCAGCACCTTCGTGTAGAAGCGGCTGTACAGCAGGTGCAGGATAGCGTGCTCGATGCCGCCGATGTACTGGTCCACCGGCAGCCAGCGGTTCGCCTTCTCGGGCGCGAACGGCAGCTCGTCGTTATGCGGATCGGTGTAGCGCAGATAGTACCAGCTGGAGCACGTGAACGTGTCCATGGTGTCCGTCTCGCGCTTGGCCGGGCCGCCGCACACGGGGCACGTGGTGTTCACGAACGCCTCGTGCGTGGCCAGCGTCTCGCCGGCGGCCAGGTCGATGTCCTCGGGCAGGCGCACCGGCAGGTCCTCTTCCGGCACGGGCACGAGGCCGCACTTCTCGCAGTGGATGGCCGGAATGGGGTTGCCCCAGTAGCGCTGGCGGCTGATGAGCCAGTCGCGCAGGCGGAACTCCACTTTCGTGCGGCCGAGGCCCTGGGCCTCGAGGTCGGCGACGATGGCGTCCACGGCCGGCGAGTGCTTGCCGCCCGTCATACCGGTGTACTTCCCGGACTGCACGAGGATGCCCTCGGCGTCGTAGGCGTGGTCCCAATCCACCGAGGTCACGCGGCGCTCCTGCACGCCGTTGAGCTCGGGGTACAGCGGGTCGTCCTCGCCCAGGATGATGGGGATGATGGGCAGGTCGTACTTGCGCGCGAACTCGAAGTCGCGCTGGTCGCCGCACGGCACGGCCATGACCGCGCCGGTGCCGTAGTCGCTCACGATGTAGTCGGCCACCCACACGGGCACTTTCTCGCCGTTGATGGGGTTCACCATGTATCGGCCGGTGAACGCACCATGCTTCTCGCGGTCGCCCTGCGCGCGCTCCACGGCGCTCACCTTGGCGGCGCCCTCCACCACCTCGCGCACGCCGGCCTCGTACTCGGTGCCCTCCACCAACTCCATGAGGCCCTGGTACTCGGGCGCCAACAGGAAGAACGAGCAGCCGAACAGCGTGTCCGGGCGCGTGGTGAACACGGTGATCCGGTCGGCCTCGGTGGGCTCGGCGGGCGCTTCGCCGTCGGGCCCGCACAGCGTGAACGTGACCTCGGCACCCTCGGAGCGGCCGATCCAGTTCGCCTGCATCTGCTTGACGCGCTCGGGCCAGCCGTCCAGCTGGTCCAGGTCGTCCAGCAGCTCCTGGGCGTAGTCGGTGATCTTGAGGTACCACTGCGTCAGGTCACGCTTCTCCACCGCGCCGTGGCAGCGCCAGCACGTGCCTTCCGTGACCTGCTCGTTGGCGAGCACGGTTCCGCAGTTCGGGCACCAGTTCACGGGGCTGTTGCGGCGCTCCACCAAGCCGCGCTTCCAGAACTGCAGGAAGATCCACTGGCCCCAGCGGTAGTACTCCGGGTCGCACGCCACCACGGTGCGATCCCAGTCGTACGAGAAGCCCATGCGCTTGAACGACGCCTTCTGCGTGTCGATGTTGGCGTAGGTCCAGGCGGCGGGATGGCTGTTGTGCTTGATGGCCGCGTTCTCGGCCGGCAGGCCGAACGCGTCCCAGCCCATGGGATGCAGCACGTCGAAGCCGCGCATCTTGGAATAGCGCGCGACCACGTCGCCGATGGTGTAGTTGCGCACGTGCCCCATGTGGATGTCGCCCGACGGGTACGGGAACATCTCCAGCACGTACTTCGTCGGCTTCGAGGTGTCCTCCGTCACCTGGTAGAGGTCGGTGTCGGCCCACTCCTTCTGCCAGCGAGGCTCGATCTCGTGCGGGTTGTAAGGTTTCATGGTCATGTTGCTTCCTCGAAACGTATGGGCAATCGTAATTGCACATTGTAGCAGTGTTGCCGCACTTGCAGGGATTATTCGCGCGCTTCGTCGGGCAATCGGTACACGCGCGCCCGGCCCGTCCCCTCCGGTACGATAAGACCTTTGGAAACCATGCTGGACAGGATATCCTTGGTCCTCGTTGGCCCCAGTTCGAGAGCCTGCACGATCCTGCTCCTACCGGCAGCCCCTTCCGAAACCAGCAGATCGATCACCTGGTTCTCTTTTTCTTGCGTTATCCTCCCTGTGTTTGCGGCCGGTTTTTGCCGCCGGTTTTTGCCATCCTTGGAATCAATCAGCGGCAATACCATCACCGTCCGGTCGGGATCGAACGATTCCGCGATCATAGGTTCGGGCAACCCACATGCCTTCCATCCATCGAATATCTTCGGCAGACCGCTGCCAGCACGCTCGCCGAGCGGGCTCTCGACCGAGCGGAAAACGGCTGCCCCCCCCCCCCCGATCAGCGGCGTGCGGTCCGATTTCCCTCGAGCAGGGCGCCGAACCAGTAGTGCGCGACGCCGGCCAGGACGATGCGGTCGCCGAACGCGAGCTCGAACGGTTGGCGGCCGTCGCGCGCGCTGTCGTACACGACGCACGCGTCGCGCAGAACGCGGCTGCCGTGCCGCGACCCTTGGTCTTCCAAGAGCCAAACGCCGTCCTTGCCGACGATGCGGCAGTGCGACCGCGATACGTACGGATTCACTTCGATGACGTCGCAATCGGTGTAGCGCCCGATGACGAACGGGCGGTCGGCCGTCAGGGTCCACCAGTTGGCCATGGCGCCCTTCTCGTCGCTCGCGTACTTGATCAGGCAGGCGCGGTTCTCCTGCAGACAGGGTCGGCCCTCGTCTGCGTTCGGAACGACGAGCGGCGTCTCGTCGGCCAGCTCGAGCACGAGCCGTTCGTCGAGATATCCGAACGTCATAAGATGGAAGTACGAGGACGCAAGCACGATCAGCTGTTCCTTGCCATGCGTGGCGGGAAGCTCGTCGCACCAGGCGAACAAGGAATGCATCTCGTTGGCTATGCGGTCGGGGTTGAGCTCCGCGCGCCCGTCCTCGCGTTCGTTCTGCAACCCGCGCTCGACGTCCTCCCACAGGGCGCCGCGAAAATAGTCGACCGCCTCTCCGGCATCGCAACCCGCTCCCTCGCACAGCTCGGCGCAGAGAAGCTGCGCGGCCTCGTCGAAAGCCCGCGGATTCTTCTCGTAGCTCGTGCGGAAATCCTCCACGTAGCGGCGCGAATGAATAAGACGGGACAGAACGGCCGCCGTGCGCTTGCGGATGGTGGGATTGTCGTGGTTGATGTAGTGGCCGTTCGTTCCGATGTAGGAATAGAGGACCTTGTGATTGATCCGACCATGCGACAGCGATCGAATATGCTCGGCGAAGTAGTACAGCGCCGTATGCCACCGCAGTCCTCGCCCGGAACGTCGAATGATCGCGTCTTCTCGGTGTTCGTCGTCAACCGCACCTTGTCCCCTTGTCTCTGTTGCTTTTTCAAGCCTGCGTTCGCGCAAGTAAACGATCACTAGGTTATTCGTCTTGGGGAGGTCGCCCTATTGCGCAACACCATTCGTTATATCACCGGCCGGCAAATCGGGACGGAAACGGGGCGTATCCGCAGGCGTGGGAAGGGGCTGTGAGACGTCGGCCGGCGGGCAGGAAGCGTTCGAGCCGGCGTATCGATCCTTCAGCCGCTCCATCCGCTCAACCAACTCGAAGACGCTCGGACGCGCTGCCGGATCGAGGGAGACGCAAGCCTGGATCGTGCGACGGATATCGCGCGGCAGCCTGTCATCGACGCGGGGGCCGGCTCCTTGGCGACAGTACGCCGACCAAAAAGAAAGACCGCGCTGCGGAGAGGGCGGGAACGGGTACGGCCACAGCCCCGTGAGCACCTCGTGCGCCACGATGCCGAACGAGAACACGTCCATCGTGTCGTTCTCCCAGCCCTCGTTGCGGATAACGCCCTCGGGCGCGGTATATCCGTACGATCCGCAGGGCACGGCGTCCGTAGGGCCGCCCAAGAAGAACGCGGTGTCGAAATCGATGATGGTCGCCCGGTTGCGGGGAGAAGGCGAAACGATGATGTTCGACGGCTTGACGTCTTGGTGGATCAGCGGAGCATTCGTGTCGAAACGCCCCAGGTCGCGCAGGCCAACGGCCACATCGAACAGCAGCGACAGCGCTTCGGCGAGCGGAACCGACCGGCATCCCCGCGTCCGTTGCGCGATCACGTGCGAAAGCGCGGTTCCCTCGATCCACGTGGTCACCACGTAGAGCAGCTTGCCACGATCGGAGCCGGGCGGCGACTCTCCCACAACCCCGTACGTCAGAACGCGCGGCGTGCCGCCCTCCCCTTCCGCCGAACGCGAACGGGAATCCTCGGCAAGCCGTGCGAACAGCTCCACCTGATGCCGCAAATACGGGCCTTCCGCCCGCATGGTCTTCAAACAGCACGCACGCTGGGGCGCCGCGCCCGATGCGAGGCGGCAAACGAACACGCTCGAACGGCTGTTCTTCGACACGAGATCGATCGAAAGGGGATGCGATGCCAGCCCACGTCCTTCGACGCGGTTTCCTGAATGGATATGCATGCCCGATCCTCCACTTCGCCGGAGCGCCCAGAGTCGCCAAGGCGCGTGGTCCGTTCGGAGGCCCTCGTGGAAACGCGTTCTGTGCAAGGAGTGCTGGCGAACATGCGCGGGAGGTCGCTCGCACCGCCCTGGAGCAGTGCTCTGACGTGCGCGCCGCCGATTTTCGGGAGGCCTCCCTCCTCGCACTATAGCCCGTTGAAACGCCCGGACGGGTTGCGCAACTTCGCACGAGCCCCCGTTCGAGGCGCCGCAACCGTCGTCGGCCGCACGTCGGGAAGCGGGCGCAGGCGGCGTCCTGCGCGAACGATCCTCCTGCAAGCAAGGTTTGCGCGTACCGCGAGACAACCGGCGGCGAATCTGCAAGTCGCATGCAAGCCGGGGGCCCCGAGCTCATATGAGGGGAATCCTAAGACGGAAACGGACGGGAGCGGAAGCGCCGCGAGGCTCAACGCCCCTGCACGAACACGAGGCAATCGTTGGCGGAGCGCGCTTCGTCGAAGGCGTAGCCGAACACGTCGAAGGCGCGCAGATCGTCGATGCGGCGCACGTCGTTCTCGGCGCACCAGCGCACCATGGAGCCGCGCGCGGCTTTCGCTGCGGTGGAGCGTTGGACGAGGCGTCCGCGCTCGTCGACGGTGCCGAACAGGCAGGTGACGACGCGCGGGGACAGCCCGGGGGACGGTCGGCCCTCGCCGTCGCCAACCCGCGCGGGCACCGCCGAAGAAGCAGAGTCGGCGGCCGTGGAAGCCTGCGCGTGCGGAAAGACGGCCTTCGCGTACTCGACCGAGGCCAGGTTCACGATCACGTCGGTCTCGGCGGCGAGGCTGCGGTAGAGGCGGTCGCCCCAGAAGGCGTAGAGGTCTTGGGCGCCGCCTACGGGCAGCTTCGCCTGCATCTCCAAGCGGTACGGCACCACGCCGTCGAAGGGGCGCAGCACGCCGTAGAAGCCCGAGAGGATGCGCAGGTGCTCCTGCACGTACGCCAGCTGCGCCTCGTCCATGACCTGCGACGCGAGATGCTGGTACTGGATGCCCTCGTAAGCCAGCACGGCCGGGGTGAGCGCGCTGGCGCGCAGGTCCATGGTGCGGACGCGCTCGAAGTTGAGCTCGGCCAGCGCGTCGCTGCACCGCCAGAGCGCCTTCGCCTCGTCGTAGGACAGCGCGCGCAACGCGCCGAGCAACAGCTCGGTCCGGTCGAGGAACGTCGGCAGGTCGCGCCAAGCGAACGCGTCGTCCACGACGTTCATCTTCTTGGCGGGCGATACGATGAAGCGCACGGCTTTCCCCTTCTCGATCTCAACCTGTCGGTGCCGGCCGTCGCAAGGCCGCCGCACCGCCTTGCGACAGGGCGCACGCCCGTCCGCACGCCGAGCATGCACTAGCCGCGCCAATCCCGACGCATGGCCTCCCATTTCGCGTCGCGGCCCGCCTCGACGGCGGCCGCGTCCTCGTCGGTGAGGGCCTTGAAGCGGCCTTGGCGATGCAGATACGCGTCCACGCTCGCGAACTCCTTGGGGTCGCGGTTGAGCTTGAAGCGGCCGCCGGGCACGCCGCTCACCTGCTCGCCTTCGTATTCCGCCAAATACCACAGGCCCGTGTCCACGATGTCCTTCGCGATGTCCACCGTCTCGTCCACGCCGCAACCCCAGCCGGTGGGGCACGGGGCGATCACGTGGATGTAGCGCGTGCCACGGATGTCGCGGGCGCGTTCCACCTTGCGGATGAAGTCGTTCAGGTAGCCGATAGACGCTGTGGCGGCGTAGGGAATGCCGTGGGCGGCCACGATCTCGAACAGGTTCTTCTTCTGCGTTAGGCAACCGCGCACGTTCGCGCCCGCCGGCGTGGTGGTGGTCTTGGCGCCGAACGGGGTGAGCGAGCTCTTCTGGATGCCCGTGTTCATGTACGCCTCGTTGTCGTAGCAGATGTAGAGCACGTCGTCGTTGCGGTCGATGGCGCCGGAGAGCGCTTGCAGGCCGATATCGGCCGTGCCGCCGTCGCCGGCGAAGCCCACCACCGTGCAGTCGTCGGGCTTCTTCCCCTGCGCGCGCAAGCCGGCCTCGATGCCGGTGAGCACGCTGGCCGTGGCGGCAAAGGGCGTGATCATGGCGTTGTTCGCGAAGGCGAGCTGCGGGAAGTTGAACCCGACGGCGCTCATGCAACCAGCCGGCAGCGCGGCCACGGCGTTCGGCCCCAGCACCTTGAGCGCCGCGCGCACGGCGAGCGACCCGCCGCACCCAGCGCACGCCTTGTGCCCGAAGAAGAACTCGTCGTCGCTGATGTTCTTGGCGTTCACGGCCATGGCTACCGCCCCCCTTCCGATAGGGCTTCGGCTGACGCCGCACGGGATCCTTCGACTCCGCGCTGCGCGCTGCGCTCAGGATGACAATCCGCCGGCGAATCGATGCCCAAGAACGTCACATGCGGCAGGTCGGCTTCGCCCTCGGCCGCTTGCACGAGCACCCGGAACATGCCTTCCACCTGGGCCTCGGAGATGTCGTCGCCGCCCAAGCCCCCGATGAAGTTGTACGTGGGAACATGCGCGCCCACCTGGTGCAGCGCCGAGTTGACGTTGGTGTACACCGTGCCCTCCGCGCCGAACGAGACGTCCTTCTCCAGCACGCCCACGGCCTTCGCGCCCTGAAGCGCGCAGGCGATGAGCACGCTCGGCAGCGGACGCAGGTAGCGGATGCGCAGCAGGCCCACCCGTATGCCCTGGGCGCGCAGCTTGGACACCACGCCGCGCACAAGCCCCGCCACCGATCCGAGCGTCACCAACACCACGTCGGCATCGTCGCAGTCCACGCACTCGATCATGCCGGTGTAGCGCCGCCCGAACACCTCGGCGAAGCGCTCTTCCGCCTGCTTGATGGCGCGCGGCGCCGCCTCCTGCATGTCGCGATGCTCCCAGTACTTGAAGTAGCGGTCGTACTCCGGCCCCGCCGAGAAGCCGATGTTCACCGGATGCTCGAAGTCGAAGCGGTTGCCCGCCCCGTCGTAGGGCGGCAGGAAGGCGTCGGCCTCTTCGGGCGCGGGCACGTCCACCGTCTCGTAGGTGTGCGTGAGCGCGAAGCCGTCCAGGTTCACCATGACGGGCGTGCGCACCGCCGGATCCTCGGCCACCGCATAGGCCATGAGAGCCAAATCGAGCGCCTCCTGGTTGTTCTCGGCGTACACCTGGATCCAGCCGTGATCGAGCAGCGACAGCGAGTCGCGCTGGTCGCCGTAGATGTTCCACGGCAGCGCCGTGGCGCGGTTCGCGTTCATCATGACGATGGGGAACCGGCCGCCCGACGCGTAGGTCAGGCACTCGGCCATGTACAGCAAACCCTGGCTCGACGTGGCCGTGAACGTGCGCGCTCCCGTGGCCGACGCGCCGATGGCGCACGACAGCGCCGAGTGCTCGGACTCCACGTGCACGTACTCTGCGGCCAGCGAGCCGTCCTCCACCATCTCGCTCAGGCGCTCCACCACCACCGTCTGCGGCGTGATGGGGTACGCGCTGACAACCTGCGGGCGCGCCAGCCGCACGCCCTCGGCGAACGCCTCATCGCCGGAAAGGAACCGCTTCATCGGGCATCCGCCTCGCTTTCTTGCCGTTGCGTCCCTTGATCTGCCGGCTGTCGCCGCGCAGGATCTTTCGACTTCGCACCTTCGGTGCTCCGCTCAGGATGACAGGGAGGCTGGGCATCCGCCTCGCTTTCGGGGATCATCGTGATGGAGCCGAACCTGCACGCCTTCGCGCAGACGCCGCAGCCTTTGCAGAAGTCGTAGTCGATGGCCACCGGAGCGCCTTCGGCAGCAGGTTCGCCCACCTTGAACACCGTGCCGTCGGGGCACAGAAGGTAGCATTGCAGGCAGCCCGTGCAGGAGGCCGCGTCGATCACTGGACGCATGTTGCGCCAGCCTGCGTTCTTCACCGTGAGGTAGCCCGCCTCGAAGCACGTGGAGCGGGCGAACTTCTCGGGATCGAGCGCGCCCGTGCGCAGCGTGGGGATGTGCGCGTCAGGGCGCCGAGGCTCCGTCGGGGCGCTTTCGGTTGCCGACGCGGAGGATCCTTCGACTCGCTGCGCTCGCTCAGGATGACAGATGGGGAGCTGCGCTTGCTCGGGGCGGTGGCCTACCGCCTCCATAGCCTTTCGCGCGATGGCCAGGTTCTTCTCGTGCAGTTTCGCGGGCATGTACTGGCGGATGGCCTCCTCCACGTCTTCGATGCTCACCCGGTCGCACAGCGCGGCCAACGCCCCGAGGAACACGGTGTTGGGGATGGGCCGGTCCAGGACGGCGCTCGAGATGCCGTCAGCGTCCAGCGCCACGATGCGCTCGTCGTCGAACGTTCGCGTGCTGTTCACCAACACCATGCCGCCGGGCTTGAGTTCGCCGTCCCATCCTTCGCCGAGCAGCGTGTCGTCCAAGTACACCACGTAGTCGGCCTTGGCAATGGCGCTGCGGTTGCCGACGGGCTCGTCCGCCATCTTGGTGAACGCCCTGATGGGAGCGCCGCGTCTCTCGGGCCCGAACGCGGGGAACGCGAGCGCGTGCCGCCCGTCGGCCAGCGACGCCGCCGCTCCCAGCAGCCGCGCCGCCGTGAACGCGCCCTGGCCGCCGCGGCCGTGCCATAGAACTTCGATCATGAGCTATCCTTTTCGCATCTTCGCACGTTGGTCAGGCAAGTATACCGCTGCCGCTGGGAGGAGGACGCGCTCGCTCCGCCCACGTGCCGCCAATCTCCCCCAATTGGGCAAAGCGCGGCGCGAACCTGCTGCCCGATTTCCGGTCCCAGCAGTCCTCCGGCAGGGTCGCCGCTGCACAAAAATCACCGATGTCCCCCTAGAATCCGGGCTGGAAGGGCCCGCTCGCTCGGCACCGCGCGCTCTTGCGGGGCGTTTGCCCAAGTCACGCTAATCGAGCGCGGGCGCGAGGGAAGACGGGGCGGCCGCCAGAGGGGGACATCGGTGATTTTTGTGCACGGGGAGGGAGTCGTGGCAAAAGTCGATCTGTGGCAATCGGTCGTGCGCATTGGAAAATCTTGCCTGGGCAAACGCTTCCACGAACGCCGGAGAACCACGGAAACCCGCCGAAGAATAGCCAACCCCTCCCCCCGGCCGAAGTTTTTTGCCACGGCGAACCTGCGTGCCGCAGTCGCGGAGCCAGTGCGCGCCCGCACCTCCCCACCTCTTTGCCGTGCCCGAACTCCCGACAGGCGGTCACGAGAGCGCGAAATTCGCGTTTGCTGCTGCTATGAATCTTAGGGGCGCGGCCTTGTGCGAACTATATAATGCTCGAAGAGAGATCGGACGAAGAGGCATGCGAAGGAGTTGGCGAACACCGTGATGGACCGCCCCGCGTACGGCAGGAAACACCCGGCAACGAGCCAGCCGCCCGTCGATTCAGGCGAGACGACAAGCGCCGCGCCGGCATCCGGCGAGGACGTCGCGCGCGGCAAGCACGGCCGGCCTTCGCCGGAGGACGCCGCCAAGGGAGATCACGCCCGGTCGCGCAACGATGCATCGCTCGGCAAGAACGACCGCGACCAAACCGGACGGGGAGCCCGCGACGCCAAGGCGCGCAAACCCCGCAAGCCCAACTTCGTCACGCGTCAAGTGAACCACTGGTGCAACCGCCTGCTGGGAGCCGTGTCCGAACGCTCGCTCGCCCAGCAGGAAGAGGAGTACGCGGCGCACCGCACCACGCGCGACTATGTGTGGAACTCCATCGGCATCGGGGCGTGGGGCATGGTGTTCCCCGTGCTCACCGTCGTGGTCACGCAGCTTGTTGGCGTGGAGCAGGCCGGCATGTTCTCCATGGCGTTCGTCACCGGCATGCTGCTCATGTACCTGGCCAACTACGGCGTGCGCACCTATCAGGTGTCGGACCTGGACGAGGCCCATTCGTTCTCGGACTACCAGACGAACCGCTGGATCACGTGTGCCATCATGGTGGCGGTGGGCGTGGCGTACTGCATGATCCGAGGCTATTCGGACGAGATGTTCACCATCAGCCTGGGCGTGTACGTGTACAAGATGGTCGACGGCCTGGCCGACGTGTACGAGGGGCGCCTGCAGCAGGTGGACAAGCTCTACCTGGCCGGCGTGTCGCAGGCGTTCCGCTCGGTGATCGTGCTCGTCGCGTTCTCGCTGTGCCTGCTCATCACGCGCAACCTGCCGGTGTCCTGCATCGTGATGGCCGTGGCCGCCGCCCTCACGTTCGTGGTGCTCACGTTCCCGCTTGCAATGTTCGAGACGCCGAAGTCGCGCCGCGTGAGCCCGGCCAGCGTGGGCAGGCTGTTCAAGCAGTGCTTCCCGCTGTTCTTGGCGCTGTTTTTGTACGCGCTCATCGACAACATGCCGAAGTTCGTCATGGAAGGCGTGCTGAGCTACGACAACCAGCTGTACTTCAACGCGCTGTACTTTCCCGCGCAGGGCATCTTGCTCACCATCGGGCTCATCTACAAGCCGCTGCTCGTGCGCATGGCCGAGGCGTGGGGCGACCCCGCCAAGCGCAAGAAGTTCGATCTGATCATCGTGGCCATCATGGTGGTTATCGTGGCGTACACGGGGGCTACGGCGTTCGTCATGGGATGGATCGGCATCCCCATCATGAGCTTTTTGTACGGGCTCGACTTCGAGCAGTTCCGCGGGCTTTTGTACATCATGATCGCCGCGGGCGGCGTGACGGCGGCGATCGACTTCCTGTACCAGGTCATCACCGTGCTGCGACGACAGCGCGCCGTGACGAAGCTCTACATCATCACGTTCGGGTTCTCGCTGTTCGTGCCGCTTCTACTGGTGAACTTCACCGGATTGCCGGGCGCGGTGATCGGCTACCTCATCGTCATGTGCATACTGCTTGTGCTGCTGGTGAGCGAGTACGTGAGCATCCGCCTGGGCTTCTCCAAGGAGACGGAGACCGAGGCCAGCGCCATCGCTCCCAGCCCGAGCGCGCACGGACGCTCCACGACCGCACGCGCCGCCGCCCACGAGAAAGCGCGCGTGCGCGCGATCGAGGCCGAGCTGGAAGCCGAAGGCGGAGCGACCAACGGCATGTCGCCAGCCCGCGCCGCCGCCCACGCGAAAGCGCGCGCCCGCGCGGAAGAGCCTTCCGGCCGGCCGAATGGCGACGACGAGGGGATGCTACCGCAGTAAGTCGTCCGATTCCAAGAGGAACGTGCGAATGTCCCGATGCATGATACCGTTCTGACTCCGATCAACCTTGTCCAGCGACAGCACGTACTTCGGGTAATCGCTCCGCAACTCCTCCAACGGCTTGAATTCACGCTCTATCGTTGACTCATCTGCCAGCAGATAACACACTTGCAGGTAAAGCTTGCGCGATCCCTTCGAAGCGATGAAGTCTATCTCGCGTGAAGCGCCTCCCGGCGCGGACGCGCTTTCGTCGGTGCCGGAAACAACGAGAGGCTTATCTCCCACCGTCACCTTCCATCCATGACGGAGCAATTCGAGGAAAACGATGTTCTCAAGGACTTGATCGATATTGCGGTCGTTGTTTCCGTACACCGCTTCTCTCAAGCCCTGATCGACAAGATAGTACTTCTCTTGGCTCTTGAACACTTTCTTGCTCATCACATCAACGCGCGATGCGCGATACAACAGGTTTGCATCGGAAGCCACCTGCACGTACTTCAAAACCGAGCCAACGGAAATGGAGATATTCTCGCCTTCCAGCATGCGCTCGATGCTGCGCCCGCTGAATGTGTGACCTATGTTCGCGATCAAAAACGGAAGAAGTTCCCCTAACAGCGATGCGTCCTTTATGCTCTCGCGCTCCACCATGTCTTTCAAAACCACGGTGTCGTAAATGCTGAGCAGATATTCCCGACAAGGGTCGGGCGCGTAATCGAGGTAGGAAAGGAATGGGAATCCGCCCAACACCCGATAGACGTCGAACGCCTCGTCGACAGTCTCTTGTATCCCGTCGTTCATCCTAAGCCGCACGAACTCGGAAAAAGAGAACGGAAAAACCGATATTTCTACGTAACGTCCACTGAGATAGGTTGCGAACTCGCTTGAGAGAAAATGAGCATTTGAACCGGTAAGGTAGATGTCTATCTGGAATTCCGTCTGCAAGCCGGGAACAAGCTGCTCCCAAGTCTCGACCTCTTGAATCTCATCAAGAAAGAGGTAGCCTTTTCGACCGTCTAGCTCATCTGCCCATGCCTTTACCTGTTCGTAAAGCAGATCCGGGTTCTTGAGATGACGATTCGCGTATACCTCCAAGTTGACATCGAGCATATCCGTCCCGAGCACGCCTCGCGATCTCAACTCCGCACGGACGAGCTGAAGGAGGGTCGATTTTCCCGACCGGCGCACTCCCGTGACTATTTTGATGACTGGTTTGCCGATAAAAGGACGAATCCTGTCGAGGTAAAGCGGACGGTCGATCATCGATGCCTCCAAATTTTGTCCATTTCAATCGACAAATTACACTGCATATGCATTTTTGTCAATTACAATGGACAAAATTTAACCATCCGTGCGCAACAAGTTCCTAAACGAAAAGATGAAGGGCGAAGGACGATGTCCGGTTCAACCGTGGGGCGCTCTCCAGAGCGCCCGTTCGCGCGAAGCGCGAAAACAACCGTGTAGGTTTCCCCGGCAGGCAAGCGCAGCGACGTCTGCCATGCGGCCGCAGGCCGCATAACGACCGCCCAGGTTGCACCGCGCGGGAGCGGAGCGGCCCGCGCTTCGCGCGCAGCGCGAAAACTGCCGCCCAAGTTGGCGTAGTAAGTCAGCGAGAAGCCCCCTCGCGCCGATAATCGGTCCGTCTCGCGGCCGAGCGTACTTCGGTACGCGAGGGCAAGCGAGAAAGGGCCGAGGATCGGCGCGAGGGGGCTTCGTAGCGTCGGCAAGTTCCGACGGCCGTCAGGCCGGCGGAACCCGAACGTCGGCAGGTTTCGCGGGCCTACGGCCCGCGAAACCTAGAACCGCGCGTACTTCGTCAGGTTCTTCTTGAGCGTGTCCACGAAGCGCTGGCCCGTCTCGCCCAGCTGCTCGCCTTTGCGCCCCACGTAGCCCAGGTGAAGCTTCACGTCGGTGTCCAAGGGCACGGTGTTCAGGCCGGCGCCGTCGGAGATGCCCACGAGGATGCCGCTCGTCACCGTGTAGCCGTTGAGCGCCACGATGAGCTCGGAGAGCGACGCGCGGTCGGTGCAGGCGATGCTCTTGGCGCGCGGCGTGGAGGCCAGAGCCTCCTCGGCGAAGGCGACCGGCGAGTCCTCGTCCTGCTCGAAGTACAGGTACGGATAGTCTTCCATATCCTCCAAAGTCAGGCTCGCGGCGTTCACCATGGGGTGGCTCGCCGGCAGCGCCACGCGCGGGGCGGACCGGATGAGCTCCACGAACTCGAGGCCCGCGGCGTCGAGCGCGGCGTTCACCTCGTCGGCTGTGGCCGACGTCTCGAACAGCACGCCCAGCTCGCTTCTTCCGCTCGCAACGTCGTCGATGACGCCCTGGGTCGTGCGGTCGCGCAGCGCGTAGGCGAAGGAGTCGCCGCCCAGCGCCAGCACGGTGTGGGCGAACGTCTGCACGTTGAACAGGTAGTGCTGGCCGGAAACGGCGAAGGTGGTAGTGGTCATGCGCGTGGTCCTTTCTTGTGCTCGCGCTTCGCGCAAGCGGGCGATCTGGAGATCGCCCCTACGGTTCAACAGGCAAAGCAGTTGGTGCAATAGCAACAAACAAGGCGGTCGGTGCAGGTCAGCAAGCGAAACGATCGTTGCAGACCGGCAAACGAAGCAGCCGGCGCGATGCGTCAGGCTAGGCGGCCGGTGCGGTTCGGCCGGCCGCTTCCCTACCTCGTCTGGCAGCCGCGCTCGTCAATGAAACGACTGGCCTTGTGCTCGGACGACGTGCCCAGCTTGCCCGCATCATACACGATAACCTTCTGCGGGCGCACGCCCACGTGGGCCTTGATGGCGGCCATCGTGCGCTTCGCCACCTCGTCGTAGGGCTCGTCGCTGCCCAGCGCGCGCTCGACGGACACCTCGTACTTGCAGGTGAAGTCCTGCTCGTACACGCGGATGGAGTACTCGCCGGTCAAGCCGTCCAAACCGCGCACCACGTACTCGATGTCGGTGGGGAACACGTTGACGGCGCTCACGATGAACATCTCGTCCTTACGGCCGGTCACGTGGATGCGCGCCAGCGTGCGGCCGCATTCGCACGTGTCGGTGGACACGTAGCCGATGTCGCCCGTGCGGAAGCGGATCATGGGACGGGCCTTCTTGGAAAGCGTGGTGTACACCAGCTCGCCCGTCTCGCCGGGAGCCAGCACCTCGCCCGTGCGCACGTCCACCGTCTCCACGAGTATCTGGTCCTCCACGATGTGCAGGCCGTCGTGCGCCTCGCAGGCGGCCGCGCACGCGCCGTAGATGTCGGACAGACCGTAGAAGTCCACCACCTTCGCGCCCCACAGGTTCTCGATGGCCTCGCGCGTGGACGGGATGGAGCCGCCCGCCTCGCCGGCCACGATGATGGTGTGGATGTTGAAGTCGACCTTCGGGTCGTAGCCCTTCTCCTTCGCCACCTCGCCCAGGTGCCAAGCGTAGGACGGCGACGTCCAGATGACGGTGGGCTGGTATTGTTTCAACACGAACAGCAGACGGTCGGAGGGCACGGCGCCCACCCAGATGGCCAGCGCGCCCAGGCGCTGCGCGCCGATGACGTCGGGCCCGCCCACGTACAGCGCGAAGTTGAGCGCGTGCACGTAGCGGTCGTTCGGCCGCATGCCGGCCTGCCAGAACAGGCGCGCCTCGGTGTCCTGCCACAGGTCGAAGTCCTCCTGCGTGAAGGGGCTCACCGTGGGAACGCCCGTGGAGCCGGACGAGGTGGCCATGAAGATGACGTCCTCCTCGGGCACGGAGCACATCTCGCCGAAGAACGAGCCCACGTGCTGGGTCTCGCGCTCGGTCTTCTTGTCGATGAACGGGAACTTCGCGATATCGGCCAGCGTCTCGATGTCGCCCGGCTTCACGCCGGCCTCGTCGAACGCGCGCTTGTAGTACACCGTGTTCTCGTATGCGTAGGCGACCATGTCCTTCAGACGTTGCAGTTGCAGCGCTTCCAGCTCGGGCCGCGGCATGCACTCGATCTCCGGATCGTAGTATTTCTGGGATACGGGGATGTCCTTCGCCATGGTTGCTCCTTGCTCGGTTCCATTTTTGCAGCGTATAGCATGAAACCACTAACGGGCGCCAAATACAACCATGCACGTCATTCGATGTTTTGATGCTTTGCTATCGCTCCATTAGATAACTCGGCGGAATGAGGAAGCGAATATCCCGAATCGATGCCTGAGATGGGACACTGGGAAACCCGTAGGGGCGCTCTCCAGAGCGCCCGTTCCGGCGAAGCCGGAAAAGCAGCCGAGGACCGCGTTCTCGCGCTGCGCGCGAGCGGGCGCTCTGGAGAGCGCCCCTACGGAGGGCACGGTAACAGCAAGGGCTTATGGCCTCCGTCGAACACGCAGGACGGCTACGCGTCCTTGGCCGGAAGCGCGGCAGCACCCGCACCGTTCGCGCGCAGATCGGCGTTCCATTTCTTCGAGAACGGCAGCACGTCGACCAGCGCCACCACCGAGAGCACGCCCAAGATGGTGAACACGGCCAGCGGGCTGTCCGCCCCGCCCGCCGCGGCCTGCGCGGCCATGCTGAGCAGCGAACCGTAGATGATGGACGTGTTGATGATGGACAGGTTGAGCGGGTACTTCGCGGAACCGTAGCGCTGGCGCGCGAAGGCCGACGCCACCACAGGCTCCCCGCCGTAGGCGAAGCCGCAGCACAGGGCACCGGCGATGTAGAGCGCCGGCGTGCCGGTGGCGAAGGCGCCGATAATGCAGGCGCAGGCCACGGCGGCCACGGCGCCGTCCACGAACATGGTCACCTTCACGTTGGTGCGGTCGTAGATCATGCCCACCACCACGCGCGCCAACCCGTTGCACGTGGACACCAGGCCCACGAGCAGCGTGGCGAACGCCGCGTCGAGGCCGACGAGCTGGGCGTTGGCCGCGCAGTTGCCGATGGTGGCCAGCCCTGTGGCCACCACGATGACGGCCCATATCCAGAACAGGTACAGGATGGGGGTCTTGAGCAGGAACCGCTCGTCGGTGGCGCCCCCGCTCGCTGCGGCGCCGACCGCCTGTTCGGGCGCCATGAGCGCCACGATGTTCTCCGGCGGACGGCGCAGCATGAACGCCGCAGCCACCGCCACCACGCCACCCGCCGCGCCCACGCCCACGAACACGGTTCCCAAGCCGAACAGCGGAACGAGGTTCACCGAAAGCGTTCCCAGAATGAGCGATCCCAAACCGAACCCCATCATGAGCACGCCCGACGAGAAGCCCACCTTGTCGGGAAACCACAGGTTCGTCGTGGACACGATGGTGTTGTACCCCATGCCCACGCCCAGGCCGCCCAGCACGCCGTAGCACAGGTACACCACCGCAATGCTCCCCTTCGCCAGCAGGCCCGTTCCCGCGAAGCCCGCAAAGAACAGCACCGCCGCAATGACGATGGCCCCCTTCACGCCGATGCGCCGCTCCACTTGGGAACCCACCACGGCACCGATGCAGAACGCGATCATCATGATGTTGAACGTGAGGCCGATCGCGCCCTTCTCCAGCTCGAACGCCGCGCTCATAGGCGCCGCGAACATGGAGAACGCGTAGATGAGCCCCAGGAACAGCAGGGCAAACGTCGAGCAGGCCAACGTGCGCATGCGCTCGGACTTTACGCGGGCAACCGTCGTTTCGGACATGGAGCTCCCCCTCCGTTGCGAGTTGATGCCGCCCCTTCGAGCCCCCTCGCTCGTGGCCGCAGCGACGCGCGCCGACAACCTTTGCAGAACGACACTTCTTCGCATGCATTGTCGCCGAAACCCGCGCCGATCCGTATGGCTGCCCGAGTGATATCCTCCGCTTTCATACCGGCATCGTGAGTACACGCTGCGCCGCGCACGACCGCATCGTCGGATGAGGAAGCCCCCATCGGGGCAGGCTGCTGCCCGCCCGGCGCCGAAGCACCCGGAGTAGGTATGCCCTGCGGCGAGCGCAACGTGCGCTTGCCGCAGCGTTTTCGATGACTGCGGCCAACTGCACCGGGCGGGCAGCAGCCCGCCCCTACGAGGCTATCGTTCCAAGCGATAACCGGGTACAATGACGGAAACACCGATCCCCGCAAACCTTCGGAGCGCCTCATGACCCTTCAGCAGCTTCGCTACCTCATCGCCATCGCCGAATACGGCTCCATCAACGCGGCCGCGCAGAACCTGTACGCCTCGCAGTCGAACCTGTCCACGGCCATCAAGGAGCTGGAGCAGGAGCTGGGCATCACCGTGTTCACGCGCAGCAACCGCGGCGTCACGCTCACGAACGACGGCACGGAGCTTCTGGGCTACGCGCGCCAGGTCATCGAGCAGGCCGACATGCTGGAGCACCGTTACGCCACCGGCACGGACCAGCACCTGCGGCTCGCCGTGTCCACGCAGCACTACGCGTTCAGCGTGCAGGCGTTCGTGAACGTGGTGGAGCAATGCGAGGGGGACGACTACGAGTTCATCCTGCGCGAAAGCGCCACCGGCGAGATCATCGACGACGTGCGCACGTTCCGCAGCGAGGTGGGCGTGCTCTACACCGACGGCTTCAACCGCCGCGTGCTGCAGAAGGCGTTCGATGACGCCGACGTGGCCTACGCCCCCCTGTTCGACGCGCGTGTGCACGTGTTCGTGGGCGAGCATCACCCGCTAGCCAGCCGCACGCTGCTCAAACCCGCGGACTTGGAACCCTACCCGCGCTACTCGTTCGAACAGGGCACGGCGAACTCGTTCTACTATTCCGAGGAGCCCCTGAGCTACCTGCCGCACGCCCGCAATATCCGCATCTCGGATCGGGGCACGCTCACCAACCTGCTGACCAGCCACAACGGATACACCTTATCCACCGGCGTGCTGTCCGCCGAAATGCAGTCGGGCATCGCCAGCATCCCCCTCGACGTGGACGAGCGCATGCAGGTGGGCTACATCATGCACAACGAACGTCGCCCGAGCCCGCTCTTGCTGCGCTACATCGACGAGCTGCACGCCATCATCAGCGCGAATCCCAACGTGTCGGCGCGCACGAAAAACGACGAAGCCGAAACCCGGCGCTAGTCGCGCCCGCCCCCATCGTCGGCGCCCATTTCGTCTTCTACAAGCTTCACCAGCTCATCGCGTGACCCGATGCCCATCTTCGTATAGATGTTATGTATGTGCGTCTCGACGGTATGGGGCGAAATCACGAATTTCTCCTGAATGTAGCGCGTGCTTCGCCCCTTCGACAGCAGCCCGAACACCTCGCTCTCCCGCTTCGTCAGGCCGTAGCGGGAAGCCACGGCGTCGCAGGCTACGCTCCATCGGCGAGGACGCTCGATGCCCTTCTCAGCCGCCTGCGGCACCGATTGGTCTCGAGATGAAGGATAAGGGGTTGCGGCAACGATGATCACGAGCAGAACCGTGAAAGCCAACGCAGCAATGGCGATGGGCCGCGCGCTGCCAACGTCGCCAACAAAAGGAAGGGCGATCCCGAAAGCATAGCCGACGCCGAGCCCAAGGAAAAGAAACGCCTGCCGCTTCGCCACGAACGGCAACGGGGTGGCGCAACCATCGGCAGCGACGATGAATCGACTGGCCAAGTCGGCAATGCAGTAGAGGGAGAAAGCCGCCACTATAACAAGGCAGCACGGAGCGGCAACGCTCTCGCCCAGCAGCGCAAGCGGCAGCACGCCGGCAACCACCAGCGCAGCGATCGATCTCTGAAGCACGCCGCTCGCAATCCAATGCTGCACCTGCGGAAGGCGAAGCGCCGCGAACCACAGGACAAGGGCCGGAGCGCCAAGGGCCAGCGCCGTAAGTCCCACCCAAAACGGCTCGCGAATCTGCACGACTTGGGCGAACATGAGCCCGAAGACCGACGAGTATATGGCAACGGAGGCATAGAATATCTTCGGCATGACGAACGAGTCGCCATCGGTCTCGCTTCGACGGCCTTCTTCCCGCGCACCCTCGTCGCCGAACCGCGCTATCCACGCGCCGGCGAAAACGCAAGGAGCGAACACGAGCAGACCTTCAATGGGGCCCAAAGCGTTCATCGCGAAATAGAGCACGGCTCCCACCGCGGTCGAACTCGCGACCATGACGATGCGCTCCCGCCGCGCGAAACCAGCGGACACGCCGACCAAGGAAAGAAAGAGGCACGCAAGCGTAACCCCCAAAAGCACCCAGACGATCCCTTGCAACCAAAGGCCCTCGAAGGACGCCAGCGTGCAGGCAACGTCAAGAAGCACGGCTGCGAAGAACGAGCCGCGGGCAACTTTCCGCACCACGCCCCTGCTCAAATGAACGGGATGTTTTCGGCATGCGGCAGGGGCCGCTCCTGCGACAAGCGCGCCCGTCAGCAACGAGCCGACGCGAAACGGCGAGCACGCCCCCTGGCAGGACGATGCGAACGCGAACAGGTTGTTCTCGAGCAAAACGGTGAACAGCAGCGCCCAGAACACCCCTATCGAAAACGAGAACGCCGCAAAGGCGAGTGCGCGATCCCCCTCGAATACCAGCTTATGCATGGCTCGCCCCCTCATCGATCCAGCACCAAACCTTCCTCGCAAGTATAGCGTTTCTCGATTCGTCCCGCCGGCGAGCCCGAGCCCCCTCTGCCTGCAAACCGGCAGGTGAAAGCCATCTACATGGTTTTCATTGAGTGCGTTCACCGAGAAATGGCAGCGTTTCATCCACCCATTCGGAAAACATCGCCGGTTTCCTTCGATTTCCAACGCGGCGACAGCGCCTATCGTTGCCAGCGACAAAGCCCAGGCGAACCGAACGCCTTGGGCGCGGGAAAGGAGAGGCTATGAAAGACAAGGGCTATCAGATCGTCAGCCACCAAAAGCCCTACCAGTATCGAGAGGGGGACTTGACGGTCACGCGCGGCGGCGCATGGTCCGGGCCGGGATGCCACTTGGGATGCGGCGTGTTGCTCTACACCGACGACGAGGGGAAGCTCGTCAAAGTAGAGGGAGATCCCGAGGATCCGTCCACCGGGGGAAGACTGTGCATGCGCTGCCTCGATGCGCCGGAAGTCGTGTACAACAAAGACCGCATCCTGCACCCCCTCGTTCGCGACCGCGCCGACCGAGGCAAGGACCGCTGGAAGCAAGCGAGCTGGGACGAAGCCTACGATCTCGTGGCAGAGAACTTCAACAAGATAAAGCAAGAGCACGGCGCTGAGTCCGTCGTGTTCGCCCAAGGCACCGCGCGCGACATCTCCGCGTACATCACGCGCCTTGCCTGGTCGTTCGGCTCGCCGAACTACACGGGCTTCCTTTCCGGCCAGGCATGCTACCTGCCGCGCGTGGCCGGATGCGCGGCCACGACCGGCGCCATGTGGGTGTGCGACTGCTCGCAGCAGTTCCTCGACCGCTACGACAATCCCGACTACCACGTGCCCGAGATCATGTTCGTCTGGGGCAACTACCCGCTCAAGTCGAATGCCGACGGGTTCTTCGGCCATTGGGTCATCGATCTCATGAAACGCGGCATGAAGATCGTGATGATAGACCCGCGCGTCACCTGGCTTTCCAACAAGGCTGAAATGCACCTGCGCGTGCGCCCCGGCACCGACGCCGCGCTCGCCTTGGCCATGATCGACGTCATCATCGAAGAAGGGCTCTACGACCGCGAGTTCGTCGAGAGCTGGTGCTACGGCTTCGAAGAGCTGGCCGAACGCGCCCGCCAATATCCTCCCGAAGCCGTGGAGGAAACCACATGGGTCCCCGCCGATCAGATCCGCGAGGCAGCGCGCCTGCTCGCAGGGGCCGAATCGGCGTGCCTGCAGTGGGGCGTCGCGGTGGACATGACGCGCGAAGCCGTTCCCGCCGGCCAGGCGATGCTTGCCCTTTTCGAGATCACCGGCAACATCGACAATCCGGGAGGGATGATCGCACCTCCGGAGATACTGGCCTACTCGGGCGGATGGGGCCGCGAGTTCATCAGCGACGAGCAGTGGGCCAAGCGCATCGGCCTCGCCGAATACCCGCTGTACAACTTCGGCTTCCCCTGCAGCCAGCCCGACATGACCATCAAGGCCATGAAGACCGGGGAGCCCTATGCCATCCACGGGCTGTGGCTCCAAACGACCAATCCCATGGCCTGCATGGCGGCCGAACCGCAGGAGTTCTACCGGATGTGCAAGGATCTGGACTTCATTGCGGTCGTGGACATGTTCATGACGCCGACGGCCGCGGCCCTCGCCGACGTGGTGCTTCCCGCCGCTGCGTACCCCGAGCGCGAGGGTATCAGCTTCATCGCAGGCGTCCAGCGCGGCGTGGCCATCAACAAGGTCATTCAAAACGGGGAGACCAAATCGGATATGCAGATCAATTTGGAGCTCGGACGCCGTCTCAACCCCGAGGCGTGGCCTTGGGACAACGTCGAGGATATGTTCACCGACATGCTCGCCGACACCGGCTTGACGTTCGACGAGCTGCGCACGCATTCACCGGCCTACCAGCCGTTCGAATATCACCGCTACCGAAAAGGCAAGCTGCGGGCCCACGGGCAACCCGGTTTCAACACCATGACCGGCCGCATCGAGCTGTGGAGCAACTTCTACAACCAGGCAGGGCTCGACCCGCTGCCTTATTTCGAGGAGCCTGAGCCGGGCCCGGGATCGACCCCCGAGCTGCTCGACCGCTACCCGCTCATCCTCACCACGGGCGCCCGCAATTGGAATAGCTTCCATTCCGAGCATCGCCAGATCCCGCGCATGCGCGCCATGCGCCCCGACCCCATCGTGGAAGTGCATCCCAAAACCGCCGAGAAGTTCGGCGTGCGCGACGGCGACTGGGTGTGGATAGAGAACCCCACCGGCCACGCCAAGCGCAAGGTGCAGGTCACAGCTACCGTCGATCCGCGCATGGTCTCGTGCGACCACGGTTGGTGGCTTCCCGAGAACGACCCGGAGAATTTCTTCGACGTGTTCGACGTCAATATCAACAATTGCATCCAAGGCATACCCGGCAAAAGCGGCATGGGCGCCAACTACAAGTGCTCTCTCTGCACGCTGCGCAAGATCAAGGACGGTGAATAGGCATGTCTGCATACGGAATGATATGCGACCACGAGTGGTGCTCCGGCTGCCATAGCTGCGAGATCGCCTGCCAGATGGAACACGGATTCCCCGCAGGGCAAACCGGCATCGAAGTCGTGAAGATCGGCCCCTGGCCCATCGGCGATAACGACAAGGGCGCATGGCAGATCGACTA
The DNA here is from genome assembly GCF_019731765.1 of Gordonibacter massiliensis (ex Traore et al. 2017). NCBI lineage: Bacteria > Bacillati > Actinomycetota > Coriobacteriia > Eggerthellales > Eggerthellaceae > Gordonibacter > Gordonibacter massiliensis (ex Traore et al. 2017). The sequence continues at coordinate 619,492 of NZ_JAASIO010000001.1, read as the reverse complement.
CCTCGCCGTGCCGACCGACCAGTGCGACACGTGCGCCGCCCGGCGCGCCTCCGGCAAGGAACCGACCTGCGTGAAGCACTGTCAGGCGAAATGCCTTTCCTTCGGCACGATCGAGGAGCTGGGCAAGCAAATGGCGAGCAAAAGGAAGCAGGCCTTGTACGCGCTTTAGGATCGCCTGCTCAACCGGGCATGCGAATGAAAGGAGGCCCCTATGCCTTCGAGAAAGTACGCGATGGTGTTCAATCTCTGGATGTCCGTCTTCATGGCATCGGCGTTCAGCCTCGTGATGCCGCTCATGCAGGGAGCTCCGACGGTTGAGTTCCTAGGGCCGCACGGTTGGCTCGTCGGGTTCGGGATAGGCTTGGTCGTCGGATGGCTCGTGTCCACGGTGCTGCCGTTGGGGATGCTGTGCATGAAGGCGGCCCTGCGCTTCGGGGCGAAGCCGGGAAGCTTCGCCGCCAACTTGTTCGCGGCAATGCTCATGGGCTTCTTGCTGTTGGTGTTCATGGGCTTTGCGATGATCGCCTACAACACCGGGTTCGAGGTCATGGGAGGATCGACGCTGTTCGACCGCGTAGTTGTGGGAATCGTCCAGTTCACGCCTATCGTCGTGGTATTCGTGGTGATCGTCTACCCGCTGTGCCAGTGGCTCACCGAGCTTTTCGTGAAGCCCGTCGCGGCGTCGGCAGGTGTCGGAGAAAGCGGGAGTTTCGCACCTGGGGAAAAGGCGTAAGCTGCGATTCCGCTTGGCCACGGCCGAACGGGCGTCATCGCCCCGGCGTGCATCCTCGTGGTGCGCTCCCGGGCGCATGCGCACAATCGGGCAGCGCCCGTATCCCGCTCGACGGGAGGGGGCGAAAGCATGAGCATGGGCCGCGCCGCGTTCGACGAGCACCGCCCGAGCCCGCCGCAAGAGCGGCACCCCCCCCCTCGCGACGAAGCGCCGCCCGCATGAGCGGGCGGCGCTTCGGATGCGTGTCTCTTTCAAGCAGAGAGTCTTAGTGAATGGTGTTGCTCACGTAGGGGGTCTTGTCCTTCAGCACCACGTCGTGCGCGCCGCCTTCCACGATGGACGTGGACGACACCACGGTGAGCTTCGCCTTCTGCTGCAACTCGGGGATCGTCAAAGCGCCGCAGTTGCACATGGTGGACTTCACCTTGGACAGCGTGATGTCCAGGTTGTCTTTGAGCGAGCCGGCGTAGGGCACGTAGCTGTCCACGCCCTCTTCGAACGACATGCCCTTCTTGTCGCCGCCCAGGTCGTAGCGCTGCCAGTTGCGCGCGCGGGCCGATCCCTCGCCCCAGTACTCTTTCATGTAGGAGCCGTTGATGTTCACCTTGTTCGTGGGGCTCTCGTCGAAGCGGGCGAAGTAGCGGCCCAGCATGACGAAGTCCGCGCCCATGGCAAGGGCCAGTGTGAGGTGATGATCGTACACGATGCCGCCGTCGGAGCAGATGGGGATGTACACGCCCGTCTCCTCGAAGTACTCGTCGCGCGCCTTCGCCACCTCGATGGTAGCGGTGGCCTGGCCGCGGCCGATGCCCTTCTGCTCGCGCGTGATGCAAATGGAGCCGCCGCCGATGCCGATCTTGATGAAGTCGGCGCCCGCGTCGGCCAGGAAGCGGAAGCCCTCGGCGTCAACCACGTTGCCCGCGCCCACCTTCACGGAGTCGCCGTAGTGCTCGCGGATCCACTCGATGGTGAACTTCTGCCAGTCGGAATAGCCCTCGGAGCTGTCGATGCACAGCACGTCGGCACCGGCCTCCACCAGCGCCGGCACGCGCTCGGCGTAGTCGCGCGTGTTGATGCCCGCGCCCACCTGGTAGCGCTTGTGGGAGTCCAGCATCTCGTTGGGGTTCGACTTGTGCGAGTCGTAGTCCTTGCGGAACACGAGGTACATCAAGTGGTCCTCGTCATCCACGATGGGCAGCGAGTTCAGCTTGTTGTCCCAGATGATGTCGTTGGCCACCTTCAGGCTAGTGTCCATGGGCGCCACGATCATGCTCTCGCGCGGCGTCATGAAGCTCTCTACCTTCTCGTCCATGGACATGCGCGACAGACGGTAGTCGCGGTCGGTGACCACGCCCACGAGCTTGCCGTGCGCCGAGCCGTCCTCGGTGACGGGCATGGTGGAGTGGCCGTGCTCTTCCTTGAGAGTCACCACGTCGGCCAGCGTCATGGAAGGCGAGAGGTTCGCGTCGCTCGTGACGAAGCCGGCCTTGTAGTCTTTAACGCGAGCGACCATGGCCGCCTGGTCCTCGATGGTCTGGGAGCCATAGATGAACGACAGGCCGCCCTCGGTGGCCAGCGCGATGGCCATGCCGTCGTCGGACACGGCCTGCATGATGGCCGACACCATGGGGATGTTCAGCGAGATGGTCGGCTCCTCGCCGCGCTTGTACTTCACGAGCGGCGTTTTCAAGCTCACGTCCTGCGGGATGCACTCGGACGACGAGTAACCGGGAACAAGCAGGTACTCGTTGAACGTGCGGGACGGCTCTTCGAAATAGTAGGCCATGAACTCCTCCATCTGCGGTCGGCGCGGTCTGCGCGGGTGGGTGCGCGGATGCGATCGGCGCGGCGTCAAGCCGCAGGCTCCCCCGTCAAGCATCCGTTGCTCAGGTGTTATCCGCTATTATAGCCACGGACACACGGCGAGCGGGAGCAAGAGCACCGAATGTGAAGAAATATTCGCGCGAGAGCCAGGCGCAGCGTCCCTGGGCGGACGCGGGGCAGAGCGTCAAGCGCAAGATCCTTCGTCTTCGGCACACGCCCTCACGCGATCGGCCAGCTCTTGGCGCGAATGCACGTCGAGCTTCGCGTAGATGTTGCGCGTGTGGGCACGCGTCGTGTACAGCGAGATGGTGAGCTCGTCGGAGATGGACTGCGAGCCCCTGCCCCGCGCCAGCAGCACCAAAACCTCCCGCTCGCGCTCGGTGAGCTGGGCCTCGTCGGCCAACCGCAAGCACGCCCGCTTCCAGCGGCCGACGCGCGCGGTGCCATCCGTGCCCCCATCGCCCTCACCCCCGTCCGTGGGCTTGGCGCCGCTTGCGTGCCGATTCGCAGTCGCAGCATCGTTCGCGCCGTCAAGCGAGCCGTCAGCGGCATCGTCAACGGTAGCATTCGGTTCGTCCTCGTCGGGAATGGGCAGCAGCAGCCGGTCGACCTGCTTCTCCGGAAACAGGAAGAACACCGCCACAGCCGCCACGAATAGGATGACGAACACCACCGTGGAGGCGGGCAGCGCATTCGCGTCCGCCGTCATGCTCACGGCGCCCAGGGCGTTGCCCACGGTCACGCCGAGGGCGATGACCGCACGGCCCAACGCCACCACGAGCACGGCCGATGCCTTGGACTGGAACACGATATAGGAGAACAAGTACCACATGAGCACATCGAACAGCTCGAAGGCCACGCCCGACAACACCACGCTCGCGCTGACGTTGCTGGGAAAGAAATGCGTCAGCAACAGCGAGAAGATGATGACGAGGGCCATGGGGTAGAACAGGTGTCCGAAGTTGAAGTCGCTGGACTTCAACGCGGCCGCGATAACGAACACCACCAAGCAAACCGCCGTGACGAACGCGGTGACGCTACCGTTTTCGGCCAGCTGAGCGGGGCTCACCACAACCTGGTACATGCCCTTGCCGAAGTAGGCCGTCACGCCCAGAATGCCCACCACCACCAAGAACCGGTAAAATGCCCGCGCCGGCTTCAGACGCTGGCTTTCGGACACGGCCGGCACCGCGCGCTTGGTCAAGCCCACCGCGAAGCAGGCAGCCGAGACGAGCGGCAACAGCACGAACAGCGCTCCGCTCCACGGTTGCGGCAGACCCAGCACCATGAACTGCATGAGAGCCGCCACCAGCTCGCAGTACAAAATGATCTTTAGCGCCCGGCGCGGGCGCACCGAGCACAACAGCAATCCGGCGTTCAAAGCGAGCGCCGCGGTACCGATGCCCGTCAAGGCGGAGCCGACGAAGAACAGCGCTTGAGACGGCAGAAAAGCGGGTCCCGCCGCGATGATGAGCACGCATCCGAGCGCGGCGACCAAGCCGCCGTCCACCACGAACCACAAACGCTGTGCAAATGCAGCCACGCGCCGGTAGAACACGGCCATCACCAGCAGTGTGCAGGCATGCGAGATGGTAGATGCGAAGAACATGCTCGACACGACGGTGGCCGTGGCCTCCACGCCGTTCACCCACACCGAGCTCTTGTAAGCCACGCTGAACCACGCAACCCAGAACCCGAACCCGAAAAATTTCAACAGAGGCATGCGGTCGTCAAGCAACGCTATGCGGCCGCGCGCGCCGAGGCGTTCGGCGCGGCGCTTTTCATCCTGCCCCTCCCTTGCCGGCATGGCTTCCTCCCCTTTGCGTCAACGCGGCCCTCCTGCCGCATTTCAACAGGCTCCTTGCAGCAATCCTAGCACACTGCGGCCGCCCTGCCGCCGCAGACGCCGTCCGCAACGGCGCCCACACCCTCGACGCGGGCATCGAAACGCACGGCATCCTCCGTCGGCCCGTCCTCGCCAACGCCCAGCACAGCGGCCGCCTCGGCCATGAGCGCCTCATCGGCGTGAACGAAGCCTCGTGTGACCTTCGACACACCCCGGTAGAACCGCGTGCGCGCGCAGCCGTCCAGACAGTCGCAGTACGCGTCTATCCAGTTGAGCAGGTGCGCGGCATGGAACGCGCGCTGCTCGTCCAGCACACGGGCGGCGCGCCCGACGTCGCCCTGCGCCAACGCCTCCGCCAGGCGCTCCGCCTGCACGGCCATGTATTCGAACTCGAAGCTCAGGTGGTCCTCCGGCGTGCGCAGCCCCTCGTCCACCGCCAGATGCGCCTCGCACAGCAGGCGGTACACGTCGTCGCGCGCCTCCTGCATGAGCAGCCCGGACTCGCTCGTGAACACGCTCTCGTAGGGCGTTGCCCGCCGCTCCTCGTACGAGCCGGCGCCCAGGATGGCGCCCGCGAAGTCGCTCGCGAGCTCCTGGCGCGTGCCGCCGTCGCGGCGCGCCAAATAGGCGGCCATGTCGGCGTAGCCCTCGTTCATGAGCGGGTCGTCCCCATCGACGGCCGCGAGGCCAGCGGCCGCCAAGCGGTCGATCCCCTGCTGGTCCAACTCCTTGAAGTACAGCGATGCCAGCGTGCGATAGAACGCTGCGCGTGCCTCGGCGGCGACGCGCAGCTCCTCCAGCATACTCTCGTCCATTGCCCTCTCCCTTCGATTCTGCGTTTTCGACGGTTCCCATGGTAGCCCCGCCGCAACGGCGGCGAATCGGTTGTTTCGTTCTATCTTGCCTGCCCCTTGCACAAAGACTAGTCAGCGATTGACTAGAAGCTCCCCCCGTCCCTCCGCGATTTAGAACGCCGCTGACGATGCGCCGCCGCCGGGCGCGCCGTAGCCTGAAGAACGTCAAAACCGCAGTGCCGCCGGGCTTCACGCAGATAGACCGCCCGGGCCTGCAAGCAAGAAGGGGGAAGCGACACCATGAACGCACCACACGCCAACGCAACCGCGGCTACAGCCGCCGACGGCCTTTCGACTTGCCTGAAGAACCAGCCCGCCGAGGAGGCCATCGCGCACGTCGTCGATTGCATCTGCAACCACCCGCGCCATCGCGAGCTGCTGTACAAGGCGCTTGCCTTCTGCGACGAGGAGCGCGACGAGAGCGAAGTCGAATCCTATCTGCAGACCCAGCCCGAGCAGGCGCAGGCGTTGCAAACGCCCTATGCGCTCGTGCGCTCCCTCGTGGCCGCCGGCGGCCTCGCGCAAACGCGCTACGACGCCGCCGGCGCCGTGCTCGACAGCACGCGCCGGGCCGAGCTGGCCGCCCAAGGGCTCGACGACGACGCCGCAGCCGCGCTCGCGGTGCGTCGCACGGTGACGACGACCCCCGCCGGCCACGCAGCCGTGGCGTTGCTCGACCCCGAACGTCGCATCGCCGCCTGCGTGAACGCGGGGCCCGCACGCCGCGACGCCTTCGTGCGCCTGCTGGAGCACTGCCGCGAGCCGCGCTCGCTCGACAGCGTGAAGCAGCTGCTGGACGAACATCCCGCGCTCGAGCCGACCGCGCGCTCCGGCGGGCAGCGGCTGCACGCCGTCTACTTCATCGACCGCCTGAACGAGGTCGGGGGCCTCGTCTGGGACGGATCCTGGGTCACCACCGAAGCCGGAAAGCGCTTTCTGGCCTCGGTTTGACAGGGATGGGCCACAGCGCCCGTCCTCATAGCAACAATGCGAGACGAGAGAAACAAGAAGGAGGGAACATGTCGAGTACGAACCTCACCCGACGCAGCTTCGTGAAGGCCTCGGCCCTCGCCGCCGGCGCGGCGGCCTTGGGCAGCGGCGTCGCCACGGTGAGCAATCTGGCGGCAAGCGACAAGGCGTACGCGGCCGACGAGGTCAAACTCGTTCACACGTCGTGCCGCGCCTGCATCTCGAACTGCGGCATCATCGCGCACGTAAGCAACGGCCGCGTGGTGAAACTGGAAGGCGACCCTGCCGACCCCATGTCGGAGGGCCGCGTGTGCCCGAAGGGCCTGTCGGGCATTCAAGCGCTCTACCACCCCAACCGCAACAAGTACCCCATGAAGCGCGTGGGCGATCGCGGCGGCAACCAGTGGGAGCGCATCACCTGGGAAGAAGCCATCGACACCATTGCCGACGCGCTCATGGACATGAAGGAGAAGACGGGGCTCGAGGGCCTGCTCCTCTCCACCGGAGGCGGCGGCAACCCGCAGTTCTTCAGCCCTCCGCGCTTCCGCAACTTCTGGGGCGCGGGCAACGTGTTCGAACCGGGCTGCGCCCAGTGCTACCTGCCGCGCAACTACACCATGCCGCTCATCAACGGCGTGGGAGACACGTCCATCGCCGACTCGGGCTGCGCCGAGCTGTACAACCCGAACGTGTCCATCGACACCTACGTCATGTGGGGCACCGGGCCCGCGCAGCACGCGCCCTCATCGGCCGGCCGCGCTGTGGTGGAGCTGCGCGCCGCAGGCACGCAGACCGTGGTCATCGACCCGCGCTTCACGCCCGACGCTGCGCGCGCCGACGTGTGGCTGCCCATCCGCCCCGGCACCGATGTGGCCATGATGCTGGGCTGGATGCGCTACCTTATCGAGAACAAGCTCTACGACAAGGACTTCTGCGCAACGTGGACGAACCTGCCGTTCCTCGTGGATCCGAGCGACCCTGCCGGAGCGCTGCTGCGTGCAAGCAAGGTGTTCTCCGACGTGACCGCCGAGAACGAGGGCTATGTCTACTACGACGAGGCCTCCGGCAAAGTGGCGAAGGCGTTCGCGCTGGCCCCCGACAACGAGGCGTCCTACCGCCCCGCGCTGTTCGGCACGTTCGACGTGACGTTGGCCGACGGCAGCACCGTGAAGGCAAAGACGGCGTTCACGGCCTATCAAGAGCAGGTTGAAGAGTACACGCTCGAACACACCGCCGAGATCTGCTGGGTCGACGCCGACGATCTTGAGGCGGCCATCCGCCTGTACGCCGAATGCGAATCCGGCGGCATCAGCCTGGGCGTGGCGACCGATCAATACCCGCAATCCACGCAAGCCGCCATTGGCGCAGCGGCGCTGGACTCCATGATGGGCTATCTCTACAAACCGGGTAGCCCCGCGAACGGCTTCCCGCATGCGGCGGAGTCCACCGTGTTTCCCACCGGCTTCATGGGCGAGGCGCCTTACGAGTTCCAAACGCCCGAGAACATCACAAACCGCCTGGGCTACGTGGAGCACAAGGGGCTGGGCGGCTGGATGCACAGCCACATCCCCACCATCCTGAACGCCATCCTCACGGGCGAACCCTACCAGCCGCACATCTGGATCGAGCGCTCCGGCAACAAGATGGCCATGCTGGGCAACTCAGCTTCGTGGGTGGACGCGTTCCCCAAGCTCGACCTTATCGTGCACATGTACATGTACCCCACGTCGTTCTCCACCGAGGCGGCCGACATCTTGCTGCCCACGGCCGAATGGCTGGAAACGGCCTTCATCCAGGGCCGCCTGTACGCCGTGCTGCTGCGCCAGCCGGTGACGAACCTGTTCGAATGCATCGACGAGACGTTCATCTGGTCCATGCTTGCCAAGGCGCTGGCGGAGCGCGGCCACGTGGGCATGCAGAAGGCGTTCGACCCCGAGGCGTGCGGCTCCACGCCCACGTACTGGGAGACCATGGACGAGTATTACGAGTGGGTGGCCTCGAACGTGGGTATGACCTGGGACGAATTGAAGGCGAAGGCCCCGTACAACGACATGGAGCCCGAGGAGTACTGGAACGCCGCCTACGAGCAGACGTACAAGGGCCTCGCGCAAGGCCGCAACGGCGAACCTGGCGACGGCACGTACGCGGGCTTTTCCGGCTGCGCCGCCGGCGACATCAAGGACAACCCCAAGAAGTGCGGCCCCTACGGCGACACCATGACCTACATCGGCCGCCATGGCGCCGAGAAGTTCGACATGCCGGCCGCTTCCACCGAGTACCTGCCCATGCCCTACTATCGGGAGCCGGAGGACATCCAGGAGTACGGCGACGACTACCCGCTCGTGCTCACCGAGGGCCGCATTCCGTACTTCCACCACGGCACGCTGCGCAACAACCCCTACATCCGCGAGATCTACCCTGCGCCCGAGGTGTGGATCAGCCCCGAGTACGCCGTCGAGCACGGCATCGCCAACGGCGACTGGGTGAACGTGAAGTCGCCCCGCACCGACGGCTTGGACGTGTTCAGCAACCTGGACACCGGCGAGGAGCTCACGGCCGAGGGGCAACGCATCGTGGCCGACGGCGTCTACGGCGTAGCCCACATAACGGAGGGCATCGCGAAGGATTGCGCGTACATGGAGCGCTTCTGGAACCCCGAGTTCCTGGAAGAGGGGCAAGACCCCCGCATGAGTTGGACCACCTGCAACATGAACGTGCTGACGAAGAACACGGGCTACTACAACCCCGAGTTCGGCACGTACACCCTGCGCGGCATCAACGTGAAGATCGAGAAGGCCGCACGCCCCGACGGCGTGTGGTACGAGCCGACCGACTTCGCGCCTTGGCTGCCGCAACCGTCTGAGAACACCGGAGGAGGTGCCGCATAATGTCGCATTACGCTATCGTCGTCGACCTCGACCGCTGCATCGGCTGCCACGGCTGCGAGATCGCCTGCAAGAACGAGAACGAGGTGGAGCTGGGCTCGTTCTGGAACAAGGTGGTGCAGGTGGGCCCGTTCGGGGACTACCCGCACCTGCAACAGTACTTCCTGCCGGTCATGTGCCAGCAGTGCGCCGACTCCCCCTGCACGCACGTATGCCCCACGGGCGCGTCGTACCGCGACGAGAACAACGTGGTGCTGGTGGACAAAGAGAAGTGCATCGGCTGCAAGTATTGCATGATGGCCTGCCCCTACGGCGTTCGCTCGTGGAGCCCGTCCGAGAACGTGGTGGAGAAGTGCACGCTGTGCGGCCAACTGACCAGCGTGGGCGAGCAGCCCAAGTGCGTGGCGGCTTGCTGCGGGTCGGCACGTTTCTACGGCGACCTGGACGATCCGGCCTCCGACGCGTCGAAGGCGCTCGCGGCGGCCGGTGCGAACGCGGTGCACCGCCTGAAGGACGTGGGCAACGCTCCGCAGACCGCCTACATCCTGTCTTCTAAGTACGCTGCATGGAAGGAGGAGATTGACTAATGGACATCCAATGGTCACTGGTGCTCTTCACCGCCCTCACCGGGTTGGGCGGCTGGCTCTTCTTCTTCGTTGGGCTGAATGTGCTCGTGGGAAAGACCGACAAGGGCGCGTTCGCCGGAACCGTGGCGGCGCTCGCGCTGACCGTGGTGGGCGGTTGCGCCTCGGTCACGCACCTGTCGCATCCCGACCGCATGCTGGGCGCGCTGCAGCACCCCACATCGGGAATCTTCACCGAGGCCGCGCTCGTGGGCCTGCTGTGCATCGTGCTGGTGGCGTTTTTGGTCATGCTGAAGCGCTCCCTGACGGGCACGCCGCTCAAGGCGGTGGCCGTCATCGGCATGGCGCTGGGCGCGCTCATGTCGTTCATGGCGGGGCAGAGTTACCTCATGCCGGCCATCGCGGCTTGGAACACCGAGCTGCTGCCGCTCGGCTACTTGGGCACGGCAGCCGCCTCGGGTGCGGCGGCCTGGCTGCTGCTGATCGCCGTGCAGAAGGCCGATGAGGCGGCCGTGTCGTTCGCGGGCCTCATGACGCTGGCAGGCGGCTGCGCTGCGCTCGTCACTACGTTGGCCTACGGTGCGGCGTCCGGCGCGTTCGCCGGCGACGCCGCGCTACTGGTTGGCGCGGCCGCGCTGTGCGGCGGCGCGGTGCCTGCCGTCTGCGGCGCCTTCGTGTGGAAGAAGCCGGGCAGCGCGGTTGCCGGAGGCGCGGTGGCCCTCGTGGCCGCGCTCGCCGGTTCCGTGGCGTTCCGCTGCGCCATGTGGGTGATCGGCGCGGGGCTCTACGACTTCTTCGGGCTGATCTAGCAAACCCGCATCTCCCCGGTGATCGTTGCCGGGGAGATGGCTCGCTGCGGGGCGTTGCCTCCCTCCCCCTCCCCTGGCAACGCCTCGCAGCGAGCCCCCACCTTTCCTTCTCCCCCTTCCAACCTCCCTCGTTCCAAGGAGCTACGTCATGTCCCCATCGCTCTCCCGCAGATCCCTCGTCGCCGGCAGCGCGCTTGCCGCTGCGAGCTTTGCCGTGGGCGGAGCGGCCTCGGCGCTCGACGGCGGCGCAACTCCCCTGCGACCGCCCGGCGCGCAGGACGAGGATCGTTTCCGCGCCCTCTGCCTGAAGTGCGACCGCTGCCGATCCGTGTGCCCGCAGGGATGCATCCGCACTGGGCTTCTGGAGGACGGCCTGCTGAACTGGCGCACGCCCATCATGGATTTCCATCGGGGGCTCTGCGATTTCTGCGGCCGCTGCGAGGACGTGTGTCCCACCGAGGCCGTCGCGGGCGTCGATCCAATCGCGAGCCGCATCGGCACGGCCGTCATCGACGAGGAGCGCTGCATCGCCTGGATCCAGGGAAGCTGCCGCGTGTGCGTGGACGCGTGCCCTTACGATGCGTTGTCGGCCGACGCCTCCGGCCGTCCCGTAGTGGACGAGAAGCGTTGCAACGGATGCGGCGTGTGCGAGTACCGCTGCCCGTCGAACACGTATCGGTCGTTCGCCGGCGGCAGCAAACGCGGCATCAACGTGGAAAGGAGCGCCTGATGGACGGCTTCGAAGAGCGGCCCGAGGCAACGCAAAGCCCCGCTGGCGCCGCGGGCGATGCGGCGGAAACGGCAGCCGCTTTGCCCGAAAACCGAACCGATATCTCGCATGAAACACTTGGGGGCGACAACCGCGCGCAAACAGGCGGGAAAGCGCACCCCTTCTCCTTCAAGAGGGCGCGCGCCCTAGCCTTCGCCGCCGTGGTCGCGCTTGTGGCGGCCGGGCTCGCCTTCCGAACCGGCACGGACACGCCCTCGTCGTTCGGATGGGACGCGGTCGCCGCGCTCTGCCCGCTGGGAGCCCTCGAAACCATGTTGGGCGCGCGCGAGGTCATGTTGCATCCGTTGCTGCTGCTTGCCGGCATGGTGGTGGTTGTGGCGGTGGTAGGCAAGGCCTTCTGCGCCTGGATGTGCCCGGCCCCTTGGCTGCAGCGGCTCATTCGGCCTCGAAAGAAGGCGAAAACGAAGGTCGACAAGGGCGCCCCATACGAAACCTGCTCCTGCACTAACGCCGATACCCGCCGCTGCCCCACCTGCGCGCTCGACCCGGTGGGTGGCAAGCGCGACGGCGTCCGCCTCGACACGCGCCACGCCACGTTGCTGGGCGCACTGGGTGCCACGGCCGTATTCGGCTTCCCGGTGTTCTGCCTCGTATGCCCCATCGGCCTCACGTTCGCCACGTTCATAGGGCTCTGGCACCTGTTCCAGTTCAATGAGACGTCGTGGGGGCTCGTCATCTTCCCCGCCATCCTCGCGCTAGAGGTGGTGTTCCTGCGGAAGTGGTGCGCGAAGATATGCCCTGTGAGCGCCCTCGTATCGCTTATTGCCAGCGCGAACCGCACGCTGCGCCCCCGTGTGCGCAGCGAAGCGTGTCTGCGCACGTCAGGCAAGGATTGCCGCGTCTGCGTCGACGCATGCCCCGAGCAGGTGGACCCCCATAGCCCCCGCATCCCTGAATGCTCGAAGTGCGGAGCCTGCGTGGAAGCCTGCCCTGCCGGCGCCATCGACATCAAACTGCTGCCAAAAAGATAGCGACCCTACTTCCTATCCGACTACGCCAGGTACACCGTGTTCTTTCCCTTGCCTACGCGGGACAGCAAGCCGCGCTCCTGCAGTCGCGACAACAGACGGATGGCAGCCGATTGGGAGGTGCCGAGTTCGTTCTCCACGTCTTTGCGGGTGATCTCGCCGCGCTCTTTCGCAAGCTGCACAACGGCGTATTCGACGCGCGAGATCGCAGGCTCGGGCGACGAAGGCGACGTGTCGAAGAAAGGCCCGGCCGCGGAGAACCGATCGGCTTCAGGTGGATGGCGATCCTCTCGCATTGAGGGAAGTGTCACCTTGAGCGCATTGTCGCTTACCTCGAAGCTCGGCGTTTGCCCCGAGCCAGCGTAGCTGTCCATGATCTTCTGCACGCCCGTCCCGTACGCTTCGACCCATTTCAAACGATACAGCACGTTCGCCAAACGGGGGTTTCGCGAGACGGAAACCCCCGCTTTCATGTCGTTTTCGGTGATGCCGGGGCGAAGGCCCCCTATGTTGAGGAACTCGACGCGGTCGTCGAACACGCTCACCAAAGCCGGCCCGGGTATCGCGTACTCCCGATGGACGAACATGTTGAGCAACGCTTCGCGCACCGCCACTTCAGGATAGTCGCGCACATCGACACGCCGCAGGTCGCTCCCTATCTCCGAGCGCGTGGCGTTGTAGCGGTCCACGAAGCGCAGCACCTCTTCGAACTGTCGGAAAAGCGACCCTTCGAATTCGAATCGATCCAAGAACGTGGTTTTGACCGCTCCCTGGAACACGGCCGCCTTCACCGTAGCCGAACACTGATCGGAAAGCAGCAAGGCAAGGTTCGTGAACAGGCCGTCTTCGTCCGTCAAACCGAGCGTCCGCATGTGCTGGGCCTCGAGAGGCGCCCCGCCATCGCAAAACGTCTTCTCAGCCACCTCGAACGTGAGCTCCTGCACGAGCGAGCGCTCGTTCTCGTACGAGTCTCCGGCAGCTTCTTTGATCATGGCAAGGATGGCAGCTTCCGACGCCGGAGCGGAAAGCGCGCCGTGCCTCACGTACACGCCTTCCGGACGAATCCCCTTCTCGGCAAGGTAGTAGGGACGGGCCGTCCCGCGGCGAACCTCAACGCGCACAAGAGGTCTTCCCTCCCGTTCCTCCACCTCCGCATGCACGAACATGGTGACATCCGGCTTGATCGCGTTCCCCGCAGCCTGCATGACGCGAACAATGCACTGGTCGCAATCTTCGACGCCAACGACCCGGCCCTCGTCATCGACGCCCACGAGCAGCGTTCCGCCCTCGCTGTTGGCGAAGGCGACAATGGTCTTCTTGATGCCGTCGGACCATTCCCTTTTCAGTTCGAGCATCGGGCCTTCGTGCATGGGATGCCCCTTCCCCATCACTGCTGCTTGTCGATTCTCACCATTCTAACCGATTCTAACCATCGCGGTGGTGAGATTCGGTTAGATTCGACGAGAAAGCGCGCTTCTACCCCATCCCCAGCCACACTTGCACGATGGGCACGTAGCCGGCTACGAACACCGCCACGATGAGCACGGGCAGCGCGAAGCGCACGTATCCGCGCGCCCAGCGGGGGAAGCGGGCGCCTTCGCCCGTGTCCGCTTCGCGCAGAAACGCGTTCCACCCCCAGCCTCGCTTCACGGTGCAGAACAGCAGGAACACCAGCGCGCCCAACGGCAGCACGTTGTTCGACATAAGGAAGTCCTCGATGGCCTGGATGTTGCCGATGCCGGGAACCTCGAAACCGGCCCACAGGTTGAAGCCCAGCACGCACGGCAGCGACAGCAGCGCCAGCGCCACGCCGTTCACCAGGCACGCCTTGTGGCGCGACATGCCCCATTGGTCCATGCTGAAGCTCATGATGTTCTCGAACACCGCGATGATGGTGGACAGCGCGGCAAAGCTCATGAATAGGAAGAACAGCGTGCCCCACAGCTGGCCGAACGGCATCTGCCCGAACACCGACGGCAGCGTGATGAACACGAGCCCCGGGCCGCTGCCCGGCTCCACCCCGAACGCGAAGCACGCCGGGAAGATGATGAGACCCGCCATGAGGGCCACGAGCGTGTCCAGCCCCGCGATGCGCAGCGCCTCGCCCGTCAGGCGGTAGCGCTTGTCGATGTAGCTGCCGAAGATGGACATGGACCCCACGCCCACCGACACCGTGAAGAACGCCTGCCCCATGGCGGCGAACACCGCGTCCACGAACGTGCCCCATCCGCCTTCGAACAGCTTGCCGAAGTCGGGCATCAGGTAGAACGACAGGCCCCCTTCGGCACCCGGCAACGTGACCGCGCGCACTACCAGCACGGCCAGGACGGCGAACAGCGCCACCATCATCACCTTCGTGATGCGCTCCACGCCGTTGCGCAGGCCCGCCCGCGTCACCAGCACGCCGATGAGCACCACCGCCAGCATGAACGCCGCCATCAAAAGCGGGTCCGCCAGCAAGCCGTTGAACACGCCTTCGACGGCGCCGGCGTCCAGCCCCTCGAACGAGCCCATGCCGCTGAACACCATGAACGCCAGCATCCACCCGGCCACCGTGGTGTAGAACATCATCAGCAGGTAGTTGCCCGCAAGCGCCACCCATTTGAACCGATGCCATTTCGTCCCCGCCGGCTCCAACTCGTCGAAGCTGCGCGCAACGCCCTTTTGGCTTGCGCGCCCCACGGAGAACTCCATAACCAGGATGGGCAGCGCGAACACCACCAAGAACAGCAGGTACATGAGCACGAACGCCGCGCCGCCGTACTGCCCCGTTATGTAGGGGAAGCGCCACACGTTCCCCAGTCCGATGGCGCACCCTGCGCTGATCAGGATGAACCCGAATCGGGATCCGAATTTTTCTCGAGCCATGTCGCCTCGCTTTATGGAAAAGCGCCCCGCGTAGCCGCCAAGGGCGCGTGTGAGCAATGCGAGCAGTGTAACGGAAAACCCAAAAGCGGCCAACCGCGTACCGGAGCAGGGGAGGCGTGGCGCACCTACCTGCTATCAATATTCGAGGAAAAGACACGCCTCGGCCTTCCGAGGCGTGTCTTTTCCTCGAATATGAAGATCGGGTGCGGCCGACCGCCGTAGCAGACGGCCGCACCTCGGCACCTTACGCGTTCTTCAGGAACGCCTCGTAGCCCTTGAAGGCCTCGTAGATGTCGGCTTTGCTCGTGACCTCCCAGGGGGCGTGCATCGATAGCACGGGCACGCCGGAGTCGATGACGTCCATGCCGTACTTCGCCGGAATGTAGGCGATGGTCCCGCCGCCGCCCACATCGACTTTGCCCAGCTCGGCGGTTTGGAACGACACGCCGGCGTCGTCCATGACGCGGCGGATGCGCGCCACGTACTCGGCGGACGCGTCGTTGGAGCCGCTCTTGCCGCGCGAGCCCGTGTACTTGTTGAACACCAGGCCACGTCCCAGATAGGCGGAGTTCTTCGGCTCGAAGGCGGCCGCGTAGGCTGGGTCGAAACCGGCGGACACGTCAGACGACAGCATGCTCGACGCCGCCAGCGCGCGGCGCAACGGCAGCGGGCCTCCCTCGCCGGCCAGCTCCATGATCTCGGCGACGGTGTTCTCGAAGAACTGCGAGGCCATGCCCGTGGCGCCCACGCTGCCGATCTCCTCCTTGTCCACCAGCACGGTGAGCGACGTGGCGGCGGGCACCTCGTCGGCCAGCGCCAGCTGGGCCGCGAGCGACGTGTAGGCGCACACGCGGTCGTCCTGCCCGTAGCCGATGACCATGCTGCGGTCGATCCCCAGGTCGCGGGCGCGGCCGGCCGGCACGGCCTCGATCTCGGCCGAGAGGAAGTCCTCTTCCTCGATGCCGTACTTGTCCGCCAGCAGCTCGAGGGCGAACGCTTTCACCGGCTCCTTCTCGGAATCCTCGGACGCGGAAAGATCCTTCGACTCCGCGGCTTCGCCGCTCCGCTCAGGATGACAAGCGGGAAGGGCGGCTTCGTCGCCTTGCTCAGGGTGGCAAGGGGCCGCGAAGGGCCGATTCCCTATGAGGATGTCCAGGTCCTCGCCCTCAATGACTTCGTTACCCTTCTTCTGCATCTGCTTGTTGGCCAGGTGAACCAGCAGGTCGGTCACACAGAACACGGGGTCGCCCGCGTCCTCGCCGATGTTGACCTCCACCACGGAGCCGTCCTTCTTGGCCACCACGCCGTGCAGCGCCAACGGCAGCGTGACCCACTGGTAGTTCTTGATGCCGCCGTAATAATGCGTGTCCAAGTGCGCCAAGCCGTTGCTCTCCGAGAACGGGTTCTGCTTGAGGTCCAGGCGCGGCGAGTCGATGTGCGCGCCCAGGATGTTGAAGCCCTCCACGAGCGGTGCCGAACCCAGGTGCGCCAGGATGAGCGCCTTGCCGTGCGCGAGCGCCCACACCTTGTCGCCGGCGCGCAGCGCGCGCCCCTCGCGCACCGCCTCGTCAAGCGAGCGGTAGCCGCGCTCCTCGGCCAGCGCGATAGCCGTCGCGGCGCATTCGCGCTCCGTCTTGTTGTCGGAGATGAATTCGATGTACTCGGCCGCCAACTGCTCGAGCGCCTCGAGATCGGCCTCGTCGTACTTCTTCCATGCGGTTTCGTGTTCCATGCCGCTTCCTTTCGCATCGGGTATGCGGGTTTTCTTTGGTCGAGCCTATTATCCACCAAACGTGCCGCCAGCACGCCGTTCGCTATCGTTTCTATGCAAAGCAGAGCTCCAATTTGCACACTATTCATAAGAATGTCGCATCCGCACGGACGCCAGAAAAGGTCAAAGCAATTCCCGTTGCGAAAACCCCTGATCATAGGCGTGGGAGTTTGCGAAGATCGGTCAACGCCGGCCCATCCCCGCCCCGCCGCCGTCAAATGAAGTCGGATATGCAACAATCTGGCGAAAAACGTGCGTTTCCCGAACGCGGCCGCTGGTAAATCGGCATCGACATGTACCCGGCCGGGTTGCCATCCTGAGCATGCAACAGTCCGGTGGACTGTTGCACTCCCGAGCACGCGGAGCGGGCGCAGGGAGGCGTCGCGAAGCGATGAGCGGCGAAAGCCGCCGTAGTCGAAGGATCCCGCACGGCGACAGCCGAGGCGCTTTCAGCTGGCACCGCGCGGGATCCTTCGACTCGCTCCGCTCGCTCAGGATGACAACCGGGTGCGTGTCGATGCTGGTTAACAGCAGACGAACGCAAGCATTTTGCGCATCGCGCACGATGCGCCTGCGACGGCCCGGATCGCAGATGAGCGACGGGGAGGCGATGGGCGAATCGAAGGGCATCGCAGTTCAAGCCATCGGGCCGCAAGACGCCCCCCATCCTTCAAGGGCCGATCGTCAAGCAATCGGCCCTGCGTGCGTCATCCTCGCCGTGACCATGATTCTCATCGGCCCCGATCATGCGCGGCGCTTCTCAGCGGCGAACCTTCCTTCTGCTTACCAAGGCCCGCATCGCCGCACCGAGCACAACCAACGATACGAGCAGCAGACAAGCCCATGCTTGAGCATTGACGGTATCGCCGGATTTCGGCATCGGGGAAGGGCCGCTGCCTTGATCGTTGCGATCTTTGGTGCTCAGAACGTACGTCGAGGCGTGATCGATGGAGAAAGGCACGGTACGGTCGTTATCGAGAACGGCGTCTTGGTTGCACGATTCGAGCGTGTTGCTGCTTTCGTCGTAGTGGTACAGGAAGAATTTCTGCCGGGGTGCGAACGAGTCGAAGCGCACCAGATTCGCATGCACCTCGATCGTGCCGGGAAGGGGCCCTTCGTGGGCGAATCGAACGCATGCGGCCGAACCGTCGGCGGCAAGATGGGATATCCCCGCCTCGGTTGGGGTGAGCAGCGAGAAGCCGAGGCGCACGTCGCGTGTCGTATCGGTTATGTCCGCTCCCTTGAAAATCCACCGGAGCATCGACTGCGAGCCGTTTGCCCGCGCGTCGCCGTCATCGAGCTTCATGTTCAGGATGATGTTCTTGCCGCTTTCCTTCAGATAGGCGAGCACGCTTTTGTCGAGGACGTCGGTCCTCTTGACGTCGAAGCTCACGTATTCCTGCTTCGAGCCCGCAAGCAAGTCGATGACCTTTTGCGCGTCCAGGAAGCCGTTTTGGTCGAAGCAGGCTTCGGTTTCCGTGCGGGTGACGTCGAAATAGTACGTATGCTTCTTTTCGAGCATGAACCCGATGTCGAAGGTCACCGGCTTGGTGCCGTCGCGGCCGTTCGCGTTCGAAACGGTGATGTATTCGGGATACCAGTCGTCGCCGTCGAGGTCGACGGTCATCTCGTCGATCTGGCCGACGTTCTTTTCGTACGACACGCGGAAGCGGTCGACCACGCCGTTCTCGAAGGCGGAGCTGTCGCCGCCGCGGGCGTAGGACCACACGTTGCCGGCGCCAACGTTCATCGGCTGGATGAATATGTCCTTGTCCCCGCACAGGTCGAACAGGATGTTGGTGTGCTCGGCATCCCCGTTGTGCTTGTCCGCCGTCTTCACCTCGTATTCGTAGAGAGGGGCCTCGTCGTCTTTACCGTCCCGGTAGACGCGGGCGTAGGCGTCTCCGCTCACCCACGTTCTCACGTCCTCGGTAGGGCCTTGATCCCAGACAACCCCGTACGACGACCCGTTCTTCGACCCGCTAGATTCCCAATAAGACGTAAGTTTTCCGAGAAACCAGTTGCAGCTTTTCGAATCGCCGTCGAATTTGAACGAGAACCCTTGCATCGCCGAAAGCGGCATGCGGTCGCCCGGCAACACGACTATGGCGCTCGTGTTCTGGCCGAAATAGAGGAAGTTGCTGATATCGTAGGAGACGCTCGGAACAGTGCCGTCGCCCAGCAAGGTGGCCCTCAGCGTGCCGTTCAGCTTCTCGGTGTTCCTGAAACCCACCATATCGGATCGGGGCGAGTCGATATGGAGGACGTACACGGAGTCGTGCTGATCGAGGCGGATGACGTCCCATCCGTCGTCGTAGAAGGTGCCGTTGACGAAGGACGGTTTGGTTTTCAGGTCTTCCTTGGTGGTGTAGAGGTTCCTGAACTCGAACGACGTCGGCATCCAGCTGTCGGGGTGGTTGCAGGTTATCTCGACGCGGCATATTTCCGGAAACCCAGCCGTGAACATGGTGTTCCAATAGGAGTAGCCAAACTCGTCTATATCCTCGGTCAACAGTCCCACTTGCCAGGGATCATCCGTTTTCCCGCGCATGGTGGTGTACGAGGGGTGATCGTCTTGGTCGAAGATCACGATCGAAAGCTCGAGGTCGTCGCGGAAGGCCAGGCCGGCTTTCTTATAGGATGCGTTCCCAATGACGATATGGTACTCGCTCGCACCGATCGATTCGCAGTTCTCCTTGATGCGGGAAGCATCGGGCACCCCTCGCGCGAAATCGAGGACGCAGTCGGTGAACGTCACGTTGCCGATCGCGTCCCGCGGGGAATTCTCGCCTGCGGAGTTGAAGTTTCCCTTGAACTTGCCCCCGCTGATCGACAGTTCCGCATCGGACTTCGAGCCCAACGGATACGCGATGCCCGCGAACACCGGGCACCCCCATCCGACCGCCCACAGCATGTGTCCCTGCAGATCGACCGAAAGCGTGGGGTGCATGACGAGCTGCCCGTGATCGGTGATGCTCGACGCCATCGCGACGCCGAAGTGCCTTCCGGTGACCGTCAGGTCGTCTGCGAGGACCAGGCTCGCGTTGTTCCCCAAGGCCTGGATGGCGGCTCCGGCGCCGCCGTCGTAGTCCTGGTTGATGTCGAGCCCCTGCACGGTCAGGCGCGCGCCATCCAACAGTTCGAACTGGAGGTTGCGGTACATTTCGTCCGGATTTCCCACGACGCTCACGTTTCCGCTCACGTAGAGCACCGATTTCTTGAAGTCGTACACGCCTCCGAGCAGCCCGGTGAAGTCGAGCGTGTCGCCGTCCGTCAGGCTGACGATTCCGAGGTTGGGATCCTTGGGGACGAACGTGCCTGCGCTGCCGTGATCGTCGACGGGCGTCACGCGATCGCCGTCCATGCCCGCTCGGACGTCCACGAACAGGGGGAGCAGCGCCACCTCGTTCGCATAGCCGCTGCAGGCCGGCGTGCCGGGGAAGGTGCCCGGCGCGACGGTGCCGTTATTGCAGAGGTCGGTGACGATGGGAACGGAGGCGGCGTCGCCGCTCGCGGCGTAGTGGGCGTCGAGAAGCCGATAGTCGTACTGCGATTTCTCGTTGAGGGACACGTCGTTGATAGGAAACGCGATGGCGTCGCCCGGAACGGGCACGTCGAGGTTGTGGTAGAACTGCACCGGATCATGCTGCGTGCCGGGCCACAGCCCGTACAGGGACGCCTCGCTCGTGGGGAGCATGAACCTGCCGTCCTTGCTCATCAAGGTCGAGTTGTAGAAGGGGGTGTTCGTCGTGTTGGCGATGCTGGACGCGGGATCGGAGGGGCTGTCGGTGTCGCGTATGAAATTGCCGATGTTGGAGAACTGCCATCCGTACATCGCCTTCATCGGCATGAGCACTTCCTGGTGATTCGCATACGTTCTCAGGCGCATGACGCTGATGCTCGTCGCTATGGTCGGCCGGGTGGCGCTGCCCTCGTAGAAGTAGCCGTGAAGCTCCAGGTCCTCGGTCAGAAGATCCTTGGGCCCGTCCTTGCCGCTCTGCGTAAGCGCCGGCACGGGGTTTCCATCGGGGTCGAGGATGGCGTTGCCTTGGTCGTCGTACATGATGCCGAAATCGTACAGGGGCAGCAGGTCCAGAATGCCGCACTTCTCCGACGCTTCGTTTAGGTAATAGTTCGCCAGGTTCTGGAGGGAGACCGCCTCGTCGGCCTTGGGGGCGAGCGGGCCTTCCGTATCCGACCAATCCTTCGCATCGTATTCGGCTTTGAACGGGTAGTCGGCTGGCGACGAGCCGCTATTGTCCTGCAGCCACTCCGGGTAGTAGTCGTCGACGAAATTCGCGTAGAGGGAATCGAGGAACGCCAGTTCGTACATATAGCGCGAAACGTACATGAAGATGTAGTCGGCGTCCTGGATCAGCGCGTGCTCGTACACCGCGTCGACCGAGCTCAACTCCATCTGCGCCTCCACCAGCGTCGGCGTGCTGAGCTCCGAGACGGTGTAGAGCCCTTTCGAGAGCGCCAGCATATCGCCTTCGAAGGAGATGGCCGGGTTGATCTGCCCCGATCCGTAAACGCGGATGAGATGGTTGAGGAACTCGTCGGTGAGCACCTTGAGCGCGGCCGCGTCCGCCTCGGTCAGGTTGCTTTCCTCGTCGCCGTTGTAGTTGATCGAGCCGTCGGGGTTTATGGTGTACCCGTACCGCGCTTGGCGGTCGGGGTCTTCGTAGAACGCTCTGATGGATTGCAGGCTACCCCTATCGCCCGAGATGAGGGGCTCGATCCGGTCGGTCACCGTCTGAATGTCCTTGAGCGCCACGTCGAAACGGTCTTGCGCCTCGTCCTGCTCGATCATATGCTTGAGGTCGTCGAGCTTGTTGTTGATCTCGTCCAGCTCGTAGTCCATCTGGTGCAGGATCGTCTCGACGGACTCGAGCTCGTTGAGTATGGTCAGGCTCCAGTACTTCGTCGGCATGAAGAGCTTCTCCAAGATCCCCGGGTTCGGGTTGTCGTTCATCTCCCTCACCTTGCCTTCGGCGAAAGCGAGGCCTTTTCCCGAGAGCATAATCGCCGTTTTCAGCAGGTCGAGCGCGCCACCTGCTGCTTTGTCGGCGTCGGGGCGCAACAAAACCGAAGAGGGCGAGGCGATCGGGGACGCGGACGGAGCCGCATCCGCAGCGGGAAGCGTTTCGTCGGCGACGGACGATGGCTCGACGATGTCGGGCTCCGCGCGCTCGACATCGGGCGAAGAACCGATCTCCTCCTGTTCGGGTTGGCGAGAGGGCCCGACCTCTTCTTCGGCGGCAAAGGCGGCCGCGGGCAGGGATCCGAACACCAAGCACAGCGTCACCGTGAGGGATAGCAGTCGATTTCTCGTAGTCGTCTTCATGGGATGCCTCGAAACCTTCGCGATTATTGGCTATCGGTAAGCTATGAAATAAGTCTAATAGGGCGAGTCTCGAACTGGAATAGCAGCCGTTTTGAGAAAAAAGTTGCTGCTTTTCGGCCTTCCTCGCTATACTGACCCTCGCATCGAAACGGAGGGTCGACCATGTCTGAGCCGAAGACGAACTTCGCCATGCTGTTGCGCTTGCTGGGAGCACGCCCGCGGGACGTGTGCGAAGCGGTGGGCGCCGACAAAAGCCTCGTAAGCCGATGGACGAACGGCAAACAGAAGTTCATGCCTGGCCACGACTGGGTGGGCAAAGTGGCCGACTACCTGTTAACGCTGGACGAGCGGCTGAAGGAGCCGGTTCTCTTAGACGTGCTTTCGGCCTACTATCCCGACGATGCGCTGGAAACGCCGGCGTTGCGGAGGGAGGCCCTGATCGGATGGCTGGCGACGGTGGGGCATCTTCCGGCCCGGCACCTAACGGGCAAAAACGGGCTTGCCGACCTCGTCATGGCGAAGGCGGCGCAGCTCACGGCGACGAAGGAGACCTTCCGGTCGGCATCGTCGCCTGCGCCCGCGCCCGAAAAACCGCACCAGCCGCTGCCGATGAAAAACGCCATGGTGTACGGAAAGGAAGGCGTGCAGGGCAGCGCTCTCCAATTCATCGAACTGATCATGCAGCAAACCGAGCCGCAGGACATCCTGTTCGCATGCCCCGAGGGGCTCGATATGTACACGCGCGACGAGAAGTTCGGCGCGGTGCTGATGGATCGCATGATGGAGATGTTCGCGGCGGGTCACACCCTTTCGGTCGTGCTGCGTACCGACTACAAGATGACCGACGTCTCGGCGTTCTCCGGTCGGTGGCTCGTGGCTCATCTGCTGGGTTACGTGAGAAGCTACTACTTCGACGAGTTCCACAAGTCCTACGACGACAAGATGATGGCGGTGGTCGAGGGGCGCATGGCGATGAAGGCGACGGACAGCAAACAAGGCGATGACAGCGGCATCTACACTGCCATTTATTTCGACGAACCGACGGTGGCCGAGGTGTGGGAGGAGTGCTCCGACTACCGAAAGCGCTCCAAACAGCGGTTTCACTACCACCTGTTCGAGCAGCCGGACGCGTACCTGCGCGGCGTCGCGCCGTTGCCCGACCGGGCGCACTATCGATTCGTCCGGCTCCCCCATTTCGGGCTTGCGGGAATGGATCGCACGCAGGAGGACTTCGGTCTGTCATCAGAGGAAAGAAAACGGCTGCTGGAAGACTTCGGCCCGTTGTTCGTGCCGGTCGCGTTCTTCGAGCCGCAAACTCCCGTGCGGCACCTGTATTGCGAGAACGACATCGAAGACGCGCTCTTGAAGAACCGCCATGTGTGCCCCGAGCTTTCTGCCATATGCGGGCGCAGGGCGATCATGGCGACCCAGACGCTCGTTGACCAGCTGGTTCTGTTGAAAAAGACGCTGGAGGAGCACAAAAACTTCGAGGTGTGCTTCTTGCCCGATAGCCAGTTCAAACGACTTACCATGCAGATCGCCTGCTGGGGCGACGTGGTGGCCATCGGCTGGATAGCCAAAGGCAAAAGCACCGCCTGCAAGGACTACACGAACACCAACGCGCTCACCGGTTTCTGCGAATCTATCTGGGACCGGATACCCGGCATGCTGAAAAGCCGCTCCATAGCGATACGGAAGATCAACACGTGGCTTAAGAAGGCCAAGAAGTACGGGTACGCGGTGAACGGCTAAGGGCGGGCCGTCGCCTGTTCGGTCGAGCCTTCGAGCCCCTCTCCACCAGCGAACTGTGAATGTTCAAAGGAGGCGCAAGCTAAATCGATTACCCTCTTGCATCAGGTCAGACAAAGTCGTAAGATGATCTTATTGAGATTTGTTCTCAATAAGAAGAGACGAGATTCCCAAAAGAAGGAGCCCTGCACATGAAAGTCCGTTCCGCAGTTCCCACCGTCGAAAACTCAACCAACTTTGACATCGTGTCCGACAGCTCCACGACCGTTGGCACCACCCTCGAGAACCTGAAGGCCGCCATCGGCGGCGAGACCGGCGCTTCCGCCAAGTACGCCGCGTTCGCCAAGGCCGCCAAGGAGCAGGGCTACGACCAGATCGCCCGCCTGTTCGAGGCCACCTCGGCTGCCGAGCAGATCCACATCGGCCTCGAGTACGCCCTGGTCGCCGAGGCGGAGCCCGACTACGAGAAGCCCGCTGCCCCGGATTGCTCCGGCGAGGCCACGGACCTGAACCTCATCTCCGGCGCCTGCGGCGAGATCTACGAGACGTCCGACATGTACCCCTCCTTCATCAAGAAGGCCCAGGAAGAAGGCAACACGAAGGCCGTGCAGGTGTTCACCCGCGCCAAGCTGGCCGAGTCCGTGCACGCCGAGCGCTACCTGGCCGCATACAACGACCTGGACGCCGCTGACGACGACAAGTTCTACCTGTGCCCCATCTGCGGCTACATCCACAAGGGCGAGGATTTCGAGAAGTGCCCCATCTGCTTCTGCCCGAAGGCCACGTTCACCGCATTCTAAGATCTGCCGAACACCCGCGCTCGATTCCCACCGAACGCGACTTTTCCCCGAAAGCAACCGCCCCGATCGGCGGTTGCTTTCGTTTTTGGCCCCCGACGTTTAGCTTCTGGCAGCATTTAGCTGGATGTTTCACGTGAAACATCCGTTCGTCATTCGAACATGGACAGCTTGCGTTACCATGAGTAGGTTGAAAAACGAGCGGAAGGCGGCGGGACGATGAGCAAAGAGGCGGAAACGTCAAGGGAAGCGGCAGCCGAAGCGCGAGGGGATGCCAAAGACGGCACGGGCGTGGCTCCGATGACGACTGAAAGCGAAGCGCCGACGGCGGGCGCTGACACGATGAGCCATGCGCAGGCAAGCGCCTCCCCCACCGTTGCCGGCATCTTGGCGCACAATCGGGCGTTCGTGGCGGGCGGTGAGTACGAGCGCTACGAAACCGACAAGTACCCCGACAAGAAGCTGGCCGTGGTGTCGTGCATGGACACGCGCCTCACCGAGCTTCTGGCGGCGGCGCTCGGGTTGAAGAACGGCGACGCCAAGATCATCAAGGTCGCCGGCGCGGAAGTGGCCCACCCCTTCGGCAGCGTTATGCGCTCGCTGCTCATCGCGGTGTGCGAGCTGGGCGTGGAGGACATCATGGTCGTGGCGCACACGAACTGCGGCGCGCAGCACATGAGCGGCGCGGACATGATAGAGAACATGCGGCGTTTGGGCGTGTCGGACGCGCGCATCGAGTTCGCGCGCCACTGCGGCATCGACTTCGACCGTTGGCTCGCCGGCTTCGGCGACACCGAGGAGTCCGTGCGCAAGAGCGTCGACCTCATACGCAACCACCCCGTCATGCCGCCGCGCGTGCGCGTGGCCGGTTTCGTCATGGACTCGACCACCGGCGAGCTCGTGCCGGTGGACGCATAACAGGCCGAAAGACTTCGCAGAACATCTAGCCGCCCGGAGGGAAATCGTCTGCTAAAGAAGCGTCGCGAGACTGCTTCAAATGTCGCCAAGGCACGTGCTCTGCAACCGTCCCGTAGGGCAAGGGCTCTGCCCTTGCCCTACGACCCGCGGAAACTCCCTTTTACGAGCGGCAAGGGCAGAGCCCTTGCCCTACGAAAAAACTCGGCGGCGCTTTTGATACAGCCCCTTCTCGAAGGTCGCCGAAGTCATGCGTTGCGATGATTTTTGACGCAAACCCATGATTCGGGCCATTCGCGCCGCCTTTGCACCGGACGGGCAGCAGCCCGCCCCTACGGCTCGACCAGCACGCCGAAGCCAATCGCAAATTCCCATGTGGCTCGACCAACGCGGCCGAAGCCGATCGGTAGCCCGTCCCGGCGATTCAACCAGTAACGGCCGAAACCAATCGGCAGGTCATCCCCTACGGCTCGATCAGTGCGAGCGAGGCTAACCGGCAGACCCAGCGCTCCCCTACGGCTCAACCAGTGCGGCACGCAGCACCAGATCCTGCGTGCATTCCGCCGGGGTGAACGGCACGTGGACGTCAGGGGCGATGCCCCGGCCGAGCGTGCCGCGGCCCTTGTGCGCCGCTTCCGTCTTGGCCATGGGGTATACGAGCGAGAACCGCTCGTCGAGCGCCACGGACAGCAGGTTCGCGTAGTCCAAGCTCCCCCGCGTCGCACGGCCCACGGTGCGCACCTTGCCGCAACCCGCAGAAGCCGCGCGCCGGGCAAAGCAAACCAAACGCTCTCCCGGACCGCTCGTGCGCACGTCCGTGAGCAGCAGCGTTTTCTGCCCCTCGGGCGCCGGAGGAAACAGCATGTCCTCCTCGAACTCGGCCTCCATCACGAACCCTTTGCCCGCACAGGCAGCCACGTGCTCGATTTCCGCCTGCACCCAGCCTTTGCCCGCCTCGTCGCTCATGTCCATGAGGCGCGCGAGCTGCATCGCGCGCATCCGCGCGTTGAGCTGGGTGTAGCGCGCGTACACGATCTCCTGCCCCATAAGGTCCTTCAAGTTGGTTTCGCGGTCGAAGAAGAGCGCCATCAGGCCGAATGCGTTGCCGATCATGCCCTCCTCCACGTCGCGCACGTCGATTATCACGCGGTCGGCCCGCTGGATATCCTCGAAATGCCGCTGCATGGCCTGCAGCACCGAAGCGTCCGCGAAATGGTGCGCCGCGATGACGACCGCCCGCTCGTCGCCGTTCGGGCCGGCTCCTTCAAGCACCTCAATCTTCGGAGGCCGCAGGCCTTCGGCGAAACCCGGTTTCGGTAAGCGCTCCACCGGCACCGTTTCCTCATCGCCGTTCGCATGGCGCACCAGCAGTTGCGAGCACGAGGCCAGCACGTCGTCCCACAGCTGGCGCTCGGGATCGTCCCCGTTGACGGGATTGCCGATCAGCTGCGCCAGGTAATCGTCGGGCGCAAGCCCGTCGAGCCGCACGACGGCATCCCCCGGCGCGAGGCGGGCGTCTTCGCGCGCTTCGACCACGTACAGCTCATCGCCGTAACGACGCACCGAGAAACCGCAGGTTGTTGGCTTGCACGCCACCTTGCTTGACGCTTCGAACGACAGGCTCGGATCCTGGAACGCCGCCAAATATTGGCTCATGCATCGAACGAACGACTCGTCGTCCAGGGTGCCGGCGGCCTCGGCAGCCGCCACTGCCTCGATCCATCGCTGCGCGTTGTCGCGCTGCGCGCATTCGGGTTGGCCCGCGTAGTCTTCCCTGATGACCTGCGCCACCGTGCGCAGAATCGTCTCGTAGCTTTCCGACATTCTCGAACCTTTCAGGTAATGTGCATCGCTTCTGTCTCGATCCGCCGCGTATTCGCATGCATTCGATCGGAACCCGCATGGCCGACACACGCTGAGGCGCTGGCACGCCCGCGCCTCAGCGGCGAGCGACTCGACGCGTTGAACGAGTCGATCAGCGAGCCGCGCTGCCCGCTTCCATAACCGTCTCTCCGGTGAGCGTCTCCACGCGCACGCTGTTCACGCAACCGCCGGACACGTCGAGCTTGGCGATGCAACGCGGAAAGCCGCCGCGAGGGCGGAATGCCGCGCCGGGACATACGACGTAAGTTGCAGGACGCGCATCGGCACCGGTCACGATTTCAGGTACGTGGGTGTGGCCGTGGACGCACACCTGCGGGATGGGATCGCCCGGCGCGAGCGCGCCCGAGCCGGCGAAGTTGATCTTCACGTCGCGCGGATAATGAGCCACCAGAAAGCGCACGCCGTCGATGACGGGATGCGCGAAACGTCCGACCGCTTCGCCGTACTCGTCGAAGTCGTTGTTGCCGAGCACCGCCGTGACCGGGGCTAGTGTCTCCAGCTCGCGCAGAATGGCCGGGTTGCCGATGTCGCCCGCATGGATGATGTGGTCGCTGTCGGCCAGCGCCGCGTACGCCGCCTCCGACAGCTGCCCATGCGTATCCGATATGATGCCGATGGTGGTCATGCGAAGGCCTTTCTCCGGTCGGGCGCCTCGGCTGTCATCGGTAAGGCAGCCGCGAAGTCCGAACGGAACGCACCGTGGACAAAATTCAAAGCTATGGCAAGATTCTAGCGTAAACAATCGCCGCAAAATGAAGAAACCCCCGATGGCGAAAATTCGGCACCGAACAGTAGCCGTCGAAATCGACCATCGCCTCGATATTTGTCCCTTACAATATTGGTTATATATACCTAACACAAGATCGGCAAATCATGGAGCTCGCGGAGAGGCGATGGCCGCCTGTCTGCTTCGACCGTCCGGCACCCCGCCGTTCCCATCCGATACGCAAAGCCTCGAAACGGGGGCGCGAACACGTGCGCGAACACCCTGATTGCTCGTCGACGCTCGAAGACGCCCCGGTGCGCCGCACAGCAAGGTCAGCCGCGTTCCACCAAGTCGATCAACTCTTGGTGCGTGTGGATATCGAGCTTCGCGTACACGTGTTTGACGTGGGCCTTCACGGTGTTGCGCGACACGACCAGCTGCTCTTGAATGTAGGCGCGATCGCGTCCGCGCGCCAGCATCATGAACACCTCCAGCTCGCGCGGGCTCAGGCCGTAGCGCTCGGCGAGCGCTTGGCAGCGTTTCGCAAATTCCTCCTCGGGCGATTTCGCCACCTCCTCGGCCACGGGCGTGACGCCGGCGATGGTCTCCGCAAAGCTGAAACGCTTGAGCCCGATGAGCGCGTAGCCCACGAACACGAGGATGAGCGCGCCCGTGACGAAGGCAACCGCCGGCGACCCCGCACCGAACAGGTCGTTCGACCACACGCCCAGCGCCGCGCCCGTCGTGGAGCCCAGCCCGGACACGCCGCGGCCCCAAGCGAACGTGGCCACGGCCGCACGCGGGTTGCGTCCCGCCACGGCGATGAGCACGAGCCACGCCACCATGTCGAACAGCGCGTTGCCGGCCGCAAGCAGCGTCACGCTTCCCACAGCCGCGTACGCGCTGCCCGACGACACCACCAAAAAGCCCGCCACCACCAGCAGCACCGACACCTGCGTCAGCAGGTCGGCCGGAAACGCCCGCCGCGACAGCAGCACGTACAGAGCCACCGCCGCCACGGGTACGATGCCCAGGAAGTCGGACACCGGCACGCCGCCCACCTCGCCGAAGCGCAGCGAGTAGCCAAACGCCACGCGAAACAGGAACAGGCACACGAACAGCTGGCTGGCCAGCGGCAGGAACGTGGAAGGCTGGGTGACGGAGAAGTCGGCCGGGGCCTCGCCGCTTTCCGTGGCCTGCAGCACGGGTCGCGCCGTTCGCCATACCAGCGCCACCGTGGCGAACGGCAGCAACGCGAACAGCACCGTGCCAGCACCCGCCGGGATCACCCAGACCAGCGCCGTGGCCGCGTACTCCGCCACGAACGCCAGCGCGATGCACGCGCCCGCTTGGCCCACCTCCAAGCGCGAGGCTGCGACACCCGTCAACACGATGGCCCATCCGCGCCCGATGGACAAGGCGCACGCCGCCGCCGTCAGCGCCACCGCGCTGCCGCCGTACAGCCCCACCGGCAGCAGCATCGAACCGGTCGCGAGCAGCGCAAGGCACCCTACCGTGAGCGTCCTCATGTGCAGAAGCGCCGGCCTGAACGTGGCCGCGAGGCCCACGGCAATGAGCGTCACGGCGTTGGCCAGCACCGACACGTCGCGCGCGTACGTGAACACCGCGTCGAAGCGCGGGAACACCACCACGTTCATAAGCGACGTAGTGAGCAGCACGCACAGAAGCGCCGCGCACACCCGCCAAAACGGCGCGGCGAACAGCGGGGAAGTTTGTTGCGGGGAAGCGGTCATGCTCGCCATTGTAGCATGCGCGCCGACGCTCAAAAGCAAATGGCGCACAGGGGGCGGCGCGGTGCGCAGGACGAGGGAGCGGTGATCGACTAGGCGGCGCGAGGCGGGCGAAAAGCCGACCCGGCGCCCGGCGTAGGCATCAAAGCCCTTCCCGACAGATGCGCAAGATGCCGGCAGGGCTCCGATACGGTCCGCGCGACGAACGGCGCAAAGCTCGTGCAAGATCCGGTCGGGGAACGCGCCAGGTTTCTGCAAGGTTCGTGCAAGGTTGGGACGGTCGAAACGCCAGATCGGCGCACGTTCGAGGCGATCCCGCGACGGCGAAAATACGGTCGCCGTGCAAGGTCGCGGCTGTAGAATGATCGAACGGAACGCAGAGGCGGCGCGGTGCCACATTCCTCTCCAACCTTATCCCCTCTTGCAGGGCGAAACGGGAGGAGGTGGCAACCATGACCGATTTGGTTCTTATTGCGGCAGCAATCCTCGAGCTGATCGTCAGCGTGGTGAACTTGGCCACGGCTCTTATAGAAAAGCTCCCAATCCGCAAGGACGAGGAGCTCCCCAAATAAAACCAAACCGCCTAAGCGATCCGAGGATCGTGGGGAGTTCACAGCTCCCTGCGATCCGCCTGTATTGTAACAAAATCATTCGTGAAATGCCACTTATATCGAGAGAAACAACAAGAGGGCTTGCAGAGCATTAAACTTGAGAAATCGCGAACGTCGCACATGCGGCGAGATTCCTGCGCTCGAGACTTCGAATAACGAAGCCCTGACCAGCCTTGCAGAACGGGGCTTGCAAGTTCAATGTTGTTCCCTATGGCGTCTCGAGATAGGCAACGAACAAGCGCATCGCCCTCCCCATCGGCGCAACGACGCCCCGGTTGCAGCACCGGGGCGTCGTTCGAGGAGGGAAGCGGCAGGTTCGGACGAAAGAGGGAAAGGGACCGAACCGCCGCGCGGGTTGACAGGGGGCACGGGCGGCGCGAAGGGGAGCGCGCCGCCCGAAAGCCGCAAGAAAGAAGTTTTACGCCTGTCCGGTGGCAGCCAGCATACCGGCGCGGCGGCCGAACGTCATAGTACGGCCGCACGCCAAGCCGGTGAACAGGTTCGGATAGCTCACGCTGAAGAAACCGCCCGAGCAGTCGCCCGTCAGGTACAGCCCCTCGATAGCCGAACCGTCCTCGCGCACGGGGTGCAGGTCGGTGTCGATCATCACGCCGTCGAGCGTGGCCAGGAACCAGGCGCCGGTGCGCACGCCGTAGAACGGCGGCGTGTCCAGCTTCATCAGACGGTACGCCTCTTTGTTGTAGTCCTCGTCCTTGCCCTGCTCGGCGAACTGGTTGTAGCGCTCCCACGACTTCACCAGGTTGTCGGCGGGAATGTTCAGCTTCTCGGCCAGCTCCTCCATGGTATCGGCCTGCTGGATGTAGCCGGCTTCGATGAGCTTCTCGAACTCGGGTGCCATGGACTCGATGGTGCGGTTCGACGGCGCGCCGTTGTCGAACGGGTACAGGCGGCAGCAGCCCACCTCGTTCATCTGGCGCACCTGCTCGGCGTAGTTCGCGTCCCAGATGTCGCAGTACGTGTGGTGCGGCTGCATGTAGGCGGAATGAAGCATGTAGTCGTAGGGGCCCGACTCGTTGCAGAAGCGGTTGCCGTTCAGGTTCACCTTCATGAACGGCTGCTCGCCGAACCAGAACCACTCGCCCACCGTGCCGTCGCCGGCCGTCTGGTCGGGCTTGCAGCACGCGCGGTTGAACGTGCACGCCGCGCCGAGCGGGTCCATCTGGCCGCCCGCCCACAGCGCCGCTTTGATGCCGTCGCCCGTTGGGTTGCCGCCCTTGCCGGGAGCCGCGATGCGCAGCGCTTGGTTCCACGGCTGGCGCGCCTCCATCATCTCCAGGTTGTTGCCGTAGCCGCCCGTGGACAGGATGACGCCCTTGCCGGCGTTGATGCGCAGGTAGTGGCGGTCTTTCACGTCGCGGGCGATCACGCCGGTCACGCGTCCGGAGGCATCCTGCTCGCACTTCACGAGCTCGGTGTCCCAGCGGAATTCCGCGCCCTTCTCCTGCGCGTACTCCATGAGCGACACGCCGAAGCTGAAGCTCTTGTCGTCCTTCGACAGGTCGGTCTTGGCGGGGCTGTGGCCCGTGGCCCACGCCTTGTCGCGCGCGCCCTGCCCCGTCGTGCCGATGGAGCCCTCGAAGTTCATGACCATGCGGCCGTCGCGCTCCACGATGCCGGTGATCCAGTCCAGCATGGCGCCGGACTCGTCGGCCCACAGCTTCACCAGATCGTAGTTGATGAAGCCGTTGGCGTAGCGGACGATGTCTTCCACGGCCTCCATCTTGTCGATCTCGAACTGGGGGTATTCCGCGAACGACGCCTTTTGCAGCGCGGAATCGATGGCGCCGATGTCCTCGCGCGGGTTCGCCACCTTGGACACGCGGTCGATGCCCAGCACACGCGCGCCGTTCTCGGCGGCGGAGATCACGGCCGGCAGGCCGCCCGTGCGGCAGCCCACCACCAGCACGTCCACGTCCAGCGTCTCGACGATGTCGGCCTCGGCCATCTCCGGCGGCGCTCCCAGCCAGCTGGGCGTGCCCGTCTCTCCCACACGTGCGTTGGCGGGGGCGGCGCCGGCCTCCACCGCGTAGCCGTTGCCGCATCCGGCCAGCGCGCCGGCGGCTGCGGCACCCAGCGCGGTGATGCCCGCTCCCTTGAGGAAGCTGCGGCGCGAGAGTCCGCTGCGCTCGTTACTCATTCGGGGCCTCCCATCCCTCGGGCGCGGTCAGCGCGTGGCATTCGTTGCACACGAGCGTGCTCTTCTCGTGCACCTTGTGGCAGTCGCCGCACTCCAGCGCGAAGTCCTGATGGCTGGAATGCGGATTGTACTTCTCGTCGTTGCCCTCGAAGCCCCACGTGTTGGCCACCACCTCGTCCATGCTGTGGCAGCCGCTGCGCGCGCAGAACTCCTCGGTGGCGAACTCCTTGCCCGTGGCCAGCATGCCGGCGGCCTCGTCCATGGGGTAGCTGTCGGACGCCCACGCCATGGCCTCGGACACCTGCGTGGTGAATTCGGCTTCGTGGCAGCTCAGGCACGCCTCTCCCGCTACCGCGTGCTGCGTGACCAGCTTGCCCGGATCGCCCTCGCCGTAGCTTTCCACGTACTTGTCCATGGGGCTGTGGCAGATGGCGTTGCAGAAGCTGGGCTGCTCGTGCCACACCCACGCCCCGATGCCGGCCACCAGCACCACCGCCACGATGACGCCGGCCACGATCCAGCCGCGCTTCGTGCGCCTCGCCTGCGGCATGTCCGGCGTGCGGCCGGTCGCGCCGACGCCCGGCTCGGAAGCCGCGGGCTCCGCCGGGTCCGCGCCCGGCGCGTCGAGGCCGTTCTCCTTGTCGACCATGTCCTCCTCCATTCTCCTTGTTCGATCGGTGAATCCTTCGCCCGCATCATGTGCGCTCTGTCGAGTTCTGACCATTACCCCCGTGGGGGCATTTCGCCGTTTCCGCTGGTGGGAAGTTTGCAACGAGCCTTGAGCCGCTTGTGGCGGCGCCACGTTTAACGGGCACGTTCCAACGACCTTTCGCTTTGGCAGCTGCAGGGCTCCCATCGGTGCTACGCGTTCGTGCGGGGATACCATGCAGTGAAGGTTGCGGTTTTGCGCGTCGCTCGAAACATGCGCGGGCAGTCGCGCTGCGAGTTTTCGCGAGGCTCCTGCAAGTAGCGCGCAAGCCTTGTGAAAGTTGACGAATACGTGACTTTTTAGCACTCTCGACTTGACAGTGCTAACGTAACGATTTATAACGTACTCGTACAGAAAATCATATAGATAGAGGCTTAGGTTTTCTCAATCGGTTTTCTCCCCGACGCGGAAAACCAGCCCCGCACAACACGTAGGAGATGATTGGTATGGCAATGATGGTACCCGTGAGAAGGAATCGCAACCTGCTGAGCGAGCTGATGACCGACCCGTTCGACGCGTTCTTCAACGCCGCCTCGGCACCCATGCAGGCGATGCAGAAGATGTCGCCCTCGCTGATGCGCACCGACATCAAAGAGACGGACGCCGGCTACGAGCTGACCATCGACCTGCCGGGCTTCAAGAAGGACGACGTGCAGGCCGAGCTGAAGGACGGCTACCTCACCATCGCCGCGCAGACGCAGAGCGAGACCGAGGACAAGGACGACGAAGGCACGTTCGTGCGCAAGGAGCGCTTCAGCGGCAAATGCAGCCGTACGTTCTACGTCGGCGAGGACATCGAGGATGACGACATCAAGGCGAAGTTCGAGGACGGCGTGCTGAAGATCGCCGTGCCGAAAAAGCAGGAGCAGCCCAAGCTGGAAGAGAAGAAGACCATCTCCATCGAGGGTTAGCGCTTCAAAGGCGGCACAAAACCCGCTTCGCGCCGAAAACTCGGCGGCGCGCAACGCGAACCACCCCGGAAGGCGGCCGATCGGCCGCCTTCCTGCTTCGCCCCGCTCCTCTTGCCATCCTGGACGGAGCGCCAGGCGCGTAATCGAAAAATCGAGCCGAGAGCGAACAGATGGCGAAAACGTTCTTCGCCTCCTCGCTGCACGCTCCGACGAGACGACAACCCGCTCCCGTTGCCTCCATCCCCTCACCCCACTCACCTCGGCGGCCACATACAGAAGCAAGAACACGAAAAGCAGCCTTCCGCTGTTAAACCAGCATCGACATGTACCCGACCGGGTTGTCATCCTGGGCGGAGGCGGCGCGAGCCGCCGGAGTCGAAGGATCCCGCGCGCTGGTTTGCGTAATGTCAACGGCGGTCTAACAGCGGAAGCCGCCTCGAAGTCGCGAAAATCACCGCTGTGAAGCTCTGGGAGGACGATTGGTGCCCTTATCGTATTTTGCGACCTGGGGCGATGTCCGCAAAGCAGGGAAAGATACCCGCTCGAAAGCGGCCGTAGGCTTCCCAAACGCACCGAATCGCTTCACAGCGGTGAATTTCGTGACTTTCAGAACGGTTTCCGTGCATGAACCTGCGCGTAATGTTCGTCGCACACCGCCGAGCACGCTCACGTCGAGCAAGCGATTTCGCGCGGATGTCCGCGCGAAACGCCCGTATCTGAGGCCGTGGTATCATAGTGCGAACCCGATAGGAGAAGTCATGGACGAACAAACCGAACGCGATATCGAGACGTTCCGCCAGTGGGTGGCCGACACGCCTCCCGGCGGCATGGTGTTCTTCGGAGGCGCGGGCGTTTCCACCGAGAGCGGCATTCCCGACTTCCGCAGCCCCGACGGGTTGTACGCGCAGCAGTACCCGCATCCGCCCGAGCAGATGATATCCCGCAGCTTCTTCGACGCGCATCCGCGTGAATTCTTCGACTTCTACTGCGACCGCATGCTCGCGCTGGACGCGCAGCCGAACCAGGCGCACCGGAAGCTCGCCCAACTCGAACGCGCCGGTACGCTGTCGGCCGTGGTCACGCAGAACATCGACGGCCTGCACCAGAAAGCCGGCAGCTCCAACGTGCTCGAGCTGCACGGCAGCGTTCTGCGGAATTACTGCATGGAGTGTAAAACAGCGTACTCGGTGGACGAACTGCTGGCCCAACGCGACCGGGCCGACGACGGCGTGCCGCGCTGCCCCGCCTGCGACGGGATCGTGAAGCCCGACGTCGTGCTGTACGAGGAAGCGCTTGACGAGCGCACGCTTCAGGCATCGGTCGACGCCATCGCGCGCGCCGCCCTTTTAGTGGTGGCGGGCACGTCGCTCGCCGTGTACCCGGCAGCGGGGCTCATCGACTTCTTCCAAGGCGACCACCTGGTCATCGTCAACCGCACGCCCACCCCGCGCGACCGCCAGGCCGACCTCTGCCTTGCCGCGAACGTGGGCGAGGTGTTCGATTTCTGACCGCGGCCGGCAGAGCGATCTTCGTCACGCCGCAACAGGAGCGAGGCATCTGGTTTTCGACATGCGCCCGCTTCCATATAAGGGCGCATGTTCCGTATGAACCATGCGCCCACCAAGACCACGAGCAGCAAGGAGCACCTACCATGCCGAACGGCACCCCCGCCCCCACGTTCGTCGACCTTCGCCAGGAGTCCGACGGCTGGATCAAGAAGTACGTGCTGACCTACGCCATGCCCGACGGCTCGACGTACGAGTACGAAAGCGCCTCGCGCAAGTCGCTCGAAGCGTACCGCCGTGAGCTCGAGGGCAACGCCGCGGGCAAGAAGCCGCCGGCCGACGCCGTGTGCATCGTGCCGCAAACGCCCGACGGGCAGCTGCTGCTCATCCGCGAGTTCCGCTATCCGCTGAACAGCTGGTGCATCGCGTTTCCGGCAGGGCTCGTCGACCCCGGCGAGGACCTGGCCAGCTGCGTCGATCGCGAGCTGCGCGAGGAGACGGGCTTCGCCCTGCGCGCCGACCTGGGCAGCGCGGCGATCGACCCGCTGCCGCAGCCGGGCTTCTCGTCCACCGGCCTTACCGACGAGACGGTTCACGTGGTGTTCGCACAGGTGGAGCGCGTCGCCGACGCGCAGCCCGAGCCGGCCGAGTTCATCGAGCCGTTCCTGCTGTCCATAAGCGACGTCCCCCGTTTCCTTGCCGAGAACGCCACGCCCATCGGCACGCGCGCCCAGCTGGTGCTGGAGGCGTTCGCGCGCCGGCGCTAGCTTCAACCGTTCTTTCACCCACGTCTGCGGGCCCCGTCCCTCTCCGTGCATCTTTATACTGGTAAAGGTTGCACGGAGACGCATTGAGCGCGATGGGGGCCTTATGTCGAAAGCGAAAAGCGAGAAGAAGCAACGCGAGCCGCTCTCTTCTTACAGCATCCTGTTCATCATCATTATCGTGGTGGGCCTGGCCACCGTGGTGTGCTCGTTCATCACGCCGAGCGTGACCGCCGCAAGCCTGCCCCAGATTCTGGATTCGTCGGTCGAGGGCCTGATCGACGCGGCGGAGATATCGTTCTTCCTGCTCATCTTGGGCGGCTGCCTGGGCATGGTGACGAAGATAGGCGCGCTTGACGCGGGCATCACCGCTTTGGTGCGCAAGATGCACGGCCACGAACTGCTGCTCATCCCCATCATCATGGCCATCTTCGCGCTGCTGGGCAGCTCGTACGGGTTCTGCGAGGAAGCCGTGCCCTTCTACGCGCTGTTGTCGCTCACCATGGTGGCGGCCGGCTTCGACACCATGGTGGCCGTGGGCACCGTGCTGCTGGGCGCGGGCGTGGGCTGCCTGGGCTCCACCGTGAACCCGTTCGCCAACGGCGTGGCCATCGACACGCTGAAGACGGCGGGCATCGAGGCCGATCCGGGCACCACCATCGTGCTCGGCCTGGTGCTGCTCGCGGCGGCCTATGCGCTGGCCGTGTTCTTCGTCATGCGCTACGCGCGCAAAGTCAAGGCCGACAAGGGTTCCACCATCCTTTCGCTGCAGGAACAGCATGCCATGGAGCAGGCGTTCGGCACCGAGGCCCAAAAAGGCGAGGAAGCCCAAGAGGGCGAAGCGACGCCGGCCATGACGCGCACGCAAGGGGTGGCGCTCGCGCTGTTCGGCCTGTCATTTTTGGTCATGATCGTCGGGTTCATCCCGTGGCAGAACTTCGGCGTGGACTTCTTCACGCTGGGCGGCGTGCCGGGCGAAGACGGCTCGTGGGCCGTGCTGCCGTGGAGCGCGTGGATAACCGGCGCACCGCTGGGCGAGTGGTACTTCAAGGACGCTTCCGTGTGGTTCCTCATCATGTCCATCGTCATCGGCGTGGTGGCGCGCATGTCCGAGCGCCAGATCGTGAACGCGTGGATCGACGGTGCCGCCGACATGGTGGGCGTGGCGCTGGTGGTTGGCCTGGCACGCGCCATCTCCATCCTCATGGCCTCGACGCATCTGGACGTCATGATCCTCGACAACGCCTCGCAGCTGCTGGCGGGCTCGAGCGCCATCGTGTTCGCGCCGGTGTGTTACCTCATATTCTTGGGGCTGTCGTTCATCATCACGTCCACGTCGGCGCTGGCCACGCTGTCCATGCCCATCATGGGATCGTTGGCGGCATCGCTCGGCTTCTCGCCCGACGTCATGGTGATGATCTTCGTGGCGGCCAACGGCCTGGCGAACCTGTTCAGCCCTACGGCGGCGTTCCTGCCCGGTCTCATGATGGCGAAGGTGGAGTATTCCACGTGGCTGAAGTGGGCGCTCGTGCCCATCATCGTCATTGGCGTGGCCAGCGTGGTGGTGCTCACGGCGGCCATGATGGTGTTGTAGACGTATGGTGGCCTGCAGGTCGGGCTGCTGTCGCTAAATCTCCGTAGGGGCAGGCCGCTGTCCTCCCGGTGCGGTACGTCCGTCCTCACTCCTTCACGCGCACGCGGGCGTGGATGCCGCCGCGCAGGTTGGGCACGCCTTGGGCGGGGTCGAGGTTCCAGTCCGCGTCGGGGAACAGCATGCCGTCGTTGTGCAGGTTGGCGGAGCTCAACCCCGCCGCGACGCCCTGAGCCGTTTCGGGCTTCCACCAGCCGTGCGGCACGCGCAACGTGCCCGCCGGCTGCGCCTCGTCCAGCTTGGATAGCAGCTCCACCTGGCCGTACGCCGTTTCCACCACGCACCACACGCCGTCGACCACGCCCTCGCCGGCCGCATCGGCCGGGTTGATGAAGAACTGCGGCTCGGGTTGCCGCGCCCGCAAGGCCTCCATCTGGTGCAGGTTCGTGTTGTACGACGGCCGTTCGCGAAAGCCGGCGAATATCGTATACGGGAACGCGTCCGCGCGGCCTTCGCGCCCGGGATCGGCCGGCTCCTCGTAGGAGGGCAGCGGGTCGAAGCCCAGATCGGCCAGGACGGAGCTTGCCAGCTCCACCTTGCCGGACGGCGTGACGAAACGGCCGAGCGCCACCGGCTTGGTAGTCGCCCTGCCCTGCTTAGCCAGCTCGTCCCACGTGAGCCCGAGCGGCGCCAACCGGAAGTCGTACAGCTCGTGCTCGTCGGCCCACGGAAAATGCTCGGCAAACCCCAAGCGGTCGGCCAAACCCTTCACCACGTAGTACCAGTTCTTGCATTCGCCCACCGGCTCGCGGAACGCCTGACTGCACGAGAACACGGGCGCCACGTCGAACTGCGGCCCCAGCACGTCGCGCTCGGCCCACATGTCGCCCGGCAGCACGTAGTCGGACAGCTGGGCCGTAGGCGTCATCCAGTGCTCGAAGGCTACCACGAGGTCCTGGTTCATGAACGCGTCCACGATGCCCGGTTGGTTCGCGTAGCTCATGACCGTGTTGTTCGCCACGCAGAAGACGGCTTTGACCGGGTACGGGCCCTCGCCGCGCATGGCGGCGAACAGCGTGGCGGGATCGCAGGCGCACGACTCGCCCAGGATGTCGGGCTCGTAGGGCACGCCTTCGCGCTCGAGCGCGGAACGGTAGAGGTTCGACGCCTTGAACGTGAGCAGCGGATGCGTGTCCAC
Organism: Gordonibacter massiliensis (ex Traore et al. 2017); assembly: GCF_019731765.1. NCBI lineage: Bacteria > Bacillati > Actinomycetota > Coriobacteriia > Eggerthellales > Eggerthellaceae > Gordonibacter > Gordonibacter massiliensis (ex Traore et al. 2017). The sequence goes on along the minus strand of NZ_JAASIO010000001.1, from coordinate 579,995 downwards.
ACCCAGCTGCAAAGCGCGTTTCTCGGGCGGCAGCAGGTCGAACGCCGCCAGCTGGGCGTTGGTCACGCCGCCCAGCGACGGGCCGAACACCGTCTCGCTCTTGTTCAGGAAACCGCAGATGGCACGCAGAATGCATTGGCAGCGCACCATGGACGTGGAGTTGCGCTGCATGTCGCCCACCACGCCCCACGGGATGATGGCCGCCTGCGCCCGCGCGTACACACGTGCCGTTTCGCGGACGAGCTCGGCATCGATCCCGCACAGCTCGGCCACACGCTCGGGCGGGTACTCCGCCACCCGTTCGGCCAGCTCGTCGAAGCCGATGCACGAGTTTTCGACGAAGGCGCGGTCGTACAGGCCCTCGGCGATGATAACGTTGATCCATCCCAGCATGAGCGCCGCATCGGTGCCGTAGCGGATGCGCAGATGGTAATCGGCCCGTTTCGCCGTGGCGGTCTCGCGCGGATCGACCTCAATGAGCACGGCCCCACGCTCGAGCGCAGCGTTGAGCGCCAGATACTCGTGCGGCCAGCGCTCGCCGTCACGGTCTTGGCCGAAGTAGACGATGCAGTCGGCCTGCGCCCAGCCAGAGGAAACGAACCAGCCGTACGTCGCCCGGTTCACCTGCGCGGTGTTGCCCATGCACAGCTGCGTGGGCGCCGTGTAATTGGGCGTGCCCAAGCAATTCATGAACCGGCGCGTGATGCCGCCGAACCCCATGTTGAGCGGCATCTCCGCGAACGCCACGGCCTCGGGGCCGTGTGCGTCCATCACCGCTTGCAGCCGTTCGGCTATCTCGTCGAGCGCCTGGTCCCAAGTCACTTCCTGCCATTGCGCTTCGCCGCGCGCGCCCACGTTCTTCAGCGGAACGGTCACGCGATCCGGATGCAGCCGATACTCGTCGATCATGGTCGCCTTGGAGCACAGGGCGGGGAAATCCGGGTTGGCGGGGAGCACGCGCATGCGATCCCCCTCGATTTCAGCCTTGACGGCGCATTGACCGTCGCAGAACACGCAGGTCGCGTACTTGGTTTCCATAACTCCCCCTTACGAGTTGCATCTCGTCAACGCAACCCCCTGATGGGCAGAATATACGCGTGTTCCACCTTGAAAGCAAACGCTGCCGTCAGGCAAGGCGCGTTGTCACCAACCTGTTAAGCGAAACCCGCTCCTCGGCGGCCTCGATGGCCAACCTCCGGTGCAACTCGGGCGGTATGCGCACTTGAAATTTGCCCGAGTAGTTTTTGCCTGCAAGGGGAACCGGCGGCTTCTCCCCCGATGCCTCCATGTCGGCAACTGTCTATCTATCGAATCGTCTGTCCCGGAAACGCATCCCCGCATGAAATCAGGGATGCGAACCTGACGGCGCCCTTTCCTCCATTATCACCATGGCAAACAGAGCGAATGACAGCTCTCCGCCCCGGGCGGGGCTCCGGACCGCCCGGGGGGCCATCCGTGCGCGAGCCCCCTCGGACATCGCCGGTGCGAACGCGCACGCCGGCTTGCCGAACCGTTCGCGCACGCACGCGAGGCCCTTCGGTGCAAAAATCACCGACGTCCCCCTTTGCCCGTATCCCGGGCCGCGGCCCGGGATACGCGAGCTGGGCAAACGTCCGCCGAAGGTGGCCAACGGCCCGCCGCAAGGGCCCTTTCGACCCGAAACGCGGGGGACATCGGTGATTTTTGCACCGAGCGAAGGTCGCTCTCTGTCAAACCACCGTTGACATTACGCGAGCAGGCGCGTTGTCATCCTGAGAGAGCGGAGCATTCGACAGTCCAGTGGACTGTCGAGGCCCCGGGCACGCGGAGCGGGCGCAGGGAGGCCCCGCGGAGCGGGGGCGAAGGATCCCGCGCTGCGGCAGCCGTAGCGTTTTCGGTTGGCACCACACGGGATCCTTCGACTCCGGCGGCTCACGCCGCCTCCGCTCAGGATGACAACCTGGCCTCCGCTCAGGATGACAACCTGGCCGGTGCTCAGGGCGACAACCTGACCGAGCGCACGTCGATGCTGGTTTGACATGGAGGGAGGTCGGGATGCGGCACGGAGCTTGAAAGAGGAGGGGAAGCGGCGGCGAGGGAAGCCCGAGCCGCACGGAAGCCCTTCGACTCGGCCGCGCTCGCCCATAAGCCGACAAGAAAGAGGGCATCGAGCGCCCAAAGCGACAAGAGGCCGCCGGGCGACATCGGGCGGAGCGTCGCGCACCGCTACCGGTTGATCACCTGTATCTGCAGGCCCTCCATGACGTCGAGGGCCTTTTCGTGAAGCTCCGGGTCGAACGAGGCGGTGCAGGCCGCGTCCACGATGATCGGCACTTCGGGGCAAGCGGTCTTCGCCAGCACGGCATTCGATATGATGCAGATGTTCGACACCAAGCCCACGATCTCGATGCTCTCGAACGGCAGCTTGTTCACTTCGTCGGCGGCGCGCTGCGACTGGCGGCAACGTTCAAAGAACGCCGCCGAGCCGAACGCCGGCTTGTAGAACACCGTGTCGGAATCGCGCATGAGCGAAGCCACCTCGCCGTACAGATCGTGTCCGGGCGTACCTTCCAGGCAGTGCTCGACCGGCAGGTTTTTGCCCTCTTGCGTGTCCAAATAATCGCGATGGTGCGTGTCGAACGTGAACGCCACGTCGTCGCCGGCAGCTCGGTACGCGGCGATCTTCTCGGCGATGGGTTTCTCCAGTTTCTCGGCACCCGGAAAACCCAGCGCGCCGTCCACGAAGTCGTTCTGGTAATCAACGACCAAAAGCAAGCGTTTCATGTTCCCTTTCCCTCCCCTTCTTCTGGCCGCCATTATCGTGCCGAAGGAAGGGGCGCGCGTCGACGCTCAGACGATCGGCGGCTCAACTCCCGCCAGAGGCTCTTCGCCGCGCGCCTGCGCCAGTTGGCCCAGCAGCCAAACGTACTCGTCCTGCACGCGCCGGTACAACGCCGCCACCGGCAGGCACGCCCGCCGCACCACGCGCATGATGTCGTCGTAGTCGCGCTCCATGACCTCGACGACCGCCGCGTCGATGAGCCCGCGGTCGCGCTGATCGGCCAGCAGTTCGAGCACCCTCTCCTTGGGATACGCCTCTTTGTAGCTGCGCGTGCCCACGAGCGCGCTCACGATGTCGGCCACCGCGATGATGCGATCGGCCTGCCGCAGGTCGGCGGCAGTGAGACCGCGCGGGTAACCGGAGCCGTCGAGCTTCTCGTGATGCCGCGCCGCCGCCAAGGCGATGTCGTCGGCCACGCAACCTTCGACGACGGATTCCGTCAAGCTCACGTGCGTGCGCATGACGGCCATCTCGTCGGCGTCCAAGCGCCCCGGCTTCTCCAAAATGCCGAGCGGGATGCCGATCTTGCCCAAGTCGTGCAGCAGCGCGCCGCAGTACACGCGACCGGCCTCGCCCTCGTCCCCCATCAGGCGGCTCGCCAACTCGTAGGCAACCCAAGCGGTGGTGACGGTATGGGTGACGGTATGCCGGCTGCGAAAATCGATGACGTGCACGAGCGTGTCGAGGAAGGCGGCAGCCGCATCGGGCTCGGCGGCGTCGGCGGCGCGACGAATGGCCTCGTCGCGATCGATGCCGAGGCGCAACGCGTCCAACAACCCCTGGCGACGCTCGGCCTCGAAGAACAGCGCGGTCGCGTCGGGCGAGAACTGACCGGCCGGAGCCTGCTCGATCAGGCGCTCCATGGCGAAGGCGTCGGCTTGCGGATGCTCCAGAAGCAGCACGTCGATCCGATCGGCCACGTGCAGCGCCTGCGCGAGGAAGCGCACGTTCGGCTCCTGATCGGTGAACAGCGCGAAGGGCATATGGTGGTACAGCACCACCTCGGCGTACTCGGCCAACGGTGAAAGCTCCTTGAAGAACAGGTAGCCGTAGAACGAGTGCTCCCACACGTTGTCCGTTTCGAACTCGACGAGCCGGTCGATCTCCTCGGTGCGGTAGGCGCCGATGTCGTGCATGAGGGCCACCAGGTACGCGTCGCGTCGCCGCTTGCCCTGCGGCCACCCCGCCGCCTCGAGCATGGCGTCCAACAGCATGCCCACCCGCAGCCCGTGATCCACGAGACGCGGGTCGACGCCGTTGAGCGCGCGCTGTATCATGATGGCCACCTCGGACGTGCCCAGGTAATCGGCCAGCCTCACCGGATGATCCAGACGCGGAGGCGAAGCCTCCACGAGCCCTCCTACGTCGTGCGCGGCGGATGTCATGGTCTAATCGAGCGCGGCGATCTGCGCGCGGGCCTTTTCCATCTGCGCTTCCACGTCGATGCCCACGATGTCCAATCCCTCGGCGGCCACGAAGCGCGTTTCGGGAATGCCGAACATCTTCGCGATACCGCAGAAATACTCGTAACCGAAGTTCGCGCCCTCCACGAAGCCGCCGCACGACGCGATGTACGTGAGGCGGTTCGCCTTGCAGATGCCCTCGCAGCGCGCGTCCTCGGTGTAGTGGAACGCGATATCGCACACGCTCACATGCTCCATGTACACCTTGAGCGCCGCCGGGAACGACAGGTCCCAGTAGGGCGCGCCCACCACGATCTCGTCCGCTTCGGCGAACTGGTGCGCCAGGTCGAACACGGGGTCGTCCCATGCTTGGGCCTTCTGCTTCTCAGTGCGGTACGCAACCATCTGCGCGTTGAACGGCTTGAGGTCGAGCGCGGCCAGATCGACTTCGACGACGTCCTCTTTACCCTGCAGGTATTCACGGCAGAGCGCGAGCGTGCGGGAATCCTCGCCGCGCATGCAGGCGTTCACGAACAACGTTGACATGAAAAACTCCTTCGATAGCGGGGCGCCTTGGAAAGCGCATGCCCCATGATAGCGCACCCGTGCCGAAACGGCGCGGGTGCGTTTGACCATGCAAAAAGTTTTGTGGTGTGCGGCGCGGGTGCGGACGATGCGCGGCGCGCGACATAGGGCGCGAACAGCACGGGGACACGCGACGCGGGTGCAAATCCGAACGTTAGAACCGCAGCGCGTGCGTGAAACCGGCCCAGCTGAGGTCGTCGGTGTCACGCACGTAGGCACCGAACGTGGGCGCGTGCACGTAATGGGTGCCGCCCGCGTTGCAGGCGATTCCCACATGGCCGTTGTAACCGTCGCCGTAGCCGACCCACAGCACGTCGCCGGGCTGCGCCTGCGACACGGGAAGGCGGGCCTTGGCCACGTTGTACAGCGCCTCGGTTTGGTGCGGCAGCGATATGCCTACCTGCAGGTACGCCCATCTCACCAGGCCCGAGCAGTCGAAGGTGTCCGGACCGGCCGCGGCCCACACGTACGGACAGCCGATGCGCGAGAGCGCGTAGTCCACCACCGAGCCCTGCGAAGGTATGGGCGACGTCGCGCCCGAATAGCCGTAGGAACGCGAGCGGGCCGCGGCGATCTCGGCTTGGCGGGCCTCCTCCTGCTCCTTCTCCAGCAGAGCCTGGGCCTCGGCGTCGAGCTGGGACAGCAACGCCTGCAGTTCCGCCACCGAACGCTCGGCGTCTTCCTTGATGCGCTGCGCCTCGTCGGCCTTCTCGGCCGCGATCTGCTCCTGGCGCTCGAGCTCGGCCTTGGCGTCCTCCACCTCGGCGCGCAGATCCTTCGTTTGCTGCACGAGATCGGCGTCGTTGTCGTTCAGCCTTTCGAGGATGTCCCAGTTCTGGGCGAATTCCTCGAACGTCGTAGCCCCCATGATGAAGTCGAAGACCGAGGACTGCCCGGTGCGGTACATGCTGCGCGCCCGGCTGCCCAGCTTCTCTTGCAAACCGGCGATCTTCGCGTTCGCCTCGTCGATGCGCGCCTGCGCGTCAGCGACGGCCTGCTGGGCGGACGCGTGCTCGTCGAGCGCCCGGTAGTACTGCTCGGTGACCACGTCCAACTGCGCCTGCATGTCCACGATGCGCGCTTGGACGGCATCGGCCTCGGCCAGCTTGTCGGCGGCGGTGGGCTCGGCGAACGCCAGAGCCGGCCTCAAAAGCGCGGCGGCGCCCAAAGCGGCCGCGCCGGTCAAAAACGTGCGGCGGTCGAGGCCGCGCGTGGATTCGTTCATACGGTAAACCTCCCTCGCGATTCGGAAACAGCCGCTTCTCGCCCTGTATTGCAAGGTCAAAATAATTCTAGGAAAAGGACCATTCCCAATCAACGCATTGGCAACGACTATAGCACGTTCCCTTGACAATGCGAGAGAACTTCACGCGTCCTTCTCATGCGCAGGTCGCGAGGGGTCCGCCAACAAGAAAGATTGAATGGCAGTGATTGCAAACATCGACGCGATGAGCTAGATATGATACTATTTGAACTATATTATCTATACATTCAATATCTATTGTAAATTTTTATTGCATCGTCGAACAGGAGGCCGAGCATGGCTAGCAAGATACTCAACGTCCGTATGGACGAGCAGCTGTATTCCGACTTCAAGGACTTTTGCGCGGAAATGCGCATCCCGGCTTCCACGCTCATGGCCTCGTTCGCGGCCCAAACGGTACGCGAACGAAGAATTCCCTTCGTTATCGGAGAGACGTCGCGCTCCTCGCGGGCAACGGCAACCATGCAGAAGGCCCTCGCGACGTTGCGCGCGAACGCGACGGAGCGAACGGGCGAAACGAGCGAAGCGCAGATCATCGAAGACGTTGACGACGCGGTCGAAGCCGTGCGTGCCGCAATGCGGTAAGGCCAATCCATGCACGCCGTCATCGACACCAACGTCATTATTTCGGGGATCATCGCGCCGCGAAGCACGGCAGCCTTCATCGTAGGATTGGTGGCCGCAGGCGATATCGTCGTTTGTTACAACGAATCGGTCATCGCAGAGTACCGCAACGTCGCCCGTTACCCCAAGCTCGCCCGCTATCGCATCGACGTGGATGCGTTCGAGAAATTCCTCGAGGGGCTTGCCGACAACGGGGAGTACGTGAGCCCCTCCCCTATCCGCATCGATATGCCGGACGAGGATGATCGCCGCTTTTACGAGATTTCGTGCGAAACGGGTTGTCCGATCATCACGCGGAACCGCAGGGATTTTCCGCACGACGCGTTCCTCATCGACCCCTCTTTCTTCGCACGGACCATGCGCGCGGCAACCGGCGGCCTTGCCCGTTTGGAATCGTGAGAAGGGGCTGAAACCTTTGCGAGGTTCCTTTGCGCTCGCTGTGCGACGCACCTCGTTCGGATGCGTCGCGCCGGGCGGGCTGCTGCCCGCCCCTACGGGGGCGCACGGCGGCCGTCCCGTTGGGCGAGGGCTCTGCCCTTGCCGACCAACAAGCAAAATCTCCGCAGGTCGACGGCAAGGGCAGAGCCCTTGCCCTACGGAGCCAACGGAACGGAGCTTTTGATACAGTTTTCTATAGGCGTTGCGCGCGAAGCGATGGGTGCTATTTCCGCGCGTCGTCGAGGGCGTTGAGGGCGGCGTTGTAGCCGCCGGCGCCGTAGCTCAGGCACTTCGACACCCGGGCTATAGTGGTGGCGGAGGCCCCGGTCGCCTCCTCGATGGCGGCGTAGGACTTGCCGGCGTCCAACAGGCGCGCCACAGCCAGGCGCTGGGACGTTTCCTTGATCTCGCGGATGGTGAACAGGTCCTCCAGCAGCGTGTAGATGGTGTCCTCGTCGTCGAGCGCGGCGAACACGTGCAGCAGGTCTTCCACTTCCGGCGTTCTGAGATCGCTCATGCTACTTCCCCATTCTGATAAGGCCGTATTCGACGGAATCGACCAGCGCGTTCCACGACGCCTCGATGATGTTCTCGGAAACGCCGATGGTGCCCCAGGTTCCCTCGGCGTCGCGCGTGGTGATGACGACGCGGGTGATGGCGCCCGTGCCCACGTTCTCGTCGAGGATGCGCACCTTGTAGTCCACCAGCTCCATGCCCGCGACCTCGGGGAAAAACTGCGTGATGGCCAGGCGCAGCGCGTTGTCGAGCGCGCCCACGGGGCCGGTGCCCTCGCCCGTGGCCACGAAGCGCTCGTCGCCCACGTGTATCTTGATGGTGGCCTCGCTCATGGCGTCCTTCGCGCGGGCGCCCGTGTCCTCGTGGTCGTCCACGATGACGCGGAAGCTCTCCAGCGTGAAGTGCGGCCGGTACGTGCCCAAGTGCCACTGCAGCAGCACGGCGAGCGAGCCGTCGGCCACCTCGTAGGAGTAGCCCAGCGCCTCGCGCGCCTTGATGTCGTCGAGGATGGCCTGCGTTTGATCGGGATATTGCGCCAGGTCTATCCCTAAGCTGGCCGCCTTCGCCACGAGCGACGCCTTGCCGGCCAGCTCGCTCACCAGCATGCGCGTGGCGTTGCCCACGTTCTCGGGGCGCGTGTGCTCGTAGGCCTCGGGGAAACGGGCGAGGGCGCTGGCGTGCAGGCCGCCCTTGTGCGCGAACGCGGACGCGCCCGTGTAGGGATGGTGGGTGGGCACGGCCATGTTGCACGTCTCGGCCACGAACTGCGACACGCTGGTCAGCTGGCGCAGGTTCTCGGGGCCCACGGTGACGTAGCCCATCTTCAGCTCCAGGTCGGCGATGGTGGTGAGCAGGTCGGTGTTGCCCACGCGCTCGCCGAAGCCGTTGACGGTGCCCTGCACCTGGGTCGCTCCGGCGCGCACGGCGGCCAGCGTGTTCGCCACGGCGCAGCCCGAGTCGTTGTGGCAGTGGATGCCCAGCTGCTGGCCGGGCAGCGCCTCGGCCACGGCGCGCACGATGGCCTCCACCTCGTGCGGCAGCGCGCCGCCGTTCGTCTCGCACAGGTCGATGGAGTCGGCGCCCGCCTCGCTCGCGGCGCACACGCAGGCGAGCGCGTAGTCGGGGTTGGCCTTGTACCCGTCGAAGAAGTGCTCGGCGTCGAACACCACCGTGAGGCCCTGGGCTTTCAGGAACGCCACCGAATCGGCCACCATGCGCAGGTTCTCTTCGAGCGTGGTGAGCAACGCGCGGGTGACCTGGGCGTCCCACGTTTTCCCCACGATGGTGGCGATGGGCGCGCCGCTGGCTACGAGGTCGGCCAAGCCCTGATCCTCCTCAGCCGCCACGCCCTTCTTGCACGTGGAGCCGAACGCAGCGATGCGCGCGTGGGCGAGCGGCATCTCGCGTACCTGCTGGAAGAACGCGATGTCCTTGGGGTTCGACGCGGGGAAACCGCCCTCGATGAAATCGATGCCGAACGCGTCGAGCCGCTCCACGATGCGCAGCTTGTCCTCGAGCGAGAGCGTGATGCCCTCGCTCTGCTCCCCGTCGCGCAACGTGCTGTCGTAGGTGAGGATGCGGTCCACGAATGCTCCTTTGCTTCAGGTCGGCAGAACAACGATGCGTGCGGAGGAAACCGACGCGACGAAAAAAGGGGCGAAGTCCCGATCGCGACCGCTTACGCAGTCCGATCGGGCGCTTCGCCCTCCATAAAACGCAATCCTAAATCTCGGTCAGCCAGTCCCGGTATTCGTCGATCTGGCCGTAGGCGACGGCGAAGTAGCGGTCCTGCAGCGCACGGGTGATCTCGCCCGGCTTACCCACCTCGCGGCCGTCAACGCTGCCGATGGGCGTGAGCTCGGCGGCGGAGCCGGTCATGAACACCTCGTCGGCGATGTAGAGGTCGCTGCGCGTGAGGCTTTCCTCGATGGCAGGGATCTCCAGGTCGTCGGCCAGGCAGAGGATGGTGTCGCGCGTGATGCCCTCCAACAGGCCGTCGGACAGCGGCGGCGTGGACAGCACGCCGTCGCGCACGATGAACAGGTTCTCGCCCGTGCCCTCGCACACGAGGCCGGCCTCGTTCAGCATGATGGCCTCGGCGTAGCCGTGCTCCTTGGCCTCCAGCTTCGCCAAGATGGAGTTCATGTAGGAAGCCGTGCTCTTCACCGCCGGCGGAATGGCGTTGTTCGAGCGCTGGCGCCACGAGGACACGCCCACGGCCACGCCGTGCTCCAGCGCGTCGGCACCCAGGTAGGATTCCCACGGCCACACCGCGATGGCCACGTCGGTGGGCGCGCCGGTGGGGTCGACGCCCATCACGCCGTAACCGCGGTACACGATGGGGCGGATATAGCAGGACGGCAGGTTGTTCTTGCGGATGAGCTCCACGGTGGCGTCGCACAGCTCGTCCACCGTGTACGGCAGGTCGATGAGCGCGATCTTGCAGCTGCGGTGCAGGCGCTCCATGTGATCGCGCAGGCGGAACACGTAGCTCTTGCCGTTCTCGGGGTTCTGGTAGCAGCGGATGCCCTCGAACACGCCCGAGCCGTAATGCAGGGAGTGGGACAGGATATGCGTGGTGGCCTCGGCCCAGGGGATCATCTCCCCGTTCTTCCAGATGAAGTCCACTTCGGTGATATCGGCCATGATCGCATCCCTTCTCTGTCTCGAGCGCCGCCGCGCAAGCCTTGACGTGCGGGTGCTCTTCTCGCTTGTCGGCCCATTGTACTCTAACGGGCTAAAGCGAGGCGCGTGTTCCGGCGAAGGGGGCGATTTTTAACGAAAGCGACAAGAGGAAACGCCCCCGCCCGCCGCCTTTGCGCCCTAGAACCAGCGGAACTTCTTCAGCACGAACAAAAGCCCCAGCGAAGCGAGCACCGTGCAGCCCGTCACCACGCCGAAGCCCCAGGGGAAGGTGTCCAGAGGTATGCCCAGCAGGTTCATGCCGAAGAACCCGGCCACCGCCGTGGGAACGCACAGCACGAGCGACACCGTGGCCACCACCTGCATCGTGCGGTTCAGGTCGTGCTCCATGAGCAGGCTGAAGTGCTCGATGGTGGAGTCGAGGATCTCCGAGTATATCTGCGTCGTCTCGAGCGCCTGGCGGTTCTCCACAACCACGTCGTCGAAGCGGTAGCGGTCCTCCTCGGTGGGAAAGGTCGAGCGGCGCAGGTGCTTCTCGAAGATGGCGTCGTTGGTGACGAGCGAGGTTTTGAAGTAGACCAGCGACGAATCGAGGTTGTAGAGGTCTTCGAGCTCCTTGCGCGAAGGGCGCTTCACCGTTGCCATGAGGTCGGTGCGCCGCCGGTTGATGGCGCGCAGGGTCATGAAGTACGCCGTGGACGACGCCATGAGGATGTCGGCTGCGAACGCATGCACGTCGGCGGTGGATGAAAGGTCCTTCGACGCCTTGAGCTGGTCGATGAGCGGGATCTTGTACACCGAGCACACAGTGACCACGTTGCGCGGCGTTTCGAACAGCGCGATGGGGATGGTTTTGTAGCTGCGCTCGTTGGACGAGCGGTCGCGCACGGGCGTGTCCAAGATGAACATGGCGTAGCCGCGATCGGTCTCGATGCGCGACACCTCTTCCAGGTCGAGCGCCGCGCGGGCGTCGTCTTCCTCGAAGCCGAACTCGGCGCTCAGCTGGGCAAGCTCGTCGGAGGTCGGCTCGAACGCGGCTATCCAGCAGCCGGGCTCCTCCTTATCGATCTTCTCGAGCGACTGCTGGTCGTTCGTGCGGAAGTACTCGATCATGCGCGTCCGCCGAGCAACGTGCGGGAGGGGGCATCGACTATCGCCATGGATCGCGCTCCTTTGCGTGAGGCGATTCGGCGCCGTAGCCTGCCGAACCGCGGAACCCTGCGAAGCGCAGCGCGCCCCGCCGGTTCCGATTATAGTGCATCAGCGCGCGTTCCCGGGTAACGGCTGGCGAGTGCAGGAAGCAACGCGACCGCGCGGCGCGCATCCCGCATTGTCATCCCGAGCGTAGGCCATAGGCCGGAGTCGAAGGATCTTCGACGTAGAAAGTCCCTCGTTTCCGAAGATCCTTCGACTACGCGCCTTCGGCGCTCCGCTCAGGATGACAAAAGGGGCACCTCGTCGACGCCTCCGCCTGGACGGAGGGGCCTCTTAGGCGCACCGCTCTGCCCCAGTTAGGTGTCCTAAAAGGCGCCCGTCTCCTTTTAGGACATTCCGCGCATGCCGCGTTGGACGTCGCCGCCTTGGCCGGCGGCCATGGGGCCGCCGCCGGAGCCCAGGCCGCCGAAACCGCCGGAGGCCGTGGTCGAAGCCGTGATCTCGGTGGAGGTGCCGCCGGTCACCGTGCCGACGTCGGCGTAGCCGTCGGCGTTGGCGCCGGCGACCGTGCCGCCGATGACGAGCGAATAGGTGCCGCCCTCGGCGAAGGCGGGGCTTGTGGCCAGCACTATGCCGAACTGCTTGGCAGGCGTGAACGAGACCAGGACGTTGCCCGCGTCATCGGCCACGGCAACACTCTGGCCGGCCGAACCGCTTGCCGTGGTGAACGAGAAGGGCTGCTCGCCGCTCGTGAAGTTCTGCGCCATGCCCGTCGAGCCCACCATGAGCACTGTGCCGCCGGTGACGGTGGCCGCGAGATCGTAGTCGAAGGCGCCATCGTTGTTGCTGGTGGGGCCGCACACCAGCAACACGCCGCCCGTCACTTCCACGTTGCCGTTCGAATCGACGCCGTCGCCGCCGGCCTCGAGAACCGTGTACCCGCCGTTGATCTGGATGAGGCAGTTCTCGTCGCCCATGCCCATGCCGCCTGCGCCTCCCTCGGCGAACGCGTTGTCGGGCTTGCCGCCGTTCAGCTCGCTTTCGTTCGGGCCCTCGCCCGAGCCGCCGCGCCCGCCCATGCCGTCGCCGAAAGACGGTTCGAACCCGCTCGCGGAGCCGGTAGGAGGCGTGCCTGCCTGCACACCGTCGAGCCCGTCGCCTGCCGGCGGGGCGCCGTCGGAAAGCTCGGGAGCGCTCTCGCTGTCGGGCAGCGCGGGCACGCCGCCATCATCCAGCATCGACGGCGCGGCGTCGGCGGCGGAGCCCGTCGGGTCCCCCGTTGTCGTATCGGCGCCCTCGCCCAGGTCGGCCGCCGACGCGTTCAGCGCGTCGTCGCTGGCTACGATGTGCGTGACGGCTCCGTTGATGTAGAGCTTCTCGGCCTCGTAGCCCTCGTAGCAGCTCGTCACATTCACCGTGCCGTTGTCTACGACGAGCTTCGTTTCGGCGTGCACAGCGTCGTCGCCGGCATTGACAGTCAGACTGCCGCCGCCGATGAGCACCTCCAAATCGGAGTGCAGGGCGTCGTCGGCCGAGATGATGGCGATCTCGCCGCCCATCACGCGGATGAAGGTGGTTCCCTGGATGCCGTCGTCGCCAGCCTCCAGCCGGAACGTGCCGCCGTCGATGCTCACGAACCCGCGCGTCGCGTCGGTGTCCTTGTTCGACTTGATGGTGTCGCCGCCGGCGCGCATGTCGAACGTGCCGTCGCATATTTTCACGCAGTCGCGCCCGCGCAACCCGTCTTCCACCGCGTCGACCACGTAGGTGCCGCCCGTGATGACCAGGTCGTCCTTCGAGCACACGGCGTGCCGGTAGGAGCTCGTCACGTTCAGCGTGCCCGATCCGTTCAGCGTGAGGTCGTCTTTGCTGAACAGCGTGGCGTAGGGCTCGTCGCTACCCTCTTCCAGCGCGTACTCCGCACCGTCGGTGAGCGTGTTCACCGTGCCGTCCGCCAACGTGACGAAGCACTTGTCCGCCTGCTTCACGTACACGGCCGGCCCATCCTCGTTGTGGATGGTCGCGCCCGCAAGGACGATCTGCACCTTCGCGTCCTCGGGCGCCTCCACCGCCAGCTGCCCGTCATCGAGCGTGCCCGACACCACGTAGGTGCCTGCTTCTGCGATGGTCACGGTGGACTCGTCCGCCGTCGCGCCGTCGCCCTCCACGGCAACCGTGCCGCCATTCAGCGCGATATGCGTAGCCGAGGCGTCATCGTAGGAAGCGTCGAGGTCGCGCTTGCTGTAGTCCAGGTCGAGCGCCGAGGTGTCGAACGCCGCCGCCACGGCCGCGAAGCCGTCGGCCGAGACGGCGTCCGAAGTCTGCGCCGACGCGGAGCCCGATGCGTCCTCGGCGCCGTTTCCAACCCCGTTGGCCGTGCAGCCTTGCAAAAGCACCATGCAGGCGAGGCAGACGGCAAGCAGGACGGACACGCCTTTCACAAACGCAGCCGGGCTTTCGGCGTTATCGCCCACCGATTCCCCGGTTTCCTGCCGGAAGCTCGTATTCTTATTCATGCGAGTGTTTCCTCTCAATCGAAGCAATGACGACGGCCGACACGGAAGAACGTGACGGCGGCTTCGGCCGATACTCCAACCCGTGCCTGCAGAGGGTCCTCCATGAGCAAATGCGCTGCAGGGTCAAAACGGCTCCGCCTCCTCTCCTGCGTCCGCAAGGGAAACCGGGCGAGGACGCAAAAAGCCATCGCACGTCCGCCATTCCCTTTCCTGCGTCCGCAAGGACAGTCCGTAGACACGCCCGCCGTTAAACCAGCATTGATATTCCGCAGGCCGACGCGTTGTCATCCTGAGCGAGCGGAGCATTCGACAGCCCGGCGGGCTGTTGCATGCTCAGGATGACAACCCGGCCGGGTGCATGTCGATACTGGTTTGACAGCGGATAGGCGCGTGCGTGCGCAAAAATCACCGACGTCCCCCTTCTTTAATCGCTCTCGAAGCCATACAGCGCGGAGAAGCTTATCCGCTAAATCTGTTTCCCCAGGTCGTAGCATTTTCAAAAGGAACAAGCTTTGGCGAAAAGGCTTCGCATAGGGGGACATCGGTGATTTTTGTGCAACACGCACGTTCGCGGACGTCCTTTCCAACCGCCAAGCCGCATTCGCGCCAGCCGCCACGAGACTGCTCATAGCACGTCCTTGCTGGCCGCAGCCCGCCCGCACACGATCTTCAGGTTTCCGTTTCGGCACCTCAGCTCGTCGATCATGCGCTTCTCCAGCCCCGGCTCTTTCATGCGCACCGCGTACTCCAGCTGGAACAGGCTGCCCATGTTCGTGGTCTGCACCTCCACCAGCTCGTGCTCGTCGGCGTAGCGCGCCAGCACGTCGTCGAACACGCCGTCGTACTCCAGATCCTCGGGGATGGTTATCTTCAGCGTCTTCTCCGGCTCCTTCTGTTTGCCGAAGGGCGACAGCACGTAGCCCACGTTCACCACGGCCACGATGACGGTGAACAGCGCCGCCAGCGCGATGAAGCCCATGCCCGTGGCCAGGCCGATGGCCATGGCCAGAAACACGCTGCCGATGTCCTTGGCGCTGCCGGGGATGGAGCGGAAGCGCACGAGGTTGAACACGCCCATGACCGCGATGCCCGCGCCCAGGTTGCCGTTCACCAGCGTGATGACCATCTGCACGATGAGCGGCAGCAGCGCCAGCGTGACCACGAAGTTCTTGGAGTAGGTGTGGCGGAACATGTAGATGGCTGCCACGGCCGCGCCCAGCACGATGGACGCGAGGCAGCACAGCAGGAAGTCCACGGTGGACACGCCCGCCACGAGCGATTCAGCCGATCCGAAAACAGACGTCAAAGCAGTATCAAGCACAACGGTTTCCCTTCTTCATAGCATGGTTGGGGGCACGAAACCGGCGATGGCGGTTGTCGCGGGCGCCTGCGGACAGGCACTCGCCCGCTTCTTCGAGCGCGCTGTGGGCCGCACGGGGAACCGGATGCGCCGAATTCGCCGCATATGCCGGGGCCGAAGCCGGACGCGTCGAATGCCGCGAAGCCGAGGTGTGAACCCGCGAGGCTTCGTCGACCGCAGCCCTCTCCCCGTCGAACCGCGCCTCAACGCCGGCCGACGCGCTCTTGCGTTCCTCGGCTGCGCAGGCGCGGTAAGCCTCGCCGTACTTGGAGAAGGACGACGGGTACGCACGGCACGCGGCAAGCGCCTGCGCGAACCACCGGGGAAACGGGCCGGAGGATTTCACCTCCATGATCACCTCGCCCTCGTCCAGCAACGGCTGGGGCGCGGCCGACGGACACGGCGCGAACTGGTCGCGGTACGCGATGTCGGCATCGAACGTGACGCGCAGCCCGTTCGCCTCGTAGCCCAGCTCGGGCGCGTCGAGGGAAACGTAGGCCGTGCGCTTGCACGCCACGAGCATGGACGCACGCAGGGGGCGATGCTGCAGCATGAACCGGTCGATCTCGCAGGCGATCTGCAAGCTGCGGGGCGCAAGCGATTCGGCGACCATGACCGGGTCGGGCAGCGGATGCTGCGCGCACGCCATGCCGTAGGGCATGCCGCCCAGGTAGGCGCGCGCCGCCGCGTACGACATGCCCACGCGCCGCTTGTACACGATGCCGTCGTACTTCTTCTTGATCTCCACGAACACGCGGTCGCTCTCGCTGGGCATGCCGTAGCTGCGCAGCCGCAGCTTCTCCTTGTACAGCGGCTTTTCCAGAGAGCGGTCGATGAGCGCGCGCTCGGGCGTGTCGAAGTACAGGCTGACGACGTCCGTGCGGCCGAATTCGTCGGGGACCATGGTCCCGGCGAGGGCGGCGAGCATCGCGCGGTGCTGACGTGCGGACAGGCGGTATTTGATCTCTTTTCGTTCGAATACGTCAGTGAAGGTGGGCATGGGCGCGGTTCCTTTCTCTCGCGGTCGTTCGCGGGGCCGCGCTGCGTGCGGTGCGGGCGGGCGTCGAAGGGAGTGGGAGAGGTCTAGGCCGCCTTCCGCCGCCGCACGGGCACGGCCCCGTGAACGATCTTCAGGTGGAAGCGGACGCGCCGGGCGACCTCGCTTCCAACCCGTGGCCTTGCATCCTAGCCCTGCACCCTGAAAGTTCCCTGAAAGGCGGCCGGCCGCCTTGCCCCTTCAGGCTAATTTCAGGCAAACCGGTACAATGGGGTGAGGAACGCGCGACGAAAGGCAGATGCCATGCAGATCCTCGTGGTGGAGGACGACGTGCGCCTGGCCCAGGCGCTCGGACATATTCTCGAGGAGAACGGCTACGGCGTGGACGTGGTGCACGACGGGGCCACTGGGCGCGACTGGGCGGCCTCGGGGCTCTACGACGTGGTCATACTCGACGTCATGCTGCCGAAGATGGACGGCTTCGCCGTGGTGGCCGAGCTGCGGCGCGCCGGCGTGAGCACGCCCGTGCTGCTGCTCACGGCCCGCGACGCCGTGCCCGACAAGATCACGGGACTGGACAGCGGCGCGGACGACTACATGACCAAGCCGTTCTCCCCTGCCGAGCTGCTGGCGCACCTGCGCGCGCTCACGCGCCGCCAGGGCGAGGTGGTGTTCGAAACGCTCGCCGCCGGCGACCTGTCGCTCAACCTTGAGAGCTTCGACCTTGCCTGCGGCGCGAAGTCCATCCATCTGAGCTTCAAGGAGTTCTCGCTCGCGCGCGTGCTCATGGCGAACCCCGGCCAGGTGGTGTCGAAGGACCTGCTCATCGAGAAGGTGTGGGGCATCGAGTCCAGCGCGGAGGACAACAACGTGGAGGCGTACGTGTCGTTCCTGCGCAAGAAGCTCGCGTTCCTGGGATCATCCTGCCGCATCGAGACCCTGCGGAAGGCGGGGTACCGCTTCGCCGTGAATTCAACCGACGCCGGCGGCGCGTCCGGCGGACCGAGCGCGTCGAGCACATCGGAACATGCGCGGGGGAACGCCGCGACAGGCGATACGGCAGGTGTGCCGAACGTCGCAGCGGAGACGAGGCCCACCGAAGACGCGCGCGGGAGCGCCCCATGCTGAAGAAGCTGCGGTGCAAGTTCATCGCCCTCAACATGACCATGGTCGCGGCCGTGCTGGCCGTGGTGTTCACGGCCATCTGCGTCATCAACTACCAACAGTCGATCGGCGACGTGTACGCCGCCCTGAACGCGGCCATCGAGCACGATTCCAAAACCAAGGAACCCCTTGCCAACATCGCTCCACCCGATGGGACGGTTTGGAAGGGCGCGCCGGCGGGCGGCGCGGACGACGAGCCAGATCTGGAAGGCTCGGCCGTAGAGCGCGCCCGCGACGGCGAGGGGAACGCGCCGTTCGAGATCGGCGGCAAGAAGCAGGACGGCCGGTTCATTCCCGTAGCCGTGTACCAGGTGGGCGGGGACGGAGCGCTCGAGGCCGTGTCGGATGCCGGCACCGCCTCGCTGGCCGACGACGTGCTGGAACAGGCGGGGGCGGCCCTGGCCGAACGCGGCGACGGGTCGGGCCTGCTCGACGGCGTGGGGCTCTACTACGTGAAACGCACGAACGACTCCGGCACATTCCTCGCCTTCGCCGACAAGAGCTCGGGCGACGGCTGGCAGACGCTCGCTTGGACGCTGGCCGGCGTGGGCGTGGCGGCGCTGCTGGTGTTCCTGGTGATAAGCCTGTTCTTCTCGCGTTGGGCGCTTCGGCCGGTGGAAGCGGCCTGGACGCAGCAGAAGCGCTTCGTGGCCGACGCGTCGCACGAGTTGAAAACGCCGCTCACCGTGATCTTGGCGAACAGCTCCATCGTGCTGGAGCATCCCGAGCGCTCCGTGGCCAGCCAAAGCCAGTGGGTCGAGAGCACGCAGACCGAGGCGGAGCGCATGCAGCAGCTGGTGGGCGACTTGCTGCTGCTGGCCAAGCTGGACGAGGGAGACGGCGCGAACGCAGGCCCCTCGCCCGCACGCGAGCGCATCGACCTGGCCGACTTGGTGGAGGGCGACCTGCTGCAGTTCGAGTCCGTGGCCTTCGAGCGCGGCGTGGGCCTGGAATCGTCCGTCGAGCCCGGCGTGCAGGTGCGCGGCGACGCGTCGCGCCTGCACCGGCTCACCACCACGCTTATCGACAACGCCTGCAAGTACGCCGACGACGGAGGGCGCGTGGACGTGACGCTGCGGAAGGCGACCCGGAAAGCCGAGCTGGTCGTGCACAACACCGGGCCCGCCATCGCGGACGACGACCTGCCCCACGTGTTCGACCGCTTCTACCGCGCCGACAAGGCCCGCACCCGCGACGAGGGCGGTTACGGCCTGGGGCTCGCCATAGCCCGAGCGGTGGCCGAAGAGCACGGCGGCACCATCGCCGTGACGAGCGACGCCGAGCACGGCACCGCGTTCACCGTCACGCTGCCGCTGGCGGACTAACCTCTCTACGGGCGGCGGACTCTGGCGACGTGGGCCAGGACTTGCTCGATGTTGCGTTCGATGCCTTGGCGGATGGCTTCCGTGCGGCCGGGCGGCATGAGGGGGTTCTGGTCGAGTATGGCCTTCGCCTCTTCCGCGAACCCGTCCAAGGCCCGCTCGTCGAACCATTCGTAGCGGTCGACGAGAACGAGCTGCTTGCCCGGCTCCATCCCGTTCGGGCGAAACGGCTTGGTGCGATAGGCGAAGTCCTCCGGCTTGTCGAGGGTCTTCGCGCTGCACCACAGGCACGTTCCCGTATCGTAGATAGGCGCCATGCGCTTGTACTTCAGCGTTTTCGCGTCGCGGATGATGCCGAAGTTGCAGAAATGGCGGTCGTTGTTCGCCAGCAGGTAGTCGCAGGTGAACATCTTCGACAGGAACGTCTGGGGATCCTCGATGCCCAGCTCGCGCAAACGCTGCACCACCAGGTGAAGCTCGCGGCTCGGCGTGCTCAGGGTGCTCATGGCGCCCAGCATGCGCAGCCGCGCGAGGGCGAAGGCGAGGGGGTTCATGCCGGCCGGTTTCCGCCTGCTGCGGATGAGATCGTAGAGCGGAATGAGCTCCTCGTCCTTGCCGAGCAGGCACCGCGATGCGCAGTAGGTGCCCATCTCGTCGCGGTAGAGCGAGTAGCTCACGTAGTCGTCTTCCTGCAGAAGGCGCTGATGGAGCCTGGTTGCCACCACCTCGTTGTACGGAACCTGGTTGAAGCGCTGCCCGCCCGCCTTCATGAACAGCCGCCGACCGTGGGAGATGACCCACTTCTTGCGCTGCTCGACGTCGTGGACCGACAGGCTGCGCGCCAGGCAGCTGGAGCCGCGCGCGTCGACGTGCATGGGCACGAGCTGAAGGTCCTCGCTGAAATCGTTGTCGAAGAAGTTGATCTCATGCCAGTTCTGCGGGTTCGCCTCGTCGTTGACCCAATAGCAGTCGGAAAGGCAGAGGCAGAACGACTTCTCCGACAGCGTCATGGTGCTGTGGATGCCGGGATCGCCCGCGAGCGAGCGCAGGTGATGGCGGGAAGCCAAGATGCCCCGCTCGTGCCACCAGCGGTTCAGCTTGAACGCGCTCACCCGGCCCAGCACGTCGACGATGGCGATGGGGGCGTGCGCCGCGCAGGGAACCGAAAGCACCTTCGACACCTCGTGCGCGTCGAGGTCGTAGGCGAACCGGACCGTCTCGACGTCCCGGTGCATGAGGATGTAGGTCGCCTCAGCCATGGGACGCCTTCACGCACCGGTCGATGTGCCAGCGCACGGCACGGCGGACGAAGTCGACGCGCCCCGCGAGGGCGGGATTGGCGGAGAGGATGTCCGCCGCCTCGTCCTCGAACCCCCTGAGGGCGGACGGGTCGAACCACGACCAGTCGCGCACGAGGCGCAGCTGCCGCGACGCGTCTGTGTGGAAGGGCTTCGCCGTGAACGAGTAGTCGTCGGTGGCCAGGTGCTCCGACGTCACCTTCGACCACAGGCTGTTGCCCGTGTCGAACAGCGGGGCGGTGCGGCAGGCGCCCGTCTCCACGTCGCGCACGAGGCCGAAGTTGCGCCAATGCCGGTCGCGGTTGCCCAGGATGTCGTCGCACACGATCATCTTGGCCAGGGCCTCCTCCGCGTTCGCCACGCCCAGGTTCGCGCAGCAATCGAGGTAGCGGCGGTAGTCGCTGCGCGGGGACGGATGGCGCACGAGGCGGCGCACGTAGTAGGCGGGGACGTACTCCTCCGTCGACGACACGAAGTTCTCGCAGGCGCACACGGCGCGTTCACCCGCGCCGCGCAAGGTGTAGGGAACGTACTCGCCCTCTGGAAGCAGGCGACGGTACAGGGCCGTGGCCACCGCTTCGTTGTAGGGCTCCTGGTTCAGCCGCCCGCCGGCCTTGAGGAGCACGCCCCTGCCGCGCTCGCACACCCAGCGCTTGGGAAGCTCCCCGTCGGTCGTGTTGTCGGGCGAGCGTCCCCCCACCTCGTCCAACCAGGAAGCGGCGTCCGAGGACGGGAAGCCGTGGTAGAAGAAGTTGATGTCCTCCCATTGCACCGGGGACCTGAAGGGCTTGATCCAGTACTGGTCGGATAGCGACAGGCCCCAGCTTCGAAACGGTATCTGGGAAGGAGTCCTGAGGTCGAGCTGTTCCAGCTTGACGTCGATGTCTTCGCGGATGGTGGGAATAGCCCGGTAGTTCCACCAGAAGGCGAGGAGCTTCGTCGACACCTTCTTCCCGTTCGACGACACCATGCCGAGCGGCGCCCGACCGGGGTCGACGATGCGGTTCTGGTCGTAGAACAACCCGGTGGCGTCGTTGTAGCAGAACTGGAAAACCTCGTGGGTGCGGTTCATGAGCGTGAAGGCATGCATGCCCTCGTCACGGACGAGGGCCTTGGAGGAGCGGTCCGCCTCTTTGCGGGGTGTCGAATCGAATGCCACCGGTGCCGCGTCCACCCCTCTTTCTGCCGGGAATCCCTTCGGGAAGCATTGTAGCGGAACGAGAGAAGGACAGCCGCGCGATGCGGAAAACAGCGCGCGGACGAGAAGAGGTGCCCCGGATACCCCGTAGGGGCGCTCTCCAGAGCGCCCTTTCGCGCGAAGCGCGAAAACTGCCGCCCAGGTTGGCGTAGTAAGTCAGCGAGGCCCGCCCTCGTGCCCGAGATCGTGGGGATCGCGCGGACGACGCGTACTTCGGTACGCGAGTCCGCGGGATCGCCGCGAGGTCGGGTGCGAGGGCGGGCCGCAGCGTCGGCGGGTTCCGGCGGCCGGCAGGCCGACGGAACCGCAAACGCGAAGCTTCCGGGATCGTGCGAAGATCGGGTGCGAGGGGGCTTCGCAGCGTCGGCGGGTTCCGGCGGCCGTAGGCCGCCGGAACCTACACGTAGAACAGCATGTCGTTGTATGTGGGGACGGGCCAGTGGTCGCGGTCGGTGACGATCTCCATTTGGTCGACGGCGGCGCGCAGCTTGTCCATGATGGGCAGGATGGTGTGGGCGTTCATGTTGGCCTGCTCCTGCTCGTCTTCGAGCGCGACGCAGGCGTGGTGGTTCTCGTCGAGGGCGATCAGCTGCTCGTTGATCTCCTTGATGCCGGCCAGCAGCTTCTTCAGCAAGTCCTCCTGCTGGCCCATGTCGGCACCGGCGGAAGCGGCCTTGACGGTGGTGATGTTGCTGGCCACCTCGGCGGCGTAGTCGTTGATGGCGGGCAGGTAGGCGCGGCGCACCATGCGCTTCATCGTGCGGGCCTCGATGTTGACGAGCTTGTTGTACTTCTCGAGCTTCACCTCGTAGCGGCTGCGCACCTCGGGCTCGGACAGCACGCCGAACTCCTCGAACAGCGCGATGCTCTTCGGGTCGACGAAGCAGGGCAGCGCGTCGGCTGTGGTGCGATGGTTCGCCAGCCCGCGGCGCTCCGCCTCCACCGGCCATTCGTCGGAATAGCCGTTGCCGTTGAAGATGATGCGCTGGTGCTTGGTGAGCATGTCCTTGATGTAGGCGATTGCGGCGGCCTCGAACTCCTCGCCCGCCTTGCCCTCCATGGCGTCGGCGAATTCCTTCAGGCTCTTCGCCATGGCCGTGTTCAGAATCATGTTGCAGTCTGACAGGTTCACGGCCGAGCCCGGCATGCGGAACTCGAACTTGTTGCCCGTGAACGCGAACGGCGAAGTGCGGTTGCGGTCGGTGTTGTCGCGCAGGAAGTTCGGCAGCACGGACACGCCCAGGTCCATGGCCACCTTCTCGGCGGACGTGTACTCGTGGTCGTCGATGAGCGCGTCCACGATGGCGCCCAGCTCGTCGCCCAGGAACATGGATATGATGGCCGGCGGCGCCTCGTTGGCGCCCAAGCGGTGGTCGTTGCCAGCAGTGGCTACAGACATGCGCAGCAGCTCCTGGTAGTCGTCGACCGCTTGGATCACGCCCGTGAGGAACACGAGGAAACGCAGGTTGTCCATGGGGCTCTCGCCCGGCTCCAGCAGATTCGTCTTGCCGGTGGAGATGGACCAGTTGTTATGCTTGCCGGAGCCGTTGATGCCCTCGAACGGCTTCTCGTGCTGCAGGCACACCAGACCGTAGTGGCTGGCCAGCAAGCGCATCTTTTCCATGGTGAGCAGGTTCTCGTCGATGCCGCGGTTGCTGTTGGCGAAGATGGGCGCCAGCTCGTGCTGCGCGGGGGCCACCTCGTTGTGCTTCGTCTTGGCGGACACGCCCAGCTTCCACAGCTCGTCGTCGAGCTCCTTCATGAACTCGTTCACCGTGGGGCGGATGGCGCCGAAGTAGTGCTCCTCGAGCTCCTGGCCTTTGCACGGCGCGTAGCCGAACAGCGTGCGGCCCGTCATGATGAGGTCCTGGCGCTGCGCGTAGTCCTTCTCGGAGATGAGGAAATACTCCTGCTCGGCGCCCACGGTGGTCGTCACGCGCAGGGGCTTCTCGCCGAACAGCGCTAGCACGCGCTTGGCCTGCTCGTCGATGGCGCTCATGGAGCGCAGCAGCGGCGTTTTCTTGTCCAGCGCCTCGCCGGTGTAGGAGCAGAAGGCGGTGGGGATGCACAGCACCTCGTCTTTGATGAACGCGTAGGAAGTGGGGTCCCATGCGGTGTAGCCGCGGGCCTCGAACGTGGCGCGCAGGCCGCCGGAGGGGAAGCTGGACGCGTCGGGCTCGCCCTGGATGAGCTCCTTGCCGGAGAAGCTCATGATGGCGCGACCGTCGCCGCAGGGATCGAGGAAGCTGTCGTGCTTCTCCGACGTGATGCCGGTGAGCGGCTGGAACCAGTGCGTGTAGTGGGTGGCGCCCTTCTCGATGGCCCATTCCTTCATGGCGTGCGCCACGACGTTGGCCACTTCGATGTCGAGCGGCTTGCCTTCTTTGATGGTCTTGAGCAGGCTCTTGTACGTTGCAGAGGGCAGGCGCTCCTGCATCGTGTGCTCGTTGAACACCATAGAACCGTAGATCTCCGATACTTTCGCCATAGGGCTTTGCTCCTCACTCATCGCCTGCATGCGGTGCTCCCCGACCTCATGGCCTGCCGCTCGCCCGTGATTCGTTCATAACATGCGATACGATAGCATGACGCCGCTTGAAACACATGGTCAACTTCCTCTCATCAAACTAACGGCGAATTGTTTCGGAGAGTTTTCGGCCAAGAGAACTGTTTGTTGCGGCGAAGCGGAAACCGACTGCGGGGCTCCACCGGCCTATCCCCGGAATCGCCCCCTCCCGCGTTACACTGTCGGCCCAAAAACCGGGTATTTTGCTTCGAAAACGCGTTTTTGGGCCGACAGTGTGCCCCTGCTTCACGCGGAAGGTGCTGCATCAAAAGCCACATTTCGACGCTCTTGTAGGGCAAGGGCTCTGCCCTTGCCGCTCAACCAGCAACGTTTCCGCAAGTCGACGGCAAGGACAGAGCCCTTGCCCTACGGTTCGACCAGCACGGGCATGCCTCGCCGGTCCTTTTGATACAGCCCCTTCCGGCAACAGGTTACGGATCATGCGCCTACCCCTCCGAGACGTCGAGGCGTTTCGCCCGCAGCCTGATTTTCACGCTGCGTTTTCACCTTTGACCATGGCTTATATCAAATACTTGCGGTATGATAATAGCTACGTTCAAGAATAATACTGGAGAGGGGATACCATCATGAGCAAGCGGGCATGGACGATACTGGCGGCGGTGGGACTCGTTGCTATGCTGGCGATAGTGGCTGTATCGGCGTTCATGGGAGGCTGCTCGAAGCCGGTGGAGACGGCAGCGGGCGGAACCGTGCCCATGAAGTGCCATTGGACGTTCGTGGCGACCACGTTCGTGGGCATCATCGGCGCGGTGACGTCGCTGCTCGCGCTGGCCGGATCCACGAAGGAGGGGCGTCGCTTCGCCGCCATCGCCTCCATCGCCACGGCCGTCGTGGCCGTGCTGCTCACCACCCCCGCCGGCATCGGCCTATGCGGTAGCGCCGACATGCACTGCCACCAAACGGCCCTCTTTCTGTGGGTGGCCGCCGGCGCGGCCATCGTAGTGGGCATCGTGCAGCTGGCGAAGGCCGACCCGAAAGCCGCCGAGCTACCGAAGATGCAGCTGTAGCGGAATACGCGGCAGCCTTCGCCGCCCCGTCTCGCGCTGTCTCCGGGAAAGCGATTTCCAAGGGGATGTTTTCGCCCGAAAAACACGCTCCGTGCGCTGAGGCGTGTTTTTCGGGCGAAAACGTGCGTGCGCGGTGAGCGCCGCGCCGCCGCCTCGCGTCTCGCAGGCTCCGCGCCCGCCCCGTCTCACTTCCTGCGGCGCTTCAGGATGGGAAGGCACGCGAACGCGATGACGGGAATCATGATGGCCAGCACCGCGCCGAAGTCGAAGCTGGCCGTGGTGCCCAGCTCGTCGATGATGACGCCGCCCAGCGTGGGCCCGAAAGCCAGGCCGCAGATGCTGCCCGAGTTCAGCCAGGTGATGGCCTCCGTCAGGCGCTCCCCCGGCACCATCTGCTCGCACGCGCCGTTCGCCGTGATGAGGAAGGGCGCGTAGAACAGCGCCGCCACCGTGGAAACCACGAACAGCGCCTCGATGGAGTCGATGAACACCATGGCTCCGTAAGCGCATCCCACGAGCGTGCCCGTCAACACCAGCTGCGCGTACTGGGGCAGGGCCAGGCGGACCATGCCGAACACGAGCCCGGAGGCGATGGACACGCACGCCGCCACGATGAGGATGAAACTGGCGGCGGAGGGATTGCCAACGTCCTCGGCGAGCGCGACCGTGGCCGTGTCGAACACCCCGTAGAACGCCCCCAGGAAGAACATGAGCGCGAACAGGATGCGCACGGTGGACGACGTGACGATGATGCTCTTGCGACGAGGGCCCTCGCTCGCCTCGGCCACCCATCCGGCCTGGGGCTCGGTCGAACGCGAAAGGGAGAGCACGCACGCGCCCACGACGAAGCAAACCCCGCCTCCCAGCATGCCCGCCGCCGGGAACAGCGCCGCCGCCAGCGCGATGGAGGCGGCGGGGCCGATCATGAACGCGATGTCGTCGATGACGCCCTCGTAGGAGAACACCGTCTTCAGCGTGGGAGCATCGCTTCCCAACCGGCCCGTGCGCACGAGGTAGGTCCACCGTGCGCGCGTGAGGGCTTGCGCATTCGGGATGAAGCCCATGAGCAGGGCAGCAACGTAGCAGAGCGCCGTCGGCCCGCCGAAGCTCACCGTGGCGAGCATGAGCGCGAGGCCCGCAAGCGCGATGGCCGCCGCCCAGGGAACCACGGCGTGCTGCCCCTTTTCGTCGACGAGCTTCGAAACGCGCGGCGAGATGAAGAACGTGGCCAACGCGATGGTCGAGGAGATGGTGCCCGCCGTGAAGAACGAGTACCCGGCCAGCGTGAGCATGGATATGGACCCGATGGTGGCCATGTAGGCGTAGATGCGCATGAGGAACCCGCCTGCGTCGAACGCGTAGGCCTCCCTCACCCGCAGAACCGCGCGGTACACGCCCCGATCGAAACCCTTTGCCAACCCCCGCTTCCAGCCCTTCTACCCCTCGACGAACGTCCTGCCCTCCAAATGCATGACGCGCGTGGCGCGCGACGCCAACTCTCGGTCATGCGTGGCGAACAACAGGATACCACCGTTGCGCGTCCGCTCGAACAACGTGTCGGCCACGCTGGAGGAGCTCGCGGCGTCGAGATCGTTCGTGGGCTCGTCAGAGTTCGACGATTCCGTTTTCGAAAGCGTAGCGCACGAGTTCGGAGCGCTTCTCCAACCCGAGTTTCGTCAACAACCTGCTCTTGTACGTTTCCACCGTCTTCTCGCTTATGAACAGCGATTCTCCGATCTCGCGCTGCGTGTACCCTAGGGCGAGGTAGCGTAAAACCTCTTTCTCCCTCGCGCTCAAAACGCCGGGATTGGCCCCGGCCCCCTCTTCGCTTTCGGAAGAGTCTTCGAACAGCAGAGCCGCAAGCGTCGGATAGATGTACTTTCGACCGTCGAGAATCGCGTTCACCGCCGTGATGAGCTCTTCGTCGATCGCCTGCTTGGTAACGTAACCGTCAGCCCCCGCCTTGAGAGCCGCCTTCAAGTACGCCTCGTCTTCGTACATAGTGACCATGAGAATGCCCACGTCCGCATCGAACGCGCGGATGGCCTCCGCCACCTCGATGCCGTCCATGTCGGGCATGTTGATATCGAGCACGACGAGATCGACTCCCCCCGAAGCCTCGCGCACAAGCCTCACGGCTTCCTTCCCACACGAAGCTTCGCCTGCTATCTCGATTCCGCGGTTCTTCTCCAAGATCATCTTCAATCCCGAACGGAAGAGCGCATGGTCGTCCGCCAAAATGAGCTTATACGCCATGGCCGGCCTCCTTTCTCAAAGGCACTTTCGCGATGATCGTGGTTCCACCGCCAGGAGACGACTCTATGTCAAGCGTGCCTCCGAGAATCGAAACGCGCTCATCCATGCCGAGTAGGCCCAGGTGCTCTCCCGGCCGAAGCCTCGTCACCGCTTCGACGTCGAAGCCGACTCCGTCGTCTTCGACTACAACGGAAACGAAAGCGGCGTTCACCACGAGCATAATGCCGACCTCGCGTGCCTGTGCGTATTTGACGACGTTGGTGACCGCCTCTTGCACAAGCCGGTATATGGTGATCTCGACATCGGGCGGCAGCGACGCAACGTCGCCTCGAACCACGAGGTCCACCGAAAACTCATGGTGCCCCTCGATCTCTTCGACATAGCGCTCCAACGAAACCTGGAGGCCGAACTTGTCCAGCACGCTTGGCCGAAGATTCCAAGCCAGCTGGTTGATGTCCTTGAGCGCCTGGTCGATAAGCGCCTTGAGCGCCGCCGCGTGTCGCTCTTGCGCTGCGGTGGGAAGCCCCTCACCCCTCAGGCTTTGCAGCTCGATCAGCATGGCGGTGAGCGAATGGCTTGTCTCGTCGTGAAGCTCGCGGGCGATCCGCTTCCTCTCGTCTTCCTGCGCGTTTATGACCTTCTGAAGCAGCAAGCCCAACGTTCGCTCCTTGTCGGCCAGCTTGTCGACGTAGTCGTTGCGCTCGGCTTCGGACACCTGCAAATCATCGAGCATGCGGTTGAAAGACTCGGCAAGCTTGCCGATCTCGTCGTGGTTGTATTCGTGGGCCCGTTCGCCCAGCTCGCCTTTGGATACGCGCTCCGTGAGACTTACCAGGTCCTTCACCGGTTTCAACGTCATTTTCACGATAGCGTAGGCAACGACCATCGCAACGGCGAGAACGAGTCCGACTATGACGAGAAGCTGAGATCGGACGTCGGCCGTAAACGAGCCGACCGATTCGTAACCCATCCCCACCCGCACTTCCGCACCGCCTTCTTTGAAGACCGGCGCGGCGTTGTCCATGATCTTTCCTGCATCGGTATCCAGCGCCTTCGAACTCTCGCGTTGCGATCCGCCCTCCTCGACCGAGGCGTTTGCCGCCAACAGTTCGTCGCTGATAGCAAGCGTTTTTTCGGAACTAACGATGACTTCGCCGTTCTCTCCCACGACGAACAGGTACTTCACGTCCTCGTTGTTCTTGACGGTATCGTCAACAAGCGCGTTGAGGGCGTAAATGTTGTTGGTGAGGAGCGGATCGACGCTTCTCGAGGCGACGTACGTCGCCAAAGCCCGCGCCCTGCTCTCCACCTGGAGGGAAAGCGAGGTCGAAAGAGCCGATTGCATCCAAGCGAACGAGCAAGCCGCCACGGCCACGACAACGGCAGCGATAAGGCCGAACATCTTCACTTGGAGCGGCGCGTTTCGAACGGCGCCCGTTATCGAGTTGGCCATGAAGCCCCTATCCTCGCATCTGTCGCTCGGTGCCCGATTCGTCCAAAACGCTTTCACCGACCGCTTGAAGCGCCTCGCGGATGACATCGTAATTGGCGTCCTCCGGTTCCTCGAAACGATCGTAGCCGAGCCCCTCGAGAATCGCCCTTCCTTGATCGTCGTCAGTCATATCCAGCAGAACACGCTGGAACGCCTCTCTGAGGCCGTCGTCGGCCCGAGCCGAAGCGACGACGGGCGGCATGCCCGCCGCAGGTCCCTTGTAAACGACGTTGACATTTCCCACCAAGTCCGATTGGGCTGCGGCAAGCTCCTCGTAGACAAGGCTGTCGACGGATGCGGCGTCGACTATGCCGAGATGAACCGCATGCACCGAGGAATCGTGGCTATAGGTGTAGAAAACCTCGCGGAAGTAGTCTTCGTCCGCGCCTACTTGATCGTGAAGAAGTTTGAGCATGGACAACCGACCCGTGTAGGACAGGGGATCGGTGAAGGCGAACGTCTTGCCCTCCAAATCTTCGAGCATATTGCAGCCACTGTCCGACCGGCAGATAAGGTACGAGCGGTAGAAACTGCTTCCGCCGATGACGGGCGCGGCAATGCCGGCAAGCGTGCCCTCGTCGAGGCCCATGACGTACGAAAGCGAGCAGATAAAGCCGAAATCGACTTCTCCCGTACCGAGCAGATCGTTCACCTCTTGGTAGGTCTGCCTTCTAACCACCTCGATCCTTCGTCCTATCTTCTCTTCGAGGTACTTGACGAGATTCTGGTATTTGTAGAACGACTCCTGGGGAGAGACCAAGGCGGCGAAAGCGACTTTCACAACCCCGTCTTCGCTGCCGGGCGCCATCGCCTCGCGGTCCTCCCGCTCGGCGAACAGGGGGATCGGTTCGGACTCGCGAGAAGCGGAGCCGGTACACGATGCGAGAACAGCGCCTCCGGACAGGAGCAGCATTCCGAGAAAACATCTTCTATCGATCATGCGAGAGCCTCCCTTGTCGCCTCCAACCCCCCCCTCCGGCCGATTATAGCAACCTGCCCGAATGCCCACCTGAGGCTGGAGGCTGCGCGGAAACTACACGAACGCCGCGAATCGGCGCGGCCGGCACCGACGCCGCAGCGACCGCCTCCACTGCCCACAGCACTACACGGGCAGGCATTCCAAGCCCAGCGCGGCGAAGCATTGGAAATAGCGCGTGGCGGCCCCCTCCTTCATGAGCGCGAACAAGCGCGGCGTCCAGCTGAGCACGTATTCCTCCGCGAACCGGTTCAAGTGGTCGATAGAGCCCTCCTCCCCACCCCGCATCGCGCGAAACGCAAGGTAGTAGAGAAATTCGAGAAGATAGCCTATATGGTCGGCAGGCCGCTTCTCGTCTGCGGACAAATCCAGCCCGCTCGCTCGATAGCTTCGCGCGATGCGTCGGGTCACTTCGCCCTCCACGCGATCGCCGGCCTCGAGATGCAGCGAGGCGTAGGGCGGAGCGAGCATCTGGAGGGGACCGATGAAAAGCCTTGCGTGGTCGACCTTCAGCGAAACGAGGTCGTCTCGCTCGAGCGATGCCGCCATGCCGTCCAGCAGCTGGACGGCATGGCGGTCGACACGGTAGAGCTCCCGCAGATTCCCGATAATCGAAAGGAGGGAGGGATCGGGGCTGTCGAAGAGGAACGACAGCAGCCTGAGGGTTTCCGCTTGCGCGGCCAGCTCTTCGTTGTTCCGAGAAAAGGGCATGGCGTCGACTCCCCTAGAAACCCCGCACGTAATGCACGGCCGGATGCGTGCCGGCTTCCGGCTTGAGCACGTGGCTTTCGTAGCGGGCGAGCAGCTGGGAGGCTTGGCTTTGCGGGTCGTCCAAATCGCCGAACACGCGCGCCTGCGCGGGGCAGACCTCTGCGCAGTACGGTGCGAGGCCGACCTTCACGCGATGGTCGCACATCGTGCATTTTTCCACGGTGCCGACCTCCCTCACGCCGGGATACGTCGCCGCGCGATCTTTGTTGTAATACGGCACCGTCAAGCCCGTCTTGTCCTGCTGCTCTTTCGCCGTCGAGGTGCAGCCGGGAATGATGGCCTCGTCGTCGTCCCACGAGCGTGGAACGTCCTTGCGATTGAAGTTGACCGCGCTGTAAGGGCACGCCATCATGCAGCTCTTGCAGCCGATGCAGCGGCTCGCGTCATGCAGCGTGAGCCCGCTCTCGTCTTTGTGCATGGCGCTGGTCGGGCAGACGCGCACGCACTCCGCATCCGCGCAATGATTGCACATCGTGGGCGTGTACTCGTGTCGCACGTGGGGGAACACCCCGGACTCCTCGATAAGGTGATGGGACCAGAACATGCCGGTGTCGACGTTGTTCTCTTTCTTGCAGGCGATCTGGCACGCGCCGCATCCCACGCATTTATGCAGGTCGATCACCATTCCATAGCGCGTCATCGCTTACGCCTCCTCCACTTTCTCGATCTTCACGCGGGCGAGCCCGCCGTGCCGCGTCGTCGACGAGCTGATGCGCTCGAAGTTCGACGGGATGATCTCGTTGTTGTTGCCCCCGCGCGGAACCTTGGCCGCATAGTCCTTCGTCGCGATCTTGCCGTAGGCCCAATGCCCTTGGCCGTAGCACTTGACCACGACGCCGGGCCGCGTGCCCTCCCATGCCTTCGCATGCACGACGATCGACCCTTGCACCGACGTCACGCGAACGGCGTCGCCCGTCTCGATGCCCAGCTTCTCGCAATCGACCGGATTGATCTTGAGCACGTCGTCCCACGGCTCGTCGCCCGGGTCGACGTCCTTGAACTCCTGGTACCACGAGGTGTTCGCCGTGCGGCCTTCGCGATTGAGGCGCGAGCGGTGCTCGCTGAAAACGAACGGGTACTCGCTCTCGTCGCCTTCGCGATACGCCTCCTCGTAATGGGGGACGAACGCCGCCTCGCCGCGCGCTTGGTAGTTCAGCTCTTTCATAAGCTCGTCAACCGTCTTTCCGAACCCGGCGGCGTGCTCCTCCAGTATGCCCTTGAGCGTTTCGCTGTAGAACTCGTACTTGCCCGTCTTCGTACCGAAGTCGTCCCAGTGCTCGCGGTAGCCCTGTTTCTTGCTGTTCCAGATGCCCTTTTCAACGAAGTCGTCCCAACCTGCGAGCTCGTCGCCGCCCTTCTTGTCGGACGCGGGATCCCACAACGGCTTCGTCATGATCTTCGTGGCGAAAAGCGACAGGTCCTTGCCGCTTTGCGGCGCCGCGTCGGTCTCGGGGTCGTGGAAGCACTCCCGGTAGTAGTCGAGCACGTTCGGGAATCCCTTGTCGGCGAGCTTCTCCGCGATGAGCCACGATATCTCGGTCTCGTCGGTCAAGGTGTCCCACAAGGGCTCCACCACTGGCTGCTCGAGCGCCGTGTACGAATGGAGGTCTTGCTTGTTCGTCACCGAGCCCCAGCGTTCGAACATCTGATGGCGCGCCGGCAGCACGATGTCGGCGAACTGCGACATCTCGGCGGGGTTCAACGTGATGTGCACGAAGAAGGGCAACTTGGCCAGGGCCTCTTCCCAACGCTGAGCGCCCGTGCACGAATACACCCAGTTGTTCCAGTACGAGATCACCATCTTGATATCGTACGGCTCTCCCTCGTTCAGACAGTCCGCTATGCGGTTCGTGATAACCTGGTCGTGCAGCTTTCCCTTGGCGACCGCCGGGAAGTCGAACGTGCCTCGCTGGTCGAAGTACGGCTGCTTCACGCCAGCCAGCGCGATTTCATCCTGGTAGGGCTTGATGTCCGGCAGCTTGCCGGCGGGCACGGACGGTGCCCGGTTCGGGCCGCCCACGTTCTCCACCGACCCGACGAGCCCGTTGAGCGCGTTGGTGGCCATGGCCATGTACGCGCCCCTCACCTGCATGGCCACACCGGGCGACATCCACGACGTTGCGTTGGGAGCCGCAGAGGCAAAACCCCGGGCCACGCGGTATATCTGCTCGGCCGGAATGCCGCAGAGCGGTTCGGCCCATTCGGGCGTCTTGTCGAAGAGCTCGATGTTCCACCATTTCACCAAGCCGTTCGTGCGGTTTTCCGCAAAAAGCCCCTCGTCGACCTTGCTGCCTGCAACGAAGCGGTTCTCGCCGTCGGAGAAGTCGCCGACAAAGTCCTTGTTCCATCTTCCTTCGACCAAGATGACATGGGCAATGGCCGATGCGAGCGCGCCGTCCTGCCCGGGAATCACCGGAAGCCACTCTTCGCCCTTCGCGGCCGTCACGGACAAACGCGGATCGACCACGGCCACCGTCGCGTTGTCCGTCATATCGCCGAAATGGTTGCTGATGTTCGCGATCTGGCGGTTCGAGGCGATGGGATCGGTGCCCCACATGATGAAGTAGCGCGTGTTCACCACGTCGTAGTCGCGATAGTCCCAATAGCCCTCCGTCACGCCGGCGCCCAGTTTCTCGGCCTCCGCGCAGATCGTCGAGTGTGCGAAGCAGTTGCGGCTGCCGTAGATTTGGGGAAGCGCCTTGAAGAACACGTCCGAGTTGTTCGTGGAGCGCCCTTTGAGGAACATGAACTTGTGGGTCTCCCCGGTAGCCCGCAGCTCCATGAGCTTGTCGGCTATAGCCTCGGTTGCCTCGTCCCAGCTGATGGGCACAAAACCAGGATCCTCGTCGCGGCCCTTCTTCGGGTTCGTGCGCTTCATGGGGCCTTTGAGCCTATCGGGGTCGTACAGCTGTTGGATGGCAAGATGGGGGCGCGGACAGATGAAGCCGCGGTTCGCCTTCGAGTTCGGATTCCCTTTTACTTTGACGACGCGCCCGTCTTCCACATACACCTGCACGGCGCACCACGATGTGCATCCCTGACAGGCCGAGGAAACCCACGTGCCGCCTTCTTCGGCTTTCGGCTCCTCCTTCGTCGTCGTTTCTGCGAACGCCCGGAGGGTCGGCCCTGCCAACGCGGTTGCTGCTGCGGTCGCCGCCGTCGCCTGGACGAAGCCGCGGCGCGTAATCCCGTTTTTCATAGTACGCAACTCCTTTCCAAGGTGCGGTTAGCCGATGAATATCTGGGCGGTCGACGTCAAGACGAATTTCAGCGCGAAGCTGCCCGCCACGGCGCAGACTGCTGTCGCCACTACGAGAGACGTGTTCCAAACCGAGGGTTTCGCAAGGGCGATAACCGACAGCGCGAGCGGAGCAATGGCGCCCACGCCGAGCGCGCACAACCACCAGACCATGCCGGACTGCTGCATCATGATGTTGTAGCAGTAGACGGCATCGGCACCGGCGGGGGCAACGGTGAAACCGAACGCGAGCATGAGCACGGCAACGGCAATCGACGCGGCGACGAGGAATCGGGCAGTGCCCGCAGGCAGAATCGAGCCGGTGAACCGATCGATAGCGATCGCCGCTGCGCCACCGGCAAGCAGGGACGACGCCATGAACAAGGGCGTGATAAGCGCATCGGCCCAAAGGCCCCTCCCGACGGAGTTGAGCACGAGGCCGTGATAGACGAGCACCAGAGAGGCCAGCCCAACGCCGACAGCCCCCACAACCTTGAACGCCACACTGCCTTGCACGCTGTCCTTCAACGCGAACAGCATGACGCAGAGCGCGGCGTCAATGAGCAGGAACGCCATCTGCAGCGTGCCGCCCCATGAGGTGATGGACGTTACGTTGAACCCTGTCACCGTCGACATGATGCCGAACGGCCGACCAAGTTCGCTTACCAGGCACAACGCTCCCAGCCCGACCAGAACCAACGAGGCTATCGAACCTACTTTGAGTATCGGAAGGCGCTCTTCGCCTTTCCCCCACACTCCGAAAGCCAGAAACAGGAAGATGCCGATGCCGGCTCCCCCTAAGAACAGATCCAAAAGGATCCTTACGTCCCATAGACTGGAATAATCCATATTCCTCCCCTTTCGCATCGCCAGGAAACGCTGGTTACATCATGCGAAATTCGAGAAGGCCTGGGTATCATCGAAACTCTGATTCTCTGTCAGAGTTTCCCTTACGCGCGCGAAGCAAGTGCAAAGTTACCCTTGGTTTCGGAGCGAAAATCACGGTAGGGTACCGCAGCGGCTCCTGTGCATCGGAGGAACGATTGCGTTTCCCCTGATCGCGTTTTCTTGCTTTCCCACGACAGGCACGAAGAGCCCTTCAAGAGGCGCTTTGCAGCCGAAAAGCGGTACCCAACCGTGATTTTTGACCCGAAAATGGCCTTCTTCACGCGCCGGCCCCACGTTTTCTCGATGCGGAACCCGCAGCCGCTTCTCTGAACAGATTTCCAAGGAAACGCCCCTCCCGTTCGTTAAGCCTGCGAAAGCGATAAGGCCTTTCTTGCAAGAAAGCCGCAACTGCCGTGCAAAGCACACGGTCGACCAAAAGGGGCCCGCGTTGCTGCGGGCCCCTTCAACGACATACTATGCTTGCGCGCCTACCCCTCCGTCGCCAGGGTCGGCAGCTCCTCTATCGCGAGCGTTACCGTGGTGCCGCGGTCGACCTTCGTGCCGGCCACGATGCTCTGGGCCACCACCGCGCCGCTGTCGGCACCCGTGAACGCGCATTTCAAACCGGCGTTCGAGCACACGGCTTCCGCCTGCTCGACGGACAGCGTCATGAAGTTGGGCATGGCCACCTGCTCCTTCGGAGCAGGCGCGGCGCCCTTCGAGATGGAGAGCGTCACCGTGGTGCCCTTCACGCACTGGATCTTCGGGTTGGGGTTCTGCCCGATCACGTTGCCGGCGGCCACCGACGAGCTGTACATCTCAACAATGTCGACGTTGAACGAAGCGCTCGTCAGCGTTTTGATGGCCGCGTCCTTCGCCATGTTCGCCACGTTCGGCACGGCTACGACCTCCTTGCCCAGCGCCGCCACGAAGCTCACCGCCGTGCCTTCCTCGACCTTCGTGTCGGGGGCGACGGACTGCTTGAATATCTTGCCGGGCTCCACACCGTCGGCGTACACCGGGTCTTCGGCCTTCGACACGAGCTTGGCCTTCGCAAGGGCGTCTTCGGCCTGCGTTTGCGTCATGCCCACAAGGTTCGGCACGGCCACCTGCGCGGGCGTTTTCTTCACGCCCTTCGACACCACGTAGTCGATCGTCGAACCGGGCTTCGCCTCGGTGCCCGAGCCTGGCTTCTGGCTCACCACCATGCCGATGGCCACCTTGTCGCTCTCCTCCTCGGTGACGGTGCCCACCTTGAAGCCGGCGTCGGCGATGACGCGGGCCGCATCGTCCTTCGTCATACCCACCACGTTCGGTGGCGTCTTCGTATCCTCGGCCTTTTTCTCGGTTTCCTGCTTGCCGCCCTGGTTCTGGTCGCTGCCGCAGCTGCATCCTACGAGGCCGACCAGCAGCCCGCAC
This sequence comes from Gordonibacter massiliensis (ex Traore et al. 2017), assembly GCF_019731765.1. Classification (NCBI taxonomy): domain Bacteria; kingdom Bacillati; phylum Actinomycetota; class Coriobacteriia; order Eggerthellales; family Eggerthellaceae; genus Gordonibacter; species Gordonibacter massiliensis (ex Traore et al. 2017). The sequence goes on along the minus strand of NZ_JAASIO010000001.1, from coordinate 544,057 downwards.
GCGAGCAGCGCCGCGCATGCCGCAGCGAGCCAACCGCGCTTCGGCGAGTGCATCGCCTTGTTTACCGCCAGCATGTTCGCCCTCCTCTATCGTTCGAGAACTCCTTGAACGCGGACTATACGCCTCCATGCACATCAAAATACCTCCGCGGACGCAAGACCGGCACAGCACGCGACTGGGCGCGAACGATGTCGGATGCGCACGGGGCTGACATGCATGGAGCCGGACGCGCGCAGGAATAAATCCGCACGGGGCTGGACGCGAGCGGAAAACAAACGCGCACGATGCCGCTTCGCCCGCAAAACGGGCTATCGCGGGATCGTCACGGTCACACGGCACCCTTCGCCGGGCCGGCTGCGCAGCGACACGGAGCCGCCGCACAACGACCGCACGCGAAACGCCACGTTCGACAGCCCGATATGACTGCGGACCGGATCGAGGCGCGCAGCGAAGTCTTGGGGCGCATCGGCGATGTCGGGCGCATCCAAAGCGCGCTCGAACCCCATTCCGTTGTCGCTCACACACACCAAAAAGCATCCTTCGCCGGAACGCGTCGACACCGTCACCGTCCCGTCTTGCGCGCGATTGCGCAAACCGTGCCGAACGGCGTTCTCCACCAGCGGTTGCACAGTGAGCGCCGGCAACAGGAATTGTTCTTCCTCCACATCGAACTCAACGTCGATATGCGGAAAACGGAGCTGCTCAATGGCCACGTAATGGCGAAGGTGCTCCAACTCGCGCGCGAACGGGATGGGCCGGTCATTCGTGAGCGAGTCCATGTTGCCGCGCAGATAGCGTGCGAAATCGTCCACTGTGCGCGCCGCGAGCGGCGGATCCTCGGTGCAGAGGTATTGGATGGTGGCGAGCGCGTTGTACAGGAAGTGGGGCTGTATCTGCGAAAGCGCGATGGCCACGCGCGACTGGACGAGCTCCTGCTCGGCGCGGCGAGCCCGCTCGGCAAGCTCGACCTGCTTGCGTGCGTATGCATACAGAGCCACGAAGCGGAAGGCCGCCGACACCGCGATGCCCGCCGTCAACGCGAACCCCGTCGACACGCCCCACACAAGGAACGAAAGCGCCTCGAACAGCGATCCCACCGTGCATGGCAGCACGACAACGGCCGCTTCCCGCATCTCCCGATTGCTTGACCGAACAGCGCGGAACGCGAACGCGCCCACCACGGCGACCTCAGCCGTCACGAACAACGTTACGATGAGTATGTTCGCGTCGAACAGCGAGCAAACCCCGGCGACACGCAACGCTATCGCCGTCGCCTCGACGGCCGCCATCGCGGCGAGCACGACCCGGGCGAACCTCCGCAACGTGCCGGCCGATCGTTGGATCACGTATCCGACGAGAGCGAGCGGCATCGCATCTTGCGCCAGCAGGCTAACGGTAGCCGTGAACTGCGGATGGGGAATGAACAGCGTGACATAGTCGAAGCAGAAGAATATCCACACGCCGCCCAACAGCACGTAGACGGCGAACAGCATGCCGCCCCGCTCTTTGGGCACGCCGACGAGATGTCCCAGGCTCGCCACCAAAAGCAGCACGACGCCGGCGCACAGCACGGCCGCACCGCACGCGAGCATCGGGAAGAACAGCTGCGTCATGGCCCTGCGCAGGGAGTCCGCATCACCGGCGTTCAGCGTGCGGAACGTGAGCTCGTAATCCCCGAGCGAGCTCCACCGCGAGGCGCTGCGCAGCTCCACTTCCACCTGGTCGCCTTCGGTTATGCCGGGAGACGTGAAGCCCACCCAACCCAGCATGGGCTCGCTGGCCGGGTCCGTACCGCTGCGGCCGTCGAACGAGAACGCCTCCATCCCGTTCACTCGGATGACGCACGACGTGCTGCTCAAGCGCAGGTTCACGCGCTCGCCTTCCGGCACGGCATGGGACAGCCGGCCGCACACCGTCACCGACTGCACCCCCACGAGCGCGGCTTCGAACGAGGGGCCGTCGACTGGTCGCCACTCCCCGTCGCCGATGCGGTACGTCCCGTCTATCGAGAGCATGGTCACCTCGCCCACGGTGCCGTCGAACGCCGGATTGCCGGCATCGCCGCGCCACGAGCCCGCGAGGGCCGCTATCGATTCCACGACCACAAGCGACACCAAAACGGCTATCGCGCGCGCGAGCGCATCGTCGCGTTTCGCCGCGACGGCCGATGGACGATGCGGCTCGTCCTGCGCTTGTGCCCCTCGCTTTTCCAGATCCGCACCCCTCGCCATCCAACCCGCCCGGCACGATGCGCCGCTTGGTGGGCCTATCCGTCATGCAGGCGCAAGGCGCCCGATAGCAAGTGCATTCTACGGAGCGGAACACAGCAAACCCGCACCAACCGCGTCCGACAAAGAGGCAGAAAAAGAAAATAGCCCGCCTCCTTTCGGAAGCGGGCTGAAGAGCCGAGCGATTGCCTTGTTCGGCTTAGCGCTTGCTGAACTGCGGGCGCTTGCGGGCCTTCTTCAGGCCGTACTTCTTGCGCTCCACCATACGGGCGTCACGCGTGAGGTAACCGGCCTTCTTCAGCTCGGCGCGGTAGTCGCCAGCCGCGAGCAGCGCGCGGGCGATGCCGTGGCGCAGAGCGCCGGACTGACCCGAGATGCCGCCGCCGTCGATGCGGGCGATGACGTCGAAGTGGTCCATCGTGTCGGTCACCTTGAACGGCGTCTTGGCGTAGTCCACCAGAGCCTGGCGGCCGAAGTACTGCAGAGCCTCGCGGCCGTTGACCGTAACCTTGCCGGTGCCGGGAACGAGACGCACGCGAGCGACGGCGTTCTTACGACGGCCGGTGCCGTAGTACAAAGCTTCACCTGCCATTGTTTAACCCTCCATCTTAATCTCGCGGGGCTGCTGAGCCATGTGCGGATGTTCCGCACCAACGTAGACCTTGAGCTTCTTGCCCATGGCGCGACCCAGCGTGTTCTTCGGCAGCATGCCCTTCACGGCATGCTCGATCACGCGCTCGGGGTGCTTGGCCATGGCCTCGTTGAAGGTCTCGGACTTCAAGCCGCCGGGGAAACCGCTGTGGCGGTAGTAACGCTTGTCGTCGGCCTTGTTGCCCGTCACGCGGATCTTGTCCGCGTTGATGATGACGACGAAGTCGCCGGTGTCGACATGCGGGGTGTACTGCGGCTTGTGCTTGCCCTTGAGGATTTGCGCGGCCTTCACGGCGACGCGGCCCAGAACCTGGTCCGTGGCGTCGATCAAGACCCATTCGCGCTCAACTTCGTTGGGCTTCGCGTAATACGTCTTCACTTCTGCTTCCTCCAATAATCTTGCATTCCGCCGTGCGCGCGCAAACGCGCCCGCCGGGATTACCGCTCTCCACGCGTCCGGGCGATTCCCCTCGAGGTCGAGCCTCATCGGTTGGCGTCCATGGTGCGGAAACGGCGCGTCGGTTTTCAAAAGTGCAGGTGAGACGGACGTCAGGTTCCTACGCTGACACGCGACGTAAGGCCTGGACTCCTTTGTCTGCGTTTCCGTTTTCGCTGCATGCACGGGGCTTTTGAAAGCGAACCTTTGCATTGTATGCCGGGAAAGTTCACAAAGTCAACGAATTTCCCCCACGATGCGCGCGATCTGCAGAAGTTTTGCGCATGCGATGCGCGACCGAAACCAGGTCGGCCCCGCGTGGTGCTTGCGGGGCCGATGGGAGGGAAGGGTTGTTGGAAGGGAAACGCCGGCGGCGCTACGCTGCCGAGGTTGCATTCGTGGCGTGCGGGGTGATGACGATGCTGGGGCCGGTGGTGTCCTCGGGAAGGCCGAGGGTGGTCACCGCATCGCCGTACTTCGCGCGCAAGTCGTCGAGCTCGCCGAACTCGAGCGCGTTGAACGGGCAGGCCGCCACGCACACCGGCAGCTCTCCCGCCGCCACGCGATCGGCGCAGAGGTCGCACTTCGTCATCTTGCCGGCCACCTCGTCGTACTGGGGCGCGCCGTACGGGCACGCCTGCTCGCAGTACTTGCAGCCGATGCAGAGCTCGCCGTCGTACGTGACGATGCCGGTTTTCTCGTCCTTGGCGATGGCGCCCGCCGGGCACACGCCCAGGCAGGCGGGGCGCTCGCAGTGATTGCATGACATGGACGTGTAGAACGCGAACGCATCGTGCACGTAACCGCTCCCGGCGGCCGAGAACGCGCCGCCCTCCGTCTCGAACACGTGGCGGAACAGCCGCGCGTCGTCGAGGTTCTTCTCGTCTTTGCAGGCCATCTGGCAGGCATGGCAGCCCGTGCACAGATCTTGGCGCATATGGAATCCGTATTGGGTCATGGCTCGTCCCCTCCTAGAGCTTCGCGACTTCGACAAGGTTGGTGTGCTGCGTGTTGCCGTGCGTCATCGATGTGCGCGCCGACGAGGTGAGCACGTTCACGCAACCGTTCTGGTCGACGCCCTCGGCGTCGGGGCTGTACCAGGAGCCGGTAGGCGCGGCCACGCAGCCGGGCACGATACGGGTGGTCACCTTCGCTGGAATCTTCATGGCGCCGCGGTCGTTCAGCACCTTCACCTCGTCGCCGTCGGCAATGCCGCGCGCTTCGGCGTCGATGGGGTTGATCCACAGCTCGGTGTCCTGCGTCTGCACGAGCCACGGATGCGTGAAGTAGCTGGAGTTGTCGCGCGCCTTCGTCTTCCATCCGATGAGCTGGAGCGGATAGGCGGCCGCGAGCTCTCCTCCCGGCCCCTCGGCCACGGGAACGTAATGCGGCGTGGCGGGGATGTCGGGGTTCTTCATGTCGTAGAGCTTCTTCGAGAACAGCTCGATCTTGCCCGAGTCCGTTTCGAACGGATTGTTCTTCGGGTCCTCGATCTGCTTCTGGAAGGCCACGCGGGGCTCTTCCTTCTTGAAGTAGGCGACGCCCTCTTTCACCATGGTGTCGAAGTCGGGCAGGTCGTCCTCGGGGTACTTCTTCGCCGTTTCCTCGACGATGTAGCGCACCCACTCCTCTTCGGTCTTGCCGCCGGTGAACACGTCTTTCACGCCCATGCGGTCGGCGCACTCGGTGAGCCAGTCGTACTCGGAGCGCGCTTCGCCCAAAGGCTCGCACAGTTTCTGGGACAGAATGAAGTAGTCGCCGTTGTTCCACGTGGCGCCCACGTTCCAGCGCTCGAAGCACGTGCAGGCCGGCAAGACGATGTCGGACCACTGCGCCGTGGGCGTCATGAGCACGTCGGACGTGATGATGCACTCGACCTTGCTCTCGTCTTCCAAGATGGCGCGCACGCGGTTGATGTCAGGGTTCGACGCCATCATGAAGTCGCTCGCGATGTTCCAGAGCATCTTCACCGGGTACTCCAGCTTGTCGGCACCCGTGAGGCCGGTCTCCTTGGTCATGGTGGTGTAGTCGTCGATGGCGTCGATCCAGCCGGACGACATGGGAACGCTCACCGTCTTGAAATCGACGCTGTCGGGCAAGGGGGCCATGCCCACGGGGCTCTTGCGCGTGAAGCCGTTGTACGCGCCGGCCCAACCGCCTTCGACGCCCACGTTGCCCGTTAGGCACGCCAGCATGCCGCCGCCCAACGCCGTGCGTTCGCCGCACACGTGGCGCTGCGGGCCCCAGCCCTCGATGAGCGCCGCGGGCTTCGTGGTGGCGTACTCCCGCGCGATGCGGCGGATGGTGTCGGCCGGCACCTTGCAGATGGGCTCGGCCCATTCGGGCGTCTTCTCAACACCGTCGGCCGCGCCGGTCAGGTACGCCTGGTAGGACTGGTTCGCCTCCACGCCCTCGGGCAGGTGCTCCTCGTCGAAGCCGACCACGAACGTGTCCAGGAACTTCTGGTCGTGCAACCCCTCCGTCACGATGACGTACGCCATGGCGTCCATGAGCGCGTTGTCGGTGGTGGGCAGGATGGGAATCCACTCGTCGGCCAGCTCGATCGCGGTGTTCGAGTTGCGCGGGTCGATGACGATGAACTTGCAGCCGTTCTCCTTCATCTGGCGGAAGTAGTAGTTCGACAGGCCGAAGATCGTCTCGGCGGGGTTGTGCCCCCACAGAATGACCAGCTTCGTGTCCTTCAGGCTGGGCAGGCTGCTGCCGGACGACGCAACGCCGAACATATACGGGGTGGCCGTGCCCGTGTTGCCCATGGACACCGAGTTGTAGTTGCCCACGTGGCCGCCGGTGGCGTCGCAGAACCGCGCGGCGAGGTTCGCACGCACGATGGTGCCGCCGGTGTCGCCCGTGCCGATGTTGATGTAGCGGGTGAGCGGGCCGTACTCTTTCAGCAGGCGCTCGTTCTCGCTCACGATGAATTCGATGGCCTCGTCCCAGCTGATCTGCTCGAACTTGTTCTCGCCGCGCTTGCCCACGCGCTTCATGGGATGCTGCAGGCGGTCGGGATGGTACTGCCACTTGCGATACGAGCGGCCGCGCACGCATGCCTTCAGGCAGGGGTTCGCCTCGTCGTCCTCGTACACGCCGCGCGTGTCGATGCGCGCGATGGCGCCGTCCTTCATGTGCGCCTTGATCAGGCACTTGCCGCCGCAGTCGAACGTCGAGCACGTGTTGACCACCTGTGTGCCGTCGTCGGCGGACGATGCGGAATCGCCCTTCTTCGCCTCTTGCTCGCCCTTGGGCGCGCAGCCGCCGAACATGAGCGCGCTCGCGCCCACGGCGCCCGAAAGCGCCAAGAACGACCGTCGTGACAATCCGGTTTTCTGCATACGTCATCCTCCCCCATCGTAGATTGGTTCCCTCGCACGCGGGGAGCGCGCACGTCGAGCAGTCCCCCTGCCGGCTGCGCCCCCTCGTCCTTGCCGTCGATGGTACGCGCGAAATGTTACGCTCTTTGTGACGGCAGCTTATTTTTCCCTTACCAAAGTATTACTGAAGTATTACCGTCCCTGATGAGCGATGGAAAAGGCGGCAAATTTATACCCCACGCCCCATACGGTGAGCACGTAGCGCGGCTTCGAAGGGTCGTCTTCCACCTTCTCGCGAATCTTGCGGATGAACACGGTGATGGTGTTCGCGTCGCTGACGACGTCTTCGCCCCATACGTTCTCGAAAAGCTGGTCGCGCGTGAACACCTGACCGGGATGCTGGGCCATGAAGGAAAGTATCTCGAACTCCTTGGCCGTCAGATCCAACGGACGTCCGGCTTTCACCGCCTCGTAGCTGCCCAAGTCGAGCACCAGATCGCCCGCCTCGATGGTCGAGCGCTTCGCTGCGGCATCCGGCCGCGCATGGTCGCGGCGGCGGAGCAGCGCCTCGATGCGCAGCGCCAGTTCGGCGGGGCTGAACGGTTTAACCAGGTAGTCGTCGCAACCCATCTTGAAGCCCATGCTCTTGTCGACGATGTCGCCTTTGGCCGACAGGAACATCACAGGCACGTCCTGATCGCGACGGCGAATAGCGTCGCACGCGTCGAAACCGTTCACGTCGGGCATCATGACGTCGAGGATGACGAGGTCGGGCGCGCGATCGGCGAACAGCGCCAGCGCGTCCGCACCGTTCTTCGCGTACAGGAACTCGTGGCCGCCTTGCACCACGATGTGCTCCACCACGTTTTTCATGCTCTCCTCGTCGTCAGCCAGCAGTATGCGAGCCATCCGCCCTCTCCTCTCCCCCTGCGCCTTCGTCGGCACCTTTCCCGTCGTCCGTCGCCCCTGCCTTGTTCGCCCGCACCGGAAACGCCGCCGTGAACGTGCTGCCCTTTCCCGCAACGCTGCGCACCTCGATGGTGCCCCCGTGCAGCTCGGCCAGCTCGCGTGCGAGCGAGAGTCCCAGGCCGCTGCCGTTGTAACGCCGCGAGGCGGAGGCGTCGCCCTGCGTGAACTTGTCGAAGATGACCGGCACGTCCTCGGGCGCGATGCCGATGCCGTCGTCCTCCACCCTCACGAGCACCCGGTCGGTCTCCCGATCGAACAGCGCGCTGATGGAGATGTGGCCGCCCTCCGGTGTGAACTTCACGGCGTTGCCCGCCAGGTTCTCCACGATGCGGCGGGCCTTGTCGGGATCCGCCGTGATGAGCGGCACGTCGCGCGCGACCTCCACCGCAAGCGCGATGCGCTTGGCGTTCGCCAACGGCTCGAGCGCGGCCTCCACGCTGTTCACCACGTCGGCCACATCCAACAGTTGCAGGTCGAGCTCGCTTTTGCCCGCCTCGAGACGCGCGACGTCGAGAATGTTGTTGATGCGGCTGAGCAGGATGGCGGCGTTCTGCCGAATCTCGCCGAGGATGCGCGCGCGGTTGCCCTGCGCATCGGCCTCTTCCGCCTGCAGTATTTCCGTGAACGCGATGACCGAGGTGAGCGGCGTGCGCAACTCGTGGCTCATCATGGCTAGGAAGTCGGACTTGTAGCGGCTCTCCTCGAACAGACGCTCGTTCATGGATTCCAGCTGTTCGCGCTGGCGGATCAGCTCCTCGTTCGCCAGCACCAGCTGGCCGGCGCGCAGCTCCACCTGGCTTTCGAGGTCGTCGTACAGCGTGTTCAGCTCGGAGCTCATCGTGTCGAAGTACGCGGCGAGGTCGTGCACCTCGCCGTCGCCGCGCACGTCCTTCACGTCCACGGCGAAGCGGCCCTCGTCGGTCACGCGCACGGCGTTCTTCAGCCGTTCGAGCGGAGCCGTGACGAACCGGTTAACGAAGAAGTACACGGACACCACGCATGCCACGATGAGCGCGAAGAACAGCAAGCCCTCCCGCATGACGTTCTGCGCGATGCTCTCGTCGTAAATCTCCGACGGCACGACCACGCTGATGACCCCGTACAGGTCCCCCCGTTCGAGGCCCTCCTTCGCGTACCCGGTCACGTCCTTCTCGCCGGCCGGGCTGCCATGGCAGGAAATGCAGCTTGCGTCTATGCGCAGCGGCGTGAGGTAGCGCAGCGAGCTCTGCCCGTCGAATTCGCTCATCTCGTCGTACTCGACCAGTTCCGGGTCTTCGCGGAAGCGCTCCATGACCTGCGTTTCGAATGGGTCGGTGGCGTGCGCGGAGTTGCGCGGGCTGTCGCTGACGTAGCGGATCTTGTAATCGGTCTCTTGCGAGAAGCGGCCGCTCACGCTCAGGCCCACGATGGAGCAGTGCAGGCCCTTGAAGTCGTAGTTGCCATCTGCATCGTAGTTGATGCGGTCCTGGTTGATGGCCATGAAATCCCACATGGCGTTCAGCTGCCGCGTGAGCATGCTGGCCTGCTCGCGCATGGCCACCTGGGCCTGCTCGCGTTGCGAGGTGTACGACCACGTAAGGTTCAACGCCATGAGCAGCACGATGATGATGACGGTGGGTATCGCCAACTTGTACTTGAGCTTTCCGTGCAGCAAAACGCGCCCCTTCCCCCTTGCGCCGCAACCATAACATATCGGAGCGATTTCGAAGGAGCGAAAGGGGGTCGCCTACGGTAAAGCGTTACATAAAGATGCGAGGCTCTGTCGCTTTTCCGATTGACAGCATTGCTTTTCGAGCGGAAATGGAAAAACTGTTCTAAAACATATTTGTATGCTACTTTAAGCATATTATAATATGCTTAAAGTAGCATACGCGCGTAAGGAGACCAGCATGGCAGCACCCATCATTCGCTCTTCGACCGACATCCGCAGGGACTACAACGGCATCGAGGCCCTGGCGAAAGAGACCGGCCAGCCCATCTATCTGACGAAGAACGGCCGCGCCTCCCTCGTGGTCATCGATGCGGCGACGTTCGACTACGACCAGTACGTGGGGCTCATGATCGACGAGGCCATCGAGCACAACAAACGACACCCCCAAACGTACACGGCCGAAGAGGCGAAGGTTGAAATTCGCAAAAGGGTAGCCGAAAGGCTGGCTGACGACGAACTATGATGCGATATTCGAATGGCAGGCTAACTACTTGCCGCCGAAGAGACCGCCCAGTTTGCCGAGGAGCGCGCCGGGGTCGTTGCCCAGGAAATCGCCGGCTGCTCTCATGACGGCGTCCAGGTTGAGCTCCTTGCCCTCCAGCAGCGGTTCGACGGCCTTCACCACGTCGGTCACTTCCTCCTCGCTCAAGTCGAGGCCCGTGGCGCCCTTGATGGCGGCGGCTGGATCGACGCCGAACTGCTTGAGGCTCTCGGGATTCTCCGCAGCCGACTTCATCAACTGACCCACGATCTCCTGCACGTCCATGGCTTCCTCTTTCAATATATTTTTGTACCCAAGCAGGGAAAACCTGCCCTCTCCTTCCGGGAATTATAATGGGGAGCACGCTGGCACACAGGCAAAGACCCAGCTCAACTAGATATTGAACCGCAAGGAGACGGGGGCACATGGCAACGAAGAAAAGCGACGACGAGGCCGCAGAGACAAAGAAGCCCGCAAAGGCCGCGTCGAAGGCCAAGAGCGAAGCGGAGCCTTCCGCCAAAGACGAGAAGCCGAAAGCGGAACCGAAATCGAAGGCGAAACCCGAGACGGCGGCCGATCCGCAGCCCGCGGGGGAAGCGGAACCAGAAGCCGCAGCCAAGGCGAAACCTGAAGAAGCGAAGCCCGAGGCCTCGAGCGAACCCAAGGCCGCTGCAGCACCTGCCAAAAAAGAGCCGAAGGAGCGCACGTTCGTCGACGCCAAGACCGGCGAGACCATTGCGCATCCCCATCAGGGCGGCTCGGGTGCCGAGGCCAACAAGGCCGTGCGCGACGAGATGCACGCAGCCCGCAAGAGCTCGGCGCTTCCCTTCCGCATCGGCGCGATCGTGCTGTGGGTGCTGGGCCTGGTATGCGAGGTTTTGGCCGTCCTCGTGATGAACGGCACGTTGTTTCTGCCGGGCCCGGCGGCTTCCACCTGGCTCGTCATCTTCCTGGTTGCCGACCTGGTGCTGGTGGTGGCCGGCTCGCAGTTGTGGAAGCACGCGAATCACGTGGCGCCCGCATCCAAGGAGAACAAGGTAGCGTACTGGGTGCAAACCGATCTGGGCGTCATCATCGCGGCTATCGCGTTCGCGCCCATCATCCTGCTCATGCTGACGAACAAGGATTTGGACAAGGGCACGAAGCGCGTGGGCACCATCGTGGCGGCCGTGGCGCTGATAGCCGCCGTAGCGAGCGGCGTCGACTACCATCCGGCCACGCAGGAAGACCTCGACCAGGCCGAGGCCGGCGCGGCCGTGCTATCCGACGACGGGCTGGCCTACTGGACGCCGTTCGGCGAGGTGTACCACTTCAACCCCGATTGCCAGTACATCAAGAATTCCGGCACCATCTACTCCGGCACCGTGCAGGACGCCATCGACGCGAAGCGCACGCGCGGTTGCTCGGGCTGCACGGTGGAGAACGGCACCGACGTGCTCTCGAAGGCCGATCCCGAGGCGGTCGCCGCAGCGCTCGCGAACGTCATCAAAGTGGGAGGCGACGAGACCGGCATGAGCCAGGACGCGCCGGATGAGAAAGACGCGGGCGAGAACGCCGAAGAACAGCTGCCCAAGGCGGCGTAGTATCTTGCAGCTCTGACATCTGCGAACGCGAGGGAGGGCCCGCATGGGCCCTCCCTCGCGTTCTTCCCCTTCGTCCACGTGGCACCAAGCCGGAACGTATGCGAATTCGAATGAGGAACGGCTACTTCTTGAAAATGTTGTCCAGCAGGTTGCCGAACGTTTCGTTGTTGCCGAGGAACGACGAGACCGTCTCGCCGATGGAGTCGCCCAAGCCGGCCAGCTTCTCCTGAAGCTCGCCGCCCTCTTCGCCAATCTTCGCGAGCACGCCCTGCGCAACCGAAGCCAAATCGTCCGCTTCGAGCCGATGCCCCGTGATCTGCTCGACGGCACCTGCCGGATCGGCCATGACCTCCTGCGCTTTCTCCGGCGCCTCGCGCAACGCTTCCACGACTTGATCGACGATCGTCTGCATGTCCATGGCTCGCTCTCCTTGTCGCCGAACTATCTGACAGCAAGCAGTATAACCACTCGCGCAAAAACGATGCGCAGACGATTTTCGATCAAATAATCATTGACGTTCGCCCTTGGTTACACCGCCGCGAGCGCCTGGTCCACGTCGGCCACGAGATCCTCGGTGGCCTCGATGCCGCACGATAGGCGCACGAGGTCGGGCGTGATGCCGGCGGCGGCCAGCTCGTCGTCGTTCATCTGGCGGTGCGTGGCGTTGGCCGGGTGCAGCACGCACGTGCGCGCGTCGGCCACGTGGGTGGCGATCTGCGCGAGCTTGAGGCTCGCCATGAACGTCTCGGCCGCCGCGCGCCCGCCGGCCACGCCGAAGCTCACCACGCCGCTCGCGCCGCCCGGCAGGTACTTCCGTGCCAGCTCGAACTGCGTATCGCCCGGCAAGCCGGGATAGCGAACCCACGCCACCTTCGGATGCGCCGCCAGATGCTGCGCGAGCGCCAGGCCGTTCTTGTTGTGCTGAGCCATGCGCAGGTGCAGGCTTTCCAGCCCCATGTTGATGAGAAACGCGCTCTGCGGCGACTGGGAGCAGCCGAAATCACGCATGAGCTGGGCCGTGGCCTTCGTAATGAATGCACCCCCCAAACCGAAGCGCTCGGCGTACACCACGCCGTGGTAGCTCTCGTCGGGCGTGGTGAGGCCCGGAAACTTGTCAGCATGCGCGAACCAATCGAAACGACCGGCATCCACGATGCACCCGCCCACGCTGGCGCCGTGGCCGTCCATGTACTTCGTGGTGGAGTGCGTGACGATGTCGGCGCCCCATTCGACGGGACGGCAATTCACCGGCGTGGGGAACGTGTTGTCCACGATGAGCGGCACCCCGTGCGCGTGCGCCGCGGCGGCGAACCGCTCGATGTCGAGCACCGTGAGCGCGGGATTGGCGATGGTCTCGCCGAACACGGCCTTCGTGTTCGGGCGGAACGCGGCCTCCAGCTCCTCGTTCGTGCAATCGGGGGCGACGAACGTGAACTCCACCCCCATGCGCTTCATGGTCACGGCGAACAGGTTGTACGTGCCACCGTAGATGGCCGACGACGCCACCACATGGTCGCCGCAGCCCGCGATGTTGAACACGGCGAAGAAGTTCGCCGCCTGGCCCGACGACGTGAGCATGCCCGCCGTGCCGCCCTCGAGCTCGGCGATCTTTGCAGCCACGAAGTCGTTCGTGGGGTTGGACAGGCGCGTGTAGAAGTAGCCCGCCTCCTCCAAATCGAACAGGCGGCCCATGTGCTCGCTCGAATCGAACTTCCAGGTGGTTGACTGGTAGATGGGAATCTGCCGGGGATCGCCGTCTCCGGGGCGGTAACCGCCTTGGACGCAGGTGGTGCCGATGCTCTCGCTCATGGGGGCTCCTCGTTCGCGCAGGTTGGGTGGTCTTGTGTCCGCATCATTATAGCCGCCGGGTGTTCGCGTTCGGTAGCGCCGTCTTTCTGATAACTCATGATCGATTTTTACTATAATCGGGCAAACGCTTTCGGCGGCATCCGAACGTCTTTTGCCGTACAATGGAACGCGCGAGGCGCGAGAACAAACGTTTGCGCCACACGAGAACAGAAGGAGCCGCCATGCCCATCAGAATCCCCGACTCCCTGCCCGCCACCGATATCTTGGAAGGCGAGAACATCTTCGTCATGACCGAGTACCGGGCCATGCACCAGGACATCCGCCCGCTGAAGCTCGTGCTGCTGAACCTCATGCCCACGAAGATCGTCACCGAGACGCAGATCATGCGCAAGCTCTCGAACACGCCGCTGCAGATAGAGATAGACCTCATGCAAACGGCCAGCCACGAGGCCAAGAACGTGTCCGAGCAGCATCTGGAAACCTTCTACACCACGTTCGACGAGATCAAAGGCGAGCGCTTCGACGGCATGATCATCACCGGCGCGCCCGTCGAGCTGCTGGACTTCGAGGACGTGGACTATTGGGACGAGTTGGCGGCCATCATGGACTGGTCGGCCACGAACGTGCATTCCACGCTTCATATCTGCTGGGGCGCGCAGGCGGGCATCTACTACCATTACGGCATTCCCAAGTACGAGCTGCCCACCAAGCTGTTCGGCGTGTTCGAGCACGAGGTGGTGAAGCCCTCCTCGCCGCTCGTGCGCGGTTTCAACGACTTCTTCATGGCACCCCATTCGCGCTACACCGAGGTGCACGCCGAGGACATCGAGGCGCACCCCGATCTGGAGCTTATCGCCGTGTCCGACGAAGCCGGCGTCTACCTGGCCAAGAGCACCGACAGCCGCCATTTCTTCGTATTCGGCCACCCAGAGTACGACGCCGACACGCTCATGGCGGAATACGACCGCGACATCGCGAAGGGCTTGGACATGCCCCTGCCGCGCCACTACTTCCCGAACGACGACCCCGCGCAAAAACCGCGCGCCACCTGGCGCGCCCATGCCCAGCTGCTCTACACGAACTGGCTGAACTACTACGTGTACCAGACCACGCCGTACGACTTGGACAGCATGGGCGAGGAAGCGGAGGCCGACGTACTCCGTGCGGAAGGCATCGCACATGAATAGCAAGCCGCGCTACACCGTGCGCCCCGTGACCACGCCCGTGCCAGCTGCCGGCGAGGGCGAGCGGTCGCGCGGGCGCACGGCAGAAGATGCGAAAGCCGACGACCCCTTCATCCGCCCCGAGGCGGAAGACGATGACGGCTACGATCCCTACTCCGACCGCCCGGCCGACCCCGATCCCCTGTTCGAGAGCAATCCCTGGGATTGAAGCCGTCCTAGAGGGCAGGTGAGGCGGGAACGGCCGCTGCCGCCACTTTTTTCTCGAAAACTGCACAATTTTCAGCTGATTTTCATGCTATAATTTAAGCATAATTGAAATCGGAGAATCGAGAGGAGGAATCGCCATGCCCCTCACAGTCAAGGCATCGGAAGCCCGCGCGCAATTTCCGACCATTGCAAAGCGCGTGTATGAGGACAACATCGAGGTAACCGTTATCAAGGGAAGCAAACCCTATGTGAAAATCGTTCCCATCGACGACAATGCCTCAGACGGCGAAAATGGAACCATGTATCTAGATGCATACTTGAAAGCTGCGGACGAGTACCGTGATTTGTTTGAGGCTCTGTCGAAATGAGCGGGCGCGATCTTTCTCCCATACCCAAGCATATCGTGCTCGCAATCCATGAAGACCAACTGAAACGTAACGGGGGAATGCCGGGAGTTCGCGACGAAGGGCTTCTTGATTCGGCTTTGGCTCAGCCTTTCGCCTCTTTCGGAGGGCAAGATCTTTATCCTTCCACACAGGAAAAAGCGGCCCGATACGGCTATGGGATCATCAAGAACCACCCTTTCGCCGACGGGAACAAGCGAACGGGAACAGCCCTCATCATTGCGTTCCTACGCGGCAACGGGGTGAAGTTCAAACCCCGGACTCAGGACTTCTACAACGTCGTCATCGCCGTCGCGGACGGCACCATGGGGTTCGATGAGCTTGTCGCTTGGATCGAGAAGCAAATCTAGCAGGAACAAGACAAGGGGCGCTTCAAGCCGAATCGCCCCTTGTCTGCTAATTCCAGCTCAAAAACGTATCGGCATCCAGTTCTTCGAAGCTTGCGACGAACCGGTCGGCTGCTGCTTCCAGCTGCTCGGGGGTGCCGGAAATGTCGCAATCGTAGATGCCGAGCGTGCGGTAGCCGGCTTTGCGCAGCGTGTGCACGGCGTACACCGAGTCTTCGACGCCCCAAGTGGTTGCCAACGGCGTGCCCATGGCCTCGCGGGCTCGGTCGTACACGGCCGACTCGCGCTTCGACTTCCCCACGTCGTCCACCGAGACGATGGCGTCCAAATAAGGCGTGAAGCCGCACCGTGCGAGCCCTGCCTGCAGGTAGGGCAGCGGGCTGGACGAAGCCACGCTCAGGCGCACGCCCCGCTCGGCAAGCTGGCGTGCGAACGTTAGCGCGCCGGGTCGCGCCTCGGCGCGCGTGCGGTAGAAGTCGAGCATCAGCTCGTCGATCGTGCGCACCACCGCCTCGCTCGAATCGCCCAAACCGTACCGCTCGTGGAAGAACGCACCGCATTCGGGAATGGTGAGCGTGGTGAGCTCGTCGACATCGGCCGCAGTCAACGTCACGCCAGCGCGGCGTGCGAGCTCCCCCTCCACCTCGCGCCATACGCCCATCGAGTCGAGCAACGTGCCGTCGCAATCGAAGATGACGCCGATGCGGGATGTTTCCATGCAGCAGTCCTTTCGCGCACGTCGGGGGCCGCTTCGGCCCCCGACGGGTTTTCTCTCGCACATCAGCTTATCAGATGATCCCGCGCCGCGAGGATCGGCCGGCCCGATTTTGCAGAAGGCTTACCAAGCCCTCCGGCGTCGACAGTCCCTAGCGCAGCTCGCTTTCCGCAGCGGCCAGGCAGGCGAACTCCTCTTCCGGAGCGTTCGCCACCAGGTGCTTGCGGCTGTACAGCAGGAAGTACGCCACGAAGCACGCCATCGCGCCGGCGGCGCACAGGGCAGCCGTCACGTCCACGAAGAACGTCGCCACCACGGCCACGCAGGACAAGACGAACGCGATACCCGTGGTCACCACGCCGCCCGGCGTCTTGTACGGACGCTCCAGATCCGGCTCCTTCACGCGCAGCACGATATGCGACAGGTTCATGAGCGCGTAGGAGATGGCGGCGGCGAACACGGCGATGTTGATGAGGATGTCGCCGTTCTGCAGCGCGGAGGCCAGCACGAACCCGATGCCGCCGGGCACGAGCAGCGCCCACGTGGGCGTCTTGCGCCCGTTCGTCACGGACAGGAAGCGCGGCAGGTACCCCGCGCGGGACAGCGCGAACAGTTGGCGGGAATAGGCGAAGACGATGGAGAAGAACGAAGCCACCAGGCCCGCCAAACCCGCATAGTTCACGAAGGTGGCCAAGCCGGTCTCCCCCACGGCGTTCAACGCGTCGGGCAGCGGCGCGCCGGACGCGCTCATGAGCGCGGCGCCCGCGCCGCCGGGGCACAGCAGCAGCACGGTGAGCCCCGTCACCACCAGCACGGACACGGCTGCGATGATACCCTTCGGCATGTCCTTCTTCGGGTCGTTCGCCTCCTCGGCCGCCAGCGGAACGCCCTCGACGGCCAAGAAGAACCAGATGCCGAAGGGCAGCGCTGCCAGCACGCCGCTCACGCCGAACGGCAGAAACGAGCTGGAACCCGCTGAGCCGTCGGCGGCTATGTTGAACAGGTTCGCCGCGTCGAAGTGCGGGATCATGCCCGCCGCGAACGCGATGAGCGCCACGATGGCCACAGCCGTGATGGCGAACATGACCTTGAGCGCCTCGCCCACGCCGATCAGGTGGATGGCGATGAACAGCACGAAGCAAGCGCCGTAGACGACGATGGGCGACAAGCCCGGGAACAGGCCGAGCGACTCCACGTACCCGCCGATGAACACCGAGATGGCGGCCGGGGCGATGGAGTACTCGATGAGGATGGCCACGCCGGTGGCGTAGCCGCCCAGCTTGCCGAGGGCGCGCCGGGCGAAGCCGTAGCCCGCGCCGGCCGTGGGCAGCGCCGAGGACATCTCGGCCAGGCCGAACACCATGCACGCGTACATGATGCCCATGGCAGCGAACGCGATGAGCAGGCCGCCGAACCCGCCGTGCGCCATGCCTAGGTTCCAGCCGGAGAAGTCTCCCGATATCACGTAGGACACGCCCAAGCCCGCCAGCAAAAGCCAGCCGGCCGAGCCTTTCTTCAGCGCGCGCTTTGCAAAGTAGTCGTTCGTTTCCGCCGTCACCGCTCCCGCGCTTGCGGGCACGGTGACGGCCTCGCGTGCAGCAGCCATATGATGCCTCCTTCAAATGATTAACGCCGTCGGTATGTGCTCGGATAAATCCGTTGTTGCTTCCAGTCTGTCGCCTTGGTCATTCCATCAGCCAGGTGGGGCTTTGCAGGTAGCGCTCGGCGCAGTAGACGGTGCCCGGCACCTGCGCGTCGTACAGGCCGTCGGGCAGCGCGTCGGCGTAGTGGTTGGTGGTCCAACCCACCATCTGCAAACGACGGATCATCGAAAGCGCGCTCGCACAGGCGAGGTCCTCGTCGGACAACGGCGCGACCTCCCGATAGCCGGCCACCCACTCCTTCGCCATGGCGGGGGCGTACGGCTCGTGCTCGACGAACGAGAGGGCCGCGGCGTAGTCGTAGAGGTAGTACGAGAAGCCGCAGTCGTCGAAGTCGATGACGGTGAGCGACCCGTCGACGCTCGCGATGACGTTCGAGGGACGAAGGTCGGCATGGATCAAACCCCAGGTCTTGCTCGTGCGCGGCACGTGTTCCATCACGCGAAGAGCCGCCGTTTCGGCGCGTTTGAACAGGTCGAACTCACCCGGAGCAAGCTGCTTGTCCTCCCAACGCCCCCAGCGCGGGCGCTCGCCCACCATGTCGGTGAGGTCCCAGTTGAAGCGCTCGAACCCGTCCGGCCTATGCCACGTGCGGGCGTGGGCGTGGAACAGGGCCGCCCAGCGCCCGATGGTGCGGTAGAACGACGAGGGGTCGGGCAAGTCCTCAAGCACCACGCCCTCCACGAAACCGGTGCACACGCACGCCCATTCCGTCCCCGACCCGTCGGACACCGTGGCCACCTTGAACCCGGCCGCCGTGGGGACGTCGTCCACCACGTTCACCCCTTCCACGGCGTGCAGCGCCTCGACCCAGGCGATCTCGGAGGCCACCGCCACGGGGCCGCCCACGTATCCCGGCTGCGACACGCGCACCACCCCGAACGGCTTGTCGCGGCATACCACCAAATACGTTGCGTTCTCCGACACGGTGATGAGGCGCAGCTCCGTGCTGAACACGTCGAACCCCCACGCGTCGCACACGCCCTGAAACAGCCACCACGGCGCCAGCGACCCTTTGCTGTAAGCCGCGAACGCCGCCAAGCCCGTGGCGCCCCCGGTAGCCTGCAGCTGCGGCGGCATGCGCAGGCCGGGAGTTCGCTCGCTCGCGGTCTGCCGCGCCTCGGCTTCTTGCACGTCGGCCGCCATCGCCAGCGTGCGCTCGGCCGCTTGGACGGCTTGTTCCGCCGCCTCAGCGCACGATCGATCGACGCGCGGCGACCCGGCCTCGCCAACCGGCCCCCCGCCCTGCCGCACAGGTTCCGCACATGCCCGCATCTTCGTCGCCATGGTTGCCATGAAGTCCTCCTCGATCGCCCGTTGACGTGAAACCGCTTTGCCGTGATGCCCGCACCCTAGCAAAGGACACGCCGAAGGCCGGCTTCATGACGAGGCGAAACAAACCCGAACGCGCTTTTTTACCGACGGGAAATAGCCGCGAAACCTCGGTTTAACCTATGCGCCGAAACGGAAGGATTAACGCAGGCGAAACACGGGGATGGCACACTTCGCCTGCAAACCATCGACCGTCGAGAGCCCAAGGAGACCCGTCATGACCACATCGTCGACCATTATGGATTCGAACAGTTTCAGACCGGAGGACATGGCCGATCTGGACGAGCGCACGCGCAGCCTGGCCGAGCGCCGCGCCATCCTCGGCCCCAGCTACCGGCTGTTCTACCACCACCCGCTCAACCTCGTGCGCGGCAGAGGAACCAGGCTGTTCGACGGCGATGGCACGGAGTACCTCGACGTGTACAACAACATCCCGTCCCTCGGGCACAGCCACCCTGCGGTGCAGGAAGCCGTGTCGCGCCAACTGGGCCTTATCAACACGCACACCCGCTACCTGCACGAGAGCATCCTCGACTACGCCGAGGACCTGCTCTCCACCATGCCCGGCGAGCTGAACCGCGTCATGTTCCTGCTCTCAGGATCTGAAGCGAACGATTTGGCCGTGCGCGTGGCGCGGGCGTACACGGGCGGCACGGGCATCATCGTCACGAGCGAGGCCTACCACGGCAACACCGAGCTCATCACGAAGCTGTCCCCCTCCATCGGGCACGAGCAGCCCATGGCCGTCGACATGCGCATGATACCCACGCCCGACACCTACCGTCTGCGAACCGAGGACCTGGGCACCTGGATGGCCGAGCACGTGCGCAAGCAGGCGGCCGACATGCGGCGGCACGGCATAGCGTTCGCGGGCCTGCTCATCGACGACATCTTCTCCTCGGACGGCGTGTTTCCCGGGAAACCGGGATTCTTGAAGCCGGTGGTGGAAGCGGTGCACGAGCTGGGCGGCGTGTACATCGCCGACGAGGTGCAGCCTGGGTTCACGCGCACGGGCACGTTCTGGGGGTTCGAGCGCCACGACGTGGTGCCCGATATCGTGACCATGGGAAAGCCCATGGCCAACGGCATAGCCTGCTCGGCCGTGGCCGCGCGCGAAGACGTGCTCGACGCCTTCGCGCAAAGCTCCCCGTACTTCAACACGTTCGCCGGCAGCCCCGTGGCCATGGCGGCCGCCCAGGCCACGCTCGACGCGATGCGCGAAGAGGACACCATGGGCAACGCGCGGCGCATAGGCGGCGTCCTCCTCGAAGAGCTGCGCTCGCTCGCACGCGAGTTTCCGCAGATCGGCGATGTGCGCGGCGCCGGACTGTTCATCGGAGCCGACGTGGTGGCACCCGGCACCACCGACCCCGACTACCCTGCCGCCGTGCGCCTCATCGAGGGCATGCGCGAGCGGCGCGTGCTCACCTCGCTATGCGGGCCCTTCGGCAACGTGCTGAAGATTCGCCCGCCGCTCGTGTTCGACAAAAGCGACGTCGACTGGTTTATGAGCGCCCTGCGCGACACGCTGAGAAACGGATAGCCGCGTCAGACGTCCAGAAACCCCCGCTCGAACTCTCCGATGGGCTGGGGGCGTCCGATGAGGTAGCCCTGCGCGCGCGTGCACCCGGCCTCGCGCAGGGCGCGGTACTGCTCGTCGGTCTCGATGCCCTCGGCCACCGTCTCGATGCCCAGACCCGTGCACAGGTTCACCAACCCGCAGATCACCTGCATGGTGCGATCCTCGGTGCCCAGCCCCCATACGAGCGACTTGTCTATTTTCAGCACATCGAACCCCAACTGGATGAACAGCTGGAAGTTGGCGTTGTCCACTCCGAAGTCGTCGATGGCCACCCGGAACCCCAAGGCCCGCAGCCCCTCGGCCACCGTGCGCAACAGCGTCTTGTCCTCCTCGCGGGCCGATTCGGTGATCTCGATCTCGATAAACGACCGGTCGACACCGTGCGACGCCACCGCTTGGGCGACGCGCTCGACGAACCCCTCGTCTCCGATGGTCCGGCGTGAGAAGTTCACGGCGAGCGGGATCGCCTTCCTGCCCTCCCGCTGCCAGCGCGCCACCGTCTCGCACGCCTTCGACAGCGCGAAGAAGTCGATGGCGGCGATCTCGCCCATGTCCTCCAAGGCGGGGATGAACGACGAGGGAAGCGCCTGCATGCCGCGCTCGCTGTCGCGATAGCGGATGAGCGCCTCGGCGCCGACGATTTCGCCCGTTTCGCTCGAAGACTGCGGCATAAGATGGATATCCAGCAAGTTCTTGTCCGCAGCCTCCTGCGCACCGCCCGGCCGCAGAAGGCTGCTCACGGCCGCGTCGGACTCCAAGTCGACGCCCAGGTCCACCGCACGATGCCGGCCGCGCTTCGCGCTGCGCATGCGGTCGCCCGCCAAGTCGAGCAGACTCGTGGTGTTCGCGCACCGCTCGTGCCATGCCGGGCCGAGCGACGCCGGAATGCCTTCGTCGAGGAACAGCTGCGCTGCGCGAACGGCGAGGTCGGCAAAGCGCGCGTAGTCGATGTGCATGGCCACGGCGCAGAACTCGTCGTCGCCGATGCGGTACACGGCATCGCCGAACACCTCGCGCAGGCAAGAGCCGATGCGGCGAAGCATTTCGTCGCCCGCAGGGCGCCCTTCCTCCCGGTTGATCTCCGACAGCCGGTCGGCGTCCACCAAGGCGAACCCGATGCGATCGAACGTGCCCCGGTCGAAATCACGGTGGAACGCGGCCCGAGAGTGGGTGCCGGTCAGCGGGTCGCTCCACGTGAGCGTTTCAAGCTGCTTCTGCACGTACGCGCGCTTCATACTGGACGACGTGAAGTACGCCAACCCGACAAGCGGCATCTCGATGATCCCGAGGTTCCCATGCAAAGGATTGTCGACGCCGAGATAGCCCGCCAACCGTCCGTCTATTTCGATGGGCACGGCCGCAAGCGAGCTTATGCCCTGAGCCGCAAGCACGTCATGCTCATCGCGCCGGTCTTCCGGCAAATCAGCCACGCTGTCGATGAGCACGGCCTCGCCAGCCTCGAAGCGCGCCAACCAATGATCGATGAGCGAGAGGGGCATGTCCTGAAGGTCGGGGAGCTGTGGTTCCACGCCAAGCCCGCACCACTCGTGCGTGTTCGACATGGAATCGCCTTCCACCTCGAAGATGTAAGCCCGATCGGCCTCGAGGAACGTCCCCAGCCGTCGCAACGTCTCATCGAGAGCTTTGGGCAGGTCGGGTTGGGTCTCGAGGATCTTGATGCAGTCGATAACCACCACACCGGCATCGGCAAGGAACTTGAACTGGTCCTTTTCGTTCTGCCGACCAGTCACGTCGAACGCGATCTCCAGGCGCAGCGTGCGCCCGTCCAAGTTCAGCAGCTTGTCGCGCAGGAAGTAACGACGGCCCGTCACCTCGTTGGTCGTGTCCCACTCGTAGAACGAATCGAAACCCAGCTTGTCGTTCGTGCAGAACGGACACGGCGCATCCCTGCCCTGCAGAACGCGGTAGCAAGGCTCGCCCTTCGCCTCGCTTGCATGGAAGGCTTTTTGGCCGGTTTCATTGAGGTACACGAGTTCGTACGTTTCGACGTCGCACAGGTAAACCAATTCGGACAAACCCGAGAGTATCGAATTGATTGCGCCTTCCATTGATGCTTCCTCGCTCCCGCACGTTGCGTGCGACCTCGTTGAAAGACCCCCCCCCCCCCGAAGGAAGGAGGGGGGAATCGAAGGAGCGGGATCGCCTCATCGAATCAACCTATACGGCCAGAT